>CAVXOV010000061.1:0-108213 GCA_963763345.1 uncultured Candidatus Saccharibacteria bacterium
TTCAAATTTATCGGTAGTTGTAAAACCATTTTTGCTAAGTATAGAGGCTACAATTTCGCTGTCGGCAAAATTCATCTGGCAGCCATAACTTTTTCTTCAAACAATTTTTTTGTGCCAACATTGCCATCTTCCAGCACAATAGCTTCTCCCTGCCTGTTTTCGTCTATGGTTTTATTTTCAAACATTGCGGGCGCAAAGATACTAAATTATGACAAGATGACAGAAAGAAATGCTTCACATGGAATAAACATTCTGGTTTTGATGGAATGAGCATTTACTTGGAACATTCTATCATTTCTTGTAGTCAATCTTTCATTTCTTTGGAGCATTCCATCATTTCTTGCGAGCAATCTCTCATTTCTTTAGGAACCCTAACTCCTTAAACGCTCCTTTTTACGCTAAATCTCTTTAAAAATAGAGTGTTCCAGCTAAATTTAGATTTAATTTACACTCTTTTCCTTGAATTTGACTTATTCTTTGCTTTGAGAAAGAATGAGTGGATTCGGGTGTTTTTTTCAAAATTCATAGAAGAGTATTAGAATCATTCGTTTTAACCATATTTTTAATAATCATTTATCAATCCCATACTCTTCCATCTTTCGATAAAGGGTAGTTAAACCAATTCCTAAAATCTCAGCAGTTTTGGTTTTATTACCCTTAGTGTATAAGAGCATTTTTTGAATGTGATTCTTTTCCATACTTGCAAGAGAGTTATCTGGATTTGAAGAATTAATACTTTCAAAATTTGTTATTTCTATTGGCAATAAATCACATGTGAGCGTTTCGGTTTCGCATAAAATAACAGAGCGTTCTACAATATTTTTAAGTTCTCTAATATTTCCTTTCCAAGGATAATTCTTAAGTTGCTTTAAAAATATAGTATCTAAATGCATAATACGTTTTTTTAATTTGGCAGAATAAACAAGCATAAAGTGCATGGCTATACTTTCAATATCTTCTTTGCGCTCTCTGAGTGAAGGAATTAAGATTTTAAACCCTGATAACCTGTAATATAAATCTGCCCTAAAATGCTCCTGCTCTATTTCTTTAGTTAATGTACGATTTGTAGCAGCAACGATGCGAATATTTACTTTTGTAGGTGTAGAATCTCCAACCTTAATAAATGATTGTGTTTCTAATACACGAAGCATTTTTGCCTGTAAATCAAAATTCATTTCGCCTATCTCATCCAAGAAAAGAGTTCCGCTATCGGCTTCTTCAAACAAACCTTTTTTATCATTCGTTGCCCCTGTATATGCACCTTTTCTATGGCCGAATAATTCACTTTCCAATAAATCCTTTGGAAATGCGCTACAATTAACAGCTACAAACGCTTTACTTTTTCGAAAACTTGTATTATGAATTGCCTGCGCAAACAACTCCTTACCAACTCCTGTCTCTCCTTCCAACAATACCGTTGAATCAGTTAATGCTACTTTTTTTGCCAAGCTGATAGCTTGTTGAATTGCTATTGATTTTCCAATAATTGCATCAAAGGAAAGTGTTTGATTTAACTGTTGTTGCAAGCCTTTAATTTTAAACTGCAACTTAGATTTTTCAATAGCTTTATTAATAAGTGGTATCATCTTATTGTTATCATCTCCTTTCACCAAGTAATCAAAAGCACCATTTTTAATCGCACGAACTCCATCGGCAATATTACCATAAGCGGTTTGCAATATAATTTCCGTTTCCGGGTATTTTTCTTTAATAGTTTTTGTAAGCTCAACACCATTACCATCGGGTAGCTTTACATCAAGAAATACAACTTCAAAAGAATGCTTTTCCAGTTGCTTTAACCCGTTCTTTACAGAGTCTGCTTCTATAACTTCAAAGCCCTCAACACTTAATAAGCGTGCAAGTAGTTGGCGTAATTGTGGCTCATCATCAATAAGTAATACAGAGGCTAAATTCATTTAGGCTGTAAAGATACGTTTTATGTAATCTCGACTAATAATGAAACTAAAAAGCCAATCATAATTTCACGTCTTTACAATTACCTTCCATTATGGAAAATACCCTTCCATTATGGAAAGCTTTTATAATTACTATTAATCTTTCTTTTAATGTAATCTATTATCAATCAACAAGTTTTCTTTATTCTGCATAATTGGAACAATAATTGGTATATGCAAGAACAAATAAAATTAAAAATGAATCCAACAGTTGATTTAATAAAAATAAAAAGCGAGTTATTACTTAAAAACACCAACATGCAAACCATAACCGAAAATGAAGTTTAAGTCTTTTGAGTAATGAATTGCCTCAGTTAAATGTAGAAATAAAAAGCATGACTAATAAAGTAAGTATTTATAATGTGATAGGTTGCTTTGCTGATATGACAAAACGTATGGCAAAAATAGGCAACCTAAAAGAAGTAAAACATTGTTTTAGTCTGGCTGAAAAAATGTTGCAGAGTGGAAACACTACAGTAAAAAATGCCATTGAAAATGTGTACGTATATTCTTTAGGAACCTATTTATATTCTCTTGGGGCAATTGTAGATTTATCTGCATCAACGGCCAATCAATTAAAAGATATATTCAGTGGTTCATTAAAAAGGGAGTATTACAAGCAGGTGTACGGAAAAGGGATATAGTGATACTTATCATAAGGGATGTTGATAAGAGTCATTTTTATTTTATTCATAATAAATGTTCTTTATTTAAAAATTAAACAACAGAAAAAACAATAATGGAAACAATATTTACCATAACACTTTTGGCAGCTGGGCTTGTTTGCTTTTGGCTGTTTTATAAATCAATTGACTTTTTTGAAAAAATTTAAATCATGACCGCTTTATTTATTTTATCCATCGCAGTTTTTTGCTACTTGATTTATGTCCTAATTAAACCAGAAAGGTTTTAACTTATTAGCTAAATAGAAATATGAACAACGAATTAATAGGAGTAATTGCCACATATACTTTAACGCTGTTGCTGGCCATTCCTCTCGGAAAATACATCGCAAAGGTTTTTAAAGGAGAAAAAACTTTACTTGATTTTATGGCTCCGATGGAGCGCTTCATTTATCGTGTTTGTGGTATTGATGTTACAAAAGAGATGAACTGGAAACAACACCTGCTTGCATTGCTTGCCATAAACATGCTTTGGTTTGTGTATGCTTTTGTTATGTTTTTAACGCAGGGAAGCCTGTTCTTAAACCCGGATGGCAACCCATCGATGACACCCGATTTAAGTTTCAATACCGCCATCAGCTTTTTGGTTAATTGTAACCTTCAGGATTATTCGGGCGAAACAGGTGTTACCTATTTAACCCAACTTGCCGTAATTACCTTTTTGCAGTTTGTTTCTGCCGCTACAGGTATTGCAGCATTGGTTGTGGTATTTAATGCCATGCGCGATAGAGTACTTGATAAACTGGGCAACTTCTTCGATATTTTTACTAAAACCATTACCCGCATCCTGCTTCCCATTTCTGTGATAATTGCTATTATCCTTGCATTCAACGGCTCGCCAGCAAGCTTTAAAGGAAAAGATACCCTTATAACTTTACAAGGAGATACCATGCATGTATCGCGTGGCCCAGCTGCCGGAATGATTGCCATAAAACATTTAGGAACAAACGGTGGCGGTTGGTTTGGCGCTAACTCCGCTCATCCTTTAGAGAACCCCAATTACCTTACTAATATGGTAGAGATGATTGCACAGGTTCTTATTCCTATAGCTATGATTTTTGCTTTGGGATATTTTCTGAATCGTAAAAAACTTGCCTGGTCTATTTTCGGGGTAATGACTGCCGGTATGCTCACCTTCCTAATCCCAACCATGGTTGCGGAAGTAAAAGGAAATCCTGCTATTTCGGCAATGGGCATTAACCAAGCTTTGGGAAGTATGGAGGGTAAGGAAACACGTTTTGGTGCGCAGGCATCGGCTTACTGGAGTATTGTAACCACTATCATTTCCACAGGTTCTGTAAACTCCATGCACGATAGTTCCATGCCTGTATCAGGCGCTATGCAATTATTAGGTATGATGACCAATGCTTTTTACGGGGGTTGCGGTGTGGGCATTTTAAACTATTACATCTTTATCATTATAGCTGTATTTATATCGGGCTTAATGGTAGGACGAACACCCGAATTCTTAGGAAGAAAAATAGAAGCCCGAGAAATGAAGATAGCCACTATCATCGCTCTGCTTCATCCTTTCTTAATTTTGGTTGGTACTGCTATATCAAGTTATGTATTGGTAAATCATGCCAATGCCGATTGGGCGGTTAAACCATCAGCCTGGTTAAACAACCCGGGTTACCACGGTTTCTCTGAAATGCTATACCAATACACTTCCTGTGCGGCTAACAATGGTAGCGGCTTTGAAGGCTTGAGCGACAATAATATTTTTTGGAATGTTACTACAGGCTTTGTTCTTATCATCAGTCGTTTCCTTCCTATAATTGGTCCGGTTGCCATTGCAGGTATCTTAGCCCAAAAGAAATATATACCTGAGTCAGCAGGAACATTAAGAACAGATACAAGCACATTCGGAGTAATGACCTATGCAGTAATCATGATACTTGCTGCTTTGTCTTTCTTCCCTGCCTTAGTACTTGGTCCCTTTGCAGAATATTTCACCTTATATCATCATTAAACTATTATGAGCACTACTAAAAAAGCATCTCTGTTTCAAAAAGACCTTATAAAAGAGGCCTTGAAACATGCGTTCATAAAACTGAACCCTAAAACCATGATTAAAAACCCGGTAATGTTTACCGTGGAGATTGGCACCTTTGTTATGTTTCTTGTATTATGCAATATCTTGTTTTATAAAGATACCACACAAGGAAGCTTTGGCTACAACCTATTTGTATTTATCATCCTATTCTTAACCCTGTTGTTTGCCAATTTTGCTGAAGCCATTGCCGAAGCAAGAGGAAAAGCACAGGCTGAATCCTTACGTAAAACAAGAGAAGAAACGCCTGCCAAATTAATTAATCCGGTTGGAGAACTTTATGTAAATGAAATACAAATAGTAAGCTCTTCTCAATTAAAAAAGGGAGATGTTTTTCTTTGTGAAGCAGGTGATATAATTGCTACCGATGGAGAAATTATTGAAGGACTTGCTACCATTGATGAGATCGGCTATTACAGGCGAATCGGCTCCGGTTATACGCGAAGCAGGTGGCGATAAATCAAGTGTAACGGGTGGTACTAAAGTTTTATCAGATTCTATTAAAGTAAAAGTAACTACAGAGCCCGGCGAATCTTTCTTAGATAAAATGATTGCATTGGTAGAAGGTGCAAGTCGCCAAAAAACACCGAATGAAATTGCACTTACTATTTTGTTGGCAGGCTTTACCCTAGTATTTATTATTGTTTGTGTTACGCTAAAACCTTTTGCCGATTATGCAAACACGCCTATTACTATAGCGGCTTTAATCTCTTTGTTTGTTTGTTTAATTCCTACCACCATTGGCGGTTTGCTTTCTGCAATCGGTATTGCGGGTATGGACAGGGCTTTGCAGGCTAATATCATTGCCAAATCGGGTAAGGCGGTTGAAACAGCAGGCGATATTGATGTGTTGTTATTGGATAAAACCGGAACCATTACCATTGGTAACCGTAAGGCAACTAATTTTTATACATTTAATGAGTGATGAAGATCATTTTATTGAATGTTGCATATTAAGTTCTTTATCTGATGAAACCCCCGAAGGAAAATCTATTGTAGAATTAGGTGAGACAGAAATGGCTGCATGAGAAACTCTTAAAAGCAACTGGATTAAAGAGTGATTCAGCAAGGTCATTTACACAAAATTTACGGCAGAAACCCGCTGCAGTGGTGTTGATATATGCCGTGGATAAACGCATACGCAAAGGTGCTTACGATTCCATTAAACTTATGTGTTGAGAAGGCAGGCAATAAATTTCCGCGTGATATTGATGAGAAGGTAAAAGATAATTTCTTCCTTAGGTGGCACTCCTTTGGTTGTTTCGCAAAACGAAAAAGTATTGGGTGTAATTGAATTGCAGGATATTATTAAACCGGGCATGAGCGAACGTTTTCAACGCCTGCGCAAAATGGGTGTTAAAACCGTAATGGTTACAGGCGATAATCCGCTAACCGCTAAATATATTGCAGAAAAAGCCGGTGTAGATGATTTTATTGCAGAGGCAAAGCCTATTGATAAAATGAACTACATAAAAAAGAACAGGCTGCGGTAAGCTAGTTGCCATGATGGGCGACGGCACAAATGATGCGCCTGCACTTGCGCAAGCCGATGTAGGTGTTGCCATGAACAGCGGAACACAGGCTGCTAAAGAAGCAGGCAACATGGTTGATTTGGATAACGACCCAACCAAGCTGATTGAAATAGTGGAGATAGGAAAACAGCTTATTAATTACCCGTGGCACATTAACCACCTTCTCTATTGCCAATGATGTGGCAAAATATTTTGCCATAGTACCTGCTTTGTTTATTGCATCTATACCTGCCTTGCAGGGCTTAAACATAATGCATTTAAAAAGCCCCGAGAGTGCTATTCTTTCTGCCATAATATTCAATGCCATTATCATTCCCATACTTATTCCTTTGGCTTTGCGTGGGGTAGAATACAAGCCCATCGGGGCAAGTGCCCTTCTTCGCAGAAACCTGTTTATATATGGTTTAGGTGGTATATTGGTGCCTTTTGTAGGAATAAAATTAATTGACCTGTTAGTAGGAAACTTCTTTTAAAAAAACAATAAAAAACATGACCCGAGCCTTTTAAGGCGAACACTATGATACACTAATTAAAAAACAAAAACGAATCATGAAAACATATATTTTACCATCTTTAAAATTAACCTTAGTAATACTCATTCTTTGTGCAGTATTATATCCCTTGCTTATTGCAGGTATAGCTAAAGCAGCTCCCGGTGGTGGAGACGGAGTTACGGTTTCCGTTAATGGCAAAGTAGTTGGTTACGAAAACATAGGACAAAAGTTTACCGATGATAAATACTTTTGGGGCAGACCATCGGCTGTTGATTATAACGCAGCAGGTTCGGCAGGTTCTAACAAAGCGCCTTCTAATCCCGATTATTTAAAAATGGTGCAGAACAGGATTGATACCTTTATGGTACATAACCCCGATGTAAAAAAGTCTGACATCCCTACTGAATTAGTAACAGCAAGTGGCAGTGGTTTAGACCCCGATGTTTCTCCTGCCGGAGCTTTGGTGCAGGTAAAACGTATTGCCAGAGCAAGAAACCTAAGTGTAGAGAAAGTTAAGCAACTGGTTGTCGAACAAACCCAAAAACCTTTGCTTGGCTTCTTAGGCCCCGAAAAAGTAAATGTATTAAAACTTAATATTGCACTCGATTTGCTTAAATAGAAATAATAACTTAAAAATATAAAAACAAAAATAAATAAATGAAAAAACAACTATTAGCAGCCGGATTACTTTCTTTATCCCTTGCTACCTATGCTCAAAAGTTATCAGATGAAGACCGTAACCTGATTATTCAGCAATTAAAAAAAGAAATGACGGACAGTTTGAAGAAAAGTAGTATTGTTCAGGAAACTCATATGACCGCAGAGGATTCAGTAGAGAATCAAAAAGTAAACAAACAAAAAGGCGAGCCATTGGAAGGATTTGACATGAGTTGGCTTAACGGTGCAGATAGACGCCCTACGCCAACCATGGCAGGCAAATATTTTACACCCGTGGTGATGCTTGATGTAAATGCATCCCATTCATTTACAAACCCAATTGATAATACGGTGGTAGGTTCTACAACCATAGCACGTAATAATGAAATGGAGTTAAACAATGCCAACATAGGCGGCGCTTTTACATTCGGGCAAGCACGTGCCAATTTTATCACGCAGTTTGGAACGCGCTCTACCGTTATTCCGCGTAATGATTTAAGTCCTTACAAAGGGCAATATGATTTATGGGATGTGTATCGTTACTTGGCTGAAGCAAATGTAGGGTATCACTTTAAAAAATTGTATGGTATCAATGTAGATGCAGGTTTATTTATGTCATACATAGGGCTTAACTCTTATTATCAGGCAGAAAATTGGGAATACCAAGCATCCTACACATCTGATAACACCCCTTGGTTTTTTAGCGGCATACGCACGCAAATATTTGTTACTAAAAAACTAAAAATAGAACCCTGGATTATTAACGGTTGGCAAAGTTATGCCACCTTTAATAACACACCCGGCTTTGGAGGAAACATTACGTATTGTCCAAATGAAAACCTTAAAATTCTGACCAATGATTATTACGGACATGATGCATCCGGCTTACCCGGCAGAACAAGATTTCACTCCGATAATAGCATATTGGGACGCTACTATAAAAACAAAAATTCAAAAGGCATCAGCCAAATGGCATTCTCTTTAACCTGCGATATTGGCTTTGAAAAAGGCGATGGCGTAGATGGTTTTTCAAACTCGGCTACACTGGGCCCTCAACAATATTTTTTTAGCACTATGTTCTACAACCGTATATGGTTTAATAAAAATAAAATTGCCTGGACCATTGGCGGAGGAACTATTAATAACCCGGGTCGTTATTTGGTGCTGGCTCCTACCGGCGATGCAAGCCCTTTACCTAACCCATATAACCCTACTCAAAATGGCGGCACATCGGGCACACATCCTTTTACGGAGAACCCCGGCGACCAGTTTTTGGGTTGGGATTGCTCAACCAATATTTGCTGGATGCCAAACTCGCACTTAGAGTTTCGTTTAGAGTATGTGCATCGCCATGCCAGCGTAGGTTATTTTGCCGGACATGGGGGAGTAACATCACCAACAGGTTTAACTACTACAGCTTTTGGGCCGGGTACTGCCTATCCAAATTGGGCACCTGACTTAGTTAATTTTGAAGACCGCGTAATATTTGTGGCATTGTTTAGGTTGTAGGGCGTTCCCTGCCTATTTCTCTCTGCACGCACACTCATGGTGTTCGTTTAGGTATGCAATAGTTGCTTTGCACATTTTTTGTAAGGTTGGGATGTTGATATCAGCAAGCTTTTTTACATAGATACAGGCTTTTGCTATTTTGAATTTACCTAAGTCGTTCAAGAGGGGCTTGTTCTCTTCGGTAGGCGAATACACGTATAGTGAAAATGCGGCTTTGCGGGGCGAGAAGGCAATCATTGGGGCATCACCCTCATGGCCGCTGGCATATTTGTAGTGGTAACTGCCAAAACCAATAATGGAGGGGCCCCACATTTTGGGTTCAAACCCGGTCCATTGGCGCATTAACTCAATTAAACTTAAACTATCAGCTTTCTTTTGGTCGTTATCCACATAGGAGTTGATGAAATCAACTACACTATTTTTTGTTTCTTGGGTTTTAGTTTTTGCCATAAAACAAAACTACAAAAGAAACACAATTCAAACAAAAGCTAATCTATGGGCGTTCCGGCGGTTACGCCGTCGGGCTTTACGTTGCAAGCTTTGCCGATTACTGCAAAGGCTTTCCACTACAAACGATTATTTCAGCGTTCAGCGATACCGATAAAAAATAATAAATGAAGCTGAGCTAATCCCATAACGCAAAACAACATTATTTTGTCAATTAAATAATTCGTTTTACATTTGCGACCACTAAGTCGCAACTATATGGTCGCATTAAAAACATTTAACAACTTATCTCCTGAAAGACAGGAAGAAATAATCTTGGTTTCTTTAGAAGAGTTTGCTTTACATGAATATCAATCAGCTTCTTTGTCTGATATTATCAGTAAACTTAATCTGGCTAAAGGAAGTTTTTACAGATACTTTGAGAACAAGCAAACACTTTATTTCTTTTTACTTAATCATTGTATAAAAGAGAGAATAAAAAACGATGCTGAGTTTATAAATCATTCTACAACTAATTTCTTTGAGTTAATGGTTCAGCATTTGATAGCCAAGATACAGTTTGATAAGAAGTATCCTTTACATAGTGCATTTATATATAATGTAATGCAGGAGAAAGCAAGTGACGAACTTGGCAATATTCAATTAACAAGCAAACTAAAAGCCTTAGAGGTTATTAAACCATTGGTATCAGAAGCGGTAAAGAAGAAAGTTTTACGCAAAGACATAGATATAGATGCTATTGCTTTTGTGGTTTTTAGAGTGCAGTTTATGATTTTAGAATATATAGAAATGAAATATAAAGTGGATTATAGAAAGAATATTATTGAAAGAAAACCACTTTATAATTTTTCAGAAAAAGAAATGATTAAAACAGCCAAGCTCTTTGCCGAAATTTTAAAAGATGGAATAGCAAACAAAAAATAATTAAAAGAAAGGAGTTAGTTATGAATGAGCAAAAAATAAGCAGTCTTAAAGCCGTAATAATATTTTGTGCCGCAACGGCTTACTTTTATTTGCTTCTGTATACATTATATCCGTTTCTTAAATCAAATTTTGATTTTAAACCGCCCGTATTAAACTGGTTTATAACAGCCTATTTTCTTTTTGTTCCTCTGCTTATTTATGCTGTGTATTCAGTAAGAAAAGAAGGGAATAATTCTTTTAAAGGATTAAGTACTGCGCTGCATATTAATTCACTATCCCGTAAAGATTGGTTTTATGTACTGTTCGGTACAATTTTGTCTTTCTTATTTACGGGGTTAATTATGGGTGTTTCATTTTTATTACATAATTTATATAATATACCGGTATTAGATAAAAACCCGTGGTTTTTAAATATGCAGCCTTTTGAGGGAAAAGAAAAGTTCTTATTGTTTCTATGGTTGCCCATGTTTTCCTTGAATATGCTGAGTGAAGAGTTATTGTGGCGTGGTTATATACAATCAAGAATGAACGGAAAATATTCATGGCTACTATGCTCGTTATTATGGATTGGTTTTCATGCACCATTTGGCATTGATTTAATGATTATGCTCTTACCTCTTTTACTTATAGTTCCATATTCATTTAATAAAACCAAAAACACTACTGTGGGCATATTAATTCATGGCATTTATAATGGACCCATTTTTGTTTTGGTTGCACTTGGAGTAATAAAATAATTACTATATCATGGCTATAAACATAAAACCAATCGGTCACCTGTTAATAGGAATATTTTTAGCGCTGTCAATATGTATTCTCGAAGCTTCGGGTTTTTCCTTATTATTACCCGGAACATTTTTAGATGGCTTATGGGCTTGGCAGCCACAAAAGCTTGCGCAAATTATTCCTTATAGGTTTTTGGTTGGCACACTCTTTATAATTATGGGTGTATTTTTTACCATAACAGTAGTTGGTTGGTTTAAACGTAAAAAATGGGGTTGGAAGTTTACCATAGCAATCTTTATCATAAATGGCATTGGCGATGCGGTTGGAATTTTTACAGGCGATTTGTGGGGAGGCATAATTGGTGTTTGTATTGCTATTCTTATTCTGCTTTATCTCTTCCAACCAAAAGTAAGAGGGCCATTTAATAATGTATAATATATGAAGTATATAAGATGCTTGGCATTTTGCCGCACTAACAAAAAGCCCGCTGTAAAAACAGCGGGCTTTTTTATTTGTAGTCATATTGTGGTTACAAGCGTTTGGTTAAAATAATTTTTATTTGCAACGTTCTTTCACACATACTACAAAAGCGATCATCGGGCGCAAGGTAAAATTCTTCAGAGAGCAGAATAAATTTACCCAACAAGAGCTTGGCGATTTGATTGGTGCCGACAGGCAGTATGTATGGAGACTTGAAACAGGAAAAATAAGTATGAGTTTAGATTATTTAGATAAAATAATTAATGCCCTTAACTGCAAGCACGAAGATTTTTTAAATACAACACCTAACCCTTAAAACAAAAACAAAAAACATGAGCACCGTAATCCATCACCTGATTGCCACCCTAAAAATGCCAAGCAAATGGCCGGATAGAATACTAAGAGCGCAAACCATACAAACCAAGTTAACGGGTAATGCTAACTTCCCCATAGGTAGTTGGCCTGCCAACATAGTAACCTTAGCCCAGTTAGGTATTGATATTACTGCGTTTATTAATGCGCAAAGTGCGGTTACTGCCAAAACAGGTACTACTGCTGCACGCGATGCCGCTTTTTTGGTTGTGAAAAATGATTTAGAGGCTCTTAAAGGTATGGTGCAGGTAAAGGCTGATGCCAACGTACCAACTGCCGCAACCATTATAACCGGAGCAGGATATTTTGTAAAAAAAAGTAAAGTGACAGTTAAAAAACAAAACGATGCGCTGAATACCGAAATATCGGGTACGGTTTTATTGACAGCCGATTCAGCAGGGCATCATCAGTGGGAAATGTCAAAAGATATGGTAACCATCATTAACCTGCCGCCTACCAGCACATCGCATACGTTGGTGTCCGGTTTAAACCCGGGCGATGTGTGGTGGTTTAGAAACAAACGCATTGATACTAAAAAGACCACCTACAACTGGAGCCCTGGGTGCAATTGCGTGTGGGGCAGGGCGGCAAGCTTGGCGGCACGGGCACAGCACCCGGGCATGCGGGCAGTTTACCTGCTACTACATAGCCATTACAACAGTAAAAGAAAGTAAAGAAACAGCCGTTAAGCCTTATGTAAGGGTTTTTCGGGCTGTTTCTTTGGTTTTTGAACCCATCTTAACGTCTTTTTAAGCCATTACAATAACTTGCCAAGCCATCTTAATGTGTTGCGAAGCCATCATAACGTCTTCAATTTCATCTTAACAGCATCCAAAGGCATCTTAATGGCTTCTCATCCCATCACAACGTCTTCTTAACCCATCCTAATGGCTTGCGAAGTTATCATAACGCGCTTCAACCCATCATAACATCTTCCAAAGCCATCACATCATCTTGCGAATACATCATGATGGCTTCCAAAGGCATTAGAAAATCTTCCGAAGATGTTAAGGTGGGTTGGGAAATGGGGGTTGTTTGTGGGGGAAATGGGGGGATTTCCGATAGATTTGATAATATTAATGGTTTACCCATGTTAATTAACAACATTTTTGTTGTGATAATTTGAATTATATAAAATTTTTATGTTATTTCGCTTAATAAAATCAAATAAAATTAAAAAACACAACAAATTTGATATAATGTTACCTAAATTTACCGCAGATAGAACTTTACCACCGGGTATATATGAAGCAACAATTGCTGAGTTTGAAACAAGATTTGCTACTAACTTAAAGAGAAAATATTTATTTGGGAGACTTATTGAATTGATGGGAGATTTAAGAAAAATAGGGTGTGAGACTATTTATATTGATGGAAGCTATGTAACAGAAAAAGAACTACCAAGTGATATGGATATATGTTGGGAAAATGATAAAATTAATTTACAGGATGCACGTACACTTTTGCCAGCTTTATTTAATCGAACTCTTCAAAAAAGTATTTATGGGGCAGATATTTTTCCTGCAAATATTATGGAGTCGAGTTCAGGAAAACACTTTATAGATTTTTTTCAAACAGATAAAGAAACTGGGCAACCAAAAGGAATAGTAAAAATTAAATTAACATAATTATGGTAAAGAATCAAAAGCAGGCCTCAATCACAAAAGAAAAATTAGATGAGCTGAAAAAGGCGAAGGGGGAATTTGAAGCAAGCGAAGGCAATAAAAAAGACCCTTTTAAGTATGAATTGGGTATAAATTCTTTTAACTCGCTTATTGAAGATTTGGAAACCCAGTTAAATGAATACAACTCACTTGTAGAAGGAAATTTCCATTGTTTACAAGCTAAAACCTTAGAGGAAATCCCTAAAGTATTAATTGCAGCTAGGCTTGCTCAAAAGATGTCTCAAAAGGATTTAGCCATAGCGCTTGATTTAAACGAACAACAAATTCAACGTTATGAAATGAATGACTATGAAGCAGCTTCATGGACAAGAATAGTTGAAATAGCAATGGCCTTAAAAATGAAATTTAGTTTTGAAAAAATAATGATTATAAATACAAATGGTGAGGATGATTTTAATCATCCAACAGATGTAACAGATAAACATATTCAAGAAGCGGAAAGAAAAATAAAAAATGGACATTCATTAATTCTTGGTTAAAAAATGAAAACAATTACATTTTATTCATATAAAGGAGGTGTAGGGAGATCATTAGCCTTAAGCAATATTGCGGCGAGGTTATCTGAGTATCAAAAAAAGGTATGTGTTCTTGATTTTGATTTAGAGGCACCCGGATTGCAATTTAAGTTTAGAAATTATGCTTTACCTCCAATCCAAAAAGGTATTGTAGATTACATTGGCTATTTTTTGAAGTGTGGAGTCCACTCTGATAACATTAAAGATTACTCTGTTAATCTTAAGCCTTTTAATAAGATTGATACCCCTATAGATTTTATTCCTGCAGGTAATATAGAAGACATTAATTATTGGACAAAGCTTTCCAAAATAAATTGGGCGAGTATGTTCTATGAAGAGAATGGAAAAGGAGTAAAGTTTTTTCTTGATTTGAAAAGTAAGATAGAAAAAGAAATTGCTCCAGATGTTCTATTAATTGATTCAAGAACAGGTATTACTGACATTGCAGGAATAACTTTAAGACTCCTTGCAGACGAAGTAGTTGTACTTGCTGCAAATAATCAAGAAAATATTTATGGAAGTAAAAAAATCATTAAAAGCCTTTTAAATCCACAAAATTCATTATTCGGCATAATTCCAAAAGTAAACTTTGTTTTAACTAGATTACCATTTAAAGACAATCCTAGAGATCGTGAAAAGGAATCAGTCATAGTTGAAAATATTAGAAAGGAGTTTAAAACTTATTTAAACGTACAAGATTTTGATGTTTCAGTTATCCATTCTGATAGAAGATTAGAAGAAAATGAACAATTATTAATGGGGCACGAGTATGATGAAAAAGACATTTCTATATCAAATGATTATTTAAAATTATTTGACAAAGTGACTGAGGAAATCTTGTCTAAAGAAGAAATAAATAAATTTAATGATAAAAGAATTGCTCAAAAGGAATTCAATAAAGCTGAAAGAGAGAAAGATTATGCAAAAAAAATAGAGTTTTTAAATCTTGCTATAAAACTAGATAATACCAGATATGAATATTATTGGCATAGAGGATTTTGCTGTTTCAAATTAAAAAATTATGAGTCAGCAATAGAAGATTATAAAAACGCTATAAACTTAAATCCAAATATGGCACAATTACTTTGTGACATTGGCTCAATATCTATGGAGTTAAGTAATTTTGATCAAGCAATAGAATATTTTGATAAAGCTATTGCAACCGATTCAAAATTTGAAAACTCATATATTCTAAAGGCAATTTTACTTAGGAAACTACAAGGGCCAAGTGCAGCTTTAGATGCTTTAAATTACTTTTTGGAAAATATAAACCCAAATAATGATGCCGCTTTGAATAGCAGAGCAGACTTATATAGATTTATAGGGGAATATGAAAAAGCATTTGTAGATATAAAAAAAGCAATTGAGATTAATTCAAATATTGCTATGTATTTTGGAACATTAGCAGAAATATATGCAGAGGATAATAAAATAGATGATTTTTATTTTAATCTAACAATTGCTTTATCTAATGGCATAGATGCTAAATCTTTACGTTCGGCGAAGGATTTATATGAGAAATTTAAAAATGAAGAAAAGTTTATAAATCTTATGAATAAATATGGAGTTGATATTGAAGAGATTTTTCAATAGAAAGGTTTACATGTTAGGGATTGTAGCAAGCTGCCATGCATTTTATAAAACAACAATATGACTAAAACAACCAAATGGCTTGATATAATTTGCAGATATTTTATTTGCCTGCTGATGCTGATATACGGTACGGTAAAAGTTTTTAACGGGCAATTTTATACCGATTGCTATTGGAAAGATATGACCCTTGCGCAATTAGATGGGGTTAAGTTAGTTTGGTCATTATACAGCTACTCCCCTACTTACGAAACCCTGCTGGGTATTATGGAAGTAAGTATAGGCTTGTTGGTTTTATTTAAAAGAACTACCCGCTTGGGCGTACTGCTTTTTGTGCCCATCATAACCAATTTACTTATTTTAAATATTGCTTTTAGCATTGGTGCGCTTCCATCGGTAGTGCCCTTATTTGTAGCAGGCATTATTTTGTTTGCCATTCATTTTAAAAGTTACAAGAATTATTTTCTGCAAAAAGAAAGTGCAGATGATACTACCCCACCCAAGCGTTCTCACCTGATAGCCAAGCTGGTTTTAATTACAATAGGCTTTGGGCTGGCAGCCTTATTGGTGTATAATAACAAATTCAAGTTTCAACAAGATGGCGGCATTAAAGGCGGGTGGATGGTACAAGGCTACCCTGAACTTAAAACCCTTTACTTTGAAAAAGGACATATGTGTGTACTAAAAGATAGTAAAGACAGTTTGTTTTTTGCCGATTACCAAACAACCCCTGCTAAAACCATTACCATGCTGGGCTTTAGCAACCCACTGCTTAATTGGCAAGACCTGACCTACGTAATTAATCAGGATACACTCTCTGTAATTAAGAATCGGAAAAAGATAATTTTGTTAAGAAAGATGTAGATGTATTTATACTAAACGGTCGGAACGCCCAACTATTCTTAAATGCTATGGAGAGAATATGATATTAGTCAATATAATTCTTGATTCGTATCACAAGCACCTTACTTAACTCCATCTACCTTTCCCTGTATTAAAAAGGTAGTTTGAAAAACGTACTTACGCTGTTTATTTGTTTTGCCTTAGCTGCAAACTTAGTTGCACAAGAAACAAAGAAGAAAAAACTACGCCCGCTTAGCCCCGATAGGCCCGAGCAAACACAATCGCCCAACACCATTGATGCAGGGCATTTCAGTTGGAAACCGATGTGGTAAATAATACGTTTAATTATAAAGACGCACCTAACAGTTCTACACTGCAGCTTTTGAACTTCAATGCCAAAGTGGGTATTCAAAAAAACATGGATGTGGAGATACTATCCAACGCGTTTTCTTTTACCACATACACCAAGCATGCAAAACCCGATAGCGGCTATTCGATTCCTAATCTTACTTTCAGGTATAAGCTTAATTTATTTGGCAACGATTCGGGCAAAACTGCTGTTGCCATTATGCCGTTTATAAACACCAGCAATTTCTTTTACCAAAAGCCGCAGGCTAAAACAGGCGGATTGTTTATTGTGGCAGGACATACCATTAACGAGAAATATTCACTTAATTACACAGGTGGTTTTACGTCTTTTGCGCTTAACCCTTTTTTTAAACAATACGAGTTGTTTTCGGCTTTTAGTTTTGTTTATCCCTTAAGTAAAACCATCAGTCATTTTGTGGAGCTAAGCGAAAGGTATAATAAGTATGCCGATGTGAAGAACAATTATTCTTTTGACACGGGCTTTACTTATACCCCTACTCAAAACAACCAGTTTGATGTGGGTTGTTATTATTTTATTCCGGCAAAAGCTGTCTTTATATTTATAGGCACTACGTTTAGAATATAAACCTGTTAGATTTCTCTTATCAGGTTTATGTTTTTAGGAGTGCTTACTATCAAAGGAGATTTTTCAACCGTTACATTGCTGTAATCCAAACCATATTCTTTTTCGTCGGGTAAGCTTATATGCTTTAATAAGAAATACACTTTTAAAATGAAATCGTTGGTATAAGACAATTCATTCTCAAACGATAAAAAGCTTTGCATAACCACAAACCTGAAATCGCCTGCAATGTTGTGTTTGTTTAAAGAGCAATAATGACTATCAATATTAATTTCTTTATGCTGCACCATATCTTCAACCACCTTTCTGAAAAAGAGGTTTATTCGGGGAGCCACTCTAAAACCTAATTTAAACGTTACCCAAACTATATCCTGATTAGCTATTATCTCTGTTTTATAAGCCATTTTATAAGGCTCATCAACCACATCAATATGCACAAACCAATAAACATCGGCTCTTTTGGGTTGCTTGTAAAGAATAGAATTAATAGAAGTTTCTTCTATTTTGCCGCTATACTCTGATGAAGTTAAGTAAACCAGATTGGTAGCATATTTGGCTACTTTTTCATCTGTACTAAGTTCTTTAAGCACCGGAATGTATGGCTCTATAGGCAGAAGGGTTTGCAGTTCTTTCTTGATTTCGCGGGCTCTGTGCCATATATACATAACAGTAAAAATAAGTAAACCAAGGGTTAACGTTACCCAACCACCATGCATAAACTTTTTTAAGTTGGCAACCAAAAATGCTCCTTCAATGGTTAAGAAAACAAGTAATAAGGTAATGATAAAAACCATGTTTACCTTTTTTGTGTAGAGATAAAAGCTTAGCAAAATAGTAGTCATCAGCATGGTAAGCGTAACCGATAAACCAAAGGCGGCTTCCATATTTTTTGATTCTTTAAACAGCAACACCACCGCAATACAACCTGCCATTAATAACCAGTTGATGGTGGGAATATACATTTGTCCTTTCTCATCAGAAGGAAAAACCACTCTTAGTTTTGGCCATAAATCAAGGCGTATGGCTTCTGAAACCAACGTAAACGACCCGCTTATTAATGCCTGACTGGCAATAATGGTTGCCATGGTTGCAATGATAATGCCGGGAATTAAAAACCAATGAGGGATTAAACCGAAGAACGGTGTGATTTCAGCAAGAGGGCTTCCAACGTGGTCGAGCAACCAAGCCGCTTGCCCGAAATAGCAAAGCACTAAACAAATTTTTACATAGAGCCAGCTTATTTGTATATTCAATCTTCCGCAATGCCCTAAGTCTGAGTACAAAGCTTCGGCGCCTGTTGTACATAAGAACACGCCTCCCAATAACCAAAATCCTCCCGGATGTTCAACCAATAAACGATAGGCATAATAAGGATTAAGCGCTTTAAAAACGTGCCAGTTACCTGATAGTTCGCCAATGCCTAAAACGGCAATCATGGTAAACCACACAAGCATAACGGGTCCGAATAGTTTACCTATAAAGGCAGTTCCTTTGCGCTGAATAACAAAAAGTAAAATAAGAATGGTTAGAACAATAGGGATAACGGGTAAATCAGGATTACCCGGCTTTAAACCTTCAATAGCCGAGGATACCGATATGGGAGGCGTTATGATACTATCTGCCAATAAAAAACTACCTCCTGCAATGGCAGGAAATAATAACCATTTTCTGTATTTTCTGATAAGTGTATAAAGTGAGAAAATACCACCCTCACCTTTGTTATCGGCACGCAGTGTAATAAAAACATACTTTACGGTTGTTTGAAAAAACAAAGTCCAGAATATGGCTGATACACCCCCTAAAGCAATTAGTTCGGTAACAACATGCGAACCGATAATAGCCTGATAGGTATAAAGTGGGGAAGTACCTATATCTCCGAAAACAATACCAATGGAAATTAAGAATCCGGCAGTACTGAGTTTATTTAAATTGTTTTTTTCCATCGCCTTAATAATACTATTACCTCTTTCTTAAATATTCAAAAACCAAATGCCCAATAATTGCTAAAACTACCGAAATTATAAAATTACTAATCGTAAAAACATCTTCTACAGCCCAAAACAAGCCATTATTAAACCCTTTACCAGAACGGGTATATTCGCCCATCAAAAGGTTTGAGTAGAAAAGAAAAATGATAAATCCAATCTCAATAACATCTCTCCAAAACGGAGCTAATTTTCTGCCTTGTTTTTCTTTCAATTGCTTTACTTATGTCTCACAAAAGTTCCAATAATAGGAATAGGTCTGTATGATTTATATCACATTAAAGATTGATTAATATTAGCGTACTGCGTGTGAAGACTTTTCTGCTTTAAGTAACCATTGTTTTGCCTAATTTTACTTCGTAAAGTTACATGACCGAGCAGGAACAAAAAGATAAAAACGTTGAACATTTTCTTGATTTGAATAAGCAGTCAAACCGGGGAAAGCTTAAAATATATATTGGTATGAGTGCCGGTGTGGGTAAAACCTACCGCATGTTGCAAGAGGCTCATAGCATGTTGAAGAATGGTATTAACGTGCAGATAGGTTATATAGAAACGCATAACCGAAAAGAAACACAGGACTTAGTAGCAGGCTTACCCATTATACCCCGCCGGCAAACCTTTTATAAAGGCAAACAACTGGATGAGTTGGATATTAACTCCATTTTTATTCTAAAACCCGAGTGGGTTATTATAGATGAGCTGGCGCATACCAATATTCCCGGAAGTAAGAATGAGAAGAGATATCAGGATGTACAGGATATTTTAAACGAAGGTATTAATGTAATTACCGCGGTTAATATTCAGCACATTGAAAGCATCAATGAAGAAATTAAGAAAATTGCTGGCATTGAAGTAAGCGAAAGAGTGCCCGACAGTTTTTTGAAGATGGCAGACGAGGTAGTAAACATTGACCTTACAGCTGAAGAATTGATAACCCGTTTAAAGGAAGGAAAGATTTACGATAAATCTAAGGTTGAGTTAGCCTTAAAGAACTTCTTTAAACCAGAGAAGATATTGCAACTACGTGAGCTTGCTTTAAAGGAAGTTGCCACGCAAGTTGTAAGGAAAATAGAAACAGAGGTGCCACGCCCACAGCAGTTAAAGCAGGAACATTTTTTAGCTTGTATATCCAGCAACAACGAAGTAGCTAAAAAGATTATTCGCAAAACAGCACGCTTGGCAAACTATTATAACTCCAAATGGTATGTGCTATATATCCAAACTCCAAACGAGAGTGGAGATAAAATAGCTTTGGATAAACAAAGGCATTTGATAAACAATTATAAGCTT
The DNA here is from genome assembly GCA_963763345.1 of uncultured Candidatus Saccharibacteria bacterium. Taxonomy (GTDB): domain Bacteria; phylum Bacteroidota; class Bacteroidia; order B-17B0; family Aurantibacillaceae; genus PALSA-968. Next base: position 20,696 of record CAVXOV010000061.1, read on the forward strand.
GCTATTGATTTGGGTGCGGAAGTAATACAATCTCAAATCAAATCAGATGGGACACAATTACCTGTTAATGTGCCTTTCATTTCTCTTCATTCCACGGCCTCAAATATTGTGGATGCCATTATGCAGATAGCCACAGAAAAAGAAATCACCACCATTTGCATAGGCAAGCCACACTTAAACATGTGGCAGATATTGCTTAAAACAAGTATTTTTAACCACTTATTAAAAGGGCTGTCTGAAAACGATATTGATTTGATTATTTTATCCTAAATGTTTAATTCCCTAAAGAGTAAAATTACACTTGGTCTTGTCTTTTTATTCTCACTGCTTTTGCTTTCGGGTGGTATTGGCATTTACAACTTATATAACCTGCGTAAAGAAGCCAAACTCATTGTTCAGGATAATTACGAAACACTAAATTATTGTCAGGGTATTGCTATTTTATTGGATAGCATGCCTTCTCAGGTTGTTGCTAACAAGATAGATGCATTAATTAAACTTCAGGAAAACAACATTACAGAGATTGGTGAGAAAGAAGCTACTGAAAGCCTGGCTAAACACTGGAATACATTAAAACTTACTTATAACACCCAAGGTATTCCTATTATTCATCGAGATTTGGATGTTATTCAGTTAGTAAATATGAAGGCTATTGAAAGAAAGAACACCTTGGCCGAAAAAACCGCTGATGAGGCATTACTTATCATCATTATTATTTCTGTACTGGTGTTAATAATGGCACTAATATTTTTGGTCAAGTTCCCCGATTATGTTACTAAACCCCTTAAAAAATTTACCAAAGGCATTAAAGAAATAGCTAACAAGAACTATAATCATAAAATAAATATCCTGAAAGATGTGGAGATGATTGAGCTGGCAGAGGCTTTTAATGAGATGACCGAGAAACTGAATGAGTATGAAAAGAGTAATGTATCTAAACTATTGTTTGAAAAAATAAGAGCAGAAGCCGTTATTAATAGTTTAAAAGATGCCAGTATAGGTGTTGATAATGATAACCGGGTTTTGTTTGTCAATGCCCAGGCACTTCAGTTATTAAACGTAAAGGCAGAAGCTATAATCGGTAAAAACGAAGGAGATATATCCAGAACAAATGATTTGTTCAGGTATATTATTCATAGCGAACAAAGTGCGCCGTTTAAAATTGTGGTAGATAACAAAGATTGTTTTTTTGTAAAAGAGAAAAATGAAATCAACGTAAACACTCATGTTATAGGAAGATTATTTACCATTAAAAACATTACCAGTTTTCAGGAAAAAGATATTGCCAAAACAAACTTTTTAGCTACCATTTCGCATGAACTTAAAACGCCTTTATCTTCAACTGATATAGCCTTGAAGTTATTATCTAACGATAAAATAGGAGTATTAAACAAAGAACAACAACAAATTGTAAGTGATTTAAAAGGAGAGAATCAACGCCTGATAAAATTAGTAAGTGAACTGCTAGACCTCTCTCAGGCAGAAACCGGAAACATTAATTTAACTATTTCTAATGTCCCGCTAAAAAAGGTTGTTCAGTATGCTATAGATACACTTAAAACCCCCATACAGGAAAAGAAATTGCATATTGATTGGGAAACTGTAACCGAAAAACAAATTATAAAAGCCGATAAAGAAAAAGCTGTTTGGGTATTGGTTAATATACTATCCAATGCTATTCGCTACTCACCTGAGCAAGGTACAGTAGTTATAAAAGTTACTACTGAAAAAGAAGGTGTATTAATTCTTTCTGTTCAGGATAATGGCAAGGGTATTCCAAAGGAATATCAACAAAACCTGTTTCAACGCTTTTATAAAATTCCTAACGATAATACTACTAAAGGCACCGGACTTGGCTTATCCATAGCCAAGGAGTTTATGGAAGCCATGAATGGAAAAATTTATTTAGATACAACCTATAAAACCGGCGCGAGATTTAATTTGGAGTTTGTTGCCATTATTTAACGCGTTAATATAAAACAGAAGACTTTCATTGATAGTGAAGAAGAATAGTCAATACGCTGTTTTTATAAACTAAAGCGCTTTTAACTGCTCTTCAAGGGCTTTTATTTTAGCCTCGGCGTCGGCTTGCTTCTTTCTTTCAAGTTCTATCAGCTCTGGTTTGGCATTGGCTACAAAACGATCGTTAGCCAGCTTTACCTGAACCGATTTTAAGAAGCCTTTATTGTATTCGAGTTCTTTGGTTAGGTCTTTCTTTATACCTTCTTTATCTAATCCACTTATTGGAACCTTAAATGTGTGTGATTTTATCGCAAAAAACTCAACAATACTCGCTTCTGTAAGAACTTTAAGCCCTTTATCTTTTTCATAAATACCCTTTCTATTATTTAGTGTAGAGAAGGTATCTTCATTAATACGATGATAAGGGCCTGCAATATTGGCTATTTTAGACATGGCAGAATCAAAAGATTTATCCGATAATTCAGGTTCAATAATAAGTGTTACTTGTTGTTTAGGCGACATATTATTTTTAGCTCTAATATTCCTCACATTTAAAATAACTTCTTTTGTTAATTCAAATGAGTTTAGTAGTTCTTGATTAAACTCAATTGCTTTAGGCCACTCGGCAACTATAATGCAATCTTTCTCTCCGCGGTTTTCTTTTATTAAGTGCCAAATATCTTCTGTGATAAATGGCATCCAAGGATGCATAATTTTTAAAAGACTTTCTAAGTATTTGATAGTTGCGTCAAAGGTTGTCTTATCAATAGGTTGAGCTTTACCGTCAATAAACTCCGGTTTAATCATTTCTAAATACCAGGCGCAGAAATCATCCCAAACTAATTTGTAAGTAGTCATCAATGCATCACTCATTCGGTATTTTGAGTAATGGTCATTAATAACTTCTAACTGTTCGCTTAACTTATGTTCAAACCACTCAATAGCCACTTTACAAACTTGCGGTTGAGGAATTGTTTCAGATATTTCAAAACCTTGTATCAAACGAAATGCATTCCATACTTTATTGGCAAAGTTGCGGCCTTGCTCGCAATAGCTTTCGTCAAACATTAAATCGTTTCCGGCAGGCGAGCATAACAACATACCCACACGCACACCATCAGCCCCATACTTCTCAATAAGTTCCAAGGGGTCAGGGCTGTTACCCAAAGACTTACTCATTTTACGGCCTTGTTTATCACGCACAATACCAGTTAAATAAACATTGATAAAAGGTTTATCATCCATGTATTCGTATCCGGCAATAATCATACGGGCTACCCAAAAGAAAAGAATCTCGGGGGCAGTAACTAAATCGTTAGTTGGATAATAATATTGTAAATCTTTATTGGCTTTATCTTTTCCGTTTTTAATTACATGCGGGTCAAATACTGTAATTGGCCATAACCAAGATGAGAACCAGGTATCAAGTACATCATCATCCTGCCTAACATCCTGCGTGTTTAATTTAGCAATAGCCTCTTCTTTAGTTTTGCAGACAACAGTATTGCCTTTGTTATCATACCAGGCAGGAATGCGTTGTCCCCACCAAAGCTGACGAGAGATACACCAATCGTGTACATTCTCCATCCAATGCTTGTAGGTATTAATAAATTTTTCAGGAATTAATTTTATGTTTTCGTTAAGTACATTATCTAAAGCAGGTTTAGAAACTTCACTCATCTTTAAAAACCATTGCATAGAAAGTTTAGGCTCAATAACTGCGCCTGTACGCTCGCTGGTACCAACTTTGTTTTTAATGTCTTCAACCTTTACAATGTGGCCCATCTCTTCTAAATCTTTCGTAATTTTTTTACGAACAATGAAACGGTCTTCGCCAATATAAAATTGTGCAGCGGCACTCATCTTGCCATCAGCAGCAATGGTATCAATAGTTTCAAGCTTATGCTTAATACCTAAATTGTAATCGTTAATATCATGAGCCGGGGTAACTTTTAAAGCACCTGTACCAAAAGCGGCATCAACATATTCATCAAAAATAATAGGCACGCTGCGGTTAACCATGGGTATAATGCAACGCTTGCCTTTCAGGTGCGCGTAACGTTCATCCGTTGGATTAACACAAACGGCAGTATCTCCTAAAATAGTTTCAGGTCGTGTGGTGGCAATGGTAATCCACTCATCAGGAGTACCTTCAATTTTATATTTTACGTAATAGAGTTTAGAGTTTACTTCTTTATGAATTACTTCTTCATCACTAACTGCAGTTAAACCGGCAGGGTCCCAATTAACCATACGAACACCACGGTAGATATGCCCTTTATTATGCAAATCAATAAACACATCTATTACCGCCTGACTCAAATCCTCTTCCATGGTAAAGCGGGTTCTATCCCAATCGCAGGAAGCGCCAAGCTTTTTAAGCTGTTCCAAAATAATGCCACCGTATTTTTCTTTCCACTCCCAGGCGTGTTCTAAAAATTTCTCGCGGGTTAAATCAGTTTTATTAATTCCTTTTTCTTTTAAAAGTGCAACTACTTTAGCTTCGGTAGCAATAGAGGCATGGTCGGTACCCGGCACCCAACAAGCATTGTAGCCCAACATACGCGCACGACGAATTAATACATCTTGTATGGTATTGTTAAGCATGTGCCCCATGTGCAGCACGCCTGTTACGTTTGGCGGAGGAATGACTATGGTGTAAGGCTCGCGGTTATCGGGTTCAGATTTAAAGAATTTATGCTGCATCCAATACGGATACCATTTGTCTTCGGCAGCTTTTGGGTTGTAGGTTTTTGCTATCTCCATAATGTAATTGAAGATGCAAATTTAATTGAATTTGGCTACTAATAAAGGATATATGAATGGGCTGAAATCGCTTCGTTGTATATCCTGACGAAATTAATACCTAACCATTCTCCATTTATAAATACTTCTTACTCTTCTTTGTAGTTTAAATTATTTTTCATACATTTATGGCTCATGCGCTGTAATAAGCACGTTATAGATTTGTATTGATTAGAAAAAACTACATAAGTTATTTATTTAAAACAATTCTTAGTCTGGTATTTATTACCGGTTTTGTTTATTTAACTAAGGCACAAACGGTTCCTTCATATCATAAACCATATAAGAGCGCGGTAGTAGCAAAAAATAATACTAATATTAATTACAGAAATAATTCTAATGCTCAAACAAGTTCTACACCTGCTTATTGCCCAACTAGCCCTGTTACTTTTAAAGCTTATGATGCTACTACCAATTCTCATGTGGGAAGTGCTACAAGCATATCGTTAACCTGTAGTTCTGATCCTATATACATTCATGCAGACAATACTTCTCAAATTGTTACCCCTTGCATAGAAAGTGAATTTACAAGTAGTGATGCTCTTTTACCTAACAACGGAACAGAACAAGGTTTTGAAGGGGGGACAAATACATTTTGTTTAGCTGCTTCAGGATGTATTTATTCTATTGGTGGGGGTGGTGGTTTTGGTCCTTTATTTGCCAATTCCTGGGGACTCTTAGATATCTTTGATGACCCAAGCCAACAACACTATTATAATTTTTGTTATACGGGTTTAACCCTTATTACAACTACAGTTCAATTGCAAGATTGTTGGTCTAACACACCTCTATCTCCAATAAAAACATTTAGTTTAAACGTAGCCGGAACCAATTGTTTTACTGATACGGTAGCTGCCAATACCCCTATAGGTACAGCCAGTTATAGTATTGCTCCTACCAGCGGCACTGTTGCCTTAACAGATTATCATAACGGAGAAGCCTATATTAATACCTCTTTACTTCCCACAGGAACTTATACCGTTACTTATAGTTTTAGGCCGCCCTTAGCAGATAGCTGCCCAACTATTACCGGAACTTTCAATATTACAATGACACCCGGCTTTACAGTTAGTGTTAACAGTGCTACTGTTTGTGCAGGTACTTCAGCTACTTTAACAGCCAGTGGGACAACAGCTCCGGCAACTTATAGCTGGTCAATATCATCAAGTTTAAGCAGTACTTCGGGTGCAAGTGTAACAGCCACACCAAGTGTTACAAATATTTATACAGTTACAGGTACGCATACGGGTTGTGCAGCAACCTCCATAGCAACTTCAACCATTTCCGTTAATCCTTCACCAACTGTAACAGTAAACAGCGCTACTATTTGTGCCGGAGGAACTGGAACTTTAACCGCAACTGGTGCTACAACCTATAGTTGGACACCTGCTACTGGATTAAGCAGTACCACTGGAAGTATGGCAACAGGTAACCCCACGGTAACTGCAATTTACACGGTTAGCGGCACAACAGGAGGGTGTAATTCAACGGCTACAGCAACTATAACGGTTAACCCCACACCAACTATAACTGTAAACAATGCCAGTATTTGTATTGGGGGCACAGCAACCTTAACGGTAAGCGGCGCTACTACTTATAGCTGGAATACGGGTGCAACAACAGCAACAATTACACCTTCTCCAACAGTAACTACTAATTATACGGTAACAGGAACAGATATACATAGCTGCGTAAATACGGCAACAACTGCAGTAATGGTTAATCCTACACCTACGATAACTGTAAACAATGCTACTGTTTGTATCGGAAGTTCAGCTACCCTTACAGCAAATGGTGCCACAACGTATACTTGGAATACTTCTGCAACAGGTACAACAATTAATCCATCGCCAACGGTAACAACTAATTACACAGTTAGCGGAACATCAGGAGGATGTACATCATCTGCTACATCAACTATAACTGTAAATCCTTTGCCATCTATTTCGGTAAACAGTGTAACGATTTGTGTAGGTTCAACTACCTCACTAACTGCAAATGGTGCTAGTACCTATACATGGAATACCGCTGCAATTAGCCCAAGTATTACACCATCACCCACAGTAACTACCAATTATACGGTTACTGGAACAGATATAAATAATTGTAAGAACACAGCTACATCAACGGTAACAGTAAACCCTTTGCCGACTGTTACGGTAAATAGTGCTACTATTTGTGATGGAAATTCTGCTACGCTAACAGCAAGTAATGCTAACACATACACTTGGAATACATCGGCAACAGGCGCAACAATTAGTCCGTCTCCAACAGTAACGACTAATTATACCGTTACAGGAACTAACATTCACAATTGTAAAAACACAGCTATATCAATCGTAACAGTTAATCCATCTATAACAGTAACGGTTAATAGTGCTACTATTTGTTTAGGAGCAACTGCTACTTTAACAGCCAATGGTGCTTCAACGTATAGTTGGACTCCTTCTGTCGGTATTCCTACAAGCAATACTGTAACAGCAAATCCATCAACAACAGCTATTTATACAGTTACCGGAATTACAGGAGTTTGTTCAGCAACTGCAACAAGTACAGTAACCGTAAACCCTTTACCAACCATAAACGTAAACAGTTCGGCTATTTGTATAGGAAACACGGCAACCTTAACGGCAAGCGGAGCAAATACATACACTTGGAATACTTCGGCTACAACAACCGTAATTCATGTTTCACCAACAATAACCACTAACTATACCGTTGTCGGAACGGATATACATAATTGCAAGAACACTGGCACATCAACGGTAACCGTAAATCCTTTACCTATTATTACCGTAAACAATGCTACCGTTTGTATTGGAAATATTGCAACCTTAACTGCAAACGGAGCTACTACGTATACATGGAATACAAGTGCAACAGGTGCAACAATTACCTCGTCACCAACTTTAAACACAACTTATACTGTTACCGGAACAAATGCTAATAACTGCATAAATAAAGCAACAGCCATAGTAACGGTTAATCCACTACCAACTATAACTGCAAATAGTGCTACTATTTGTGTCGGAACAAATGCTATCATTAATGCAAGTGGCGCAAATACTTATACTTGGAATACATCCGCAACGGGTGCAACAATTAGCCCATCACCAACCGTAACTACTAATTATACCGTTACCGGAACAAATGCTAATGGTTGTATAAATGAGGCGGTTGCTAGTGTACATGTTAATCCTACACCTACAGTTGTTGCAACGGGCAGTTCATCTGTTTGTGTTGGACAAACAATAAGTCTTTCGAGTTATGCTATTTCTGGTGCAGTTTACCAATGGAGTGGCCCTAATGGATTTACGGCATCTTCTCCAACTACTACCATACATAATACTAACGAACTTAATGCAGGTACTTATACGCTAACAATTATTTCAGCCGGTTGTTCGGCAACTAATACAATTGCCGTTAGTGTAGATTCTATGCCTACTATTGCTCATGCAGGAATGGATACTACCATTTATAATTCTTCTATCTCATTAACCGGAAATGTTCCTCTTTTAGGTTCAGGGATATGGTCTGTTATTTCAGGTAGCGGAACTTTTGTAAATGGCAGTAGTGCAAACACACAGGTAAACAATCTTCAAACAGGGCAAAATGTTTTGCAATGGACTATTACAAACGGAGTTTGCCCTGCTTCTTTTGATGATGTTATAATCACTGTAATAGCATTAATGATACCTAATGGATTCTCACCAAACGGAGATGCTATGAATGAGTATTTTGAGATAAAAGGGCTGGAAGAATACAGCAACGTAAAACTTAATATATTTAATCGTTGGGGTAATGAAGTATATGAAAGTGCGGATTATAAGAACGATTGGAACGGAAAAAACATGTCGGGAGAAAACCTGAGTGATGATACGTATTTCTACACTATAGAGATTCCGAGTAAAAATACATTTAAAGGGTATGTGATATTAAAAAGAAAATGAAGAAACTTTTATTCATTGCTGTTATATTTTTTACCATACTGCGTGTAAACGCGCAGCATGATAATTTATATAGTCAGTATATGTTTAATGGTTTATTAATAAACCCCGCTTATGCAGGAAGTGCCGATGTACTTAGTGCTACTGCTGTGTATCGAAATCAATGGGTTGGCTTTGATGGCGCACCAAAAACCGGTACATTTAGTTTACATACCCCGTTAAAAAGCAAAAAACTAAATGTAGGTCTCATCTTTATTACCGATCAATATGGCATTACAACCCAAAATGTAATAAACGGAGTTTTTGCTTACCGGATTTTCTTTAAGAAAAGCAGTTTATCCTTTGGTTTGCAAGCAGGAATTAATTTTACGAGAAACAACTGGAATGCCATTCAAACTACCACACCCGGAGATGTGGTGTTTACAAACCAATATAGCCAACAAAACTTACCACAAACAGGTTTTGGTATTTACTACAAAGCACAAAAATTTTATGCAGGGTTTTCCTCTCCCGAATTGCTTGCTATTGGTTTGGCAAATACGGTATTTAGGTCGGCACTTCTTACAGCAGGTTATCTTATTAATGTATCTGATGATATTAAAATCAAACCATCTGTATTGGTAAAATATATTAAAGACTCCCCTGTAGAGCTTGATATAAACGCTAACATTTATTTTAAAGCCTTTGGCATTGGCTATTCTTACCGTACCAATGATGCCATGGTATTCTTAGCTACCTGCAACGTTAATAAGCAATTTAGTGTGGGCTATTCGTATGATTATACCACCTCTAACTTAAAAACATTTGTAAAAGGTTCGCATGAAATAATGTTGAAATATGATTTTGGGTATAAAATAAAACCACAAAGTCCGCGCTATTTTTAAGGTATGAGGTGTTATAGGTGTCTAATAGGTGTGTTGTTTTTTATTTATATATACGCTTCTACTTTTGCCCAAAAAGAAGATTCTACCAGATTTGAAATAGTTGATCTCAACATCAATTCAAAGCAATCTGATTTTAGTCCGTTTTTATTTAACAAAAAATTATACTTCGCATCAGGGCGTGCAAACAGGGTTGGTGTTACTTACCTTAATGCCGAAACTACACAGGATATTACCGATATGTTTTATGCCGAAAGAAAAGATTCCATCAATTTTAAAAAGCCGGTTTCTTTTTCTGAAATAAATACCAAGAATGATGACGGACCTATTTGTTTTAATAAAGATGGAACAGAGCTTTATATAACCAGCAACGATGTAAAAAGAACAAACGCAAACAATAAAACGCCTTTAAGTATTTTTATTTCAAAAAAAGTAAACGATAAATGGAGCAAGCCCGAAGTGCTTTCTTTTTGTACGGCCAATTATTCGTATTGCCACCCTGCTTTATTAAACGATGGCAAAACACTTATTTTTTCATCAGATGTGAAAGGAGGATACGGCGGTATGGATTTATATTATACCACCTTTAACAACGGAACGTGGACTATTCCCCGAAACTTAGGACGTAAAATTAATACGCCGGCTAACGAAATTTTTCCTTTTGTTTCGGTAAACAATACCTTGTATTTTTCGGCTAATAGAAAAAAGGGCTTTGGAGGTTTAGATATTTACTCTTTCAACTTAAAAGATTCTGTGTTGCAACTATTAAGTTTACCCATCAACAGCAGCTATGATGATTTTGGCGTGTGGGTTGACTCTACCGAAAGATGCGGCTATCTTTCTTCTAATCGAGATACTACGAAAAGTGATGACATCTATTATTTTAGAAACAAGTACCCCGATTTTGATAAGTGCACACCCAACCTAACACCCAAATATTGTTATACCTTTTTTGAAGAAGCCACTACAGAAACTAAAGATACCTTAGGAATGAATTATGAATGGGACTTTGGCGATGGTTCTAAAAAAAGAGGGCTCAAAGCCAAGCATTGTTTCAGCAAACCGGGTACCTATTCAGTTAAATTAAATATATTAGATAAAAAATCGAATACCGTGTTTGCCAATCAGGTGAGTTATGATTTTGTGGTTGACCCCTCATCTAAATTTTATATCGATTGTGCCGATACCCAAATAGCCAATCAGGCCATTTCTATGGATATATGGAATGTAGTTGTTCCCGATCATACCATCCGTGAAGCACATTGGTTTTTTGGCGACGGTAAATTTTTCAAAGGCATCTCTGCACAGCATGTATATAAAACCACAGGTACCTATACCATAAAACTTGGACTGGTTACCTTAAATAATAAAACCGGAGTATTAGAAAATATGTGCACCCAAAAAACAATACGCGTTATAAAAAAATAAATTATGAAAAAAATAAGTCTCTTCATCTTTAGCCTTTCACTTGTCTTGTTTAATTCGCCATTGGCAAATGCCCAACAGGCTCCTTCGCCCGATGAAAAAATACCTTTTCTCTGTACCTTTAGTAAGGCTTCCGAGAAAGATTGGGGCGATGATGACTTTGTGCAGATATTCTTTTTTGTAGTTCCTAAAACCGAAAAGAACCCCATTTACATTCGTGTGTTCGACCCCGAAATTGGCGGCAAGTATGATGAGGTGCATGACGATTTTAACAGCAAAACAAAGTTTACCGTATATGGTGGTAAAGGCGCTATATCTAACCCTGATGCAAGAAAGCAAACCCCTACAGGCAATTATAAAAGCGGTATCCAGTTAGCTACAAAAACTTTTGGCAGCGAACCCGAGTATGATGATAAATGGTACACCTTTGGGCCATTTAACCCGGTTGAAGGAGAGTTGCAGCCCGATTATGGCGGTTATGTTTTTAAATTAATTATTGATGGCGTAGAGGGTAATGATGGTAATTTATATCGACTCTTTCTCTCATCCATGCCTAACGAAAATAAACCCATAGAAGGGGGCAATGCTTTTGCATTCGAATATTCTTTGCGCTTGTCTGATGCCAAAGGCTCTATTTCTCACCTCTATCCGTTTGTTGGTTCTAAAGATATTACGGCGGTGGTTATTAATGTGTTTGATTTTGATGACGATGGTATTTTGCGTGTAGTATCGGTTGCAAAAAAAGGAGATGTAACCAAATCATCGGGCAACGGGGTTTGGTTAGAGAACAAACACAAAATAGTACCCGACGAGATAAACACCTCTTTAGATGTGCAGTTTGTAAAAGAACACGACTCTAAAAACAACAACATTGTAGTATACATAACCAACCAATATGGCGAATTGATGCCTTTTTACACAACACCTATTGGCGGCGTACCCAAATACAAATTTAAAATAGGCGTAAAGGTTGAGGAGTAGTCAGTTGTCATTGCGAGCTGCGTAGCATATCAGCGAAGCCAAAAACAATAAAAACGATGAGCTAAATGAAGCAATCTGTGTTAGGGCATTCCGGTGCACTTGTCATTCCGAATTTGTTTCGGAATCTCAGATGCTGAAACAAGTTCAGCATGACGGTGAATAGCAAAAGGATTTACGTTACAATCCCTAATGCAGTTGTAAATTATCAATTTAGTTTTTTTCCTACTTTTGTACTATTCTAATATCGTACTATTCTTATCCGGTAATAACATTCATGAAGGTATCTAAAGAAAATAGGGAAAAATTTATGGATTGTTTTCAAAACTTAGTACACTCTATCAAAATTGAGTTGGACTACTGTAGTGAAATGTGCGGAGGATTAAACGAAAAGGAAATGATTGTAATGGGGTATGTGGGCCAGCATCAAAATGTAAAAATGAGTGACATAGCCGAAAGTATTGATGCGCCTATGAGCACGCTTACCAGTATTGTAGATAAACTTGTTGAGAGAAAAATTGTGACCCGTGAGCATTCAATAGATGACCGTCGTGCAATTAATGTTACCCTAACACAAAAGGGAAAAAACTTTTTTGATACATTGATTGAAGAGAAAAAACAAACCGGCGAAAAGCTTCTTTCAAAGCTTAACGAAAAGGATCAAGCTGTTTTTCTTAGAAATATTGATTTGTTAACCTCTTATTTAGGTTCAAAAAAGAAGTAAAAAAATTTGGTTATTTATTACGATGTTCGTAATATTGCACATTCAAAGTAATTTAATGTGTGCTGCAATAAATAAAAGTCGGGTTCTTTTTAGTCAAATAGTACGGAGTTAGAAATATTCTAAAAAAGTAATAAATAAAAACATAATTAAAAACGGAAAAAATGAACGAAAGTATATTAATAACCGGTGCAAATATCGGGCTTGGCAAAGAGACTGCCCGTCAGTTAGCCTTGAAAAAGGAAACAAAAAAGGTAATTCTTTTTTGCAGAAATGAAGCAAAAGCCGAGGTAGCAAAAAAAGACCTGAGGAGAAAACGGGGAAAAAGATTTTTGAAATTGTTATTGGAGATGTTTCAGATGCAACTTCTGTAAGAAAAGCAGTAGAAAAAATCAAGGAACCTATTGATGCAATAATTTTAAATGCGGGTGGAATGGTTGGCAAAACGGCTGCAAAAATTACACCTTCCGGTATGAATGAATTAGCGGCTACCAATATTTTAGGGCATGTAATTTTAGTGCAAGAATTAATAAAACAGGATAAGTTAAAAAAAACAGTACTATTAGCCAGTTCGGAAGCTATACCGGGGGTAAAGATGCTTGGAATGAAACCGGTTTCTATGAAGACTTCTTCTGTAGATGAGTTTGCGGCTGTGCTGGATGGATCATTTTTTGGTAATACCTTCGATATGATGCAAGCCTACGGATACGTTAAATATGTAGCAACTATGTGGATGTTTTCAATGGCAAGAAAATATCCCGACCTTAAATTTGTTGCGATGAGTCCCGGGAACACGGGCGGAACTAACGCGCCGGATAATATTCCCCAACCAATGAAGTTTATGTTGACGTATTTTATGATGCCTATTGTAATGCCATTGATGGTGGAATAGTACATAAGCTGGAAGTGGGTGCAAAACGTTTTGTAGATGGCATTTCGGATGATAGATATGAAAGTGGCGTTTTTTATGCAAGTAAAGAAGGAAAGTTAACAGGAGATGTGGTTGACCAAAGTACTTTTTTCACTGATTTGAAAAATACTTCATTTCAAGATAACGCTGATAAAGCAATTCACCGGTTTATAAAATAGCTTGAAAAACACTTTAATTTATGGCCTCGGGCAGAAATGCTTTGCATCAATTAAAATGCTAGTCTTTAAATGATGAATGTGGATAAAACCACTCGGGGCCTCCTTGTAAAAAAATCTACTCAATTATAAATAAAAATTACATCCGTTTAAAGCCCACCTCTCCATTTCTGCCCCAAACCTTTGTGTTTTAGCCGCAAGGGGTACTATTTTTGGCATACATAGCGGCTATTTTGATAGAAGCCGTTCAAAATGTGAAAGAAACCGCGGCAATTGTTGAAGAAACCGCGGCAACTTCGAAAGAAGCCGTTCAAAATGTGAGAGAAGCCGCGGCAATTGTTGAAGAAGCCGCGGCAATTTCGAAAGAAGCCGTTCAAACTGTGAAAGAAACCGCGGTAATTGTTGAAGAAGCCGCGGCAATTTCGAAAGAAGCCGTTCAAACTGTGAAAGAAACCGCGGCAATTGTTGAAGAAACCGCGGCAACTTCGAAAGAAGCCGTTCAAACTGTGAAAGAAGCCGCGGCAATTGTTGAAGAAACCGCGGTTACTGTGGAAATTGCCGCTATTTACGTCTAAAAACCCGAACTGTGTAAATGCAACAAGGTCATTCTTATCAGGGATGCCCTTGTTTGTAGGAAAAGAGTGAAGGTTTTGATTATATTTGTTTACCAAATGAAGAAATTCATCTACATACTTCTTTTCGTCATTGCGAGCATAGCGCGGCAATCTGTTGCGCAACAAACTAAAATAGATTCCCTCCTTACGCTAATTGAAACTGATACAGAAGATACCAATAAGGTAAAGCATTTGCATATAGCAGCCAATGAATATATAAATATTGGTGAATATGATAGTGCGTTGCAATATGCAAAACAGGAATTAACGCTTGCTCAAAACATCAATTTCAAAAAAGGCATTGCTAATGCATTTAATAGCATTGGGCTTATTTATAGTAATCAAGGCAATTACCCACAAGCCCTTAAACAGCATTTTACTTCTTTAAAGATTAGAGAAGAAATTAAAGATAAAAATGGTATTGCATCTTCTTACAATAACATTGGGAATATTTATAAAAATCAAGGTAACTATCCTGAAGCATTAAAAAACCATTTTGAAGCTTTAAAAATACGAGAAGAAATTAAAGATAAACAAGGCATTGCCGCTTCTTTCAATAATATTGGGAATATTTTTTCAAATCAGGATAAAGACCCCGAAGGACTTAAAATGCATTTTGAAGCTTTAAAAATAAGAGAAGAAATCAAAGATAAACAAGGCATTGCCGCTTCTTATAATAACATAGGGAATATTTATTCTAATCAGGGTAATTATCCCGAAGCTCTTAAAATGCACTTAGCCTCTTTAAAGATAAAAGAAGAAAGTGGAGACAAAGATGGTATTGCTACTTCTTATACCAATATAGGGAACATATACATGTATGAAGGCAATTTGCCCGAAGCCCTAAAAATGCATTACGCTTCCTTAAAAATATACGAAGAAATAGAAGATAAAGAGGGCATGGCTACCTCCTCTATAAACATAGGTAATTTATATATCAAACTAAATAAACCAAAAGAAGCAGAAGATTATTTAAATAAAGCCTTGCAGCTAAGTAAAGAACTTGGTAGTAACGATGATTTTCAGGAAACGTATGCCGGCTTAGCAACTTTAGATAGCACTATGGGTAATTATAAAGCTGCTTTTGAGCATCATAAGTTGTATATACTATACCGCGATAGCCTTAATAACGAAGAAACTCAAAAGAAAAGCCTGCAAACCGGTATGCAATATGAGTTTGATAAAAAGGAAATAGCCGCTAAAGCAGACCAAGATAAACTGGATGCTGTAAATGCAGAAGAAAAAAACAAACAACGCATCGTTATTTATGCCGTGGCAGGCTTGTTGGTATTGGTTGCCGTTTTCGCAGTGTTTATGTTTAACCGTTTCCGCATTACTCAAAAACAAAAAGCCGTAATAGAAGAACAAAAGGTATTGGTTGATAAAGCATACGAAACCCTGCACGAAAAGAATAAAGAAGTAATGGATAGTATTCATTACGCAAAAAGAATACAAACAGCTTTAATAACGAGTGAAAAGTATATCACAAACAGTATAAACAGGTTGATGAAGAATTAGATGAAGAAATTGCTTTATATACTTCTTTTCGTCATTCTGAACTTGTTTCAGCATCTCTACGCGCAAAACCTTGACTCCCTTTGGAAAGCATATAACAATACCACCCAACCCGATACCAACCGTTTAAAGGCTATAGATGATATTGCATGGAGTTATAACAGCAACAACCCCGATACTGCCATAGTTTTGGCAAACGAAGAATTAAAACTGGCTCAAGTAACTAAACAAAGGAAATACGAAGCCAAAGCCTTAAATACGATAGGTGTGTGTTATCAGAATCAGGGCAATTATCCCGAAGCCTTAAAAAATGATTTTGCTTCCTTAAAGATTTTTGAAGAACTTAAAGATAAAAAAGGTATTTCCATGTCTTACAACAACATAGGGATTATTTATAAAGGGCAGGGTAATTATGCCGAAGCCTTAAAATATTATTTCGCCTCTTTAAAGATAAAAGAAGAGATTAAAGATAAAAGAGGAATTGCTGTTTCGTACATTACAATAGGAAGTGTTTATTACCTTCAAGACAATTACCCCGAAGCCTTAAAAAACCTGCTTGCCAGTTTAAAAATAATGGAAGAAATTAAAGATAAATGGGGGCTCGCCATGTCTTACATCAATATAGGGGTTATTTATTACGCTCAGGGTAATTATCCTGAATCACTAAAAAGCTATTTAGCTTCTTTAGCACTTAAAGAAGAAGCCGGAGATAAGAATGGTATTGCTGCTTGTTATGGAAATATAGGTAAATTATATACCGAGCTGCATAAAACAAAAGAGGCTCAAAAATATTTAAGTGAGGCCTTGCAGTTAAGTAAAGAAATTGGTAGTAAAGAGTATGTTAAAGTAACTTATTCAAGCTTGGCTATTTTAGATAGTTTAACGGGTAATTACAAAGCAGCTTTTGAGCACCATAAACTTTATATACTATACCGCGATAGCCTGAATAACGAAGAAACAAAAAAGAAAAGTTTGCAAGCTACTATGCAATACGAGTTTGATAAAAAAGAAATAGCCGCTAAAGCAGGCCAAGATAAACTGGATGCCATAAACGCAGAAGAAAAAAACAAACAGCAAATAGTTATTTATGCTGTAGCAGGACTGTTGCTATTGGTAGCCGTGTTTGCCATATTTATGTTTAACCGTTTCCGCATTACCCAAAAACAAAAAGCAGTTATAGAAGAACAAAAAGTATTGGTAGATAGAGCTTACGAAGAATTACATGAAAAGAATAAAGAAGTAATGGATAGCATTCGCTATGCCAAACATATACAAACTGCTTTAATAACGAGTGAGAAGTATATTGCAAACAGTTTAAATAGGTTAATGAAGTAATATAGAATGCCTAAGGGGTTTTCTGAGCGTTTTTATTTTATATTTGTTTCCTTATGAAAAGAATGCGGCGGCTACTATTTTTAGTTTCTATTATCGCATGTTATATCTGCTCGGCTCAAACCTATAATTTTAAAAATTATACCGACGAGGATGGTTTGCCGCAATCGTATGTGTATTGTGTTTCTCAATCAGATAAGGGTTATCTATACTTATCTACCGGTGATGGCTTTTGCAAGTTTGACGGAAACAATTTTAAAACCTATACGGCAAAAGAAAACAACCTTGCCGAAAACTTTATCAATACGCACTTTACCGATTCAAGAG
The DNA here is from genome assembly GCA_963763345.1 of uncultured Candidatus Saccharibacteria bacterium. Taxonomy (GTDB): domain Bacteria; phylum Bacteroidota; class Bacteroidia; order B-17B0; family Aurantibacillaceae; genus PALSA-968. The sequence continues at coordinate 38,289 of CAVXOV010000061.1, forward strand.
ATATAACCTGGATTGGGCATTTTCAAAACGGTGTTTCTTTTTTATCGGGCAATACTTTTTATAAAGTAAAAGACTCTGAAAAGTTTGAAACCAAAGTAAATGCCTTTGCAGAAGACAATGATAAAAACATTTGGGTAGCTGCTCAGCAAAAAGGGTTGTTTAAAATTGATTCCTCTTATAGATTAAACGCCGTAGAAACTTCTATGCCCGCAAACTTTAATTCGCTGTATTTTGATTTGGATAATCAATTATTAGCCGCAACCGATGAAGGTTTATTTCTACTGAAAGCAAAGGAAAAAAAGGTTAATTCTATTTGTGCCATTAGTGGTTTTGAAGGAAAAAAGATACAGTGCGTTGTTCCCTGTGATTCATTAAGAAACTCTTTTTGGGTGGCTGTTCCAGGCGAAGGTATTTTTAAAATATTAAAAGCAGGTAGCTGTTATTATATCTATTTGCAAATAATAGATGAGTTGGCTTCTCATCAAATGAACATCTCTGCCATTTATGTAGATAGATCAAAAAACCTTTGGGTTTCAATGCTTGGGGAGGGCTTACGAAAAATCTCATTTAATAATTTAAACATCAGTAATGTCTTAAATATAAATAAGCAAAATGGCTTAAGTAATGTATACGTGCAATCTATCTTTCAGGATTTTGAAGAGAATATGTGGTTTGGCACCTCGGGTGGAGGACTAATCGAAATGCCCTTGAATAAGTTTAATTACTTGGTCTCTCAATTAAATGTAAAGTCCATTCTAACAGATTCTAAAACTGGCAATATATGGATAGGAAATGATAAAGGACTGTATTTACTAAAACAAAAACAACATGAAGAAATACAATTTAATGCTTCCAATGGCTTTGTAAACGACCAGGTAAATGCCCTTATGCAAGATAGCATGGGTACTATATGGATAGGGACAGCCGAAAATGGCGTATTTATTTATAACCCCACTACAAACAAGTTTGAGAATTTCTCTAAGAAAAATAATTTAAAATCTCTTTCTATTAACTGTATTACAAAAAGCAAGCAGGGCAATGTATTTATAGGGACTACCGATGGACTTTATACGTATAACACTAAGACAGCAAAAATCACTTTGCTTACTACTCTAGAAGGTTTGTTACATAACAATATTCAACAAGTATTTATTGATAGTAAAAACCGAATGTGGTTATCATCACATGGCAGCGTACCTTATTATATAAAGAATGGGGAACTTACCGTTTTTAGAAATGTCGAGAGTGATTTTATTAATTGTGTAACAGAAGATAATACAGGGCTGATATGGACCGCTACTGAAGGAGACGGGGTTTTATGTTACGATGGAAGTGACTTTAAGAAATACAAAACCGATGAGGGATTACTTTCTAACTTTTGCTATTTTGTGATGGTTGATGTTAATAATACGGTATGGGTTGGACACAAAGGTGGCTTAAGTAAAAAAGAAGACGGGCAAAAAGCATTTAAGAAGTTTACCAAGATAGATGGCCTACTGTTTGAAGAAAATAATTTAAATGCCTGTTATAAGGATGATAAAAAGAATATGTGGTTTGGTACCACCACGGGTATTGTAAATTATGACTGCGAAAACAATAAAATAAACACCCATGAACCTCGTACTAATATTTTAGGACTAACCTTAAACAACCATTTCTATGCTTCAACGGAAAAAATTTCATTACCTTATACAAGTTACTCTGCAAGAATTGATTTTATTGGTATTTCATTGGTTGATGCTTCTAAAGTAAATTACAAGTATCGTATGCTTGGATTGGATTCCATTTGGAGATTAACTTCTAACCGTTATGTTGAATTCCCAAAAGTTACGGAAGGTAATTATACCTTTCAATTATTGGCATGTAATAATGATGGAACTTGGAACACCACACCCGTTGAAGTTGGCTTTGAAATTGGTTTACCTTTTTGGAAAAAAGCATGGTTCTATATAGTTTCTTTTGTGGGTTTAATAGCATCGGTTTACCTGATTATTATTTGGAACACCCGTAAACTAATTAAAGCCAGAACCTTATTAAAGAAATTGGTAGATGAAAAGACCATCTTACTTCAAAAAGAAAAGGAAGTGGTAGAGAAAATAAAAGTTGAATTAGAGGAGAAAAATAAAGATATGACCGATAGTATTAACTATGCCAAGCGTATACAAGAGGCCATTCTTCCTTCTAAAGAAGCTATACAAGCGGTTTTTCCTGAATCGTTTATATTATACAAACCAAAAGATATTGTGAGTGGAGATTTCTATTGGTTTACAGAACTTGAAGATTATTATTTTATAGCCGCTATTGATTGTACAGGACATGGAGTACCTGGTGCCTTTATGTCTTTAATTGCCTCTACCCTGCTTAGTGAAATTGTGAATGGAAGAAAAATGATTATCCCCTCTCATATTTTGCAGGAATTAAATAACCAGATTATTAAAGTACTAAACCAAAGTGATAGTGATAGTTCTACACGTGATGGAATGGATATGTCTATTTGCCGCATTGATAAAAGGAAATCTAAATTAGTTTTTGCCGGAGCTGCTAGACCTTTATATTTTATTCATAATAAAGAATTGAAAGATACCAAAGGGCAAGGCTATCCTATAGGCGGACATTATGGATTAATGAACCTTACCTATTCTGAAACAGAGGTGGATGTACAAAAGGGTGATTCTTTCTTTATCTTCTCTGATGGGTATGCCGACCAGTTTAGAGAAGTAGATAAAAAGAAATTTACTACCAAAAGATTTAAGGCTCTTCTTACCGAAATTTGCGGTGAGGATATGGATACTCAAAAAGCAAAGCTTGATGAAGCTTTTGAAGCATGGAAGGGGAACTCCTATCAAATTGATGATATACTTGTTATAGGCATAAGGGTATAACTATATTACTTATCAGGGAGCAAAGTAAAGTTGCGTTCTACTTCACTTGTAAAATCAGATTTATCATAAATAATTACTTCCTGTTGAAAGGGTTTAAAGCCTTTGCCCGTAATATTAATAACATACTTGCCCGGCGTTACAATAAAAATGTATCTCCCTGTTTTTAAATTTACATTCTTTGCATCCAGTTCTTCTTTTGTTTTAGCATCATTGATAGTAATATAAGCATCTATCTCCTTTTTTGTGGTATCACTTAAATGAACTGTACCACGTATAGCAGTTAGCGGTTGTTCTACCTCTGTAAAGGTTACTTTATATATATCCAAATCTCCAAAGCCTTCTTTTCTGGCAGCTGATAAATAACCATCTCTACCCCTACCCGCTAATGAAAACATTAAATCATCATCGGTGGTGTTTACAGGATAACCAATATTCACTGGTTTTTGCCATTGCTTAGCTACAGAATCCCAAATAGATTTAAAAATATCAAAACCACCCATACCCGTATGTCCTTTAGAGGCAAAATACAACGTTTGTCCATCTTCTGATATAAAAGGAAAGCACTCATCATAACTTGTATTAATGGCAGCACCTAAGTTTAGGGGAACGCCCCACTCTTTATTTGGCAACTTGTGTGATACATATAAATCGGCTCCACCCAAGCCACCCTTTCTATCCGAAGAAAAATATAATGTAGTTGCATCAGCATTAAAACAACCCTCTAATTCAAGCTTGTTGGTATTTATGGGTTCGTTAAAAGGCACAGGGCGATTAAATGTTTTTGCCTTCGCAGTAATTTCAGTATGTATTAAGTCAGAAGGCATATTTTCTCTGTCCACATAAATAATCATATTCTTTCCGTTGGGGGTTATGCCAACACACTCCTCATCTTCGCTAGTGTTTATAGGCACACCCAAGCCCTTGGCTTTCGTCCATTGTCCCTTTTCTACGGTAGAAAAATATATATCAGATGTCCAATAGCCGGCTACACTTTTATAACTGCCCATGGTCTCATCTCGGCGAGTGGTAAAGTAAAGCATCTTCTCATCTTTGGTAACAAAGGGATAATAATCGGCATACTTCGTATTTACTTCCTTACCCAAATTCTCAAACGTAACAGCTACCGGATGCTTCATCAATTCTTTGGCATTCTCACAGGTTTCAATATAACGATCGATCACCAACTTTTGTTTAGGAGAAGCCTTTAATCGGTAATTATTAAAGCAGGCAATGGCATCTTGCAATTTATTAGCATACTGATAAGCCAAGCCAAGTTTAAATAGCACAGATGTATCCTCGCTGTGCTTTTTATATAAATCCATCAGGTAAGGAATAGCTTTAGATTTATCGCCGTGTAGAAACAGATAGCAATCTGCCACGTGGCGCTCTATGTTTTCGTTATCCGGAAATTTTTTTGCTTGTTTTAAATACTCATCCAAAGCTGTAACATAATCTCCACCTTCAAAATAATCTTCGGCAGTAGGTTTATCGTTGGCTTGGGCAGAACCCACCTGAGATAAAAGAGACAAGATACAAGATACAAGAACGTAATATTTGGGGTAAAGCTTCAAGAAGAGTATTTTGCTTATGGGCATCAAATATAGAAAAGCTTTTTTAATCTGCTCTTTTTAGGTAGATACCAAATGGGTGTTGCATTATTATGGCCCTGTGTTTAGTTGTATTATTACTTAATATCATCATTGCGAGGAGTAAAACGACAAAATAATCTCCTCATTATGCAAATTGCCACACTTCATTCGCAATAACGTAAAAAGTTAGAAGTCTTGTAGAAATATGAAGCTTTTTTATTTTATATTTGCTCATAAATAAGTTGCAATTGTTATGAAAAAAACAATTACTCTCTTAGTCTTAGCCTTTTGTACACACACACAGGCGCAAACTGACTCTATACATAAAATCTATTATAAAAGTGGTAAATTACAATACGAAGTCCCTTTTGCTAAAGGTACAATAAATGGGCATGCCAAAGCATATTATGAAAACGGTAAATTATTAAACGAAACTACCTATATAGATGACAAAGAAAATGGAGTGCGCAAAACCTATTATGTAAGTGGTAAATTACAACAGGAAACTTTTTTTATCAATGGCAAAGAAAACGGAATAAGTAAATGGTTTTATGAAAGCGGTAGATTATATTGCGAAACACTTTTTATTAATGGCAAAGAAAATGGAGTGCGTAAAGTCTATTATGAAAGCGGCAAATTACAAGAGGAAGTCCCTTTTACTAATGGGCAACAAGGTGAGAAGAAACGGTATGATGAAAATGGTAATTTAGTAAATAATAAACAATAAATATGTTTGCAGGATTATAGCAAGCTGTCTTACAGCGCGTAAAGCCAACCGGCGGTTTACCGCCGGAACGCTCAAATAAATAAAAGAAAAAGATATTTTTCAACAAAAGCATTTACAGCCAATCTCTTTCCTAAATTTATAAGATAATCTTAAACCTCCATGTTTTTAATATTTGATACCGAAACAACGGGCTTACCTCGTAATTATAATGCCCCTTTAAGTGATAGCGATAACTGGCCCCGCGTGGTGCAAATTGCCTGGCAGTTGCACGATGTAAAGGGTAATTTGCTGGCTGCTAACAGCATTATTGTGAAACCTGTTGGGTTTACTATTCCGTTTAATGCCGCGCAGGTGCATGGCATTAGTACCGAGCGCGCTTTGGCAGAAGGGTATGATTTGCAGGCTGTGCTGAATGAGTTTGTGGAAGCGGTGAAACAAACCAAATACCTGTGCGGACATAACATTGAATTTGATTTAAGCATTGTTGGTGCCGAGTTTCTTCGTTTGGGCATGTCAGATTACTTTAGCGGTAAACCCGTTATTGATACCAAGAATGATGATGTTACCGAGTTTTGTGCTATTCCGGGTGGACGAGGCGGCAAATACAAATGGCCCAAGCTGGAAGAGCTTTACGTAAAACTATTTAACGAAGGTTTTGAAGAAGCACACAATGCCGCCTTTGATGTGCAGGCTACCGCCAAAGCTTTTTTTGAATTACTGAAACGTAATATTATTAAAGTAAGCGAGCTACCTGCTGCCGAATTAAAAACACTTACTTATGTTTCTCCCGATTTAAGTGACTTGCTTTCATCTGAAAAGAAACTAAAGAATCAAGACGCAAAGATTACCGATGCAAAAGAAACTTCTACTACCGAAGTTCAAACTTCAACTGTAAAGTTCACACACCTGCACAATCACACACAATACTCGGTGCTGCAGGCCACCAGCGATATTGATGAGATGGTGAAACGTGCCATCAGCTTTGGCTCTCCGGCACTTGCCATTACCGACCATGGCAATATGTACGGCGCATTTTTATTTTGGCAAAGTGTAGATAAACAAAATAAAGGTATCAAAGCATATAACGATGCGATTGATAAAGGAGAAAAAGAAGGTGCAAAAAAACAAGAGCTAAAAGCTATTATAGGTTGCGAGCTTTATGTTTGTAAAGACCGGCTTGATAAATCAAAACAAGACAATGGTTTTACGCAAGTATTTTTAGCAAAGAATAGGAATAGGTTATCAAAATCTATCCAAGTTAAGTTCCATAGGCTTTACAGAAGGTTCTTATTATGTACCGCGTATTGACAGAGAAGCTCTATCACGACATAAAGATGGATTGATTGCGACAACAGGTTCATTAAGCGGAGAAATCCCTAACCTGATTCTGAACGTTGGAGAAACACAAGCCGAAGAAGCTTTTGTTTGGTGGAAAGAACAGTTTGGCGATGATTTTTATGTAGAATTAAACAACCATAACCTACCTGAAGAAAGCGCCGTAAATGAAACCCTGCTTCGTTTTGCAAAGAAGTATGGTGTAACCTATTTTGCTGCCAATAACAATTATTACTTAGATAAAAAGAATGCAGCAGCGCATGATGTTTTACTTTGTGTAAAAGACAATCAGTTAAAAGAAACCCCCATTGGGCGAGGACGTGGCTATAGATATGGCTTCCCTAATCAGGAGTTTTATTTTAAGTCTCCTGCCGAGATGCAGAAGCTTTTCAGTGATATGCCTGAAGCATTGGATAACACCAACGAAATTGTAAACAAAATAGAATCCTTTAAGCTTGGAAGAGATGTACTGTTACCTAAGTTTACTATACCTGCTGAGTTTAAAGATCCCCGTGATGAAGACCCCACAGATGAAGAAAAAGGTAACCGTGGCGAGAATGCTTATTTAAAACACCTTACGTATGAAGGAGCAAAAACCCGCTACCCTGATTTAAGTCCTGAAATAAAAGAGCGCATAGATTTTGAATTAAGCGTAATGAAACGCATGGGCTTTCCCGGTTACTTCTTAATTGTATCAGACTTTACAACCGAAGCCCGCAGGTTGGGTGTTAGTGTAGGTCCCGGTCGTGGAAGTGCTGCGGGCTCGGTAGTTGCTTATTGTTTAGGTATTACCAACATCGACCCTATTAAATACGACTTACTATTTGAGCGTTTTTTAAACCCGGATCGTATTTCGATGCCCGATATAGATATCGACTTTGATGATGAAGGACGTGATAAAGTAATTGATTACGTTATTAAAAAGTACGGAAGCAACCAGGTAGCACAAATTATTACCTACGGTACCATGGGTGGTAAATCGGCTATCCGCGATGCAGCACGTGTATTGAATTTATCTTTATCGGATGCAACTATACTCACAAAATCCTACCCCGATTCTTTAGCCGCTTCGCTTAAAGCCCTGCTTAGTCCGGAAGGAATTGATAAAAAGTATTTAGAAGAAATAAAAGACAGGCGCGAGTTTGTTGAACAATCGCATAATTTCAGGAAACTGGCAGATGGCAAAACCCTGCAATCAGAAGTTTTAAAACAGGCTTATGATTTAGAAGGTTGTGTGCGCAATACCGGTATTCATGCTTGCGGGGTAATTATCACACCCGATGAGATGAGCAAGTTTGTGCCTGTTTGTAAAGCCAAAGACAGCGATATGCTCGTAACGCAATTCGATAACTCGGTTGCAGAATCGGCCGGATTGCTAAAGATGGACTTCCTTGGTTTACGCACCCTCACCATTATTAAAGATGCGCTTAAACACATCAAGCATCGTCATAATTTAGAGATTGATATTGATACTATTCCACTGGATGATAAAAAGACTTACGAGCTTTTTCAACGCGGAGAAACCAACGGTATATTTCAGTTTGAAAGTGCAGGCATGCAGAAGTACCTGAAGGATTTAAAACCCGATTCCTTCACCGATTTAATTGCCATGAACGCCCTGTACCGTCCGGGTCCAATTGCGTACATACCCAATTACATTAATCGTAAACATGGCAAAGAGCCTATTGTTTATGATTTAGATGGGATGGATGAATTCCTGAAAGAGACTTATGGCATTACTGTTTATCAGGAGCAGGTAATGAGGCTCTCGCAAAAGCTAGCCAACTTTAGTAAAGGCGATGCCGATGTGCTGCGTAAAGCCATGGGTAAGAAACAGAAAGATGTACTCGATAAAATGAAAGGTAAATTTGTAGAAGGTTGCGCCAAGAACGGACACGATACAAAAGTCTGCGAAAAGGTTTGGGTAGATTGGGAAGCCTTTGCATCTTATGCTTTTAACAAATCACACTCCACTTGTTATGCCTATCTCGCCTTTCAAACAGCTTATCTAAAAGCCAATTACCCATCAGAGTTTATGGCTTCCGTGCTAACCCATACCATGGGTGATATTAAAAATGTTACCTTTTTTATGGAAGAGTGTAAGCGCATGGGCATTAAAGTGTTAGGACCTGATGTTAACGAAAGTATAGGAGATTTCTCCGTAAATCAAAACGGAGATATACGCTTTGGTATGACAGCCATTAAAGGTGTAGGCAGCAACGTAGTAGAAGGCATCGTAGCCCAGCGCAACGAAGCAGGCAGCTTTGTTAGTGTATTTGATTTAGCGAAACGTTTAGACAGCAAAGCCATCAACAAAAAAAGTATAGAGGCTTTATCTCTTGCAGGTGCATTTGATTCTTTTGAGGGTATTACACGCTCTATGTTCTTTGCACCCGATAAAGATGGGCAAACACTTACCGAAAAACTAATCCGCTACGGAAACAGTTTTAATACCGGAACAGAAACCAATCAGGCATCCTTATTTGGAGAAGATACGGAAGCGCAAATTGCAGAACCTGCTTTACCAAAAGTAGAACCATGGGGACAGTTAGAGCAACTTGCAAAAGAAAAAGAAGTAGTAGGATTTTATATTTCAGGGCATCCATTAGATCAGTATAAATTATTGATTCAACATGTTTCCAAACAAACCTTGCCCGAGTTAGCAGACCTTAAACTACTTGACGGTAAGGATGTAACTGTTGCAGGTATTGTTACCACAGTACAACACCGCACCTCCAAAACAGGTAAGCCTTTTGGCACTTTTGTCATGGAAGATTATGTAGGCTCGTTTGAATTTATTTTGTTTGGCGATGATTATATAAAATATAGAAACTACCTGATTGAAGGTTTACAGATTTTTGTAAAGGCCAAAGTGCAAGCACGTTTTGGACAAGCAGGAAACTTTGAATGTAAAATTCAAAAGATAGATTTGCTTTCTGAAATGAAAGACAAAGCATTTAATTTTATCAAACTTAAAGTTGGTGCGAGTGATGTAAGTAGTTCTTTTGTAGATAAAATTGAATTGCTGATTAATATCCACCCCGGCAAATGCGGCATTGAAATTCATGTAGAAGATAAAGCTGAAAATCTATCGGTAAAGATGTTTTCTAAAACAAAAAAGATAGATATTAACAACGAGTTGATGAATGAGCTAAATCGGCTAAACGGTGTGGAGTGTGAGTTGAGATAATAAGCGGCGTAGGATATAAATATGTTTACCGTGTTTAGTAAATTAAAACTTAAAGGCTCATCATATCCTTTAATCTCACCGATTGTCTGCGCGATAACTCAATTTGCTCGCCACCTTTCAGTTTTACCATCAACCCGCCATTAAACCAAGGCTCAATATTATCTACCCACTTCAGGTTAATAATATGTTTACGGCTCGCCCTGAAAAACGTAGTAGGGTTTAGTCTGTGTTCCAAATTATTTAAACTCCTTAAAATAAGCGGTCGGTTAGTGTCAAAAAGTACACGTACATAATTACCTTCACTTTCAAACATCCTCACTTCTGCCAACTTCACAAACCAGCAACGTTCGCCATCTTTAATAAATACTTGGTCATCGTTGTTTAATACAGTTCTAAATTCTTGAGGAGTTTCCTCTTCTTTTGAAAGCAGTTTTTGTATTGCTTCAGCCAATCGCTGAGGTTGCACCGGTTTTAATAAATAGTCCAACGCATTTACCTCAAAGGCACGCAGGGCATATTCATCATGGGCGGTAATAAAAATAAGTTCAGGCAAAGGGTTTAGCTCTTGTGCAAGTTCTAGTCCATTTTTTCCGGGCATTTGTATATCTAAAAAAACCACGTCAGGTTTTAATGCATTAATTTTTTCTTTTGCATCAGCAGCATTGGCACACTCCGCAATCACTTCAATATCCTTATGTTCTGCCAACATTGTTTTTAATTCCTGACGCGCCAAACGTTCGTCATCTACAATAATTGCTTTCATATCATTTCAAATTTCACAGTAAAGGTATTACAATTTGGGTTTTTACAAGCTGATTTTCATTAACGATTAAAAAACTTGCCTCATCGGCAAAAACAAACCTTAAACGGTCTTTGGTGTTTTGTATTCCATATCCCGATTGCGGATTTTCATCCGGAGTGTATATGCCCGAATTACAAATTTCTATATGTAGTTTTTTACTTTCTGCTTTTTGTTTAGTAGTAATAGAAACGATACCACCTTCGGTTAATTTAGATATGCCATGCTTTATGGCATTCTCTACCAAAGTTTGCAACAGCATAGGCGGTATTCTATATTGTGAAGATGCTTCATCAAGCTCTAATGTATAATTTAAGCGTTCTTCAAAACGTGTTTTCTCAAGTGCCAGATAATCTTTTACCAAGGTTATCTCATCATCAAAAGAGATAAGTTTATTTTTCTCCAGCGTAAGCGTTTGCCTTAATATGTTAGCTAATTGTGTTACTGCTTGTTTCGCTTTTTGAGGATTCTCATCAATCAATGCCCTAATACTGTTCATGGCATTAAACATAAAATGCGGATTCAATTGTGATTTTAATTTATTTAACTCAGCTTCTTTTAAAGACGTCTGCATTCTCAATTGTTGTATCTCTGCCTTTCTGTAATTCCTAATGTAATGAAACGAGAAGTAAAAAACACTCCATACAAAAAACACAAAACTAAAGTTAAGTATAGCTACAAAAAAATCAACCACCGATAGCTTTACCGATGCTCCAAACAACAAAATATTTAAAATATATTGTATACAGAAAAATGCAAACGATAAAATTAAACTAGCTATAATGACAACACCGACCTGAACAAAAACCGGTTGTTCCAACCATTTTTTCTTTATAATAAAGTATCTGAAAGCATGTGTAAGTAATACCGCAGATGGTACTAATAACAAATGATATAAAACATCTCTTACAGACGAATAATTTTTAAACGAGAAGAAGAAAAAGTTAAGGGTAAAATAAATAAACCAACCTATTAGTTGCGTAATCCAGTAAATGCGGATTTTTTGCATGAACTGTCTTTATTTAATTCCCAGCCAAGCATTGCGAGCAATTATTTGCCTATCGGTAGGGGTTTTATTAACTGTAATATCGTTAGGAATAGTTACTTTAACTGGAGCAACCTTTGCTGAAAGCATTTTAATTTTTTCCTTCTTTCGTTTCTTCGTTTTTCTGACTATTTCAACTACTAATTTATCACCTGTTTTAGCACTTTGTAAAAAGCCATAAAGTACTTCTTTGTAGTTTTCGGGAGTTATACTTTTACCGTTAAATAAGATAATTTCATCTCCGTCTTTGTATTTCATTTTCTTTCCAAAAGCGTCTGCATGAGCCATATCAAAAACAACAGCACGGTTTGTAGTAGGATTAAAACCCATGCTAAACCCACCCAAACTAAGTTCTTCTTTCACTAATTTTTCTTCGTAATTAAAGCCCACCATTGCCCATATTTCTTTGTAAGGCAACTTTTTATTTCCGGCAACATAGGTGTCTAAAAACTTCCTCGCTTCGGGTAATGTAAGCTTTTCGATATCATTAAATAAATCATCATCTTTAAACGATTTATCTTTTCCGTATAACTTAGATAAATCTGACATTAAATTCTGCGTACCATACGCTCCTTTACTATTATATCTAAGTAGAATATCGAGACACATATTTATCAAAGCTCCTTTGGCATACACATTGTTATATTGCTTATGATACTTTTCTTCCAATACATGTGTACTCATAAACGTAAAAGGCATGGTATCATTGTATAATGTTTGTGATTCATCCATTTTACTTTGCATGGTATTGATGAATTTATCAATATCAATCAATCCGTAAAGTACTTGCATATGATGTGCATTGTATTCGGTTAAACCTTCATACAACCACAAGTGCTTACTCATTTTAGGCTTATTAAAATCAAAGTTCCCAATCTCTTCGCTATGAATACTAAGCGGGGTTACAATATGAAAGAACTCATGAGATGCCACATCTCGTAATGTTTGAGTAAGGTAGATAGAATCCATTTCAGGTAACACATACATAGATGAATAACAATGCTCTAAAGCTCCGTTAGCACCTGATAAAGTGGGTTTATCTCCGAAATAAAAGATAAAAGCATACTTATTAACAGGAAGTGTTCCGCCTAAATATTTGCGTTGTGCATCTAATACTTCAGAAATGTTTCTTGCTACATAGGCTGAGGTAACTTTTTTGTTTGGTGAGTACACCGATATTAAAACCCTTGCACCACCTACTTCAACAAAGGTAGTATCAGGCTTGTTGTACATAATGGGCGAATCAACCAACTTATGATAATCAAATACCCGAACCACATCGGTATCATTTCCGTTTTTAATACTGGTTAATCCGCTGGAAGCATAAAAACCAACAGGCTTCTTTACTTTAATAACAAACTCTTTATCTATGTAGTTCTTAAAATAACCAAAGAAACCATGTGTGTTTAATAGAAAGGCTTTATCTTTTTCTATATCTGTTCCCGCAGGTTCAAAAACAATATCATCTTTACTTTCATGTTTTTTCAATTCGCAATCCCAGCTATCTTCAACCAAATAAGTTATGTAAGAGATGTTTTGAGAAGTGGGAATTACAAAGGTGTTCTCATCCGGTTTTGTATAAGCAATTTCTTTTCCGTCTTTGCCTATTATTTTTAAATCAGAGATAAATCTACCAAAGTTATAAATAGCATACGTACCCGGTACAATAGCAGGAAACATAAACGTAGCAGTACCCTCGCTTATATCAGGTGGAATAAGTTTTACTTGTACCTTATCGTTTTCTACTTTAGTTAAATCAACAAAATAGTTGTAATCATTTGACGCATTAACAACAAGTGTAGTAAAGCAAATAATAAATATGGATATTCTTTTCATAGTAGCTATGCGACTAATTAATTACTCTCCTAAACTTTAGATGAATAATAAAACAAGGCTTGTTTATTTGCTAAGTAAGAATTGTTTTTCTACCGTATAAGCAGCCCCTGTTTTGTTAAGTTTAAGCACTACTTTATCTTCGGTAGGTTTAAAACCATCTTTACTTACTTTCACCTGATAGGTAACGCCCCCTTTAAGGGTAATTAAATATTCGCCGGTTTCATTAGTAGTTATACTTACTTTTTCTCCGGCATCGTTGGTAAATGTAATTTCTGCTCCCTCAACCGCTCTTCCTTCAAAACCGTCTCTTACCAAGCCTTTTACAATACTTAATGTATTATCAGCTTTTCTTTTAAAGTCTTTTTCCAAAACTGCATAATCCTGTAAATCTACTTGGTATAAATCATTCTCTCCAAAACCACCTAATCTGTCTGAAGATATATAAGCATATTGTGCATTGGCTCCCAATACAAAAGGACCGTCACGTTTTGTGGTGTTAATGGGGTAACCTAAGTTTTCTGGCTTGCTCCATTTGCCATTTTCGTTAATAGTTCTAAATATATCATAACTACCCATGCTGTTTGGCCCATTGCTGCAAAAGAATAGTGTTTTACCATCAGGTGCCAAAAACAAACCGGCTTCATCATAAGGACTGTTTATATCTGCACCTAGATTTACAGGAACATCCCATTCTGTTTTCGATTTACGTTTAGCCATCCAGATATCACTGTTGCCAAAACCACCTTTACGCTCTGATGTAAAATAAAGTGTATTGCCATCAGGAGATATACATGCCCCGCCTTCCCAATAAGATGTATTAATAGGCTTACCCATAGGCTCGGGTGTTTTCCATTTATTGTTTAATACTTTTGATACAAAAATATCTCCGCCTCTTGCTTCGGGGTTAGTCATATCATTCTTGTATAAGAATATTTGATGCCCGTCTGAGGAAATACCTGTGCAGGCAACGTGAGATGCTTTTTGGTTTATGTTACCTGGTATATCATCAGCATCATTCCATTGTTGCTTAGCACTATCCCAGGTAGTAACATATATGCGTTCAAAGTATTTACCATCCCCTTCGACATCAACCTGAGCATCTTTATCTTCAGGACGACGTGTGTTGAAAAACAACTTCTTTCCATCAGCAGTAACAGCAGGTCCTTTGTCTTCGTATTTTGAGTTTACGCGTTGCCCCATGTTCTCAACTTTTACCTGAACAGGACTTGCTTCCATTCTTTTCGCATTGTTACACTGACTGATGAACATATCGGGGTCGTGTTCTTTTATATCTGTGTCTGTGGCTTTATTTTTGTAAGTAGTAAACTCAGCTAATGCTTCATCTACTTTATCATTGCTAAGATAAATTACACCCAATAAATAAAAGTTCTGTGGCTTAGGATTTGCAGATGCTTTCCCATCTTGTAAGAATTTAAACGCATCATCTACCAAACCTAATTTATAAGAACAATCACCTGCAAAGTATAAAGCTGTTCCGTTTTTAGGATTTTCGTGTACAATTTCTTTAAACATAGTAAGTGCCTGTATCATCTTACCGCTATACATTTTTTGCTTGGCCAACTCTAATTTAGCTTTAGCTTTTAGATTAAGCCCTGTTGTGGTATCTCCCGTTAAAGCACTTGCATAAGCGGTTGATAAAGAGAATACACTTGCAATAAATAAAGTAAATATCAGTTTCTTCATAGTTTGTTAGGTTTTCAAAAAATAAAAGTAATGTTTTTTAACAATACTTACACAAATATATAAATAAAAAAGCCGTCCTGAATAGAACGGCTTTATACAATCTCATTGTCTATTGCCTCAAATCTACTTCACAATAACTAATCTTTTATTTACAACACCTTCTTTACTTGCAATACTAATATTATAAACTCCTTCGCTCAAATTACTTGCATCTATATTGGTTTTGCCATTTATAACCTGACTTAAAACAACTTTACCTGTAACATCATATACCTGCACGGTTTGTTTGGTTGTAGTATTTGTTTCTATAACAAAACTACCGTTGTTAGGATTTGGATAAACGGTTATTTGACTATTGTCACCAGCTACTTGTTTTATGCCGGTTGTTCCTGCGGTATGCACATGTATAACATAATCCAAGGTGGTTGATAAAGGAGGAGTACCATTATCGGTTGCTACTACCACTACATGATAATAACCAACAGCTAAACCGCTATTAATTACTTTAAAAGTTAAAGAAGCATTTACCCCCGATGTTGAATTATCTATCGAGAGACTTGACCCTAAGGCAGCTGATGTTGCAGTTAAAGTATTACTTTGATTACTTTCAGGAGCAATACAAGAAATTCTTTGAACAAGCGAATCGCCCACAGCATATAAATTCAAAGTATCGCAAACAGAACTATCTCCTAAAGCAATAGGCGGTAAATTAGCACTTGCACCACAGGAATTAAAGAAAATAGATTTACCGGTTAGCCAGTTAACTCCACTAGCAGGGCTTCCTATAGGACCTGTATAAGTGCTTCCTGCGTTATCAAACAAACTAACCTGAAAATAGTTAATACCATCTCCTTTGTTTATTCCTACAGTAGCAGGAGAACCTCCAAATCCGCCCGTACCTCCTGAAGCATCTCCGGTAGTCCATTGCATTTCGCCATAGCAAAATGAAATATTGTTTCCGGCAGGTAATATAGAATCTATTCCATCTGTAATGATTAATTGAAACGTATTTATCTGCCCGGTATGATCAAAAACACCTACACTATCCCACTGAACAATTAAATGGGTAGGAGTTAATTGATAATAAACAACTCCGCCAGATGTAGCAGGGCTTTGACTATCTACGTCTCCCCAAAAAGGAGCTATCATTTCGTAAGAGCTACTTGGAAAACCAACCGGAGAGTAGGTGGAATAAGGCGTACCAAAAGAAATATTACCATTATTATTGATATATAAAGAGTCTAATGCTGTTCCTACTGTATCTCCATATAAACAGAATTTAAAAGGTAATATTATGCCTCGTGTCGACCAATCATCATTTTGAAACAAGGGTGCTAAACCCGGCCCGCCTGCTGCACCACTGCCATCAAAAGGAACTATATGAAAAGAAGAATCTCTGGCTATCCAACAATTACAAGCGGTTGAAGACATGGTGTGATTAGTACCATTATTACGTGCCTGATTAGAAAGCACTAAATTCTTAGTTCCCCCTTTAGAGTTATAAAACCACTCTTTGCCCGTAAGCTTACCTTGCTTTTTTAATTGCCCAAGGTTATCACTTTTAATTTTATCCGAAGATTGATTTTGTGCTTTTACCGAAGCAAAATAAAATAGGGCTAAACAAATAAATAGCAATTTCTTCATGAGGTTTGTTTTTAAGGTTATAACAAATGTAACTAAAAGTATTGTAAAACAAAAAAGACCTCATATTGTTGCAAGGCTTTTTATTATATTTCGTCATGCTGAACTCGTTTCGGCATCTGCGCTTTAAATGCTTCAACTTCGCTCAGCATAACAGCCCTCGCTCCCCTCTCGTGTATAAGAGGCGTTGGGGGTAAGGTTTAACTTATCACAATTCTAAATACCTTGGTATAGTTGCTTAGTTTGCCTTTGGTGCTTTTTTCCCGCATTACAAAAAAGGCTGCCATGCCTTCATCTGTCTCGGTAAAGTTTTGGGTAAAGGTACCTCGCATCATATCGCCAATGTAGCTATAGCCCCCGGCGGCAGGGTCGGGTATGGTGGTTAGGTTGGCTGCCTGTATCAGCATAAACAACATGACTTCTTTTACCCCTTTTTGTTTCTTTTTACTTTTAGTACCCGGGTAGGTAACTTCTACCTGTATACTAAGGTGTATTTGCTTTTTCATGCTAAGGTAAGTAGGCACCAGCTTGGCATTGCTCTCGGTAGTTATACTGGTGCTGCTTGCTTTTTTTCGAAGCTTCAGGTTTAGTGTGGTTCTGTCGGTAGCAGTTAGGGCGCTTTTGGGTATATCACCATAAATGGTTCTTAGTATATTTTCTAAGCCAATAGGGTCGGTACTAAGGTGTTGATTTTCTCTTTGAAGAAATAGTTTGGTAATGGTAGGGTCGCGCTTGCCGCCCGGACTGGTGTGCAGTGCCCAAAGTTCTATATAACCCAAATTATCGGGCGTGGTTTCGGGAAACACCGGCGTTGGGTTGGTATATAGATGGTTAAAAATAGTCATGTTGGCGGGCGTAATGCCCAAACGGGTGGCAGTGGCTGGCGTTGTGCCCACCGCAGGTTGATTAAGATAGGTATATACCCTTGTAAAATACTCGTTGCGGGCTTCCTGAGTGTCTCCAAAAATTGTTCTTGTAGCCATGACGTTTGTTTTTAGGTTAAATCATCTAGTATAAATAGTGTTGCGTTATTGCTCCATGTACCCAAGCGCATGCTCCATGCTCTGGAGGATATGCTCCATACTCCTAAGAGCATGCTCCAAGCTGCTGTTAGTTTGCTCCATGCTCCCGTCAGTATGCTCCAAGCTCCTAAGAGCATGCTCCAAGCAACCGTTAGTTTGCTCCATGCTCCTGTTAGTGTATCCGCAGCAACAAAAGAAACTTGTTTGCTAATGGTTACTATATAGTATGGTGTTTGGTACATGTGCTTTGTTTAGGTTTCTTTCTGATAACTAAGTTACAACAAAAGCAGGACACTTGTTAAGTTTTTAGGCGTTTATTTTGGAGTAATTTTTTTAACGGCTGGTTTTAACAAAAAAACGGCTGGGTTTTGAGCAATAATTATCAAACAACTAAAGCTTTAGACCTAAATGCCAAAAATTGTTTTTTTGGTTCTTTGGCTAACTTTGCTACATTTGCTGCTCTTAAAAAATAAAGCACATGAATTTAATATTATCTTATTGCAAAGTTTTTACTAAAGGCTTAAAATTAACCTTAGTTGCCTTAGTTCTTTTACCTGTTTTAGGAAAAGCGCAAGCATCTAAAAGCAACAAACACATACCTGTTAGGCAAGCTAGCCAAGTAACTATTCCCTATCAAGGTAATGGTTTAAGAACTACCGGCACAGCCACTTGCCCTGTTAACCCTACCATAGTTGCGCAAGATACTTTGGGCAATACAATTAATAACCATGCGCATATTTGCCAATCAGCTACTCCTTTTTATGTTTTTCCTCAACAAGCAACCGATTTCTTTGGAAATCCAATAGGTGGTGTTCCCGGACCTTGCCTTGGAACTCTTTATACTAATTTTAGTAACAGTTTAGGTTTACTAGGTACCGAGGTATTTTTGCAAGGTGGTGTACCCATTTATACTATTTGCCCTAGTTGCCCTAACGGAGATTCTATTGGTTACGGCAATGGTACAGCTGGTTCTCCATGGACATTTGAACTTTATAACTTAGATACCACACAAAGCGTTAAAGTTGCAATTTGTGGAGCGGGTGCAATCAATACAACCACCCTATCATTAGTTGATTGTTGGACCGGAAATCAACTTTCTTCTACCCCTACATCTACTGTTTTTACAGGTGCCAGTTGCGACACACTTACTTTAGCACCCAATACAAGTATGGGAACAGGTATGTATACTATTGCCCCTGCAACAGGCTCGGTTGCATTAACCTATTATGGTGGCGGTGGTATATTGGTTCAGCCAAGTTCGCTTACACCTGGAACCTATACAGTTAATTATACGTTTACCCCACCTTCAGCTGATGGCTGTACCGCAGTTACAGGCAATTTTAAGTTTACTATTACAGCAAGCCCTACTATTACAGTTGCCGGCACACAAACCATTTGCCCAGGAAGCACAACTACACTAACCGCAACTTCTACTGCGGGGGCAGGTACTAACTTTACCTGGACTCCTTCGGGTACCTTAAGTGCAGCAACAGGTAGTGTAGTTACTGCAAGCCCTACAGTTACTACAACTTATACCATTACAGGTGTAAGAGGTGGCGGTTGCTCAGGTACAGATACAATAAGAATAAATGTAATTCCGGTAACTTTTTCGGTTAACTCAGCTACTGTATGTTCAGGAGGAAATGCTGTTAAGTTAATTGCTTCTAATAGTGCATTAACCTATACATGGGCACCTGCGGCAGGAGCAACTATTTCGGCAAATACAGATACTGCATTAGTAAACCCTACTTCAACAACAGTTTATACCATTACAGGGGGCAACGGAAGCTGCCCTCCTATAACCATAACAGATTCTGTAAAAGTAGTGGCAAGTCCTACAATTGCAGTTCTAAGTCCAACAGTGTGTATAGGTACTACAGCAACCATTACAGCAACCGGTGCAACCAGTTACACCTGGTTCTCCATTAACTAATTTAACAAGCACCATTACAAATGATACCGTATTTATTAATAACCCAACTGTTCCGGCAAGTTATACCGTAACGGGTACTGCGGCAAACGGTTGTATAAGCAGTGCAGTTTCGCAGGTAACTACCAGTACTAATTTAGGTATTTTATCGGGTAGCCCTGAAAGTGCCTGTTTTGGTAGTTTTGTTGGTTTATCCGCACTTGGTGCAAGTACATACACTTGGACGACAAGCGACCCTGCTAATTTAAGTTTCTTACCAAAAGATACTACTTGGGCGGTAACAGCAAGTGTTGCTAATGTAGGAACCTATTCTGTATATATATACGGAGAATCTCATTCGGGTACCTATTGTAACGGGCGTGATACAGTTATTTTAACCATTAATCCTACACCTACGGTTACTACGGTATTAAGCCCTACTACTGCTATATGTTCAGGAAGTACGGCTACTATCACTGCTAGTGGTGCAGCTACTTATACATGGATTTCTCCTTCTACCACATCATTAACCCCAACGCCAAACACTTTTGTAGATGCGCCTGTTTTTACGGCTAATTATACGGTTACGGGCAGCAATGCTTTTGGATGTACTTCTTCGGCAATAACTACCATATCGGTAACACCCGTACCATCATTTACGGTAAATAGCCCAAATGCTTGTTTGGGTAGTAGTTTTGATTCTTTAAAAGTTTCGCCAAACACGGCTACTTCTTATTCATGGTCAGCAGGGTTAAGCTCTACCACAGGAACATTTGTTACGTTTAATACCAATACGGTAGGAACAAATACATATTCAGTTTTTGCTACTGAGACAGACTATAGTATAAGCTGCTCTTCTTCTCCTGTAACAGTAACCGTTACCGTTAATCCTGTGCCGGTTATAACAATTACCGTAAATCCGGTTTCTGATACGATTTGTGCCGGTAACTCGGCTACTTTAACGGCAAGTGGAGCAACTACTTACACATGGACATCAACGTCTACAACTTCATTAACACCAAGCCCAAATGTATTTATAGATGCCCCTGTTTTTACGGATACTTATACGGTTAGCGGAACCAGTTTAGGTTGTACGAGCACAACTACTGCAAATATTGTGGTAAATAATGCGCCAACTTTTAGTTATACAGGTGTTCCATCGCTTGCTATGTGTGCAGGTGGTACAGATACTCTTGAAGTAACACCTACCTATACCAACTCGGTTAATCCAAGTCCAACTTATAGCTGGACTTCTCCACCAAATGGAGGTTTAAGTACAAATACAGGAACGTTTGTTACAGTTACTCCCACAGGAACAGTAGGCTTTGGAGGATACACATATACAGTAGTTGCTACCAGTGGGTCTTGTCAGTTTACACATCATGTACATGTTACAGTACACAACCCTCCTACTTTAATTCCTACACCTGATACTACAATATGTGGAAGTCAACCAATTACATTGAATGCTAATCCACAAGGCGGAGGTTTTGGTGGAGGTAATACATATACATGGACACCTTCATCAATTAATACAAGTACAACAACAACTACAGTAACACCTCCGGTGGGTACAAATACTTATGCAGTTCAATCTACAAGTGGAAATGGATGTGTAAGTATGCCCGGTACGGTAACTATAACTGTTAATCCGGTTCCTAACTTTACAGTAAATAATACTAATCCTACATTTTGTATTGGTGGTAGCAGTACCTTAACTGCTGTTCCAACATCTACTGTGGCTGCTACTTATGCGTGGACTCCTCCTACCGGACTAAGCTCAACAAGTAATACTGTTGTAACAGCAACCCCTAGCCTATCAACAACTTATGTTGTAGTTGCTACAGCTACTGTTGGCGGTTGCACTACAACTAATAACGTATTGGTAACTGTGGATGTGCCGCCAGTATTAAACCCAATTACTACTAATACGGTAATTTGTTTAGGTCAACCTGTTACTTTAAATGCAAACCCTATTGGTGGATCGGGAGGAGTTATTAATTATAGTTGGACACCCACAGGCGCAAACTCAGCTTCAATAACAGAAACACCTACCGTTGCCGGTACTTTTCCTTATTCAGTTCAGGCAAGTGTAGGTACTTGTATCAGCAACATAGCTATTATAACAGTATCAGTAAGCCCTGTTCCAACTGTAACGGCTTCTGTTGGGCCTGCCTGTTTGGGACAACCTATTGATTTAACAACTACTGTAACAGGTTCTCCAACGTCATACTCTTGGACCTCTTCAACTGGGTTTAGTTCATCTTCAGCTAATCCTATTATTGCAAACGGTTCTTCAGCTAATACCGGATCATATACGGTAACCATTAGCTTGGGTTCATGTTCTTCAAGCAGTATTGTTTCAATAAATGTTTCTACCCCACCTACCCTAACGGTAACACCAACTAACACGGTTGTTTGTCCAAACACGGCTACTAATTTCACAGCAACTTCAAGTACAGCTACTTCTTATTCTTGGTCTCCTTTGTTAGGAGTAACCGGGGTAACCCTAAACGAAAGTGTAGTAAGTATTGCTTCGGCAAATTCAAATACCTATGTAGTTACCGGAATAGATGCTACTACAGGTTGTACTAGTACCAAAGTAGTTACTTTAAATATTGACCCTATTACAGCAAGTTTTATTCCGTCACTCGAAACAGGCAATGCACCGCTAAATGTTATTTTTGACTAATACTTCGGTAAGCGGGACACCAACCAGCACTTATACATGGAATTATGGTAATGATTCTACTTACATTACAAATAACATAAACGATCCGTCTACACATACTACATATACAGTTGCGGGTACTTATAATATTATATTAACAGCAGCTAACTCTATAGGTTGTACTAATACTGTTAGCGCTACTATCATTGTATTAGAATCTTATACAATAACTATTCCAAATATATTTACACCTAATGGAGATGGTATTAATGAAAACTTTACCGTAAAAGCTGAAGGTGTAAACTCTATCAATATTTTAATTTACGACAGATGGGGATTAAAAATGTTTGAATCCAGTTCTGTAACCGGAGCTTGGGATGGTAAAAATATAGGTGGTAGAGAAGTACCTAGTGACACTTACTTTTATATCATTAATGCTACTGATAATAAGGGAAATAATAATAAGTATAAAGGTGATATAACATTGATTAGATAACAAAACCTCACCTGAAGCAATATAAAAAGGGGATTCAAATTGAATCCCCTTTTTTAATGATGTTTATCTTGAAAATATTAGTGTTTTTAAAGGATAAATACGAAGCTATTCATTTATTCTCTTCGAATAATGAAAATGAAATTAGGAAGGTTTTGCCTTGGGAGTTTTGGTTCTGCTAACAAAAAACCTTGGGTTGTCAATTAAAGTATCTCTTACCTTTAATTTCCTCAGAGAAATAAGATTCCGACCTAAAAGATGCACCAAAAGCTATCCTTATCTTACAATCGTAATAGAAACCTTTCAAGGTTTTAGTCGTGCCACTAACATCGCAATCAGCAGTATAGGTAATCACATAAAAGTAGGTTCCATCATCGCAGGTTGGTTGCCAAACACAATTGGGGTTATTGCTGTCAAATATTTTAGTACCCCAACGGTCATAAATATAAAGTTGCATAGCAGGAAATTGATATACACTAAAATCTATAAAATCATTTTTACCATCATTGTTTGGAGTAACTATATTTGGTAAAGCATCTAAGTACTTTACAGTTTTTAGGGCAATGGTAAAACTATCTTTGGCAGTACAAGTAGTACTAAGGGTGTAAGTAACCAAATAATTTCCCGCAGCACTAAGGGTGCGTATTGGGTAAGTAAATCCATCGCTCCATAAATAAGAAGTAGCACCGGATAAGTTGCGTCATAAGTTACAGATGATTCTCCTCCACAAAGACTGGTATCTTTAAGTATATTAATTTGAGGAGAGGTATTGTATGCAACTTTCACGGTATCGGCTGTTTTGCAACCCTGAGAATTTGTTACAGTTACAATATAATTGCCTGAAGTACTTACTGAAATACTTTCCGTTGCTGCACCAGTTGACCAATGATAACTTGTATAACCCGAACCAGCATCAAGCACATCGGGAGCAGAATTGTTACATGTTATAAAATCTGGTATTGCGGGTTTAACTATAGTGCCTGTGATTACATGAAAGGTATCTATAACTATACAACTGCTATTATATCCTCCAATATTTACCTTGACATAATAAGTGCCTGAGCGAATATAGATATAATTGGTATAACCGCCATAGCCAATATTCCAATAATAGTAATTGTAATAGGAATTTGGCACATCGGCTGTTAAAATCATAGGAAATGGATTTGCCGAACAAACTGTAATAGTGGTATCGTGATACGTATTGCCATAAGGATAAATTTGTATATCAATACTATCTGTTGCTTTGCAACCATTGGCAGCAGTAACGGTTTCCCAATAAATACCCGATGTGGTAACTGAAATAGATTCTGTATTGGCACCCGTAGACCATTGGTAGGAAGGGAAATATCCACCATTTAATATGATAGGAGAAGATAATGGTCCGCATATAGCCTGATCATTTCCTAAATTAACCTCCGGAGCTTGGTTTAAAACAAGGAAAAAACTATCTCTTACTACACATCCTCCTGCAAAATGAATATCTACCCAATATAATCCGGTAGTATAAAAATAATGAGTGGGTGTTGTGGTGTATCCATCGTACCATAAATAACTTTGTGCACCAGCCACATATGCATTTGCAGTATAATTATAGTAATAATAATAAGGCTGACAAATCACAGTATCTCTTAAAGGATGTACTTTGGCAGGATTAATAACAGAAACACTAAAAGTGTCAGCTGAGACACAACCACCGGAACTGGTAACTTTTACCCAATACGTACCCGGGCTATTGATGGCTAAAGAATAACTAGTAGCACCGGTTGACCATTGATAATGAGCGTAACTTCCTGCGCTAACAGTATCGGGTTTAAATGTATTACAATAGGCAATACTATTAATATGTGGGCGAGCCGTGTCTAAAACAATATTAAATATATCTGTTATAATACAACTTCCTCCATTCACATATATATCAAGAATAATAGAGCCAGAGTAATAGGCATAATCAGTATGCCCTGTATTTCCATTGCTCCAGTAATAATAATTATTAGTTCCTGGAACAGGTGGCGGGTTTAAAAATATAGGAAAACTACTAGGGCTACAAAGAGATGTATCAAACACATGATAGTTGCCTGAACCTACTACTAATATATGAATAGAATCTGTTGTGCTACAACCCACAGCAGAACTTACTGTAGCCCAATAAGTACCTCCACTACTAACTGATATAGTTTGTGTGCTTGCGCCTGTTGACCAATGATAGGTATATCCACCTCCTGCACCTGCATTTAATATAATTGGCGAGGTTATATTGTTACAAATAATAGTGTCATTTCCTAAGTTTACACTGGGTTTAGTATTTAACGTAAGGTTAAATGTATTGTGTACTACACATCCTCCCGGAAAAAATATACTAACCGAGTAAGTTCCTGATGCATTAATTGTTTTAATGGGGTTGGTACTTCCATCATACCATTGATAACTTTGTGCGCCACTATAAGTAGCATTTGCAGTATAAGACCCTGTAGAAGAACAAATAGTAGTATCTCTTAAAACGTGAATGTTACTTGGGTTTATAGTATACGCTTTAATAGTGTCAGTAATGGTACAACCTGTTGTGTTAGTAACTGTTACCCAGTATTTGCCCGGAGTATTAATAGATATAGTTTGTGTAGTAGCACCGGTTGACCATTGGTAACTATTAAAACCAGCTCCTGCGTTAAGCGTATCAGTAGTAAAAGTATTACATTGAACAGCGTTGGATGCTGTAAAAGTAGTACCACTACCATTAGCATCTATAAAATTAGGAAGACCTAATATGCAAGAACCTGGGTTTAAGTTTATAGCAGAAGCCTGATAATTACAGGCAGTACCTAAAGCATTTGGGTTATTAATAACAGCTAAGTATGCTCCATATACATCCAAATATATTTTTCCATCTGGGCCTATTTGCATAGCATCAAAGTAACTACCAGTTGCAATAATTGTTTTAGAAGCAATGATTGTGGCAGCTATGCCGCTACTAATATCAAATTGATATAAATTGCCATAACCATCGGCATAAGAGGTATAAAGTTTAGTATTATCGGGAGAAAATGAAACTCCATATCCTCCTTGATTTAAAGGTATAGTAATAGCATTACTTACTATTCCCGTAGAAGCATCAAAATCATATAGTTCCAAAATATCATACGTGAACTCAACACCTGAAGCTAATTTCTTTCCGTTAGGAGATGCTTTTAAATATCCTATAGCTTCATCGCCTACACCGGAATTATTTACCACCGTTCCTGCATTTGAAACCACGGGTGTTGTATTTATCCCAGATGATGTAACTTGATATGCATTAAAAGCATTAGAATTTAAAGGGCGATCTATAATCCAATAATCTGATCCGTTACATTGTTTAACTCCTACTAGTTTTTCCGTCATAGGAGGAGCTGAAAGTAACGTATTTTTTGTACCTGAAACATCACCCAAACCACCATTTAAGCTCATATCTACCATAGAATAACAAACACCATAGGGTCCACCTTCAGCATCACAAGTAATGATATAATATAGATTGGAACTACCCGGTTTAGGAACAATTAAAGCAGACTGTGTGGTTGATGTATTTCCATATAAACCATACCCATTAGGCATTTGAATATTATTTTTATTATACACATAAGTTCCATCTGTATAAAATAATAACTGCCCCGTACTTGCATCACTAATAGAAGCACAGCCCTCGCGGGTATTTATTGCGCTGGTTCCCACTACAGGAGTGCCTGAGCTAAAATCTAAGGCAGCGCCCCCCCCAAATTGCCAGTGCCAAGCTTCTTTACCTAGCTGAGCCTTTGCGATTGAAAATAAAAATAAGATCGCAAGTAATACAAAGGCTCTTTTCTTCATAACTGTTGTTTTATAAACTTCAAATTTAAGAATATTCTTAAATTATAAAAGAAAAAGCCGCTACTCTTTCGATATAGCGGCTTTACCTTATAATTTAAACCTATTTACTTAACAGACTGAACAGCTTCTAAGGCAATGGTAATGGTTACTTCATCACCAATACCGGCAGTACCTATATTAAAATCCTTTCGGCTGATAACTGCAACGCCTTCAAAGCCTGCAATTTTTGTTTTATTTTCTACCCCTTTATCATCTGCTTCTATGTTTTCTACAACTCCTACATAGTTAAATCCTAAGGTAACATCTTTTGTAATGCCCTTTAGGGTTAGCTTGCCTTTAGCAATGTAATTAAACGTAGCGGTGCTGCTGGTATCTGTTAATATTTCGCTAGCTGTAAAGGTGGCTTTTTTGTATTTAGCTACATCAAAAAACGATTCTTTGTTTTTCAGATGCCCGTCACGCATTTCACTTTGCGTGTTGATAGAGGTCATATCCATCTCAATAAAAATCTTGTTGCCTACTGTATCTTGGAAGTTAACATAACCGCTATCGATATTGATAGTTCCTTTGGTGCTTGAAATTAAATGCACCACACTAAACCCAACTGAGCTGTGAGAACCATCCACATCAAAGTGTCCGTTTAACTCTAAAATATCTTTTTCGGCAGCGTTTTGCATGCTATCGCATTGTGCCTGACTGCTGCAAACACATTCTTTACCATTAATGTTGCAAGTAAAGCCTGCTTTGTTACCATCTGTACAACCACTATTAACCGCTATATAAGGAGCAATAACCAACGATACAATAGACATCAATTTAATCAAAATGTTCATAGATGGACCTGAAGTATCTTTAAAAGGATCTCCTACGGTATCTCCTGTTACAGAAGCCTTGTGTGGTTCTGATTTTTTGTAGAACATCTCTCCGTTGATGTTAACACCTTTCTCAAAAGATTTCTTTGCATTATCCCATGCGCCACCTGCGTTGCTTTGGAAGATACCCATTAGCACACCGCTAACAGTAACACCTGCCAATAAACCACCTAAAACTTCCGGGCCAAAAATAAAACCAACAATAACCGGAGTAATTAAAGCAATAGCACCCGGCATCATCATCTCGCGGATAGAAGCTTTGGTAGATATGGCAACGCATTTTTCGTATTCTGGTTTTGCTTTGTATTCCATAATACCCGGAATTTCGCGGAACTGACGACTAACTTCATTCACCATATCCATAGCTGCTTTACCAACTGCCTGAATACATAATGCGAGAAAATATAAAGGTATCATAGCACCTACAAACAGGCCTGCTAATACATTTGCTTTGTAAATATCGATAGCCGATATACCTGCAATACCCACAAAAGCTGCAAATAAAGCTAATGAGGTTAATGCGGCAGATGCAATAGCAAATCCTTTTCCGGTAGCTGCAGTTGTATTACCAACAGCATCTAAGTTATCGGTACGTTCACGAACTTCGGGAGGTAACTGACTCATTTCGGCAATACCACCTGCATTATCGGCAATTGGTCCGAATGCATCAATAGCTAATTGCATAGCCGTAGTAGCCATCATACCGGCTGCTGCGATAGCTACACCATATAAGCCTGCAAAATGATAAGAAGCCATAATACCTGCTGCCAAGGTTAGAATTGGGATAACAGTAGATTTCATACCAACCGATAAACCTGCAATAATATTAGTTGCATGTCCGGTTGATGATTGTCTGGATAATAGAAAGAACAGGACTTTTTGCCCATAGCCGTGTAATACTCCGTAACAATACTCATGATAGCACCAACAACAGTACCTACTATAATTGCCATAAACACACCCATTTTAGTAAAGGTAATATCACGTAAAACAATATCGCCGGCAGGCAACATCCAGTTTACTACAAAGTAAGAAGCGATAACAGTAAATATCATAGATGACCAGTTACCCATGTTTAATGCATTTTGAACGTTTGATTTCTCGTCTTTAATAGCACAAACCAAGTACCTACGATAGAGAAAAGAATACCTAAACCGCAAATAACCATGGGTAATAATATAGGAGACAATCCCCCCAAAGTTATCTTTTACCACAATTTCTTGTCCTAATACCATGGTAGCAAGTATAGTAGCCACATAAGAACCAAATAAATCGGCACCCATACCGGCAACATCACCTACGTTATCACCTACGTTATCGGCAATAGTAGCCGGGTTACGTACATCATCTTCAGGAATACCTGCTTCTACTTTACCCACTAAATCAGCACCAACGTCAGCAGCTTTGGTATAAATACCGCCACCCACACGGGCAAATAATGCAATAGATTCAGCTCCTAAAGAAAAACCTGTCAATACTTCAATGGCAGTCTTTACCGTATTATCTCACCTAAATTACCGAAGTACGATAAGAAAGCAATAAACAAACCACCTAAACCAAGCACGGCTAAACCAGCCACACCTAAACCCATTACTGTACCACCTGTAAACGATACTTTTAATGCCTGTAGCCAAACTGGTACGTGCCGCCTGTGTAGTGCGCACATTTGCTTTGGTAGCCACCTTCATACCTATATATCCGGCTGTAGCCGAAAACACAGCACCTATAATAAATGCGATGGAGATTATCCAACTTGAGTGAATTTCTTTGCCATGAACCTCATGCACTGTGCCTGAATAGGCCAATAAAGCAGCTGCAAACACCACAAAAATGCTTAATACTTTCCATTCTGCTTTTAAAAAAGCCATAGCGCCATCAGCTATATAGCCGGCAAGTTCTTGCATGTTTTTGTCGCCTGCATCTTGTTTGTTTACCCATGCCGATTTGATTGCCATTACTAATAATCCCAAAATCCCTAATGCCGGAACTAAATAAATTATCTAACTATTCATATGTTATATTATAATTGTTTAGAGGGGGAATAAATTATCCCGTAATTATCAAATCAATTTATTTGGGGTATAATTTCCTGCTATTTGGGCGTTCCGGCGGTTACGCCGGCGGGCTTTACGCGCTGCACGGCAGCTTGCTTCAATCCCTAACGCAGCTAATGCAACTTATAAGGAATAACTAATTTTTAAGTACCAATACAAGTATATTGACCATAACCAAGAGAGTCTTTAGGAAGAAGATAATCACAAGAAGCGGGATAGACATTACTTCCAGAAGCATAAACAGCAAAATAAACCGAATCACCACTATGTAATGAAGTACCTTGTTCCAAAGCATCAACATCATAAAAAATATCTGAAGCACTTGGTTGTGTGCTGGATACATTATGTGCTGAAGAAAGTATAGCTAAAGGGGCATAATTATATAAGTTATTACTAGATACTTTATTATTTCTGTAAAAATAAAATATGACTCGACCATTGATATTACTACCACCCACATTAACTTTAATATATATTGCATTGCCAGTATCTTTAGCAGTATAGCTTAATAAAGTAAATGTTGGTTTTATTTGAATACTGCCAATATCAAGATTATAACCCTTACTCCAATCCACTCCTGTTTGATTTTGCCCAAAAGCAGCCACACCATTTTTACTTACTAAGGAATCCTTAGTGTAACTATATAAACCTAAAGAATCTTTTATATCAAAAATATAGCCTCCATCTTTAAATCCATTAATAGTAAATGTGGTACTTGTTGTTTTAACTGAATAGACAACTGTATTATTTTGATAGAAATTAATTATTAAAGTATTCCCAGAATAGCTATTAGTTGGCCATCCATTTACATCTAATGTATGAAAATTAAATCTACCAACAATTGGTGTTACAGTTGTTTGGGGTATAGTCGTATTTGTTTTGGCATCCTTCTTACAAGAAACAAAAACTATTACAAATAGAAATATGAATATTTTATATTTCACTTCATACAAATATAGATAATTTTTTCGTCCCTATAATATAGCAAAAAAACAATGCGGCGACAAATAAGATACAAACCCTGCCTGCCTTCAGGGTTGATAAGTAAATACAGGGCTTTGGCGCTTTTTTACTAACTTAGTTTTCAGAAAGAAACTTAAACAAAGCACATATACCAAACCCCAAACTATATAGCAAGGGTTACCAAACTCCAAACTTCCTTTACGCAGCAACTTGTTGCACCAGTTAAGCTATCCTCTGCACCGGTTAAGTCATCATCTACACTGGTTAAGAAACTTCCACAACCGGTTAAGTTATTACCTGAACCGGTTAAGAAACATGCTACACCAGTTAAGCCATCATCTGCACCGGTTAAGAAACTTCCACAACCGGTTAAGTTATTACCTGAACTGGTTAAGAAACATGCTACACCGGTTAAGCCATCATCTGCACCGGTTAAGAAACTTCCACAACCGGTTAAACTATCCTATAATATAACGGCAAAGGTGTAAAAGAAGCCATGATATTTATGCTCGTACAGCCAGCCTAACCACCATACCCGCCAGCAACACCTTTTTTTATGTGGGCGATATGGTGCGAGGCACCTTTAACCAAAACTTTACCGAGGCAGAAGAAGGTATGGCAGCCCTTTTTGTAATGCAGGAAAAAAGCACCAAAGGCAAACTAAGCAACTTTACTAAGGTGTTTAGAGTAGTGATAAGTTAGAGCAACGTCATTATAAGAATTAGAAACACACATAAGCATTAAAGAAAACCGTCAACTATAAAAGCCGAATTATCAGAGAATAACTAATTAACGCTGGGTCTTCCCTCTTCATAAAGACTAATGCCCTTATAAATAACATACATGCTTAGCGCCATAAATACATGACTTAAGTCTATATGATTAAACCAGACTGAACAGGCTAACTGAAAGATATGGCACAGCACCGCTACTACCGCCAAGCCTATTCCGTATATAACTTTAATGCTTAACAAAGATTCTGTTTTTTTGTAGTTTATAAACTCCAACACTACTACATTAAGCAGCAAACCATAAGCGGTATGTACTTCTACCACCACAAACGACCAGGTGATAAAAACCATGGCAGTAGCTGCCATAACTTCGAGGCTATTAAAAAGAATAAGTTTCTTAAAAACAGATTCGCCAATTAACCCGCGGGTATTATACATGGCGGCAAACTGGGCAAAGCTTGTTCCCGCTATGCCAAACAACCAGCCATACATTTTGGCATTGGTACCAAAGTAATATAAAAAGGCATGACCAATTAACGCTGCCACTAAAGTAGAAAGTCCGGTAAACAAAAAGAACCAACGGTACAGGCTTAAGGCTTGTATGCAGACAAAGCTTTTGTTTTATAAAAACCATAAAAGCAAACCAAACATATAATAATATCTGTGATGGCAGATACGGGTTCATCAATGCGTAAAGCACCTAAGTAAATGGTTGGGTTCTGAAAAGGAATCATAATGAAGGGTGTCAAAAATAAGGAATACATTACAAATGGCACCTTGTATTTTATACAATGTATTCTGTACTTTTACGCGCTTAAATAACTATGCAGCCACTATACATTCACAACACCTTAACCCGCAAAAAAGAATTATTTAAACCCATTCACGATTCGCATGTGGGTATGTACGTTTGCGGACCAACCCTTTACAGCGATGTGCATATAGGCAATTGCCGCACGTTTACCTCGTTTGATATCATGTACCGCTATCTTATGCACATTGGTTACAAAGTACGTTATGTGCGCAACATTACCGATGTAGGCCATTTAGAAGATGAAGTTGCCGGTGTAGGCGAAGACCGTATTGGCAAACAGGCAAGGCTAAAGCAATTAGAGCCAATGGAAATTGTGCAGCGCTATGCCTTTGGTTTCCGTGAAGTAATGAGTTTGATAAATAATCTTCCGCCAAGTATTGAGCCTACTGCATCCGGTCATATACCCGAGCAAATAGAAATGACTCAAAAGATTATCGAACATGGCTTTGCTTATGAGAAAGATGGCAATGTATATTTTGATGTAGAGAAATTTGCTAAGTCTAATAACTATGGTGTGTTATCCGGACGTAGTTTGGATGACCAACTGAATAATACCCGCGAGCTTGACGGACAAGAAGAAAAGAAAGGTCAGGCTTGATTTTGCTCTTTGGAAAAAAGCCAAGCCCGAACACATCATGCGCTGGAACTCTCCTTGGGGTATAGGCTTTCCGGGTTGGCATATCGAGTGTTCGGCTATGAGTCAGAAATACTTAGGCGAAACATTTGATATACACGGCGGTGGTATGGATTTAATCCCTACCCATCATACAAACGAGGTAGCACAAAGCGTGGGTTGCTGCGGCAATGCCCCTGTTAACTATTGGGTGCATACCAATATGCTTACCCTTAACGGACAAAAAATGTCGCGCTCATTGGGTAATGTGTTTCTTCCTGTTGAATTATTTACCGGAATGAAACTGGCGGCAGATTCACCAAGTGCAACACCTTCGCAAGCAAAACTGGATGGCAAACATCCTTTATTTGAAAAAGCATATAGCCCTAATGTAGTGCGCTTCTTTATGATGCAAACGCATTATGCAAGTACTTTAGATTTTTCTAACGAAGCTTTGCAGGGGTCTGAAAAGGGCTTTAACCGTTTGATGGAGAGTTATAATACCCTTGATAAATTAACTCCTTCAGCCACTTCATCGGTTGATATAAAGAAAATTCAGGAGGCTTGTTATGCCGCCATGAATGATGATTTTAATACGCCTATTCTGCTTGCCAATTTATTTGAGTGCGCACGTATTATTAATACGGTTAATGATAAAAAAGAAACACTTAACGCCGCTGATATCGATTTACTGAAAAAGATTTATAAAGATTTTATCATTGATGTATTAGGCTTAAAACGCGAAGAGCAAAGCGGTAAGAGTGCAGAGGCTTTAAGCAACGTAATGAATTTGGTTATAGACCTGCGTAAAAAAGTAAAAGATAATAAAGACTATACCACAGCCGACGAAATACGTAACCGGTTGCAGGAAAGCGGCATTCAAATAAAAGATGGTAAAGAAGGAAGTACTTGGACAATTGATTAATTGAGAATGAAAAAAGAACTATTGTATGTTGTATGTTGTACCTTGTATTTTGCCTCGTGTACCAATACTAAAACTACTGAAGAAACCAAGCAACCCGAAGTAAAAATTCCTGAAGTAAAGCACATTACTCCTCCTGATTTTAATGCCGACTCTGCCTATGCTTTTACAGAAGTTCAGGAAAAAATGGGTCCGCGTGAGCCCGGCAGCAAAGCACATGAGCAAGCCGTTATTTATTTCGAAAAGAAGTTTAAAGAATATGGTGCAGAGGTAATTATTCAGAAAGCAACCGTTACCAGTTTCGACCAAAAGAAATGGTTATCAAAAAACATCATTGCTTCTTTTAATCCGCAAAGCACAAGTCGGGTGATGTTATTTGCCCATTGGGACTCTCGTCCTTTTTGCGACAGAGACAGCAACACAGCCAATCAAAAAAAGGCTTGCCCGGGGGTTAATGATGGAGCAAGTGGCGCAGGTGTTCTTATAGAAGTAGCTCGTGAATTAGCTAAACAAAAACCCGGCATCGGTATTGACATCATGTTGTGGGATATGGAAGATTACGGACAAGGCAGTGTAGAGAGTAACGCCCCACCTATGGAAGATGATTGGGCTTTGGGATCGCAATATTGGAGTCAGAATATGACAAGCCGGTTATACCGCTCGTTTTGGTATTTTGTTAGATATGGTAGGAGCTAAAGGAACTGTTTTCCCTATGGAGCAGTTTTCTGTTTTCGATGCATCGCCTGTGGTAAATAAAATATGGAACGCTGCTTCAGGTTTAGGTTATGGCAATTATTTTACAAGCAAGCAAATAGGACAAATAACCGATGACCACCTATATGTAAACAAATTTGCCAACATACCTACGGCCGATATTATTGGTTATGCGCCCAATGCAGGAGGTTTCTTTCGTTACCACCATTGCCTGAAAGATGATATGAGCAATATTGATAAGAATACCCTCAAAGCAGTAGGGCAAACACTTTTAGAAGTTATTTATAACGAACAGCCCTAACACTACGCAACCATGCAAAAGCTAACCATTTCCCTGTTTAAACAACTTACCCTGCTGGTGGCTTTGGTGTTTACCATCACCCATTTGTTTGTAAGTGCTTTTAGTAAAAATACCATGATAGGCTTATTAATTGGCTTGGGTATTGTGTATGTAGGCCTTGCCATAGCAGAGTTCTCTACCAAAATGGCAAAGATGAGTCTTCCCTTTGATAGGTTCTTTTACTTGCCCTACGAAGTTATATCCGATAAAGCCATCCGTCTGGGTGCTTTTGCCATTGCGGGCGGTGTGCTTTGGATATCCTCTTCGGCATTGGTTTTTTTAGCCGGTTTATTGTTTCTGATCATTCTGCAGATGTGCTGGTGTTTATACTTAAAGTAAAACAAAAGGTTTATTACATCAGTCTGTTTGCCAACTATGTACTCATTTCTTTGAGAGAGAACATAAAGATATTTTGCCTCTCAAATAGTCGGTGTAGAATACCGTTATGATATTTTCTACCTTAAACTAAAAGATAAAAAAACCGTATCACTGGTTACCGACCGCCTGACAGAAGGACAAAAACAACTCTTTACCCAAAAGTTTGTGCAATGGGTAGAGCGCAATCAGCTTGAGTTTACAGCAGAAGCCAAAGAAAAACTGCAAGGCATGTTGCAATAAAAATTTAAAGAAATTTAACTATATATAAGTACCATCGCGCTTAGCTTCCTTTGCGTGCTTGCGCAATTGCAAAGTCCAAAAAACAAGCAGACAAGCTAACATTACCCAAACTAATACATTGGGTGTTTGGTACAATTTTTTAAGGATTTTAAAACAAAATTCAAATATTGCTGCTATTCCGTACCAAAATACTGTCCAATTCATGGCGTTAATTTTATTAGTTTTGCAAATATAAAGGTATTTTTATTCAGAGCACTCATGTTATTAAACATTTTTAAAATTAATAATCATTTAGCTTCTGTTTATTTACTTCTTTTCACTTTAGTATTAGGCATATTCGCGGTAACCCTAAGTATTGACGCTGATGTTTTTGCAAATAGTGTTTTATTCTTTTTTATACAAACAACAAATTTTGGGATTCCTTCTAAAATAGGTGGTATTATTTTATTGCTGGCAAACGTATTGGTGTTTGATTTATTAATGAGTTCGCAAGAAATCAGCGAAAAAAGCAATCGCGTTCCTGCCTTTTTAGTAGGTGTTTTTTTATGTTATGCTATTAGTCAAAACCCTCTTCATCCCTTATTATTTGCACAGCTATTACTAAGTGCTTCTATGTGGTGTTTTATCTCTGTCTATAAATTAGATAAAACTTTCTCTCCGGTTTTCAATGGAGCATTTTACCTATCAGTAGCTACTATTTTTTATCCTCCGTTTATTATATTTATAGGCATGTGTTTTATTTGTTTGTTAGTGCTTCGTACATTTATTTTACGTGAGTGGATACTGGTCTTCATAGGCATTATCCTACCCTATTTCTTTTATATCTCATTACTGTTTTTGTCCGATAAAAACATGCAACAGCCTGCATTAAACTTGGCAAATTCTTTTCATGCACCAAGTATCCCTGCTTATATGAAAGGAAGTTTTTTAATCAACTTTTCCGTGGGCCTTATAGCTGTATTTACTTTAATTTTTTTTCTAATAAAAACCGTATCGAACATTATAAAAACACAAAAAACTTTTGTGGTCTTTTTATGGTTATTTCTTTTAAGTGTCCCCACTTGGTTTATAGTAAGTACCGGAGGGGCTTTTAGTGCCTTGCTATCTGCTATGCCAATAAGTGTTTTTTGCGGGATATATATAGGCAATACAAAAAGGCGTATTTTAGCCGAACTTTTGCTGTGGTTTTTGCTGGGTATATTTGTAACAAGCATGCTTCAGCAAACAAGTATAATTTAATTAATAGATAAATGAAATTTGGAGTAGTTGTTTTTCCCGGTTCTAATTGCGATGAAGATATGGTGTATGTTTTGCACCACATTTTAAAACAAGAAACCGTTAAACTTTGGCATAAAGATAAAGACCTGCAAGGTTGCGATGCTATTATACTTCCCGGTGGGTTTTCTTACGGAGATTATTTGCGTTCGGGTGCTATTGCCCGCTTCTCGCCTATTATGGAGAAAGTGAGTGAGCATGCTGCAAATGGTGGCTTTTTATTTGGTGTTTGTAATGGGTTTCAAATACTATGCGAAGCCGGTTTATTGCCCGGAGCTTTATTGCACAATGATAACCGCAAGTTTGTTTGTAAGAATGTTTTTATAAAAGCAGAGAACACCGATACCATTGTTACACAGGCAATACCCAAAAACAAAGCACTTAAAATACCTATTGCGCATGGTGAAGGGCGCTACTATACAGATGAAAAAACATTAGACCAATTAAAAAAGAATAACCAAATATTATTTACCTATTGCAATGAAGAAGGATCTGTTACTGCCGATGCAAACCCAAATGGTTCTTTAGAGAATATTGCTGGAGTATGCAACGCAACAAAGAATGTGTTTGGCATGATGCCTCATCCTGAGCGTGCTTCTGATGGAGAATTGTTTAATGAAGATGGTAAGCTTATATTCAAGTCTATCATTCAATCATTTCAAACTGTAACTAGTTAAACCATTTTTGGTTTAAAAAGCAATCTTGATTAGATTTTTTTTATCCGCAAAAAAACCTATTTTTGCAACCCTATAAATTTTAGCATGTCAGAAGTAACTGAAAAACCCGCACAAAGTCTTGATGTTGAAGAGCAATTTGACCGCCTGCAACTGTTTTACGAGAACTATAAAAAGCAAATAGGCATTGGCGGAGCCATTGTATTAGGCGTTATTGGTTTATATTTAGCCTTTACCATGTATTATGTACCTACTAAAGATGCTGAAGCGCAAGCAGAAGCTTTTTATGCTGAGCAATATTTTGAGAAAGATTCTTTTAATTTGGCTATAACCGGAGGGAAAACAATTCGTTTAGCTGATGGTACTGATAAAACCATTATGGGTTTCCAGCAAATTGCTGATGAGTTTTCTTTTACGCCAACTGCTAACTTAGCTCATTATTATTTAGGAGTATCCTATTTACGCACTGGTAAATTTCAAGAGGCTATTGATGAGTTAGAGAAATTCAGTACTAAAGATGTTTTGCTTAGTTCAGTTGCTATTGGCGCAATGGGTGATGCCAATATGGAGCTTAAGAATACCGATGAAGCTATTAAATACTATTTAAAAGCTGCCGATAAAAAAGGCAATGATTTCACATCTCCTATTTATTTAAAGAAAGCAGGCTTTGCTTACGAAACTAAAGGAGAATATGCAGATGCAGTTAAGTTGTATGAGCGTATACAAAAGGAATACACCAAGAGCACAGAAGGCAGGGATATTGAAAAGTATATCACTCGCGCTAAGATATTAGGCAATCTGTAAGTTTCTACAGCAATTATTCAGGGAGATTAACACTTTCTATATTTAAGGTAGTAATCTAAAAAGTGTTTCTTATTTCTATTCTATCAATAAAAATCTTACCGTTAATTTGTTAAAATCGACCGCTTAAAAAATAGATTATCCCAGCCTGTTTAAAATACTATTTTTGTGCCTTCGCTAAAATACCTGTGAGAAAAATAAGTATACTTTTTATCTTCTTAACCTTCGGTTCAGTTTTAGTAAAAGCTCAGCTTGCCAATGTGCGTGGTTTTGTTTATGCTAAAGATAATGGCGAACCGGCTCTTTTTACAAATGTATACCTAAAAGGTACTACTATGGGCGCTGCAACTGATATAAACGGTTTTTTTAATATCACAAAAGTTAAGCCTGGTACCTATACATTAGTAGCTACTTATTTAGGGTATGACAGTATAAATGAAACCATTACCCTTACTGCAAGTCAAATATTCAGTAAAAAATATTACCTCAACAAATCATCCATCCAACTTACCGAAGTAATTGCTACAGGAGAACAACAGGCAAAAAAAGAAAATACGCAAGTATCAGTTATGCGTGTAGACCCAGCAGAGATTAAAAAGTTACCCAGTGTTGGTCAACCAGATTTAGCTCAATACCTACAAGTATTACCTGGCGTAACCTTTACTGGCGACCAAGGTGGGCAATTATATATACGAGGAGGTTCTCCGGTACAAAATAAAGTGTTGTTAGATGGAATGATTATTTATAATCCATTTCACTCCATTGGTCTGTTCTCGGTATTTGATAATGACATCATAAAAAATGCCGATGTTTATACTGCAGGATTTGGGGCAGAATATGGGGGGCGTACTTCATCAGTAATGGATATTACTACACGCGACGGAAACAAAAAACGATTGTCATCTAATGTATCTGTATCAACCTTTGGTGCAAAAGCCATGATTGAAGGACCTATTGTAAGGTTAAAAGAAAACGGAAAAACAAGTATGTCGTTTGTAGTATCGGGCAAAACATCTTACCTACCCACTACCTCTAAATATATTTATCCATACGCAGAAAGTTTTTCAAACCCATACGCAAACGGGCAAACCAATTTACCTTTTAGCTATAATGATTTATATGCAAAAACATCTGTAAACTCAACCAATGGTTCTAAAATAAGTTTATTTGGTTTTGATTTTAATGATGCCGTTAGTTATACCGGAGTAGCTACCTACAAGTGGAACTCGGTTGGTGGCGGAAGTAATTTTGTTTTAATTCCAAGTGGCAACAATACCCTTATTGAAGGTAACTTTGCCTACTCTCAATATAAAATTAATGAAACAACCGCTACTACTCCGGCTAACAGCAGTACCATTGGAGGGTTTAACGGAGGATTTAAGTTTACCAACTTCTTCGGAAGAAATCAGGTTGTGTATGGCTTCGAACTCTTAGGTTACCAAAGCACCTTTGATTATCATTCGGGTTATGCTGGTTTAGAAAACACACAGGTAGGTAACTCTACCGAGATTGCAGGATATATTAAAACTAAATTTATATCACGTAACCGTAAGTTTATTTTAGAACCCAGTTTTCGGTTGCATGAATATGCTTCTCTTCAGCAAATATCACCAGAGCCAAGGGTTTCGGGTAAGTATAATATAAGCAACCGCATACGTTTTAAGTTTGCGGGTGGTTTGTATTCTCAAAACTTAATATCAGCCAGTTCAGATCAGCAAGTAGTAAATTTATTTTATGGCTTTATACTAAGTCCTGCTAATTTGCAAAGCTATTATACCAAAACCCCTGGAGCAACAGATAGTACTCCTGTTACTAATAAAGTACAAAGAGCTCAACATATAGTAGGAGGTTTTGAGTTTGATTTATTTAAAAATATAGAAGTAAACGTAGAGGGTTATCAAAAAACATTTACGTTTTTGACTAATACCAATCGTTACCAAATATTTAATGCCGACCCACAACATATAGGCTATTACTCAGATATATTAACGCAAAGTTTTATTATAGAAACAGGTTATTCTCGTGGTTTTGATGTAACGGTAAAGTATCAAAAGAATCGTTTCTATTTATGGAATGTTTATTCCTTTTCTTATAATCGCCGTTGGGATGGTGTGCAACAGTACTTCCCTGTATTTGACCGCCGAAACAATATAAATGTTGTAGCTACGTATGCTATAGATAAAAATAAACATTGGGAAGCAAGTCTTCGTTGGAATTATGGTTCGGGCTTTCCTTTCACACCCACCCAAGGCTATTATCAGCAACTTAATTTGAGTAACTATACAGCCTCATATCTTAATCAAAACGGACAACTTGGTTATATTGCCGGAAATTTATTCTCTCAGCGCTTGCCGGTTTATGCCCGTATGGATGTTTCTATCCGATATAAATATAACCTAAGAGACCGCTACTTTTTGGAGATTAATGGAGGAGCCACCAATGTGTTTGACCGTGCTAACATCTTCTTCTTTAACAGAGCTACTTATACCCGCGTAAACCAATTACCTATTATGCCTAACTTAAACATCAGTTTAAAGTTTTAGGGCTTAGCATGAAAAAAAAAGCCCCAATTTCTTGGAGCTTAGTAAAAGAGACCTTCTCTATTGGCGGAGAGGGCGGGATTCGAACCCGCGGTACAGTTTCCCGTACGACAGTTTAGCAAACTGTTCCTTTAGGCCACTCAGGCACCTCTCCAAAACGGCGGCAAATATAGGCATTCATTCTTTTTATAGCAAAAACAAATGCTTACTTACCAAATATTTCTTCCAACTTAGCTTCTAAAGCTGGTCCACGCAATGCTTTGGCAAGTATTTTACCATCTTTATCCAATAGCACATTAAACGGAATAGAAGTTACCCCATACTTTTGCGCTGTTTCAGATTTCCAACCCATTAAGTCACTAACGTGTGTCCAAGTCAGATTATCTTTCTTAATGGCTTGTTTCCATTTGTCTTTATTATTATCTAAAGAAACTCCCAATACATCAAAGCCTTTGGCTTTATATTTTTGATAAGCCGCCACAACTGCCGGATTCTCGCCACGACAAGGGCCACACCAACTTGCCCAAAAATCTACCAATACATATTTACCTTTATAAGAACTTAGGGAAACATTTTTTCCGCTTGTATCCTGTAAAGTGAAATTTATAGCCGGATAACCCACCGTAGTTCCGCGCATAGAGTTAAGTTTATCTTCGGCAAGTCTGCCGAACTTACCTTTTTTAACAGGTTCAGACAGGGCATTATACATCTCTTCATATTCTACTATTTTAGGCCAATCAAAGGTGGCAGAGAAAATGATATAACCACCTATACAGGATTGTGGGTGTTTTTTTATAAAGCCTACAATATCTTGTATAAATACATGTTCCAACAACATGGCAGTATCCATAATTCGTTTAGAATTTACCTGATCCTGCGCCTTGCCATATTCATTAAACTGCATAATAAGTGCTTGGCGGGTTGCCATAAATTTACTTTGCATTTGCAACCATGCCTTATAATCATCTTGTGTGGTGCCACCTTTTACGTTTGCAAAAGCCATAGAGTCTGCACTAGCAGTAATAGTAATGGCAGTATTATCGGCAAAGAAAATAAGCTGAGGGGTTTCAATTCTCTTTAAAGGTAATCCAATACATATTAGGTTCGGGGGTTTTGCCTTTGAATGTAAATTTCTCTCCTTTTACTAAGGCCGAATCAATAATAGTTGCCTCATTATACTTGTGGGTAATATATATATGTGAGTTATCAGGTACTTGTTTAATAGTTCCGTTAATAACAAAACCTTTGCCTTGCCCAAAAATATGGGTAACAGCAAATACACAAAAGAATAGGGCTAATTTTTTCATCCGATAAAGATACAATCTAATCTCAGAATGACAAGCAACTTATTGGTATAGATTGAGGCATTGTTACCCTAAAAACTACGCTAACTAAAAAACATTATTTTTGCTCAAATTATTTAAGCTATGAACCCCGAAGTAAAAAAAGTATACGATGCCGCAGAAGGTTTAATGACTGCTGCCATAAGCCATTTAGAACAAGAGCTTGCCAAAATACGTGCCGGCAAAGCTAACCCTGCCATATTTGATAACGTTTCGGTTGATTATTATGGTACCCGAATGCCCATTAACCAAACGGCCAATATAAATACACAAGATGCTCGTACCTTGGTCATTCAACCTTGGGAAAAAGCCATGTTGCAGCCCATTGAAAAAGCTATACAAGCTGCCAACTTGGGGCTTAATCCACAAAATGATGGGGTGTTGATTCGTATTTCTATTCCTCCCCTTACCGAAGAGCGCAGAAGAGATTTAGTAAAAACAGCCAAGCAAGAAACCGAAGATGCTAAAGTGGGTATTAGAGCTGCCCGCAAAGATGCGATGGAAGAGATTAAAAAACTAAAAGCCGCTAAAGCACCTTTGCCCGAAGATGAAGCTAAAGAAGCTGAAGCAAAAATACAAACCCTTACCGACCTTTATGTAGGCAAATGCGATAAGCATTTAGAACATAAAGAAAAAGAAATTATGACCGTTTAGTTTCAGCAGATGGAATTAAACTCAAAGGCTATTATTGGTATTGTTGGTAGTGGTGCTATGGGTAGCGGAATTGCTCAGGTAGCCGCTATGGCAAATCATCAAGTTATCTTGTACGATAACAATGCGGCTTCACTTCAAAAAGCAAAACAAGGTCTTGCAACAACACTTTCTAAATTAGTTGAAAAACAAAAAATAACCCAACAAAAAAGTGACGAGGTAACCAACCTTATTACGTTTACAGAAACTATTGATGCTTTAAAACTCTGCAACTTAATAATTGAAGCTATAATAGAAAACTTTGATGTAAAAAAACAAGTGTTTTCTCAGTTAGAAAAAATAACAGAAGGTAAATGTGTGTTGGCTACCAATACATCTTCTTTGTCGGTAACCTCTATTGCAGCTGCCTGCGTTAATCCTAAACAAGTATTGGGTATACACTTCTTTAATCCTGCTCCGCTAATGCCTTTGGTAGAAATCATTCCTGGCATAGCAACAGATAGTAGCATTACTCAATCTTGTAAAGCACTTATAGAAAGCTGGGGTAAGTTGCCTGTGCTATGTAAAGATACTCCCGGCTTTATTGTGAATAGAATTGCCCGTCCGTTTTATGGCGAAGCGATGAAGATATATGAAGAGGGTATAGCAGATATTGCAACCATTGATTGGGCAATAAAAAGAGATGGGCGGTTTTAAAATGGGACCCTTTGAACTGACTGATTT
The DNA here is from genome assembly GCA_963763345.1 of uncultured Candidatus Saccharibacteria bacterium. Taxonomy (GTDB): domain Bacteria; phylum Bacteroidota; class Bacteroidia; order B-17B0; family Aurantibacillaceae; genus PALSA-968. The sequence continues at coordinate 81,623 of CAVXOV010000061.1, forward strand.
AATAGGACACGATGTTAACTATACCGTTACAGAAACTGTTTGGAAACAATTTTATTTTGATCCCCGTTACAGACCTAACCTTTGTCAAAAACGTTTGGTAGAAGCAGGCTTTTATGGAAGAAAAAGCAACAAAGGCTTTTATGATTACTCATTTACTGAATTACCTCAACCTAAAAAGGATACTGCATTAGGAAAAGAAATATTTACCCGCATTATTGCCATGCTTATTAATGAAGCTGCTGATGCTTTGTATTTGCAGATTGGCAGTAAAGAAGATATTGATTTGGCCATGACCAAAGGAGTTAATTATCCTAAAGGTTTATTAAAGTGGGCAGATGAAATGGGTATTGATGTTGTTTATAATCAACTTAAACAATTGCATACTGATTATGGTGATGATAGATATCGCCCAAGTATTTTACTGAAACGTATGGCGGCAGAAGGAAAGAAGTTTTACAACTAATGACCAACGTAGAACTTATTACAACATTTTATCAATCATTTGCTAAGGCAGATGCCGAAGGAATGGTTGCTTGTTATCATGATAACATTCAGTTTCAAGACCCTGCTTTTGGCGTACTAAAAGATGAAGATGCGAAAAACATGTGGCGCATGTTAATTGGCAGAAACAAAGGCAATATACATATTACATTTAGTAATGTACAGGCAAATGAAAATAGCGGGAACTCTAATTGGAGAGCCGAATACACATTTAGTGCAACCGGCAGAAAAGTAATTAATATTATATCTGCCCAATTTGAATTTAAAGACGGCCAGATTATCAAACACACAGATAGCTTTGATATATATAAATGGTCTAGACAAGCCTTAGGTTTAAAAGGCTATCTGTTGGGTTGGACTACTTTTATGCAACACAAAATACAACAACAATCTAATTCCTTGTTGAAGAAATATACTGCCAGTAAACAACCGATAGTTAAGTAAGCACTATCTATTCTATCTTCCTTACAATCTTTTCCTATTTTTACTTGCTATTACTTCATGAGGTTAAAAGATTACATCTGTTTTTCACTTGCTATATGTACAGTATTATTTACTTCTTGTTCTATGCAGAAAAGGCATTACCGGCAAGGCTTTTATGTTTCAAATAAGGGTAAAGAACAAACAAGCAATAAAAATACTCGCGATAGTAGTATATCATATTTAGATTCTTCTAAAACAAAGAGCATTTCATTAAATAAAAACTCCAAGTACAAACATGATTGTGATACACTATCTTTAAATGACGGTACTACCCTACTTTGTAAAATAGAGGAAGTAAGCAAAAGAACCGTACGGTTTAAAGATTGTAGCGACAGTACGCAAATATCAAATTCTATAGACGTAGAACTTGTATCAAAAATTAAATTTTATAATGGAAGAAAAAAGATAGTTTCAGGGAAGACTAATAATAAAACGAAAAGTAACACCACTCTTATAAAAGGTTCATTAGTTGATAAAGGATTAATGCTGGCAATATTGGCACTTTTATTAGAAGGAATACTGTTACTTGCTTTGTTTCATGCACTGGTATTGGCACCCTATTTAATTATTACATTGGCTATCTTAAATTTACTTGCTGCAGCTTTTGCTGTTTCGTTTGGTTTTAGTTCTTTGCGCGAGATTAGGAAAAATCCTGAGATATTTAAAGGGAAGAAAACGGCAACTTTGGAAATTGTATTAGGGCTTCTGTCTTTGGCATCTTGGCTACTAATACTTATAGCTATTACTATTTAGTTATTGTTCCATACCTACTTTATTGCCACCGCAGTATTGTTGTATGTATTTAAAGGCAATATCGCTTCCAAGCTGGTCTGCTTTGTTTAAATCTTCACAAGCACCTTTTCGGTCTTTACTCGACATTTTAATAGCCGCCCGATTAACATACACAGAAGGATAATCAAGTTTTAGTTTAACGCAATAATCAAAATCCTTAAGGGCTTCTATGTTTTGTTTTAAGCCACCTTTGGCAGTCCCTCTAAAATTATAGGCAATATAGCTTTTAGAATTTAGTTTAATAGCTTCATCTAAGTCCTTTATAGCACCCGAAAAATCATTGATGCTAAGTTTGGATGCACCACGATAGGTTAATGCATATTCGTTTTTGGAATTACGTTTCACAAGGGTATCAAATACTTTTATCGCACTTTTAAAATCACTTATCTCAAATTTACTTTGTGCAAGGCTTGTGTATATATCATCCTCTACCTTTTGGTATTTTGATAGTTTTAAACCAAGTTCAATATCTTGTATAGCATTTGAATATTGCTTTTGCTTAAACCTAAGCATTCCTCGCCCTATATATGCCGGTGCATAGTTTTCTTTTTCATATACAACCGTATTATACATTTCTAAAGCACCTTTCATGTCTTGTCCAAAGGCTCGCAGTTCTGCCATATAGCAAAGAAGCTCATAATCGTGTTCGTTTATTTTGTTAGCATCATCATAATACTTCTTGGCTTGATCGTATTTTTTATTAAGGTAACAAGCCCTGCCAAGGTATTTGATACAATTAAAGTTATCGGGTGCATATTTTAATGAGAGTTCTAAGTTTTTTTGTGCAGCAGAAAAATCCTTTAATTCCATATAGCATAAAGCTGTTTTATTATAATACTCTGCATTATCCTTTTTAATTTTCACCGCTTTCTCCAACATTTTTATAGCGTCTTTATATCTTAATGAATCGATAAGTTTTAAAGATGCTTTATAGATATCACCTGCAGGGTCTAAGTTGCGGGTAGTATCTTTTGCCCTGGGTTTTATTTTTTTGGGCATAGCAAAAGCTTATAAGTAAAAAGAAAGAAAAGAAAAGTATGCCGCGCATTGTTTAAAATTACTAATTTCACTCAAAATTAAAAACTAAAACTATGGCAGCACTTCCGGTTATATTAATCGTTTTAATAATCTTAATGGTATTTACCTCTTTTGTAAGCATACAACAAGGTACAGTTGCAGTAACTACCATATTTGGTAAATATAACAGGCTTTTACATCCGGGATTAAATTTTAAAATTCCTCTTATAGAGCGAGTGTTTAAGAAAATATCCATTCAAAACCGTTCTGCAGAGATGGGTTTTCAGGCAGTTACGATTGACCAAGCTAATGTGAACTTTACGGCTATGTTATTGTATGCTGTTTTTAATACGGATGAACAAACGATTAAAAACGTTGCCTTTAAGTTTATTGATGAAAAGAATTTAATGCAGGCTTTGGTACGTTCGGTTGAAGGTTCTGTACGTGCTTTTGTAGCTACCAAAAAGCAAAGCGAAGTATTGTTGTTGCGCCGCGATATTGTTTTAGAAATAAAAGACCAATTGGATAAAACCTTAGAAGAATGGGGGTATCATCTGATTGATTTGCAATTGAACGATATTACTTTTGATGAAGAAGTTATACGTTCTATGGCAAAGGTAGTTGCATCAAATAACTTGAAAGCAGCTGCCGAGAATGAAGGACAGGCTTTATTGATTACTAAAACCAAAGGCGCTGAGGCGGAAGGTAATGCCATTAAAATTTCTGCACAGGCAGAAAAAGATGCTGCACAATTACGGGGACAAGGTGTAGCTTTGTTTAGAGAAGAGATTGCCAGAGGCATGAGCCAAAGTGCTAAGTTGATGCAGGATGCTAATTTAGATGCTTCTTTGATTTTATTTAGTATGTGGACAGAAGCTGTGAAGAACTTTGCCGAACATGGCAAGGGCAACGTGATATTTTTAGACGGTAGCACCGAAGGTATGCAGCAAACCATGCGCCAAATGATGGCAATATCCAAAATGGATGTAAAGGATAAGAAGTAATTATAGGTATCCGTTAACATTTTTAGGTAACAGATAGGAGTTTTGAGCTAAAGTACGCCTGTTTTATACTTGTGACAATGCGCCTCTTTTATACTTGACAACGGATGTTTTATACTTGGATAAAGCAGTTTTGTGCTTTATTTGCGTTAGGGATTGTAACGGAAACCCTTTGACGTAGTTGGCAAAGATTGAAGTGGAAAGCCCGACGGTGGTAATCCACCGGAACGCCCAATACTTCACATTTCGACAGGCTCAATGCTCAGGATGCCAAAATGCTACTTAAAAAGTTTGCTTACCTTTTCTTCTAATTGCAGGGCACGCGGTATTAAAACCCTGTCTTCGATAAGTGCATGAATGGAAAGGTCTTTCTCGAAAGCCTGTAATTGCGATAACAAAATACGATAAGGCGTTTGGTTGGTGGCAGGGGGCTGGTAGGTTAAGATGGCGTTACGCACGGTTAATAAATTCTTTTCGGTATCCTGATGGCTATCAATAAATGCCTGCAATGAATATTGTTTGGTTGCGGCTTGGTGTTTTTCTTTATCAGTGCCTTCCTTTTCAAATTTCAGCAATACTTTAATGTAGGGCAAAAGATGTTTTTCTTCTTCGCGGATGTGTGTGGTTAAATCATGGGTATATTCTTTAAAGAAGCTGTTAAGGATATGCAACAGGGGATGATTATCGGAATAATCTTTTAAAAGGATATGGATGCTTTGCTCTATCTCCATCAGTTTTTTATCCAAATAATAACGGTGGGTACGGTGGATGTAATCAATAATTACTTCCAGCGGAAACTGTTGGTATGCCTCTTCCGAAAATGATTTCTCGTCGGCAAAGGTTTGCAGCAGGGTATAAATAAACTGCTGGTCGATATCCATTCGCCTAAGTTCTTCATAAGAGTACAGCAGGTCTGCATCATCTTTTATATTATATCGCTGTTTAATTTGGTTGATGGGGAAGTCGGTTTCCATGTGTTTAACGTTTAAATGTTATAAGAATTCTATCTTTAATAAATCACTGATATCTATTTGGTTGCTTAGGTGCGGTATGGTGTTGCAGGTAATAATACTTGCCGCGCCTGCCTGTTGTATATCGTAATATGCATTGCCTGCAAAAACCGCATGCACACCAATGCAAACGGGGGCTTTCATTCCGGCTTTCTTCAGGTGGTTAATGGTTTCTATCATGGTTCTTCCGGTAGAGATGATATCATCTACCAATACAGGGGTGTAGGTTTTATATTCGTCAACCTGCGGTACCGATACTTCTACATCATTATCGCCATGCCGTATTTTTTTTAATACCGTAAAGTGCGCACCTGCTTTGTTTGCTACATCGGCAACCCATTGCTCGCTCTCAGCATCGGGGCCTATTAAAACAGGGTTTGCAATGTTGTTTTTTATCCACGCAGAAATATGATCGGCTGCGTGTGCAACTTTGGTTGGTATGCTATATATCTCTGCTAAAGAACTGCGGCGGTGCAAGTGCGGGTCTATAGTTACCATACTATCGGCAAAACCCGAAAGCAGTTTGGCAAAGTATGTAGAGGTAACTCCTTCGCCCTCGTTAAAAACTTTATCCTGCCGCATATAAGCCAGGTAAGGCGCAATAAGGTTAACAGAACGTGCACCCAATGTTTTTACGGTTTGAGATAAAAAATACAGCGGCAATAATTTATCATCCGGTTGATGAAGCGTGCAAACCAACACCACATCCTTTTGTTTTACATCGGATAACACTCGTACATACGTTTCCTTATCCGGAAAATAACGAAGCTCGGCTTTGCCAATCTCTGCCTGCTCGTTTTTAGCTAAGGTATTTGTAAGCTCTTCATTACCCGGCAAGGCAAAATAAATAGTGCTCATTTACTGAATATTTATAATGTTTGTTTCTGCTTTAAGATACTCGAGCGCATAATTTAAAACCCCTTCGTGATGCGCATAAATGGTAAACAACAAATCGCCCTCGTTAACTTTGGCATGCACCATTACATTGAGTAAAACACCTGCTGCATGGTCTTTGGGTGCGCCCGCCAGTTTGGCAATTTTAGCAATACGACGGTTATCAATTTCGGTAACCACTCCGGCAGAGGTGGCTTTTACTTCAAATTTATATTTAGCATAATGAGGTTCAGTAAACCCACCCTGTGCCTGGCAAATAGCCATAAACTTAGTAAGTGCTTTACCCGATTCAAGAATTTCCTTGGCTATAATTTCTCCTTTTCCTTTTGTTGAATTGATGGCCAAATCAATTACTGCACCTGCAATTTGCAAAGACCTTTCTTTTAAATCCTGCGGCGCATTGGCTTCGTTTCTTAATACCTGCAATATATCTATGGCTTCCAAAGCAGGACCAATGCCTCGTCCCACCGGTTGAGAACCATCCGTAATAAGTACTTTTACTTTTAAGCCAATAGCTCTACCAACTACTTTAAAATAATACTTTAATTTCTCAGCGTCTTGTTCCGTTCTAACCTTAGCTGTTTTACCCACGGGAATATCTATTACCACATGCGTTGAACCTGCCGCCACTTTTTTAGAAAGTACAGAAGCAATCATTTGCCCCTCACTATCCACGTCCAATGCTCTTTCAATTCTTATGATGATATCATCAGCCGGACTTAACTTTACATTACCACCCCAAACAAAACAACCATTCTCTTTAGTAACCACATCTTTTATTTGCTCTATAGTAAGGTTAGCGGGAGTCATGGTTTCAACTGTATCTGCTGTTCCTGCAGGAGATGTAATAGCCCGCGATGATGTTTTAGGAATGGTATAACCTGCTGCTGCTACAATAGAAACGACAATAGGTGTAGTTCTGTTGCCAGGCAATCCTCCTACACAGTGCTTGTCCAACACCATGTCTTTATTCCAGTTTAGTTTTTGTCCTACATCAATCATTGCTTTGGTAAGAGAAATAATTTCACTTTCGTTCATATTATCTCCCGCACAAGCGGTAATAAAAGCAGCTAACTCAATGTTTGAATACTTTTCATCTACAATATCTTTTAATATAGCATGTAAATCATTATCGCTTAATGACTGACGATACATTTTACTCCTTACTGCACGCATGGAGTTTACCACAGGTAAGTGAGAGAAAATTATTTCATCACCTTCCTTAGCCTGTAAAGCATTCCATGCAGATTGAGATAAAGAAGCTTCGCCTTCTTTTAATAGAGCGCCTTCTGTAATAACATTAAGTGTGGCAATAATAGAGCGCCCATTTACTGTAACCAAAATACGGTTTAAGGCTTCAAAGCCCTCCGCACGGTATATATGGCAACCTTTAAGCATATACACCACATGCTCATATTTAGTATCAATGCCTAAATACTTTAGCTTTAATGAATGGACAATGTTTTCCATATTCAATTAGTCAATCTCTACAATATCATACAGCTTTGGTACTATGCAATTCCAACCATAGGTATCATGCAGCTTTGCTCTAAAGGCATCAGCAGCTTGACTCTCGCCATGCACAATAAATACTTTTTGTGGTGGAGTTTTTATTTCACTCAACCATTCCAGTAAATCTTTTTGGTCGCCATGCGCGGAGAGCCCGTGTATGGTTTCAATATGCGCTTTCACCTCATAATACTTTCCGAATATTTTAATTTCATGAGTGCCTTCTTGCATTCTTCTTCCTCTTGTACCTTCTGCCTGATAACCAACGAACAAAACTGTTGTTTCGGGTCTGCCAACATATTCCTGCAAATAAGAAAGTACCCTGCCACCTGCAACCATACCACTACCGGCAATAATAACTTTAGGATAGGGAGTAGCTATTACAGCCAGTGTTTCCTTGAATTCTTTAACCAACCTAAACATCTTACACATCTCAGTAGAATCTGCTTTTGATAATTTATGCCATGATAAATGCTTTTCAAAAACTTCCAATACATTATTACCCATTGGGCTATCCATTATAAAAGGAATATCCGGAATAGCATTTTCTTTTCGCAATTGCCATAACAAATACATCAGCGTTTGTGTACGCTCAACGGCAAAGCTTGGTATAATTACATTGCCACCTTTGGCAACCGTTTCTAAGATTACTTTTTTTAGCCTTTCTTTAATATCTTCTTTTGGATGAAGCCTGTCGCCATACGTACTTTCCACAAACAATACATCTGCTTCTTGCGGACGCTTTGGTGAAGGAAGTAATAAATCTTCCTCATGTCCTACATCTCCGCTAAATACTAACTTTTTTCCGGCTATATGTATCTCAATAAAGGTAGAACCCAATATATGTCCATTGGTTTGAAAGCGGGCTTTCATATCATCACCAAAGTCTATCCACTCATCTGGATTAATTACACAAAAATGCGGAAGTGTTTTCTCTACATCTTTCAAATCATATAAAGCTTCAGCAGGACTGTGTTTAGAATAACCATGTTTATTAGCATGCGCAGCTTCTTCTTCCTGAATTTTAGCAGTATCTTTTAATACAATCTCAGCAATATCAAGAGTAGGTTCTGTACCATATATTTTTCCTTTAAATCCTGCTTTAATTAAGCGAGGTAAATAGCCTACATGATCTAAATGCCCGTGAGTAAGCAACACAAAATTAATTTCGTGGATGTTAACAGGTAGATATTCCCAGTTATGTAAGCGCAATGCTTTTAAACCTTGAAATAAACCACAATCTACCAACACCTTTTTGTTGGGGGTTTCTATTAAATACTTTGAACCTGTTACAGTGCCCGCCGCACCTAAAAAATGTATATATAAACTGTTGTTAGCCATAGTTTGATTCTTTATACAAGCAAAGGAACTTTTGTTTTATTTTTTTATGACTGACTTAAATCATTAGTGAGTGTGATAAGCGTCAGGTTTTAAATACTCAAACCCTCTTAATCTTGTATTTAATTAAATAGATAGATTAATCATATAAAAAAATAAGACAATGAAAACAGAAAAGAAATTAGGTATTTGGATGGATCATTCTAACGCACATTTAATGGAGTTTACGAGTGAACCCATTGAAACAAAAACTATTGAGTCTAAATTTACACATCAAGCAAAAGAACATAGTTTGCATAAAGGTGAGAATGTAATGAATCATAGAGAGCAACATCAACAGGCCGAGTATTACAAAAAATTAGGTGATGTTATTAAAAACTATAATGAAGTTCTTCTTTTTGGACCAACCGAAGCAAAAGATGAATTACATAATGTATTAAAAGCCGACCATCATTTTGAAAAGGTGAAAATTACCACAAAACATGCTGATAAAATGACCGAGAACCAACAGCATGCTTTTGTGAGAGAATATTTTGCCGGTAAAGAAGAATTAAGAACTAAATAGGACTACCGAGCACTTTTGCTTAAGTTACCTTATCAAAGGTTCTGTAATGTTTTAAAATGAAGTTTATTATTTAGCATAAAAACATATTTTTGTGCTAACATGATAAAAGATAAAGTACGCACCAAGATTAACGAAAAGTGGGTGGATGAAAACGGTATACTTTGGATTAAAGTATTGGATGGAGCCTACATAGATTTGCCTTCGCTTATAGAAGATGATGCTGTTAATGCCCCGCTAACGGGAGGTAAAAAAGCTCTTGCATTATATGATGCACGGAATTTTTATACAATTACCAGCGAGGCAACTGATTATTTAAGAAGTGGAATTCTAAATAAATCAAGAATTGCTACAGCAGTTGTAACTAAAGGTTTAGGGACACGACTTATTGTAAACTTTATAGGTAAGATTAAAAAGGTGGAAAGCCCTTTGAAGATGTTTGCAACTGAAGAAGCTGCCCTTGCCTGGCTTAATACGTTTAAGAATTAAATAGAACTGCTAAATACCTTTGATTGAGCAACTTTGCTATGGTAGCGCTTATCAAAGCACATGCAAATATTGCGAATGAAAGGCTTTCCTTTTTCAGTTACGGTGGCACTTTGGTTAGTAATACTAACCAAGCCATCTTGGACTAAGTCTTGTAATCTTTCCAGTGTTTCGGTTAACAAAGGAGTTTCTTCTGCATTCCACGCTGTATGGTAGGTACACATTAAGTTTAAAATATGCTGACGTAAAATCAGGTCTTCTTCTGTAAGAAAATGGTTTTTAGAAACAGGTAACACTCCCTTATTAACAAGCTCTAAATACTCTTCAACCGTTTTTACATTTTGAGAAAAGGCTGTCCAGCAATCGCTGATGGAAGAAACGCCCAAGGCAATAAGCAGTTTCGTGTAGTTGTGTGTATAGCCCATAAAGTTGCGATGCAGTTTACCTTGTGTAAGTGCTACAGATAAACTTTCTTCGGGCAAAGCAAAATGATCCATCCCTATTTCTTTATACCCTGCTTTAATAAACATTTCTTTGCCTGTTTCGTAAAGTTTTCTTTTCTCCGCATCCACAGGCAAATCTTTTTCGGTAAAACTACGTTGTCCGGGTTTTATCCAAGGCACGTGCGCATAGCTGTAAAAGGCAATTCTATCCGGCTTCAATAAAATAACCTGATTAATCGTATCAACCACACTTGCTAAGGTTTGAAAGGGCAAACCATAAATCAAATCAAAATTAATAGAGTTATACCCTATAGCTCTTGCTTCATCTACCACTTGCTTTACCTGCTCAAAGCTTTGCATGCGATGAATAGCCTTTTGCACTTTCAAATCAAAATCCTGTATACCAAAGCTTACGCGTTTAAAACCTAAATTGAATAGCGTTTGCAGATGCTCTTTAGTGGTATTATCGGGATGCGCTTCAAAACTAAACTCGGCATCAGCACAAACTATAGATGTTGTTAATATAGTCTCTATTAATTCTTTTAAATGCGTAGCACTAAAAAAAGTAGGTGTGCCTCCACCCAAATGTATTTCTTTAATGCGCGGTTCATCTTTTAGCACTTCTAAATATAAATTCCATTCTTTAATAAGCGCAGCGATATAGGGTGCTTCAACAGCATGATTAACTGTTATGCGGGTGTTGCAGGCGCAATAAGTACACAGACTTTCGCAATAAGGTAAATGAATGTAAATACTAATGCCATCTTTTTCATTACTCTCTATAAAAGAAGCATGCACCTTTTGTTTCCATAGCTCTACATCTACTGTATTATCCCAGTAGGGAACAGTAGGGTAACTGGTATAACGCGGTGTTTGTACGTTGTATTTGGCAATCAAGTTCATATTGTTTTTACCGACTCACCCAATTGCAACAAAAAATTATCTATTACTTCCTGCTTCACATGTGGCATCATTACTATCTTATACCATTTAGGCTCCCCTTCATGTGTATCAGGTACTAAATAAAATTGTTTGGCTAAGTCGGCAGAGACATGTGCACTCTTTATGGCAATAATATTTACAAATGGGTTATGATAATACTGCACACCCATTGTATCTAAAGCTTTACAAACTTCATTAGTCTTTTGCAGAAGTTCATTCATTTTAACCGTCCAACCCACAGAACCATGTGCATGTATAATCATCCACAAACAAACGGCATTGGCACCCGACCGACTGCCACACAAGGTATAATCCATACCCGGCACATAGGCAGCTTCTTCGGTGCAAACATACTTCATGTAATTTTTACGGATAAGAAAAACACCGGTACCGTAAGGAGCCTGCATCATTTTATGTCCGTCTAAAGAAATGGAGCATATATCCTTATTTAAAAAAGTATAGGCATTATCTGCATTGATAAACGGATAAATGAAACCACCAAAGGCGGCATCCACATGTATTTTATAATCAACCTGACGGAACTTTAGCAAGCCGGCTATTTTGCCAATATCATCTACACTGCCAAACATGGTGGTAGATAAATTAAGCACCGCCACAAAATACTTCTTGCCATAAAACAGGGCATCATTTAGTTTGTTTTCTAAATCAAGTATATTAACCTCGCGGGTATTTTCGTGTACGTTAAATACAATTGATTCTATACCCAACAAATTTGCAGCTTTAGGTATAGAGTAATGCGTATCCTGCGAATAGATAAAAGCTATCTCGTGCAGGCGTGCACCTTTTTCCTGTTCAAAATAATTGCGGTATATCCACAAAGCCTCAATGTTGGCTTCGGTTCCGCCCGATGCCACATAGCCATCATACCCGTGGCGTTCGGCTTTACATATTTCTTCGGCGCAAATGCGTATCAGGTCTTTTTCAATCTCTTGCGTGCCGTTAAAAATTTCTTCGTGGTCGGTTTCTAAGGTGTGGCAACCAATGTGGTTAGGGTTTGCAATAAGGGTTGATAGAAAAGGCGCATCCTTTAAAAAAGGCTCGCCATCATAAAACACTTCGGTATCTAAAAAGGTACCGGGCAAACCCAAAATATTCTCCGAGCGGTAATTAGCATTCTTGCTAAGCGCTTCAAATATTTTAAGTTTAATCTTTTGGGTATTTAGTTTGGGCCAATACATAGTATATGTTTACAAAGTAACAGGAATGGACAAATACTAAATATGATTTAGGTCAGCTTAGGACTTTAAATTTTGTGATTGTTGTTTCTTTTTTGCGCGGAAAAAAGAAAATTAGTAGGTAATATAAAACCAACTGCATAAGATTTAGCAACTCTTTCTCTACAAATTAGGGCATCCCTCGCAAAAATGCCTTTATTGTTTATACACGGTTCAATTTTATAGGCGTAAACAGGGGCAATTTCAAAAGAAACCGCGGTTTGTTTCGAAGTAACCACGGTTTGTTTCGAAGTAACCACGGTTTGTTTCGAAGTAACCACGGTTTCTTACAAAATAACCGCGGTTTGTTTCAAAGTAACAGCGGTTTCTTTCAAAATTACCGCTGTTTGTTTCGAAGTAACCGCGGTTTCTTCCTAAATAACCGCGGTTTGTTTCAAAGTAACCACGGTTTCTTCCAAAATAACCGCGGTTTGTTTCGAAGTAGCCGCGGTTTCTTACAAAATAGCCGCTATGTATGCCTAAAACAGCTTAACTGTTTTTGAAAAGGTGAAGGTTATCCACTAAAATTTTGAACTAATTACAAAAAACTTATATTTGTGCTTATCATGAAAAACAAAAAGATAAAATATAGTGTTTTACTTTTTCTTGGCTTAGGTTCGGGAATTGTAAATGCACAGCAAGCATCAGTTGCTTCGGGTGGAGTTGCTTCTGGGAGTGGAGGTTCTGTTAGTTTCTCAGTTGGTCAGGTAATATACACTACCAATCATGGTTCTACAGGTACCATTGCGCAAGGTGTACAACAACCTTACGAAATTTCTCAAACAACAGGAATTGCGGAAAGCAAGAACATAAACTTACAAGTATCGGCTTACCCTAATCCAACAATTGATTTTTTAACCTTACAAGTTTCAAATTTGGATTTAAAAAACTTGTCGTATCAACTAAATGATATGAACGGAAGACTTATCGAAACCAAATTAATTACTTCTAATGAAATGAGTATAACAGTGAGTAACCTCATAGCTGCTACTTATTTTTTAAAGGTAACTAGTAACAACAAAGAAATAACAACGTTTAAAATAATTAAAAACTAAAAAAGCATGAAAAAAGTATATTCACTTATAGCAGGATTATTATTTACTGCAAATCTTTGGGCGCAAGCTCCACAAATGATGAGTTACCAAGCGGTAATTCGTAATAGCAGTAATACACTTATTACTTCTACTACGGTAGGGATGCAAATAAGTATTTTACAAGGTTCCATAACAGGTACCGCAGTATATGTAGAGACTCAAACACCAACTACAGATGCTAATGGTTTGGCTACGATGCAGATTGGTACGGGAACAATTGTTACCGGTACATTTTCTGCTATTAACTGGGGAGCTGGCCCATATTTTATTAAAATAGATACCGATCCTTCAGGAGGAACATCTTATACCATTTCAGGTACAAGCGCATTGTTAAGTGTTCCTTATGCATTGTTCTCTGCAAACGGAACCCCTGGTCCAACGGGAGCTACGGGAGCGACAGGTCCTACTGGTCCAACTGGCGCTACAGGAGCTACGGGTGCTGCCGGTACAAATGGAAACACTATATGGAATGGTAATTCTAACCCTACTGCCGGAACAGGAGTTGATGGAGACTTTTATTTAAATACAAATACGAACACAATATTTGGCCCTAAAGCAGGTGGTGCTTGGCCTTCTGGTGTTAGTTTAGTTGGGCCAACCGGAGCAGCTGGTGCTACAGGTGCAACGGGCCCTACTGGTCCAGCAGGAGCTACGGGTGCTACAGGAGCAACTGGCGCGGCTGGTACAAACGGACTTACTCTATTGAATGGTACTACAAACCCAACTGCAGGAGTTGGTGCTAATGGAGATTTTTATATTAATACAAGCGCAAACACTATTTTTGGCCCTAAAGCTGCAGGAGCTTGGCCTGCAGGAGTAAGTTTAGTTGGACCTACAGGTGCTACTGGCGCAACGGGAGCAACAGGACCTAGTGGCCCAACGGGTGCTACTGGTGCAACTGGATCTACAGGGCCTGCTGGTGCTACAGGAGCAACCGGTCCTGCAGGAACTACACTTGGTGATTCTGGTATTCCTGAGGTTATTAATGCTTCTGTAGGCTCAACTTTTACTTTCACAAATACAGTTGCACGTCATTATCTTTTAGATTTCAATAATAACACAACAACTGTCTTTACACCTTCTGGTACTTATAATATATCGATACCTTCAGCCAGCAGTTTTGCAGCAGGTACTGTAATAAACTTAGCCGCATGTGGTACAAACGCACAAATAACCCCTAGTTTAACTTCTGCAGGGAGCACCTTTAGTGGATTTAATGTCGCTAACGCAACAACATTTACCTCAAATTTTTCGTATACATCTTTTGTATCTGACGGCGTGAGTAGATGGTTTAGAATTAACTAAAGAATTTATAATCCTTTAAAGAACCTTGTCGGTAATGCGGCAAGGTTTTTTTGTTTGCGTTAGTGATTAGCTCAGCTTTTCTTTATTTTTTTTCGGTATCGCTGAATACTGAAAAGGCATTTGCAGCAAGATGCCGGAACTCCCAAATAAAATTTATTTTTAATTTTAGGGGCATAAATAAATTACCCAAACGCAAATGGCAAAAAGCAGCACAAACCCCGCGGTTGATTGGTACTTTACCAAAGCCGAAAAGTGGCAGGAAGAAATTGAGGAGATGCGAACCCTTGCGCTTGCCTGCGGCCTTAACGAAGAATTGAAGTGGGGTTGTCCTTGTTATACATGGCAGGGCAATAACATTGTGTTGATACATGTGTTTAAAAACTACTGTGCATATTTGTTTTTTAAAGGTGCTTTGTTGAACAATGCCGAGGGCTTGCTGATTCAACAAACCAAAAACGTGCAGGCAGCTCGCCAAATTAGGTTTACTAATTTGAAAGAAATAACCGAAAAAAAAGCACTGTTGAAAGCCTATATTTTTGAAGCCATAGAAGTAGAAAAAGCCGGACTGAAAGTAGAACTGAAAAAGACGGAGGAATATGCCGTGCCCGAAGAACTTAAAAAGAAACTGGATAAAGTACCTGCCTTAAAAAAAGCTTTCAACGCCTTAACACCCGGCAGGCAACGGGGCTATTTGTTTTATTTCTCTCAAGCCAAACAAGCCAAAACCCGCGAGGATAGGATTGAAAAATGTATTCATAAAATTATGGCGGGTAAAGGGTTTAATGATTAATACCGGCTACTTACCAATGCAAAGCTTGGCATTATGATTAAGTGTTTTAGTATGGTGGCAGGCAGCAAAAGAATTTGTTTCGGCATTTCTTTCGGGACTTAGGTAAGGTATATTTAAGTTTAAGCCACGTAGTATTAAAAGCACCGCCATTACACCCGTAACATAGGGTATGGTTCTTCTTACCGCACTACGAAATTGTATGCTGATTAAATTAGTAAAGTAAGAAAGACTAAACATAAGCGGCACGGTAGCCAAACCAAAAAACGCCATAAACAAAACGGCATGCAACAAGGTGCTGCTGGCTATGGCAGCTGTAATAGCCATATATACCAAACCGCAAGGCAACAAACCATTAAGCGCACCCAAAACAAATAAAGAGCTAAGCCCTTTTTTAGCCAACTGATTGGCAAGACTTGATTTGATGACTGAAAACAGTTTAAAGAATTTATTGGTAAGGGTATATTTAGTAACCAAGCGTTGTGGCAATAAAACACCCAATAAAATAAGTATACCTAAGGTAACGGACAGTATTTGTTGCAAACCTGCTAAGGCAAACCCCTGACCTACCAAGCCAAACAGCACACCTAAAGAGGCATAGGTAAATATGCGCCCGGCATTGTATAAAATAATGGATATGGTTTTGTAGAACCTGGTGTGGTTATAAATAGGTATAGCCAAAGCAAGAGGACCGCACATGCCAATGCAATGAAAGCTGCCGAAGAAACCAAGCGATATGGCGGCTAAGAGAAACATTTAGCGCAGGGTAATTACATCTTCTTTATAATAGGCTTTGCCGTTGCTGCTCCACGATAGTTTCATTTTATAAGCACCCTTTTGCATGGCAGCTACATCAAGCACTTGTTTGCCGGTAGCATCAAACTGCATTTTTACTTTTACATCTCTTAACCCGTCTGATGGACAAAAGAAATAAACCTCGCCTGTAAAGTCTTTAGTAAGCAATTCGGTTGGGATGGTTAATACAACCTGTTTGCCGTTTACCTCGTGTGCTATGCTGTTTGGCAGCGCGTTGGCATTTTTGGTGGCATCTATTCTTTCCTGATATTTTAATTCCTGGGCGTAGTAATCTTTAGATTCTAGCTCTACCGTTTGTCTCATGCAAATGGTAACAAGGGTTACGATAATGGCTACAAAGCCTGTGTATAAAATAACGATACGATATGACCAGCTTAGTTTCATGACTTTTTATTATTGTAAAACCGGACCGAGAAAACTTGTGTTTACCGTCCTGATTTTTTTGTTATTACTATAGATCCCTATTTCCAGTTTTGTTTTTCTTCCTTTTAATTCGTTTTTGTTCAGATAAACAAAAAACTCACCTTTGGTAACGCCTTCTTTTTTTACCATTAAATCTTTACCTACCAGTTTAATCTCTCCATGCATGTTTTCCAATTTCAAAACTACAGGTAGGCTGTCGCGGGTTTTATTAATCAAATCGATGTTGTATAAATTACTTACCTGATTATTGGGTTGCTCCTGATACAACATGCCTTTGGCACGCAGTATCGTAGCATCATAATCAGAACGGGTAGCCAACAGAAAAACCTCTACACCAATAAGCACGCACAATACAGCTGTATACGCTTTCATGCGAGTAGTGAAGGTTAATTTGGTTGCATTCCTGATACCATTTTCAGAATCGTAACGAATTAAGCCTTTAGGTAAGTGCACGCTTTCCATCATGTGGTCGCAGGCATCAATACAAGCTGTGCAATTAGTACACTCTAACTGTGTTCCGTTTCTAATGTCAATACCCGTAGGACAAACATGCACACAGGCATTGCAATCAATACAATCTCCACCTGTGCGGGTTTCATTCTTTTTAAATTTATGTCGGGTTTCACCACGTACATAATCATACGCAACTACAATGGAGTTTTTATCGAGCAGCACACCCTGCATTCTTCCGTAAGGACAAACAATTAAACAAACCTGTTCTCTGAACCAAGAATACACCAAGAAGAAAACAGTAGTAAATATTAAAAGTGCTATGAATCCACCTTTATTAACCTTTAAAGGCTCTGAGGCTATTTTAAAAATTTGATCAACACCTATTATGTAGGATAAGAATGTAACAGCTATAATGAAAGACAATAAAAAGAACAGGGTGTATTTAGCGCTGCGCTTTAATATCTTCTCACTGTTCCAGGGAGATTTCTTTAAAGCCTTTTGGTAGGTTGCATCGCCATCAATCCAGTATTCTATTTTACGGAAAAGCATTTCCATAAAAATAGTTTGCGGACAAGCCCAACCGCAAAATATTCTGCCGAATACAACCGTAAACAAGGCAATGAACACAATAAAAATAAGCATGCCTAAACCGAAGATGAAGAAGTCTTGAGGCCAGAAAATATTACCAAACAAAATGAACTTACGTTCGAGTATATTTATAAGAAATAAAGGCTCACCGTGTACTTTAATAAACGGTAAGCCAAAAAAGATTAAGAGATAAAAATAGGTGAAGTAGGAACGAAGGTTATAATACTTTCCGTTTGGTTTGTGCGGAAAAATCCAGGCGCGCTTCCCTTCCTTATCTATGGTAGCGATGCTATCTCTAAAACTTTCCTGCTCCACATGCAATCTACTACCATCTGCTTCCATTTTTATTTTTTATCTTTTGCTATATCCAGCGAATCTGCCACAGCTTTTAATTTAGTTGAATCAGTAGCCGGTGCACTCAAAGAATCTTTAACCGCAGGAGCCCCTGCATCTTTATACAATTCACCTTGCGGTGCTTTTCCGGTTGTGGCAGTACCTCTCAATGATTTTATGTAACTGGCTACCTGCGCAATTTGTATAGGCGATAAATCTTCTTTCCATGATTTCATTCCTTTATCAGGCCAGCCGTATTTAATGGTTTTAAACACATCTTGTATACCACCACCATGCAACCAATAATCATCTGTAAGGTTTGGTCCTGCGCCATCGTTATCGCCTAATTTGCCATTAGCTAATTTACCATGACAAGCAATACAATTTGCCATAAAGGTTTGTTTACCCGCTTCTATTTCCTCCGGTTTAGTAAGTAGTTTCACGGTTGTTTCATCCACGTTATTGGCTGAAGTCTTTAAATACTCTTCCACATCCAGTTTTGCTTTTGCCATCTCTTTGTTGTATTCAGCCCCTTGCAAATCGCCCGTTTTTGCCAGGGTGATAGTGGGTTAGGTAGACAATAGCGATGATGATAGTAAGTATAAAACCATATTTCCACCAAGGAGGTAAGTTATTATCCAACTCACGAATACCATCGTAGTTATGGTCAAGCATAATCTCTTCTTCCTTTTCAATCTCAACAGATGCGTTGAATTTATCAAGTATAGTTTTTTCAGCAGGTTTGTGAACCACACCCGCTACTGTTGCATGAGATTCTTCTTTCTCTTCTGATTTTAATAATCCTTTTAAAACATTTATTAGAACAGCCAAGAAGGAAGCCTCAAAAAGAATAATAGCAACCATGATGTAAAAGGTAAACATATCAAGTCCTCCAATTAACCAATCGTCTTTTACAACCGTTTTACCTTCGGCATGCATGGTTACATTCATCAATAAAAATAAAGCAATCATTCCTACTGCTTTTCCGGCATTAGAATTGTTTTTAGCATTCTTTATTTTATTCCTGAAGTAATCGCTTTTGGTAACGTTTTTAATTACACTGGCTATTACTGCTATGATGGCTAATAGTAAAATCATAATTACTATCAAGGCATTAAACAGCGCATTAGAGAAATAGGTGCTACTTGATTTTGCGGTAGCCTCTTGAGCGTAATTAATAAAAGGTGTTAGTGTAAATAAAACTAACCAAGCTATGTTTTTAAAAGATGTGTTTTTCATATAAATAGATTTTCTTCTTCTTGATTATTAATTGGAATATTTCTCAGGTAATCAAAGTATTCTTTTCTTCCTTTTATTACATATACACCTACCGCAATAAAGAATGTAAAGAAGATGATTAAAGAAACCAACGGATATATTCCTACCCCCGTAATGCTTTCCAAATAGTTTATGAATTTCATGTTTGTTAGTTTATGGTTATTTTTTCTCTGCTTTAATGTCTTTTCCTAATCGTTGTAAGTACGATATAAGGGCTACAATCTCTTTATCAGCTAAAGTTTGGATACCATCTTTTTTAAGATTAGCGGCAATTTCATTTGCCTGCTTCTCCATATCTTTTGCTGCAATTTGGTCGTAACCTTCAGGATAAGGAACTCCCAAACGTTGCATAGCTTTTATTTTACCAACGGTTGAAGCCACATCTACTTTATCCTCCAACAACCAAGGGTAAGATGGCATGATAGAGTTTGGTGACATAGAGGTTGGGTCTAACATGTGGTTGTAGTGCCAACTGTCAGGATACTTGCCACCCTCTCTGGCTAAATCAGGACCGGTACGTTTGCTACCCCATTGGAACGGATGGTCGTACACAAATTCACCTGCTTTGGAGTACTCGCCATAACGAGCTGTTTCACTTCTAAAAGGACGAACCATTTGCGAGTGGCAGGTATAGCAACCTTCTCTTATATATATATCCCTGCCTTGCAACTCAAGTGGTGTATACGGTTTAACGCTGGCTATAGTAGGTATGTTAGATTTAACCAAGAACACAGGTACAATCTCCAAAATACCACCAATAGCAACCAAGACTAAACTTAATACCATTAATTGAATAGGTCTGCGCTCAATCCAACGATGCCAGTGGTCTTTTTTGTTTCCATGATAATCTCTTACCAATGCAGGTGCTTCCGCTTCTTCTTCAGCAACAAAAGAACCTTGTTTAATTGTTTTAATTAAGTTGTAAGTCATTATTACAGCACCAACTAAGTATAATGTTCCACCTACCGCACGGGCTGCATAAAAAGGAGCCATTTTAGTTACGGTATCTAAGAACTGCCATTTTAATTGACCTTCGGGAGTAAACTCTTTCCACATTAAGCTTTGCATAATACCTGCCCAATAAAGTGGCACAGCATACAACACAATACCTAAGGTACCAATCCAAAAGTGCATGTTAGCCAAGCGCTGAGAGAATAATTTGGTTCTAAACATTTTCGGGATTAACCAATACAGCATACCAAAGGTTAAGAAACCATTCCAACCTAATGCACCCACGTGCACGTGTGCAATAGTCCAATCGGTAAAGTGACTGATAGCGTTTACGCTTTTTAAAGAAAGCATGGGACCTTCAAAAGTTGCCATCCCATAAGCGGTAACGGCTACCACAAAAAACTTAAGTACTGCGTCTTCTCTTACTTTATCCCAAGCACCGCGTAAGGTTAATAATCCGTTTATCATACCTCCCCATGATGGAGCAATCAACATTACAGAAAATACCACACCTAAAGATTGAGCCCAATCAGGTACAGCGGTATATAATAAGTGGTGAGGACCAGCCCAGATGTATATAAATATCAGTGCCCAAAAGTGTATGATAGATAAGCGGTAAGAATACACCGGACGATTAGCCGCTTTAGGAACGAAGTAGTACATTAAACCTAAATACGGAGTGGTTAAGAAAAAAGCAACCGCATTATGACCATACCACCATTGTACCAAAGCATCTTGCACACCTGCGTACCATGAATATGATTTCCAAAATGAAACAGGAATCTCTATAGAGTTTACAATGTGAAGCATAGCAACGGTAACCAGCGTGGCTATATAAAACCAAATGGCAACATACAGGTGGCGCTCTCTTCTTTTAATAATAGTACCTACCATGTTCCAGCCAAACACAACCCAAACTAAGGTGATTAAAATATCAATAGGCCATTCTAACTCTGCGTATTCTTTACCGGTAGTTATACCGCAAAGAAGCGTTACCGCTGCCAACACAATAATTAACTGCCAGCACCAAAAGTGTATTTTGCTTAAGGTATCGCTAAACATACGCGCTTTAAGCAAACGTTGTAACGAGTAATATACCCCCATAAAAATACCGTTACCCACAAAGGCAAATATTACGGCATTGGTATGCACCGGTCTTACACGCCCGAAGGTGGTATAAGGCAGGTTAAGGTTAACTGCCGGAAATAATAATTGCAGGGCTGCTACCAACCCTGCCAGCATACCTACCAAGCCCCATAGCATAGTAGCGTATGCAAACATTTTTACTATCTTGTTATCGTACTTAAATTTCTCCAGTTCCATAATTACTTTGTGGTTTTAGGTTTTATTGTTTCGGTGGTTTCTATTATTTCATCATCAAAAAGCATACGTACAGAAGGGGTATAATCATCTTCGTATTGTCCGTCTTTTACAGACCAAATAAAGGCAATTAAAAATCCGATGGCGATAGTGATACTGGCGGCTATTAGAATAAAGATGGCGCTCATATAGTTTTCGTTACAAAACTACTTTTGACAATACTTATCAGGGGTGACTTTAGTCAACCCTAAACATGATTTAAATCAAGTTGCTTATTTCAATTTATTTGAGATGGGAAATATTTGAGTGTTCACAGCGGGGGCGAGCTTTACGTTGAAAGTTGTATGGTTTTACAAAGTCTTTAAACTACAATCTCATCTACTAAAAATGCTGTTTTTTTAAAGCAAGTTTATAGACTTAATCTATTACAGCAAGTTAGCTGATTAGTATCATACCCAAGCATCTCTTCCTATTGAGATAAAAAGCATACCTTTAAACTCTAATTTTATAAACACATGAGAAGAGGATTAATTATAGTAGCCATTATTATTGGCGCAGTTTTATTATTTATCGGGTATTTGAATAGTACTTATAACAATGCTGTATCGTTAGATGAAGCCAGCAAAGCACGTTGGGCAGATGTGGGTGCAGCTTATCAGCGTCGTGCAGACCTTATTCCAAATTTGGTTAATACCGTAAAGGGTGCTGCCGCTAATGAAAAAGATATTCTTTCGTCGGTTACTGCACTTCGCAGTGGCATTACACAAGCCAAAACACCACAAGATTTTGATGTGATTGGAAAGAAAATAAATGCAGCCATTAACTTAACCATAGAGGCTTACCCGCAAATTCGTTCTACCGAAAACTTCCAAACCTTTCAGGCACAACTGGAAGGAACAGAAAACAGAATTAATGTGGCTCGCGAAGATTATAACCAAAGTGTAAACGTGTATAACACATACATTCGCGGGTTCATTACGCATGCCGTGTTAGGCATTGCAGGCGGAAACTTCGAACTTAAAAAAGGTTTTGAAGCAGCAGCCGGTACCGAAAAAGCACCCGAAGTAAAATTTAACTAATGAAGGTTGAACATTTTTTTAGCGAAAAAGAAAAGAAGGAGATTGTGGCTGCTATTGCCAACGCTGAAAAAAACACCTCAGGAGAGATAAGAGTGCATTTAGAAAAAACATGCAAGGAAGATGTTTTTGTACATGCTATACATGTATTTGGTAAATTAAAAATGCATAAAACAGAACTAAAAAACGGCGTACTGTTTTACCTCGCTGTTCAGGATAAAAAATTTGCCATCGTTGCCGATAAAGGAATCAATGATGTAGTACCGCCTGATTTTTGGGATAAAATAAAACACGAATTGCAAACCCATTTCAAACAAAATAATTTCGCATCCGCACTTTGTAAAGCTATAGAAGATACCGGCAAACAACTCTCCTCTTTTTTCCCGCTGCAGGCTAACGATACCAACGAACTTTCAAATGATATTTCTATAGGTAAATGAGAAAACAAAGTTTTAAAACAATTCTATCCATACTATTTCTATTCAGCTTTTCGTTACTTAAAGCGGGCGATGATAATATACCCAGCCAACCTTTGCCACCACGTTTAGTAAATGATTTTGCAGGCATTCTATCTGCCGCAGATGCCTCAACGTTAGAAACAAAGCTTGCAAACTTTAGCCGTCAAACATCCAATCAAATAGCCGTTGTTATTGTTAACGATTTAGATAATTCTGAAATATCTGATTACAGTTTTAAGCTTGGTCGTAAATGGGGCATAGGGCAGGAAAAACTTCGTAACGGCATTCTGCTTGTCATAAAACCTAAAACGGCTACTTCACGCGGACAGGCATTTATTGCCACCGGCAAAGGATTGGAAGGTGCCATACCCGATGCCACCTGTCTTCAGATTGTTGATAACGAATTGATACCACACTTTAAACAGAACGATTATTACGGGGGGCTTAATGCTGCAACCGATGTTTTAATGTCTCTTGCCAAAGGCGAATACGATTATAATACCTACGCCAACAAAAACGGTTTCGATTCTACATTCCTTTTCATACTTATTCCCATGATAATCTTATTCCTTATTTTAAGAAGGAGAAACAGGTTTAGAAATGGCTATACTATGGGTAGTAGCGGCTGGTTTATTTTTCCATTTTTAGGTGGCGGCTGGGGTAACGATTCTTCAGGTGGTTCTTCGGGTGGAAGCGATTTTGGAGGCTTTGGCGGCGGCGACTTTGGTGGTGGTGGCGCAGGCGGAAGCTGGTAAATAACAACTTGGGCGTTCCGTTGGTTACAAATCTTGGCTCTTACCGAAGCTGATATGAAAGAACTCGATTTGATTTCGAAGCAAACTGTGTAAAGCCTTAACCACTCCTCTCTAAACACAAGGGCATCCCTGATAAGGATGCCCTGATTTTTGATACGTAGTTCGGCTTTTTCTAAAGAAACCGCGGTTTGTTTCAAAGAAACCGCGGTTTGTTTCAAAGTAACCGCGGTTTGTTTCAAAGTAACAACGGTTTGTTTCAAAGAAACCGCGGTTTGTTTCGAAGTAACCGCGGTTTGTTTCAAAGTAACAACGGTTTCTTACAAAATAACCACGGTTTCTTTCGAAGTAACAACGGTTTCTTACAAAATAACCGCGGTTTCTTTCGAAGTAACAGCGGTTTCTTACAAAATAACCGCGGTTTCTTTTAAAGTAACAGCGGTTTGTTGCAAAATAACCACGGTTTCTTTCGAAGTAACAGCGGTTTGTTGCAAAATAACCACGGTTTCTTTCGAAGTAACAGCGGTTTCTTTCAAAATAACCGCGGTTTCTTTCGAAGTAACAGCGGTTACTTTCAAAATAGCCGCTATGTATGCCTAAAACAGCTTGTTTGCTTTTAAAAACGCAAAGGTTTTTGCGGGAAATGGAGAGGTGCTTTTGCAGAAATGTGAGGCTTTTTTGGTTTATATTTGACATAATGATTTACTACCCTCAAAATCCATTTGACTTTAATTTTGAAAGAACAGTATTCTCTGATAACAATTATGCAATGGTAGGAAAAGCATTAACCATTGCAACAAAATTCGATAACGAGGTTAAGTGTTTATTAAATTATTTCAAATTACGTTCAAAACCAGAAATAGTAACTGATAAAGATGAATTAGATGCCTTTATTAAGGAAATAGAAGAATTTCAATACTTAAATACGACGATAAAAAAATTAAAATTAGATAAAGATGATTTTAAAAGTTTTTTTGAAGATGCGAAAAAATCAAGAAACTTTATTGCGCACGAATTAACAATAGGGCTTGAAATTATTTCTGAAAGTGATGATACACGTAATCGAATTAAAGAAGAATTAAACATTCATATATTTAAGATTGCTGAAGCAGTCAAGTTTCTTTTAACAATTGAATGTATTTTAAATAAAGAGCAATTACCAAATGATGAATATTATAATTCATTTTCAAAACGAATTACTAATTGGGTATTGGAGACAGAAGAGTAAAAAAATATTTGTTTAAGAAAATTATTAAGTTTGTCTTACTAAGATTCCAAATAATGAAAAAACTATTCATTTTAATTGTATCAATATTAAGTATTAACCTTTATGCACAAACAGCAGAAGATTATTTCAAATTGGGATATTCTAAAGCCTTATTAAAAGATTATAAAGGAGCATTAGAAGATTATTCTAAAGCAATAGAACTAAATCCAAAATACGCGGATGCTTATAATAACAGAGGAAGGGTTAAAAATGATTTGGAAGATTATAAATCTGCTATTCAAGATTTTAATAAAGCAATTACTTTTAATCCAAAAGATGATACAGCTTTTTATAATAGAGGATTATCAAAAGCAAGATTAGAAGATTATTATGGGGCAATACAAGATAATACTAAAGCCTTAGAATTAAATCCTAAATTCTCAACAGCTTATAATAATAGAGGTTTATCCAAAAGAAGCTTAAAAGATTTTACTGGCTCTATCAATGATTATAATAAGTCTATTGAATTAGAGCCTAATAATTCTGATACTTATTATAATAGAGGACTCTCCAAATATAGTTTAGGTGATAAAAAAGGTGCTTGTTTAGATTGGTCGAAAGCAGGTGAATTGGGCGATAAGGATGCTTATGAACTAATAAGTAAAAATTGCAAGTAAACACGTTAGGGATTGCAACGAAAATCCTTTTGCGGGAATCAGCAAAAGATTGAAGTGCAAAGCCCGACCTTTGTAATCAAAGGGAACGCCCAAAAGATTTACTTTAATTTCCTTGCCAGCAAGGAGCTCATGCCTGTGGTAAACAACACAATGCTAACGGAGCTGATGGGCATAAGTATAGCGGCAATAACAGGTTGCAGGCTGCCTTGTGTGGCAAACAAGAGCCAACCAGGTGATAGAGTATAGAAATAATAAAGCTGCCGTAAATGATGGTTTTTTGGTTGCGGCAATAAGCCAGTATAGCGGGTAGTTTTATAAAACTGCTGCCATCTAAAATGGCATCGCTGGCAGGAGAGAAGTTGTTTATATCATCGGTAATTACAATGCCCACATTGCTTTGTTTTAAGGCTCCGGCATCGTTAAGTCCATCGCCTATCATAATCATCTTCTCGCCTTTTTGTAGCTTGCTTGTATAGATCCAACTTATTCTGTGGCTTTTGCTCAAAGCGCAAATCGCTTTCTTTACCGAAATATCTCCCGTAAGCAAATTACGCTCGGCGTCATTATCACCTGATATGAGCGCCAGTTTAAAGCGGTTGCGTAATTGATGGATTATTTTTTCTAAGCCGTTTCTATAAGCTGTTTTGATGGAGAAATAACCCAGCACGGTATCGGCCATTAATGGCTATGTAAACCTTGCTTCCGTCGGCTTCTACCATATTTCGTTTGCCCGTAATGTATTCGGCAGAGCCTAATTTTACTTCGTAGTCCTTAATAAAACCAACAGCCCCTAAGCCCTTACGCTCGTGATACTGCTTTACCGATAAGGATTTGCTAAAGGGCACAAAAGAGGCAATGGC
>CAVXOV010000062.1:0-10081 GCA_963763345.1 uncultured Candidatus Saccharibacteria bacterium
TTGCACTGCAATACCTTTCATTAGGTTTAAGTAATAAGGCTTACATGGGGGTGGGAAGAAATTTATCTTATAAAAAGGATTTATTCTTTAAGAACAAAGGCTTCTCTACCCATTATCATATTAATTCCGGAGATGATGATTTGTTGATCAATCAAAATGCAAATACTACCAATACAAGTGTTATTATCAGTAAAGATAGTCTTACTTATTCTCTTCCCGCAAAAAGTTTTAATGAATGGAACCAACAAAAATCCCGTCACTTAAGCACTTCTTCTTTATATACAGGTGCATCCAGAAACCGTTTGGGTATGCTACATGCCGGCAATTATTTGTTTTGTTTATTGTTTGTGGTGTCTTTGTTTAAACTGGATTTGCTACTTATTACCGCTTCTGTTTTTGTGATTAAAAGTGGTATTCAGGCACTTGTATTTCATAAGGCAGCCAAAAAGTTAGAAGAGAAAGATTTACTGGCAGGCTTTTTATTATATGAGTTTCTGTTATTGTTCTTATACCCTATGTGGCACTGGCAAAAGCGTTTTATTAAAACCCGTAAATGGAAAAGTTAGACCACGACCATCAGTTTTCTACTAAAGCGATATATGATATGGCTTTGGTGCGTCGTGCATTAAAAGATAATGACCAAAAGGCTTACGATGAATTGATGAAACGCTATTGGGAGCCTGTTTATTTTATGCTGTTACGCATGATGAACAACAATGCCGATAATGCCGAAGACCTTACTATGGAAGCCTTTGGTAAAGCTTTTATAAATTTAGATAAATATACGCCGTCATTTGCTTTTAGTACCTGGGTATTTAAAATTGCTTCTAATAATGCCATCGATTTTATACGCGCTAACAAAATGTATAAAGGCACGCTATCTATTGATAAACCGGTGGAGAGTGGCAGTAGCGAAGAGTTTTCATCTTATATCAAAGGGAAAGAATTAAACCCCGAAGAAACCCTTATCAGAAAACAAACGATTGACAGGGTGCGTATTGTGATTGATAAACTGAAACCAAAAAACCGAGAGATTGTTGAGTTGTATTATATTGAAGAATTAACGCATGATGAAATTGCAGTGCAGTTAGACTTACCCATAAATACAGTAAAGACCAGACTTTTCAGGTCGCGCGATTTATTGCTTACCATTGCCCAACGTCAAAAACGATTTTAACCCGTGCAAGGCGCAGAAATTATCTTCCACTACTTTCCGGCTTTAACCCCAAAGCAAAAGGAGCAATTCATTCAGTTGGATGCTGTATATAAAGAGTGGAATGAAAAAATAAATGTCATTTCTCGCAAAGACATTGATGAGCTCTATCTCCACCATGTATTACACTCGTTGGGCATTGCCAAAATAATTTCTTTTGCCAATCATACACAAGTGCTGGATGTGGGCACAGGCGGAGGCTTTCCGGGCATACCCCTGGTGATCTTATTTCCTAAAGCACATTTTCATTTGGTAGATTCTATAGGCAAAAAAATTACCGTAGTAAAAGAAGTAGTTGCTGCACTGGGTTTGCAAAATGTAAGCGCGCAACAAATACGTGCCGAAGAACTTACCAATACCTTTGATTTTGTAGTGAGTCGTGCCGTAACTGAACTGACACCTTTTGTAGGATGGGTTCGTAAATCTTTTTCGCCTAAAAGTTTTAATACCATACAAAACGGCATCTTTTATTTAAAGGGCGGAGATTTAACCCAAGAGCTGAAACCCTTTGGCAACAAGGTGAGGATAAACGAATTGAAAGATTATTTTACCGAAGAGTTTTTTGAAACCAAAAAAGTAATTTACCTCTCTGCCAAAAAAATTAAGTAATCATTTTATGCCCTTTTGTTTATTACAGTTATAAGATAAATGTGTTGGAATGTAATAGGTTGCCATGCAACCTGTAAAGTCCATTATTGTATTCAACAGAGTACCTCAAAGAAACATTACCTCGCGCTTCACAATACCGAAAAAATCGCACCCCTCTACTTAAAAGAAGTAAGTACCCAGTTTTTATTAAAATCTACAACGGCTGCACCGCAATAAGGGCAAACATCGTTGGTAGTATCGGTAAAAGGCCCAGCGCAGGTAGCACACTCGTAACTAAACACGGTTTCCTTCGGCAGTTTGCAGGGCTTTCAGGTTTTTGATAATACCATGGTGTAGTTTCTGGTAATCATATCGCTGTCTATCAGCTTCAGTTTCTCGCCTGCCTGCACACGCTGGTAGGTGGCTTTCATAGAAAAGATTAAATTCAATTTTTCGGTTTGGGTGGGTTAAGTTTATCAAATCAACATCGTTCAAATAAAGCCTGTCGAAGATAAAATTGCCTGTTCTTTTTTAGTCTTCAATATTTCCTGCTTGGTTTCTTCGTCGGCAAAGTCGCTGCCAGTTTCTTTTCAGGTCTCCGCTCATTACTTCCATAATTTGCATAAATACGTTAGAGGGCAACATCCTCAATACGCTGTACAGAAAACAAGGTATCGTTTTTGGTAAGCTCGTGCAACTCGGCTCGTTTACTAAAATTAGCGCCTCCGTCATAATCATCCTGTTGGGTAATTTCGCTTAGCACCCAATCAAAAGAAGCATTGTTGGTAAGCGTTCCGCAGGCACCACAACGACTAATCTCGCCCATAGTTGTATCAAAAGGCGAACCGCAATTAGGGCAGTTATTATTGTTGTACAGATTTTTATTAGCCTGTGCATCGTTTCGTTTAATAAACGTCCAGTACTCCATAGCACTCTCTCCTCCGAACTTTTGGTTGAAAGAAGGGTACTTATCACTAATAAATTCATCATCCACAGTAAAACTTACAGCCACATCAGCTGTTTGATAAGGCCCATCAGCACCTGCATTGGCAAGCGCCACGCTATCAATACGGATATTGGTTAGTTTATTTACCTGACCTAATTTATTCATCATGGCAAACTGCGCATTAAAACGTTGGTACACACCATCTGAAATCCATTTACGTACTTTCTTTAAGTCTTTAGCCTGCCAGGCATCCTGTATGCTTAAACGAAGAAGAAACTTTTTCTTTATCCAAACCTTCCGGAAAAGGCATATTAGAAACAACAGGTGCAGCCGAATCGGAATCATCACCCTCGCCAAAAGCAGCTAAAATAGCAGCACCCTTTTTATTTTTTTTCATGTAGTAGGTTATCACCAGATATAAAATAATACCGATAACAATTAGGGCTATTGTACCACCGCTTAGTGAACCACCGCCTCCACCACCACCGCTGTAAAAACCACCGCCACTACTGCTGTGTCCGCCACCACCGCCCGCTATGTCCACCGCCACCACCGCCGGCACGTGCAAAAATTTGCTGATAAAATAAAAAACAAATGGAGCTAAAGGCAACATACGTTTTGTTGGCAGAGTTGTTTGGCTTTATCATAATGTGAATTTTGGAGCTATAATACAAAAAACTTTGGCAAGCAAAAATAAATAACTTTTAGAGGGAATATTTTTATAAAAACAAGGCTGCGGTTTGCAATTTTAGTATGTTTGTATGGTTTGAACAATACATAAAGATGGAAGCAAAAACAAAGGGTGCGGTAAGCAAGGTTTCTAAACTGGCTGAAAATATAATAGGCTCAGAAATTATTAAACTGGCTGCAGAGGTGAATGAAAAGATACGCAACGGACAGCACGTTTATAATTTTACTATCGGAGATTTTAATCCGAAATTGTTTCCTATTCCTTCTGAATTAAAGCAAGCTATTTTAGATGAATACCTGGCAGATGAAACCAATTATCCAGCTGCTGATGGGATGCTGGTTTTGCGCGAAGCCGTTTCTAAATTACTGAAAGAAGATAAATTTTAATTACGCAGTAGATGAAATATTAATTGCCGGAGGAGCCAGACCAGTTATTTATTCCATTTTTAAAACACTGGTAGATGAAGGCGATAACGGTTATTTTCCCAGTACCATCCTAAAAACAATCATTACAGTTACTTAAACCATGCTAAACAGGTTAAAAAAACGCAGGGCCCGAAAGTAATTTTATGCCAACTGCCGAGCAGATTAAACCGCATGTGCAAGAGGCAAGTTTAATTACGCTTTGCTCTCCGCAAAACCCAACAGGTACTGTATTTACTAAACAAGGACTGGAAGAAAGACGCGACCTTATTTTTCAAGAAAACAAACGCAGAGGTGAACATGCTAAGCCTGTCTACCTATGTATGACCAAATTTATTGGGCGTTACATATGGAGAAACTCAACATTACAATCCTGTTTCTCTTCAACCTGAAATGAGACCTTATACGGTTTTTGTAGATGGTATTTCTAAATCATTAGCTGCAACAGGTGTTCGTGTGGGTTGGAGCATGGGACCAAAATTGGTAATTGATAAAATGAAATCTCTGCTAAACCATGTGGGGGCATGGGCTCCTAAAGCAGAACAACTTGCTACGCAAAGTATTTATCAGACCTAAAACGCTATGATTTATTCTTAGCCGAACAAAAGCAAAAACTGCATCAGCAGTTTTGGATAGCTTTTATAAAGGCTTTACTCAATTGAAATCTGAAGGGTTTAAGGTAGATGTAATTACTCCCCAAGCTGCTATTTATTTAACCATTCAGTTTGCATTGCATGGTATGAAGACGGAAGACGGAAAAACATTATCTACCACAAAAGATATTACCAAATATATTTTAGATGAAGCCTCTGTGGCCATTGTGCCTTTTTACTGCTTTGGCGCAGATGAGAATTCGAGTTGGTACCGCTTAAGTGTGGGTACCTGCAAAACAGAAGATATAGAAGTTGTAATTACCAATTTAAGAAAAGCATTAAAAAAATTATCATAGCGCTTAGATGAAAAATCTTTATTGCATAATAATGGCAGGTGGTGTTGGCAGCAGGTTTTGGCCTATGAGTAAAACAGAGAAGCCTAAACAATTTCTGGATGTATTGGGAACGGGTGAAACGCTGTTACAAAATACAGCACATAGATTTGCTAAACTTTGTAAACCCGAAAATATTTATGTGGTAACATCTGAGCTATACAAAGAAATAGTCTATAAGCAGCTTCCAAAGGTTCCGAAAGAAAATGTTTTATTAGAACCCTCCCGTAAAAACACCGCACCCTGTGTGGCTTATGCATCTTACAAAATTCATAAAAAGAATCCGAATGCAGTTACCGTGGTTGCGCCCAGCGATCATTTAATTACCAAAGAAGATGTTTTTATAAAGGCTGTAAAATCATGTTACAGTAAGGTGAAAGCTGAAGACTGTCTGCTTACCATTGGTATTAAACCAACCAGACCTGATACGGGGTATGGCTATATACAATTTGTAGAATCGACGGAAACAGAAAAGGACAATCGAATTAAGAAAGTAAAAACGTTTACAGAAAAACCTGATGCCGAGATGGCGAAGTTTTTTATGAAGAGCGGTGACTTTTTATGGAATGCAGGCATCTTTGTTTGGAGTACCAAAAGTATTATTCATGCGATAGAAAAGCATGAGCCCGAACTGGCTGCTTTGTTTAAAGATGAAAACAATGTATATGGCACGGCAAAAGAAATTGATTTTATAAAGAACGCCTATATCTCCTGCAAAAACATTTCCATTGATTATGCCGTAATGGAAAAAGCCAAGAATGTTTATGTACGCGCTTCCATTATTGGCTGGAGCGATTTAGGCACCTGGGACAGTTTATACGAGCATATCAAACACGATAAGAACCACAATGCATTGGTAGGTAAAAACACCATGTTGTATGATACAAAAAACTGTATTATAAACGTACCTAAAGACAAACTGGTTCTTATACAAGGCTTGGAAGATTATATAGTGGTTGAGTCGGAAGGGATATTGTTGATTTGCAAAAAGCAGGACGAACAACAGATTCGTAATTTTGTGAATGACGTAAAAGTACAGAAAGGCGAGAAATTCGTTTAAGTAAATTGCTCCATGTTCATCGATACCCATACCCACCTCTATGCCGAAGAGTTTACAAGTGATATTGACGAGGTAATTAAAAAAGCCATCAATGCAGGTGTGGAAAAATTCTTTCTGCCTAATATAGATTCTTCTTCTATTGATGCCCTTCATGCTGTTTGCAAGAAATATCCTACGCTTTGTTTTCCTATGATGGGTTTGCACCCCTGCTCGGTTAAAGAAAATTATAAGGAAGAACTTGCTACTGCCTATAACTTACTAAAGACAAGAAAATATGTTGCAGTTGGCGAGATAGGTATTGATTTGTATTGGGATAAAACCTTCTTTACCCAACAGGTAGATGCTTTTACCCAACAGATAAATTGGGCGCTTGAGTTTGATTTACCCATTGTAATTCATTCTCGCAATTCGTTTGATGAAATATATGAGATATTATGCGGCTTTAAGAAATTACCTAAAGGTATCTTTCATTGTTTTAGCGGAAACGAAGAGCAGGCCAACAAAATAATTGAAACAACAGGGTTTAAATTAGGTATAGGCGGCGTACTTACCTTTAAAAATAGCGGACTGGATAAAGCTATTTCCAATATTGATTTAAAGCACTTGGTGTTGGAAACAGATTCACCTTACTTAGCACCCATTCCATATCGTGGGAAAAGAAACGAATCTTCTTACATACGCATTATTGCAGTTAAACTTGCTGAAATAAAAAATTGTTCCTTAAGTGATGTGGGAAATATTACAACGGCTAATGCTAATGAAGTTTTTTCTAAGGACTTTGTTAAATAAGATAAGATTTATTTAGCTTTAAATTAAATCTTAAAAAAGTTCTTATTTATTTGATATTTGAATTGGCTGAAAAGTGTAATATACATCTAATGTTTGACTCTAGAACTAACAATAAAACAACATCTGGTTTTTCATTTCTTATAATGTCTAGGTTTAGTTTATATTGCCAGGAGTCAAATATTTTTACACTTCTTGAAAATTTTTCCGACAGAAATGGAAATAAATTCTCTCCAAAAGAATCGGATATAATAAGTAATCTGGGTTTTTTCGAATCCTTTATTTCCCTATCTTCTTCATATTTCCAGGGATATACAAAATAAGGCGGTGGAGGATAACCAAACTTAGGGGCTTCAAAAGATTTAAAACCTAACTTTGGCTTAATTTCAAAAAAAACATCTTTAAAGTTATCTATATTAGATAACATATTTACAATATTACCCGTAGAAAATTCCTTTTTTACTATGTTATATTCACTTATAGAATTATTTGTTACTTCAGGAAAATCTTTACTGATTTGTTCTAAAATCGCATTAGCTGCATAAAAGCCACCTAAATAATTCCAATGATTATCAAGTTTATAATATAATAATTCATTTTTTTTATTTTCTCTTAAAATAGTACAAAGATTTACTGTTTTTATTTTAGACTTAGAATGTAAGTATGTAATTAGCTATTCTCCCAATGATTGCTCATGTGTTTTAAAATAGGTGTCAGGTACTTTGTCAGAATAAATGTTAGCTTTTACAGAAGCTACAGCAATATAAAATATACAACCTTGCTGTTTTATATATGCGTCTCTATATTCCAATTCTTTTTTTAATGCCTCTAGTTCAGATTGTTTTAAATAATTCTTACCCGTGTATGTATCAAGTTCGTCCCCTGCTTTAAATAACCAGCCATCATTGCCAAGAATTACCTGATTAGGAATTGGTGATTTTTTATATACCGTTAAATTGATAAGATTAAAATATTTTATTAAAGTGGATCGCAGGGTGAAAGTATCGCAATAGTATTTTTCAAATTTTTCGGGATAAGGATCAAGCAGATTAATATCAAATGTAGGTTTTGGAACCATACGTCTTCTGTTTTCTGTACTTGCTATATCTTTTACAAGACTTAGATTTTCATTAATAATGGGAAATGAAATAATTGTAAGAAAAATTACAACAATAAAAACTATTCTAAATTTAATATGAGCCATTAAAATCTATAATAAATAAAAGGGTTGTAGGCGCCTGCTATTAAGTATAAGGTAGAGACTATGAGTATAGTGTGGGCTTAAAATCAGACAGCACTTCTAATTCAACAATTCTCTTACATTTGCCATCCTTTAAACAAAATGTCCCCTAACAAAACCAAATGGATTATTTTATTTGCACTAGCTTTGGTTTGGGGCAGTTCCTTTATTTTAATGAAAAGAGGGTTAGAAGCCTTTAGCAGCAATCAGGTGGCGGCTTTACGTATCAGCATTGCATCACTTTTTCTTTTACCATTTTTGGTTATATACCATAAAGTACAGTTAAAAAAATATTGGGTAGGTTTAGTTCTGGCTGGTCTTTTTGGTAATTTAATACCTGCCTTTTTATTTACCAGAGCAGAAACAGGCATTAGCAGTAGTTTGGCAGGTATGTTAAATGCCTTAACCCCTCTTTTTACGGTTATTATCGGTTGGATAGCTTTTAGAAACAAATCTACTCCATTGCAAATTGCAGGTATTTTGGTGGCTTTTGGTGGGGCATTACTTTTACTTTCTTCCGATAAAAGCCCGCAGCAGGAGAGCGGTATTCAATACGCGCTTTTAGTAGTACTGGCGACTGTTTGCTATGCTATTAGCGTAAATTGCATTAAATATTTCTTAGCAGGTATGAATTCTGTTGCTGCAACAGCCTGCCTTTTGCCTTTATAGGTCCGGTAGCATTAATTTATTTATTCAGTACTGATTTTATCTTCGTAATGGAAACTAAAAAAAATGTACTGTCAAGTTTAGGTTATATCAGCATATTAGGGATTGTAGGTTCTGCTTTATCTGTAATATTCTTTAACTATTTAATAAAAGTATCAGGGGCTGTTTTTGCGTGCATCCAGCACCTATATAATACCCATTGTAGCTGTATTTTGGGGTTTTTTTGATGGGGAAATCATATCTAACTGGCAAATAGCGGCTATTTTTATTGTTTTGGGTGGAGTTTGGCTCATAAACAAAAGGAAAATATAGATTTTGTAGAATAAAAATGTTTTCCTAAATTTGCCCTCCCTAAAAATTGCTTACAGTTTTGTAGCGTTTAAAAGGGTAAACAAATAAAAAACAAAATATGTACGCAATTGTAAATATAGCCGGGCAACAATTTAAAGTGGAACGTGGAAATAAAGTATACGTTCACCGCCTAAAGGCTAACGAAGGCGCCGATGTGGAGTTTGACGATGTATTGTTAATTGACAATGAAGGCAAAATAACCGTAGGCAGCCCAAAAGTAGAAGGAGCTAAAGTAGCAGCTACTGTAGTACAGCACTTACGTGGAGACAAAGTGCTTGTATTTAAAAAGAAACGTAGAAAAACCTACCAAAAACTAAACGGTCACCGTCAGGATTTTACACAAATCTTGGTGCAAGGTATCTTAGCTAAAGGTGAAACTGTAAAAGAAAAGTTAGATGCTAAGAAGCATGAGTTTGTAATCAGGTCTAAAAAGCCGGTTGTTGCTGCTCCTGTTGCTGAAGTGGAAGAAGCTCCAGTAGCAGTTGCTAAAGCAAAGAAAGCCCCTGCTAAAAAGGCTGCGGTAAAAAAAGCGGCTAAGAAAAAAGAAGATTAATAAATAAAATTAAAATAAAATGGCACACAAAAAAGGTGAAGGTAAAGTAAAAAACGGACGCGAATCACACAGCAAACGTTTGGGCGTTAAAATATTTGGTGGTTCCGGTTGCATTAATGGCAACATTATTGTTCGCCAGCGTGGTACAACACACCATCCCGGAGAAAACGTAGGCATGGGCAAAGACCATACTTTGTTTGCTTTAACAGATGGTATTGTTGTTTTCAGAAAAAAGCGCGATAATCGTTCTTATGTATCAGTAGTTCCTTTTCCTGCTGAGGCATAAGGTTTACTAATAAGTATAACATTAAACCCCTTGCGCTTTGTGAGGGGTTTTTTATTTCTACATTTGCCTAAAATTATAAAAAATATATGCTTCAAATAAACTTTATAAGAGAGATAAAGAAGAAGTTCTAAAGCGATTGGCTGTTTAAAAATTTTAAAGATGCTGAAAGTATTATTGATAAAGTAATTCAACTGGATACTGAGTGTCGTACCATAAAAAAGGAAGCTGAAGATAGACAAGCTGAAGTCAATATACCAAAGAGCCAAAAGCAATACGTAAAAATGTCAGGAAAAA
>CAVXOV010000063.1:0-79787 GCA_963763345.1 uncultured Candidatus Saccharibacteria bacterium
ACCGCCCGCATCCGGGTCGCCAAAATGGGGGCACCCCAACTGACACCGTCATATGTCACCACGTTGCCGAATCTGTTCGATGGCCGCGCAGAAGCTCGACGTCGGGCAGGAGACCGAGGTCGGGGTCCGCCTGCACCGCCTCTGCCACCGAGCCCGTCGAGCCACCGGCGAGGCGAGGCCGGCCGACACCCTCGGCGCCAGGAGGGCCTGCGTGCTCGGCGTCGGAGGCGATGCTGCGCGGGCAACCGGCTGGGTGTTCAGGCCGGCCGCGCCAACCACCGCCACCGCCATAAACAGTGTCGCAACCGGATGTCTCATGTCCTCGCACCCCAGATCCCCGGTACCCGGAGGGCTCGCGCGAGCGAGAAGTATCGCACGGTCCGCAGGCCACGGCCAGAGTCGGGAACGCGAGATCATGGTCGCCATGATCGACCGACTGTCCTTGACGGTGGCACCGGAAGTGGAAGAGGCGCTCACGAACAGGCACGCCGTTGTCGCCCTCGAGTCGACCATCATCAGCCACGGCCTGCCGCGCCCGCGCAATCTCGAGGTCGCCCTGGAGCTCGAGGCACAGGCAGCACACAGGGTGTTATTATAATTGTAAATGCCCACCAGATTTGTTTTTATATAATCTGCTTGGCTAAGCTCAGTGGCTTTGTAGCGGGTCCGCCAGGCAAGCTCTACAAACAAACTGTTTGTATTGCACTTGCCAACCACATCATATAACTTATTAGTGCCATAAGTTATTGTCTTGTTGTCTTTCGCTAAATCAACTAACACCTCATCATCTCCATGCAAGAAAACAGTACCATTTTTTTCTATCAGGTATTTATATAATTCGCTTTTGCCTTTCTTCACACCTTCTATACCTCCAAAGCCTCTAATGCTTGCCAATATTGGTAATAATACCAAAATCAGGTTCGGCAATACGACATAACATATCAATTTCTTGTTGATGGTTTGCGCCCATTTCTATAACAGCCATCTGGTGTTGATAGTAATGGTAAGAAGGTAAGGGGCACGCCAATATGGTTGTTTAAATTCCCCTGGGTGTATTGCGTGTTATACTTTGCAGAAAGTACAGCATGAATCAATTCTTTGGTAGTGGTCTTACCATTACTGCCTGTAATACCAATAACAGGAATGCTTAATTGTTTGCGGTGGTAATTAGCCAATTGTTGTAAGGTGGTTAGTACATCTTCAACTAAAATGTAAGCATCAGTTGCAGGAAGTGAAGCATCATCAACCACAGCATAGCTTGCCCCTTCTTTAATGGCTTGTTGGGCAAAATCATTTCCATTAAACCGTTCTCCTTTTAAGGCAAAATAAATGCAGCCGCTACTAATCTTACGGGTATCGGTAGTAATGTTTTGCTTGCAGCTTAAGAATTTGGAGTATAAGGACGAAATATCCATTTCAGGATATTAAGGGGTGGTAGTTGTAGCAGGAGGGGTAGCGTTTGCCT
Organism: uncultured Candidatus Saccharibacteria bacterium; assembly: GCA_963763345.1. Lineage (GTDB taxonomy): Bacteria > Bacteroidota > Bacteroidia > B-17B0 > Aurantibacillaceae > PALSA-968. The sequence continues at coordinate 1,466 of CAVXOV010000063.1, forward strand.
GAGCTTTGAAAGCATCAAAGTTAAACAGCAGAGAGAAACGCAAAGTGTTTTGTAATGGATTACGCTGAGTAAGGGGTGCTAAATAACTCATGTCAATATTAAAAACAGTGTATTTAACTCCAAATCCGAATGTCATATATGGGGTCTCCTTGCGTTTTATTTTCATAGTAATAACGGGCTTAAAAGCAAGTAAATTATCATACCAATATTCCATACCGGTTGATGCTTTAATTTCTTGCAATTCTTCAGTTGCACCACCCGGTGCATCTGTAAAAGAACCAAATATACCCTGAGCTACCGGGCGATATGGGTTTTTACCTTGTGCTATTAAATAACCACCGTTGCCATCAGGAATACGATTTCCATTAGCATCCAAATCCCATACAGGAGGGGTTGGCACCATCAGTTTGGTTGCATCAGCCAAAATAGTAATGGTGTTATAATCATCTAACTGTATTTTATAACTGGCACCTAAGCGCAATTGCGTTGGTATAAAACTTTTAGAAGACTCATCCGCATTATCCGTATAGGATATTTTACTGCCTATGTTGGAGATGTTAATTCCGGCAGAAAATATGGCTTTCTTCTCTCCAATATCCATTTTTTTACTGTGGTAATAAGCAGCAATATCGGCAGCAACAGCTCTACCGGCATGTGTTGTAGTAGAACTTCCGGGAAGAGGAATGCTATTGGTAAGGTTAGAATTGATATAACGAAATACCAATCCTACCGAGAAATGTTGGCTAAGTTTTTGGCTGTACCCGGCATCTAAAGCAAATTCGTTTGGTTTAAATGTTCCTATGTTGGCACCATTGTTATCTGTAAATTGAACGCTTCCTAAAGTAAAATACCTTAAAGAACCTGATATAGCTGCCATTTTGCTTATCTTTTTAAAACCTGCCAAAGATGCTAAACTCATGTCGGGAACTAATTGCCTTAACCAAGGCGTATAATTCATAGCTAATCCAAAGTCTTTCTCGGCAAAAGCATATTTAGATGGATTCCAAAACTGAGAATTAGCATCAGGAGTAGAAGCGGCGCCTAAATCGCCCATACCACCTGCACGCGCATCGGGGATATTAATAAAAACGGGACCGCTGTAGTAACTGTATTAACTCCTCCCTTATTGTAATTAACACCCTGAGAATAGGATTGAAATACCAAAGCACAAAATCCAAGAGATGCGATTATTTTTTTACTCATTTTTTATAAAGCCTGCGAATTTAATTATTTAATTTAAAATTACTAACTTCTCTATTTTCTCTGCTTTGCTTCCGTCTTCAGTATTTTTAACAATTACCTTATATATATATACCCCACGAGCAAGTTTATCTCCGTAATTATCTCTGCCATCCCACTTAATCCCATCTGTTCGGAAGCCTTGATTTTCTACCGTTTGTGAGATAGTTTTTACAATTTTTACCGGTAATGGTAAATATTTCTATTTCAACATTCAGGTAATCACAAGCCTGATTGTGCTCTATGTAAAACTTAGTAGATGTAGTAAAGGGGTTAGGATAATTTAACACGTGAGATAAAGCTACTTTAGCATTTTGCGCTACAACAAAATCAATTGTGGTATTGCTCGAGTTATCCATTACATCCCAAGCTTTCAGGTTTAGGGTATGGTTTCCATTTGGCAAACTACTTAGCTGATATAATAATTTACCAGATTGGTATTTGTTTAAATCTGCTTGGTAGTAATCATTTAAAACCATTTCATGAGCTGTATTTGCATCTAAAGTAGCAACAATATTATGCCCTATACCATTTCCTGTTGTGTTTATGCCTGATGAATCGGCTAATGCAGCATATATAAATGGGGTTTGATTAGTAGTTCCCCCTGATACAAAATGGTTATCATTCATATATAAATTAATAGTTGGTCCTTGGTGGTCTGTAATGGGGTTATTGCTTGTTCCTCCAACTATTAACTGTTCATAATATCCTGCAGCATCGGTAGTATCACTTTGGGCGTAATAACTTATTTTTCCGTAGCCAAAATTATACATAATGTCTTTTGGAACAATAAATGTGTAGGTAAAATTACCATTAGTAACGGTAGATTTTCCTTTAAATAAAATACTTTCTTGTTGTGTAAAAGGGAAAGCAAAATTAACCAGCACATTATCCACCAGCTGTATACCATATCCACAATTATCAAGTGTGGCTAGTGCAGTTGGTTTATCAAATACCGTTATATAAATGTTTCCATTAAAACTTGTTAGTTGATGTCCATTAATGTCTGAAACAAAGCCTGTAATAGTATATTTACCTATAGCAGACAAAGTATCATTAGAACCTGAAGCATAAACATGGCTGTTTACTTTTAGCGGACTAGTATATTGCTTGGGGTATGACAAGGTAACCGCAGGGTCTCCAAGCAAGCAAAAATTTAGTTCATTGTTTGCAGATAGTTTTGTAAGCCTAATAATATCTCCCATAGTAGGTCGTTTCCCATTAACTAATGAATCGAGGGCTGCCGGAAAAAACCAAGGTCCTATAGTGCCGCCATCTGTAACATAAGCCGTTCTGCATGTAGTAAACGATCCTATACCTCCCCCATTAGAATTTAATACAATATCTTCTCCACAAGACTCATAGGCGGGATTATCATAGGTGCTAAACTGGCAGGTTGCTGTATAAAATAAAGGTAAATTATTAATGTTGTTCCATTGTTGCACTTGATTAATACTAACAATTTCTGTATTTGATAAATTAAGCGTACCCCCATGTCCGGAATAACCTATTATTAAAGCCCCCTTAGCAACACGGTTATTAAGAGCCGTTACTGCATCAGGGTGTCGTAAGCCACCTGGTACAGTTATTATCTGATAAGCATCTAAATAAATTTTATCAATATTATATCTTTCGTTTTGTCCAATATAGCTCGCATTTGCTTCTTGTTGTTGTATAAAGGCTATTTCCCAATTATACTGAGAGGCATTACCAGGTTGAGGGTCATCAGCAATAAGTGAAACCCAATTGCGCCAATCGGGCGTGTTTTGTGTAGCTTGATCACAACAATTTGATGTGGGTTCAGATCGATTATAATATTGTACCGTTTTATTTGCAACGCCATTAGCTTCGGCAATAGTTTTTGCAGGAATACGCCCTACTCCTATATCAACCAACTCACTACCTAAATTCCCATTTGGATCGATTACCCCTTCATCATCATCTAATAATGCATAAAAATCATCACCTGTTTTAGAATCTATGGGGCTATATGAGTTATACGTTTCAAAAGCGGGAACAAATACAGTATTAGAAGGGTTATATCTGTCTTTTTGCAAATAAGATCCTGTTCCATATAATAAAAGATATCGTGGTGGAGTAGTGCCTGCTTTATTATATAACATACGCATAAACTGACGAATGGCTGTTATATCTTGTGCGCCTGATGAAAACTCATTATAAATTTGATCAGGGGTAACAATTACAAACGACAGATGTTCATTTTGTTGCTTAGCATGAAGTTGCCCAAGTTGTTGTGCTGCTTCATTAAAAATTTGAGGTGCTACAATTACATAATCAATATTTTGGTTTAGATGTAAATTTTGGTTTTGAACAGCCCCAACAAAAGCAGGTGTATCATATGATGTGCCATCAAAAGCAATAAACTGTTGCAAAGTGTCTGTAGCAATGGTAAATGAATAATTATTAGGGGTAACCGTAGTATCTTGCTCAGTAATATTAAACTGATCCGTAATGTTCCATATCCGAATAGTAGGGGAAGAGCTTTGTAAATTAAACTGAGATATTCTACCCGGTCCAATGCTACGATAATCTCTAAAGATCATTTGATTTCCTTGCATAGTAAGCCCCCGACGAACATTTAGCCATATATAGTTAAGCCAGCCTGATTCATCGTTAGTCGCAGCACTTACAGTTACATTTATGGTGCTTCCTGTACTTCCTGCATATATAAAATGAGTAGCACCTGTCCCTGGCTCCCCTACATCATCCTCAAACCCCCCGCCAACTGATGAAAAAGTAATAGGGTATGTACCACCCCCTGAATAATTCACATTAAATGTTCCTGAACTTATGGGGGGATTGGACGAAGTTACACGTGTACCTATTAAATCTGTTTGTAGCCACACTGTATCATTTTGAAGGTTTGAAAAGGCAAAACTAAATGAATGACTTTGCGTATTTTCAAAACTTTCGCCGTATAATTCCCTTCCCGACTGCATAATGTTTATAAAATCATTTTCATGAACAACATAATCATCAAAACTTGTGACGGTATAATTAGCCGGAGCAGATATAGTTGGTTGCATAGTAATTCGTTTTCCGGGAGAAGAATTATCTATGGTTAAAAAATAAAAAACCGAATCGGAATAATAATGTTTATTACGACTGTATCTTGTGGAAGCACTTTTCCCGGAATTATAATGCCATTTATGAGGAGATTGCCCATAAAATAATACATAATCATTATTATCAAAAACCCCGACTGTACCACTATCACTCACAAATATTGCATTTTCAGTTAAATCATCGTAATGAAAATCACTATTAGCTTCCGATAGTATTTCCCCTCCGTTACCATATATCTTAATGTGTCTTGGATCAATTCCTCCTATACCTGTATTAATACCCATGTTTTGCAGAAAGTTTTTGTCAATTTTATATATAGCATTTTCGGCTGTGCCTATTTTATACCAATTGCCAGTTGCTAATACTGAAACACTTGCCGTTGCAGATGATTTTATATTATTATGCTGTCCATTTCTTTGATTAGTATTTATAGGTTCTGTTGTTTGTTGCCACTTAATACGATAAGAAATCAATTTTTCTAACTTGCCACTTGCTTTGTTAAAGCGTATAGGAACAAGTTTACACAAAATAAAAGGTTCTTTTCTGTAGGTACTAATGTTGCTCTCTACCACTGTAAAACTTTCGGCAATATATTTTAGATTTATACAAGCTTCTTCCTGTATTGTTAATGTTTCAGTTGATATGGCCTGAATCTCGGGTTTCGATTTAACATTTTGTTTTATTGGTTCCCGTAGTAATAGGTAAGGTAAAAAGTTTTTTTCTTCAATATATGCCCCCCCATCAAAAGACAATACTTTCTCTATTTTCCCTTTTTTCTGAAAACTCATTGGCAGACGCCATTTAATTTCAAGGATACTGGGATCCTTAGTCACCTTACTTTTTTGCAGTTTGAGTGATTGAGAAAATATGTTGCTAAAACAAAATAGTACAAAGGCTACTATATAAAACTTCTTGATGGAAATCATTTTTTATAAAAATATGAAACTTATTTGTGCATTTAACGTATAAATGAAAATAATATTGTTTAATATTTTTTGTATTAAAAAATAAAAACACTAAGTTTGTAGATGAAATTTGTATAATTGCATTCTATGATGAAAAAAGTTACGGTGTGTTTTTTACTAGTTCTTGGCATTTTTTCTGCTAGAGATGCAAAAGCACAGGATCCACAATTTACGCAATTTTATGCTAATCCGCTTTATTTAAACCCCGCATTTGCAGGTACAGCACGCTGTCCAAGGTTTTGTATGAATTACAGAAATGAGTGGCCGGGGCTTTATAAAACATATATTACAACAAGTGCCTCTTATGATCAACACATAGATGCAATATCAGGAGGGATAGGTTTATTGGTCATGCAAGACAGAGCGGGTAATGGAACTTTGGTTACCACGGATGCAAGTCTTATGTATTCCTATCATCTTAATGTAACTAGAGAATTCTCTATCAATTTTGGTTTACAGGGTACTTATCATCAAAAAACATTAGATTGGACCAAACTAACCTTTGGTGATATGATAGACCGCCGTCGTGGTTTTGTCTATAATACGAATGAAAATCCTAGTAACTACCCCAATCAAACAGTAAGAGCAGCTGATGTTTCCGCTGGTTTATTAGGTTATAGTAAAAGATACTTTTTTGGTGTAGCAGTAAACCACTTAACACAACCAAATGAGGCTTTTATCCCAGGTAATAGTCCACTTCCTATTAAAATAACTGCACATGCGGGCGCTAATATTGAATTAGAAAAGGGTGGCGAAACATACATAAGCCCTAATATACTTTATCAGTATCAAGGGCAGTTTCAACAGCTTAATTTAGGAATGTATTTTGTTAAAAAAAGCGTTGTATTGGGTTTATGGTATCGTAATCAGGATGCTATGATAGCCTTAATTGGGTATCAAACACAGCATTTCAAGTTTGGGTATAGTTATGATGTAACTATATCTAAATTAGCCAATATATCTGCTGGTTCACATGAAATTTCGGTTCAATTTCAACTTGCTTGTCGCCCAAAACATCGTAAATTCCGTACGGTAAGTTGCCCTTCATTCTAAAATAAATAAAAATAAATGTAACTTTGTTTGATTTTTTACGTTAAAAGGAAAATTATAATATATATAACATGGCAAAAACAACCAAATTATTAAAATCTATAGCTTTATTTTCTGCTACTGGATTAATGATATTTTCTTGTAGTCAAGAGAGATCTCCTATAACAGGATGGGCCTATAATAGCTCTGAAAATGGAGGATTTGAGAAGGTGCCTTATGAAGAGCAAGAAACGGGGCCAGGTTTGGTTCTTATAGAAGGTGGTACTTTTACAATGGGGCGTACTGAGAGTGATGTTACTTACGATTGGAATAATACCCCACGTCGCGTAACTGTTTCTTCTTTTTACATGGATGAAACAGAGGTGACAAACTTTGGTTATCTTGAGTATTTATATTGGACAAGTCGTGTATTTGGCCCAAGTTATCCTGAAGTTTTTGTTAAAGCATTGCCTGATACATTAGTATGGCGTGAGAAACTTGCTTATAATGAGCCTTATGTTGAATATTATTTACGTCACCCTGCTTATCGTAATTATCCAGTAGTTGGTGTGAATTGGTACAGGCAAATGATTTTTGTACTTGGCGAACTGATAGAACCAATGAATTTATCTTAATCCGTGAAGGGTTATTAAATCACGTTCCAAATCCATCTGATCAGGATTATTTTAGCACTCAAGCGTATTTAGCAAATAAATGGCAAGGACAGTTAAAACAAAAATTACCTTCATTTGATGAACAGCAGCCGGAACGTGATGTACGTATGGAGGATGGTATCTTTTTACCAAATTATAGTCTTCCAACAGAAGCAGAATGGGAATACGCTGCTTATGGTTTAATAGGCAATACTATAGGAGAGCGTATTACAGATCGTCGTATCTACCCTTGGAATGGACATGGTGTGCGTAATCCTGATGAAAAATATATAGGTCAGATGCACGCTAATTTTATACGTGGTGCCGGTGACTATATGGGCACTGCCGGTTGGTTGAATGATAATGCCGATGTTACTGCACCTGTATATTCATATTGGCCAAATGATTATGGTCTATATAATATGGCTGGTAACGTATCTGAGTGGGTAATGGATATTTATCGTCCCCTTACTTCAACTGATGCGAATGAATTTCGTCCATTTCGTGGAAATGTGTTTAAAACACAGGTAAAAGATTCTACAGATAATACGATAGCTACTAATACGGAGGGAATTTTAGTTGACTCTTTAGATCATAATAAAAAGAAGGTAAATATTCCAACTGCACATGGAGTTAGTACAGAAACACAAGAACTTAGAGATACAAGTATTGTGAACTCTATACCGGGGCGTGTATTATGGAGAGATGTTACTATCGCTAAACCTGAAGATAGATTGGATGAAAGGAGAAACTACAAGACCAATGACTATAGAGATTATTTAGATGGTGATGTTACTTCGAGTATCTATTATAGTGATGGAGAAGAAGCCTATCAGGATAAAGCAGGTAAGATGATGTATGAATATGCCAAAACATCTTTGGTAAATAACTGGAGCAGAGTATACAAAGGAGGTAGCTGGAGAGATCGTGCTTATTGGATAAACCCAGTTAGCCGTAGGTTCTTAGATGAAAAGCAAGCTACAGCTTCTATAGGCTTTAGATGTGCTATGACCCGAGTAGGAAGTCCAACAGGATTAGGTAAATAACAAAAGCTTCAATAACATAATTTCAAATTAAAAGCCTCCCAAACGATTATATATCTTCTGGTAATGGCTTTTAATTTGTTTAATATCTTTTCCGTTAGTGTAAAAGTCTTAACTAAAAAAAGCCGCTCTATGTAGAACGGCTTTAGTGCTTTTTATAGAGCGATAAATTATTTAGTCTTTAGAAAACTCGGCGCTTGCTTTTACCGTAACAGCATCACTTAGCATAGCTTCAGGCATAGATGCACCAAGTCCAAAAGTCATACGATTTACAACTCCATTTACTCTTACACCAACTATGTTCTTCTTACTCATTGGATTTACACCTTTTCTAATAATAGCTTCGAAGTTAACCAGCTTTGTTACGCCATGCATAGTCATTTCACCAATAATAGTGTATTTGTCTCCGGCATTTCTTTACAGTCTTACTTTTAAAAGTAAGTGTAGAAAACTTTGCTGCATCAAAGAAATCTGGCGATTTTAAATGCCCATCACGCTTATCATCGTTTGTACTGATACTATTTACATCTGCTGTAAAATTCAAAAACGGCGTCCGTGAAATCTTCTTTTGAAGAAGTAAACGTAGCATCAAATTTTTTGAATGCGCCTTCTACATCAGATATACCCAAATGCACGATGCTGAAGTTAACGTTAGAGTGTGATGCATCCGCTTTCCATGTTCCTGCATCAGGTGTTGTGAAAGAGAACATAAGTGCTGCTGCCGCTGAGGCAAGAATTGTGATTTTTTTCATTTGCTTTTTGTTTTTTAGGTTATGATTTATTTTTATTGATTATGCTTGTTTTATAAATTCTATATTACTGTGCAGATTAATGTCATTACCCAAAAGTAATCCGCCGCTTTCGGTTGGACCGTTAAAACTAACTCCAAAATCCTGACGGTTTATTTTACCATTTATCGTAAAGCCCGCGCGGGTGTTATTATAAGGATCTTTAGCAATTCCGCCAAATTCTACATCTAACACAACAGGTTTGCTTACCCCTTTAATGTTAAAATTACCATGTAGCTTATAGTTCTCAATACTTACTTTTTCAAGTTTGGTGCTTTCAAATTTGATTTGCGGATGTGCCGTTGCATCAAAGAAATCTCCGGTTTTTAAGTGCCCGTCACGTTGTTCGTTGTTTGTGTTGATAGAATCAACATCGGCTGAGAAATGAATTTTTGCTGTTGTAAAATCATCACCTTCTGTTTCTACCGTTCCTTCAAATTTCTTAAAGAATCCGGTTACGTTTGATATCATTAAGTGCTTTACTTTAAATTGCACTTCTGAGTGTGTGGCGTCTATAGCCCATTTGGTTGTTGACATATTGTTTTAGTTTTAATTTGAGACAAAGGTATGTACATTAAGTATACTTTTGTTACCGATATACCAAAGTATACCGATATACTTTAGTAAACCGAGTGTGAAAGTAATACAAACAACGTACCTTTGTATGTTATTTAATCGTTAAATAATTGTTAACATGGCTAAAAACTTTTTACAGAACCCAAGTAAGTTAAGCTCTACCGAATGTTCTAAGAGCCTGCTTCCCGTACAGGATGCTTTATATATACTAAGCGGTAAATGGAAAATACCCATCATAATAGCCTTGATACATGGTAATAAACGCTTTAAAGAATTGCATCGTGAGATAGAAGGTATTACTGCTAAGATGCTTTCTAAAGAGTTAAAGGAATTGGAAGTAAATACCTTAGTGAAACGTACCGTTTATGATACCATACCGGTGAGTGTAGAGTATGAGCTTACACCCTATGGCACTACTTTAGATGAGGTTATTATGGCTTTGCGAGATTGGGGTTTAAAGCACCGCCAGAAAATAAAAGATAAAAAGTAAGGCTAACCTCCTTTTAGTCCAGTAACGATTCCTTTTATGGAGATTACATTAAGCGGCAGTTCTAAGAAAACGTGCAGCATGCTTAACAGGAACAATACCATAAAGCCTAAGCGAAAATCTATATAGTAAAACACTACGGATAGCACCCACAAGATAGCTATTATAGCTAATCTGCTTTTAGAAACTTCGTGCCATTTAATTACGGTTGTTTTAGAGAACCAGTTTAAGTAGTGATAGGTATAAGCAAAAGCAATGAAGCGTTGCACGGCAATCATGGCAGGTAGTTCAAAAATATCCGTACTGTTATTTACCAAATTTATATTGAATAATCCGGCAATGGATTTATTAAGGATGCTGAAATACTTCTGTATATAACCCTTCTCCGCTAAAGAAAGAATTTCGGCATTAGGAGTATGAATCAATGCAAAGCTAATGGCGCATCCCACAAACACCACTAACGACAAATAACCTGTAACACTTTTGTTCTTAACAGCTCCACTTAACACAAAGAAACCGGTAAATAAAAACACATGCACAACCGTTGGAAGAAAGATACCGAACGAAAGAACTAAGAATGTAATTCTATCCGCCTTAATGAGCAGGGAAATGATTAAAACAGCAACAGATATTGCAAGCGATAAAAGATTCTTGCCTGAAAAAACAAGGCATAATGTGTACACTACCACACAAATAATTAAACTGACTGAAAAATATCTAACGGCTGATTTCTCGTTAAACAAGCCAATAGAAAGAAGAATAGCGATTAAGATATAAGGCCATATCTGTAGTTTCTGTTTGATGAAAAAATTCTTCTTATCAAGCCAGGAGATTTCGGTGAGGTAATGCAAAGGACCTAAGACCGCATATACAAAGAGAAATAGTTTAAAAGGAATAATGAAGGAAACAACAGTACTGATAAGCATTAAAGCCATGTTGGTAAGGTTAATACCTTTATCAGTAGCGGTTATTTTTTGGAGGAAACTCATTGAATAAGTTTCATTTCATTTAACAGGTAACCTGCGCCTGCGTATTTATCAATTACAAACAGCGTATAACGCACATCCAACGTAATGTTGCGACAAATGTTGGGGTTATACATAATATCACTCATGGTGCCTTCCCACACGCGGTCGTAGTTGGTGCCAATTAATTCTCCTTTTGCATTCAGTACCGGACTACCGCTGTTACCGCCCGTTGTGTGATTAGTTGCCACAAACGACATATGCAGCGTTCCGTCTTTATCGGCATACGGTCCGTAATCTTTTTTATTGTAGAGGTCTTTCATTTTGGGAAAGATAATAAACTCATCATCATTAGGATTTTCTTTTTCCATCATGCCATCCAATGTGGTGAAGTAATTGTAGTACACACCATCACGCGGTTTATAGCCTTTTACTTTTCCGTAGGTAACACGCAAGGTAGAGTTTGCATCAGGATAAAACTTTTTGTCTTTATAAACCTTCGTAAGTTTATCAACGTATTTTTTATAGAGCGAATTCAGTTGCGCATCTATAGCGGTGTATTGTGTAACAACATTTGTATTATAGTAAGCCGAAGTACTCTTCCAGAGTTTATAAACCATATCGTTTTCTATGTTTTCAACCAAGCCAAATTTTAGTGTGTTTAAATACGTGCTCTTATTAACGAATATACTTTCGTAGTAAATTTTATCGGCGATGGCATCGTAATTGTTTTGGTATAAACCAAACAAGGTATCAATAGCAGGCACGCGCTGACCATCGGCTACACCATTCGCATACATCTCTAGCATAGCTCTGCAAATGTCTTTATCCATTGCTTTGTTGTAGGTCTTAAAAAACTTCTCGTTGCTTTCTGCTGCTTTGGCAAACTCTTTTTGTTTATCCTCAGCTGATTTTCCTTTAACGGAAGCAATCAACTTCTCTGCTCCACGGGCTGCTGCCATGGCGTTAAAGCCCAACAGACATTCATTATAATAATCAATTTGTTTTTGAAGCACGCGGTAGTTAGCATACAGCGTATGAAATTCAGTAAATACTTTATTAAACTTTTCTTTCTCGGCTGGGTCGGCAGCAAGCAGTTCGAGGAACTTCTTTTCAAATTCTTTTTTCTTATTCACGGCATCAAACTTTTTTAAGCCCTGCATTTCACCCATCCACTTCTTCCAGTAGTTGGCAACCGATGCGTAGTTGGCAGCATAGGCAATACGCGTAGTATCGTTGGTTTTCATACAGCGGTTCATGATGCTCAAACGCTTTTCGCGCAGGGCAACCTTTGCAGGGTCGCTGTCGTTCATGGTCATATCAACAGCATCACTAAAAAGATATTCTTGCGTACGCCCGGGGAAGCCATACACCATCGTAAAATCACCTTCTTTAACGCCTTTCATAGAAATGCTTAAAGACTTTTTGGGTTTAAAGGGAACGTTATCTTTTGCGTATTCTGCAGGTTCGTTGTTCTTATCGGCATAAATACGAAACATAGAGAAATCACCCGTATGGCGCGGCCACATCCAGTTATCGGCATCACCGCCAAACTTACCAATGAAGGAAGGAGGCGCACCTACCAAACGAACATCCTTAAAGGTTTGCGTAACAAACAAAATAAACTGATTGCCATAAAAGAAGGGGCGAATAAAAGCCTCGTACTTAGTACCTTTGGTAACATTGGCAACAATCTCTTTTATCTTTTTTTGCTGAAGGGCTTCCAAGTCTTTATCGGATGTAGTAGAACTCGTGCCCTCGTTTACCTGTGCCGTAACATCTTCAATACGAACAATAAGCATGGCAGTTAAGCCGGGGTTAGTAAGTTCTTCAGCCGCATTCATGGCCCAAAAGCCATTGGTTAAATAATCTTTATCTACGCTGCTATGCGCAGCAATGGATGAGTACCCGCAATGGTGGTTGGTCAAAATCAACCCTTTATCAGAGATAATCTCGGCGGTGCAGCCCCCGCCAAACTGCACAATGGCATCTTTTAGCGAGGTGTTGTTTACATCATAAATATCTTTGGCCGACAGCTTGCAGCCATTCTTCTTCATATCCTTTTCATTAAGCTGCTGCAACAAAAAGGGCAGCCACATACCTTCATCAGCTTTTACAGGTAACAGGTAACAAATAGCAAGCAACAGGATTACAAATTTCTTTATCATAACTATTAAGTGGGGGTTAAAAATAGTAAAATAGTGTGAGGTAATAAGTATGTTTCATTTGGGCGTTCCCTTTGCATACAAAGGTCGGGCTGTACGCGCTGCACGGCAGCTTGCTACCATCCCTAACGCACCTGTGCTCAACCAGAAACAGACAGCCGCTCATTCAGGGACTGTCCGTTCTATACCGAAACGTATCCGTTTCAACTCCGAGACTGTCCGTTCTGAGTTCGGCGCTGTATGTTCTGAATCGAAACGTATCCGTTTCAACTCAGGGACTGTCCATTCGAAGTCCGCGGATGTCTGTTCTGAATCGAAACGTTTCCGTTCAGAGCCTGCGGCTATACGTTCCGAAATGAAACGTGTCCGTTCTAACTCAGCGACTGTCCGTTCAGGGTCTGCCGCTGTCCGTTTCTGTTCTAAAAAGTGTTTCTTTTATTATGCGGTTTGTGCCACATTACTGTGCAAGAAGGGGCTGAATTGTCCCAACTCACCTGTGGTACTAATGTAGGCAGCCGTGTACCAAACATCTTGTTTTGCTTGTGCAGCCAAAAAGGTGCTTATGTTGCGGAACTTGCCGCTAAACAACAGGTGTGTAAACTGTGTCCAATCAGTAGGTGCAGTTGTACCCACATAACGCAGCAACCAAATAAACTGCACACCTTCTGGCAAAGCAGGGCTATCAGGTGCAGCCGCATCATGTGCATCTACATAATGTTCTAAATGTTTAACAGTATGCAGGGTTAATAAAGGTACTGGCGCTGCTATCCGGAAAGATAATATACTGCTGGTATGTGGGTTTGGCTCGGGTATAAAGAAAGATTGCGCATCTCCTTCGGTTAAAAAACCGGGGGTAAGTTTGTTAGCCGCTTTCAACGTGGTACGCAACGGACGGATAAGCAGCAAAGCAGCTTTAATTAATGCCTTCTCCTGTCCTCTAAGCGTGGCATTTCGTGTGGCCTTGTTCTCTTGCAAAGGACGTACAAAAAGCCAGGTGTTGGCTGTGGTTGCTGTACCCAAAATTGCCAGCAAGGCATTATATACAGTAGATGTTATTCCTAAGCGAGTCCAACTGATGGTAGTAGAACCGCTGCTTGCATCTGCGATACCTAAATGTATCATTAATGCTCTGAACGCTATATCAAATTACCTGCTGAAGAGGGAAAGGTGATAGATTTTTTCTTCTTTGCCATGATTTTGTTTTTTTTGGTTTAATTGTTATCTTCTATTGCTAAGATACCACATTGAAAAAGCGAAAAGTAAATTATCTGCAAAAAGGGGCTAAAAACTTTTTAAACGGTAGTGTTTTTTCGATAAGCGGTCAAATCTTGCTAAAACAAATAGGGTCAAAAACAGGTTTTTGAGAGAAATTTATATCTTTGGTGTACAATCTATATTCATGAAAAAACTACTTACTCTTTTAGCCTTAGCGTTTTGTTTGGATGGGAGGGCGCAAATACCAACAACACTTACGGTTACTATTGTTCCACCAACAACAAATACCTTGTACTGTACGGGAACTCCCTATAATTTTACAGGTAATGCAAACCCTGGTCCTATAACATTTTATAACTGGACGTGTGTTTCGACCACTTCCGTTAATGCAGTTTTTAATCCAAGTCCGGCTTATCAAAATGGAGAAGCTATTACGTTTCCTGCTGCCGGTACTTATACGCTTACTTTAACTGTTAATAGTCAGAATAATGGTGTAAATGACACAACTTTAGTTGTTACCGTGGCGCAAACACCAACTATAACAGTAACACCTCCTAACCCTTTTGTTTGTAATGGTGGAACAACAGGTATTGATTTATATGCAAATGGAGCATTGACGTATACCTGGACAAATGCACCAACAACAGTACCCCCAACTTATTTAGATATAAATGCAGATAGTATTAATGTAAATCCTCAAACTATACAATCGTTACCAAGAGTTTTTAATTATTCGGTTACAGGTACAGCTGCAGATGGTTGTGTATCAAATCAGGCTGTTGCTATGGTAACGGTTATAGCAGTACCCACGCCCTATTTTTCTCCGGTTGATACGGTATGCTCCGGATATAGTGGTATTATGAAAGTGGATAGCATGCCTGTTACCACTACCTATACATGGACAGAATCTTCATCAACCGCTGGATTAGAAGCCAATTCGGGATACTCTGTACAAGCAACACCTATTTATTTTAATTATGGGAACTCTCAAAATGATACCCTTGTTTATTATCAGGTGCTTATTAATGTGCCGGGTTGCCCGTCTTACAATCCGCATACATTTCATCTTATAGTTGAACCGGTGCCTCACGTTAGTTTAGCTAAAGACACTATAAATGATTGTAACCATACGGGGGATACTTTAAAAGCAATTACTATACCGGCTGCCAATGTGAATTTAATGTGGATACCTAAAGGAAGTACAACACCTTTAACCGGATTAAGCAGCAATCCGAATGAAGTGATAGTAAACCCAACCATTCCAAAATGGTATTATGTAATCCCTGTAAATGAGTTTGGATGCAAAGGGATACAAGACTCTATACTGGTTTTGATTAATAATACAAGTAACTGCACTGAGGCTGGTATTACCTTATATAAGGTAGATAATATGTTTAATATTTACCCCAATCCTTCTTCTTCAATTATAAATGTAGAATTAAAGATGAAAGATGTTGGCAATATGCAATACATACTATATGATATTAATGGTAAGGCCGTAAAGCAAGCTGTAATTTATAATTCTCAATCTTTAATTGATATTAGCAACTTAAACGAAGGTGTTTATAATATAAGCCTTATAAGCAATGAGGGTATTGTAAATAAGCGCTTGGTTATTGTGAGGTAGTCGCCTCAATCCTTCGATTCCACATAGGATGACACCTGCGTTGTCATTTTGAGCTTGGTCGAGAAATCTATTAACATGTAATTACTTACTTTTGACAAAAATTAAATCATGAAAATATCTAACAACAAAATATTAATTACCGGCGGAGCAAGCGGCATTGGCTTAGGGCTTACCGAACGATTTATTAAAGAAAACAACACCGTAATTATTTGCGGCAGGCGCAGCGAGGTGCTTAAAGAAGTGGTTGATAAATTTCCTTCGGTTATTACAAAAGTGTGCAACCTAACTATTGCTGCCGAAAGAGAAGAACTGTATAAATGGGTTGCACAAAACCACAGCGATTTGAACATATTGATAAACAACGCGGGTATCCAGCAATGGATGTCGGTTTTAGACGATAACTTTTTTGAAAAAGCCAAAGAAGAAATAGCTACCAACATTGAAGCGCCACTACATTTAACCTCTTTGTTTGTTAAACTAAAATCATTAAACACCGTTATTAATGTAACATCGGGTTTGTCGTTTGTGCCGCTAACTAAAGTACCAGTGTATTCTGCCACCAAAGCCTTCTTTCATTCCTTCACGCTTTCTCTTCGTCAGTTATTAAAAGCAAAAAACATAGAAGTTATTGAAATGATTCCGCCGGCACTAAATACTGATTTAGGTGGAAAAGGCTTGCATGATGCAGCTCCGCCGGTGAGCGAATTTGTGGAATCTATATTTGAACAATTAAAGCAAGGCAAAACAGAGCTTACTTTTGGGTTTAGCGAAGCAATGGTAAAGGCGGCTCCGGCTGACTTACTAAATACATTCAACAGAATGAATGCGGTAACGAATTAGGAAAGTATTTAAAAACTTACGTTAGTAAATGAACCCGAAATAGTACCTGAGCTATTGTTGTCAGGATTAAATTCAATCGCAGAAAAACTAAAAGAAGCCGACATAACGCGGTTAACCATATCAACTTTGCTAAGAGTGATAGTGCCTGTATGCGTGGCATTGGTATTATATGAAAAAGTACTTGAAGTATATACCCCATTATCACTGCTATTAGAGGCCGTTGTGTTTAGTGTAAAAGTTCCGGCTGCATTTACAGTATTATCAACTGTTATCACAACGGTTTGATAATTACTGTTGCTGCCTGCATTACTTCCTGTAATTTGAAGCGGACCGGCAGTTGGATTACTGATGGTATATTGAACACCTGAAGTTGTAATGCCCAAAGCAGTAAATGAAAAAGAAGGCGGTAAAACAGTAGGGGTGGGAGTTGCGGCAGGCGTAGGTTTCTTTTTACAGGATAGTATCGCAACCGCAAAAAGTATAAGCAGTAAAAAGTATGTTAGCTTCTTGTTTTCATGTGTTCTATTGAGCAGTAAATATACTGTTTTTTTAAAATACTTTGCTTTTGCTTATTACTATGGCTTTCTTACATTTGTGTAAATACTATGACCCGAGCCTTTAGGCAAATAGCATTTTGCAATAACTTTAAACAATTACGAAAAATGAAAGGAATAATTTTAGCCGGAGGTTCCGGTACCCGTTTGCACCCGCTTACACTTGCCATGAGCAAACAAATGATGCCCGTGTATGATAAACCCATGATTTATTATCCGCTATCTATTTTATTGATGGCAGGTATTAATGAGGTATTGATAATTTCTACCCCTACCGATTTACCTAACTTTGAAAGACTGTTGGGAGATGGCTCTCAAATAGGTTGTAAGTTTTCATATGCTGTGCAGGAAGTTCCAAACGGACTGGCACAAGCCTTTGTGATAGGAGAAAAATTTATTGGTAAAGAAAATGTGGCGTTGGTGTTGGGTGATAATATTTTTCATGGTCAGGGTTTAGGTCGTCAGTTACAAACCTGTAAAAATCCCGATGGTGGAATTGTATTTGCATATCATGTGGGAGACCCCGAGCGTTATGGTGTGGTTGATTTTGATGAGAACCATAAAGTACTTTCTATTGAAGAAAAACCTGCTTAAGCCAAAATCTAATTACGCGGTACCGGGCTTGTATTTCTACGATAACTCAGTAGTAGAAATAGCCAAACATTTAAAGCCTAGTCCGCGTGGCGAATACGAAATTACCGATGTAAATAAAAAATACTTGGAAGATAAGAAACTGGAAGTACGTATACTTGACAGAGGTACTGCATGGCTTGATACAGGAACTTTTGCTTCGCTTATGCAAGCCGGACAGTTTGTGCAGGTTATAGAAGAACGTCAAGGATTAAAAATTGGATGCATTGAGGAGATTGCTTACAACATGGGCTACATCAATAAAGAGCAATTGCATAAAATAGCCCAACCCCTTACCAAAAGTGGTTATGGCACGTATTTGCTAAAATTATAAAAGATATTTGTTGGGTATTGAAACCAAACTATGAACGAAAACCCATACAAAAAATTAGCTGCTGCATTTGATAATTACTTTACACCTTTAGTAAATGAATTACCTCAGCACCCAAAGAATCTATATCAACCCGTAACTTATTTCTTAGGCTTGGATGCCAAGCGCATTCGTCCATTACTTGCTTTAATTACTGCTGATTGTTTTGATGCTAAAATATCAAAGGCATTACCTGCTGCTGCTGCCATAGAGTTGTTTCATAATTTCTCGTTGATTCATGATGACATAATGGATAATGCACCTTTACGCAGAGGTAAACAAACCGTACATGAAAAATGGAACAGTAACATTGCTATTTTAAGCGGAGATGTTTTGTTGTAAAAGCCTATCAGGAACTGGCCAAATGTAAAAAAGAAACGGCTATGCAATTGCAACGTGTTTTTTCTAATACAGCGGTTGGTTTGTGCGAAGGGCAGCAATTGGATATGGATTTTGAAACACGAAGCAATGTAAGTATCGAAGAATACATTGAAATGATACGTTTAAAAACGGCAGTGCTATTAGGTTGCAGTATGCAAATGGGTGCTATTTGTGCTAAAGCATCTAAAGAAGATGCCGCTTTGTTTTATAACGCAGGAGAGAAACTGGGTATTGCCTTTCAACTAACCGATGATTATTTAGATGTGTTTGGTGCTGCCGAAAAAACAGGTAAGCAAACAGGCGGAGATATTATTGCCAACAAAAAAACATGGCTCTTATTAAAAGCGCTTGAAACAAGTAACACTAAACAGAAAAAAGAATTACAACATTGGCTCACTAAAAAACAATTTAACCCCAAAGAAAAAATAGCTGCCATAAAAGATATTTATACCTCACTTAAACTAGATGGTAATCTGAAAAATCAAATTGCTGCTTATTACCGGCATGCCATTCGGTTTTTAACAACATCTTCGGCTTCTGATAAAAAGATAGAAACCTTTGCTTTGTTTGCACAAGCATTAATGAAACGCAATAAATAAATGAAGTCCGAATCAAGCACCCCGCCTGATTTCTTTAATATGGTTTATCAGGTAGTACGTCTTATTCCAAAAGGAAGAGTTACTTCTTATGGCGCTATTGCAAAGTATTTGGGTGCGGCAGGTTCATCTCGTTTGGTGGGTTATGCTATGCATGGCGCACATAGCCAGAAACCAAAAGTACCCGCGCATCGTGTGGTTAATCGTAATGGCTTGCTTACAGGAAAACACCACTTTGCTAATCCTTATGAAATGCAGGAATTATTAGCAAAAGAAAAGATAAAAGTAGTGGGTGATAAAATCATTGATTTTGCCAAATACTACTGGGACCCTATGATTGAATTGTAGGAAGATTATACACAACTAAAATGCGTGTCCCAAAGAAAAGAAGAATTGCCTGTCTTCCTGCGATACAGCATAATCAAAACGAAGTATCGTATTTACATTCCAGGCGATACGCAAGCCAAGTCCTTCGGAGTATCTGAAATTCTCAGTATGATTTAAACGACTTAAATCATCCCAAACACCTCCTATATCAAAAAACGGAACAGCACTAAAAGCAAGGTGTTGTTTTAGTATTTTAGTTTGTGCAAACCGACAACGGAATTCAAAGTTATTAAAGTTCATAACGCGTGCCAAAAACCGACTTTGTTTATAGCCACGCAATGTGGTTCCTCCCCCTAAGCCTTCAATACTGCCTTCGGAACTCCACTCATCCTGATACTCATAAAAAGGCGCATCACCTTGTGTGTAGCCCATAGCAATTCGTCCGGCAAAAGTTACGCGCTTAAATATCTTGGGTAAAACAGGATAGTATAAGTTGTAATGAAAAAAGGTTTTATTAAAATTGTATTGAGAACCTAATGCGATTAAAGATAGTTCATTGGTTAATTCTGCAAAAGAACCTTTGCTTGGGTCGGGTTCTAAATCACGGGTATCATATATTAAACCTACCTGTGCGAAGGTTACCAGATTCTGACCGAAACCTTTTATGTTTCCTGCCAGATAATCTTTATGCAATAAAGAACTATCATTAAGCGGAGAGGAGAGATTGACGCTGCCTATTTCATAACCTATAAGGGTGCGAAATCTACCCTCATAGAAAGAGTGCTCCATGCTTACATTCAAAACAGCTTCCTTCTTTGTATAGGTATTGTAATAATTTGAAGTAGTTTTTAAACTAGTGTTATAATCGTTATAGGAAGAATATCCGGTACCGGTTTGTGGGTTAACTAGTGGAGCAAGGCTTTTTTCGGTAATACCAAAATATAACAAATTAGGATTAACCTCATAAGCCGCTTCGCCACGCAAACGCCATTTGGTATTAAAGATATAGGGTATATCCCAAGCTAATTTAACTTCACGTTGCCAACGGGTTGTAGCGAATACCGCTAAATCTATTTCAGCTCTGTAGGGTGTGTAATTAAAGAAGGGGTCTTTTTTCTTTCCGTTAAAAAATAAAGAACCTTCAACGCCTGCTCCAAATCCATTAATTGGGTCAGAGCTTAAATCGGGTACTCCAGTAACATACATGCCTTCTTTTTTCTCGGCAAGTTCATCATCGGGTAGGCGTTTTTCTTTTGCAATGGCAAATGGCAGCTTAACAGAATCTGCCTGTTGTGCTTTTATACCAACAATCGCTAACATATAAAGCAAGGCAATATATATCAGCTTACTTCTTACTATAGATTTCATTTCAATGCAATATTAAATTATACGAGCATACGTTTGCGGATAGTGTTTTAAGTCTTTAAACAATTTTCTGCTTTATATTATTCTATCTTTCTTACCAGCATACATTCATCGCCTCTTTTTGCCGCTTTTAGCTCAAAGTGAACAATATCGCCATCCTGTATTTCTCCTTCTACACTTTTTGCGTGGACATAATACTCCTTCTTTGTTTCATCGTCAATGATAAAACCAAATTTACTTTTTTTATTAAAAAATTTTACTTTACCGGTTCTCATAATAAATCTATTTTATTTTTTGTTATAAAAATTATCATCAAATATGCTTGCAGACGCATATCTCCCTTTGCAATCAATACTAAGCACAGGCATACAAATGCTGTAGCAAAATAGTCGCATGATTAAAGATTAGCTTTAAATAAAAAGGAAATTACGCCTGATTGTTCTTAGGAGGGTGATACACAGAAGGGGTAACTACCTGATGTTCTTTTATAATGTAAATAAAGTTGTACGATTTGGCTTCTTCAAAAGGTATAAATTCTGTTTTTTCATTTTCTATAAAGGCTACAAAAGTTTGCGCACTGGGTGTTTGAAAAGGAACTGGTCTGGGTTCTTTATTTCTTATATCTTCATCGCTTTCAGGAAAGCCTAATTCAAAAAACTGTTCTTCCAAAAACTCAAATACATCATCTGTATCATTTGTTTTGCAAAAATCGGCATATAAATCAGGTATCTGTTCTATGTAAGCAAAATTACCTCCGGGTAAAAAGCATTGGGCGCATACATAAAAAGTTAATAGTAATATGGATGTGGTTCTTTTCATAAAACAACGATGCCAAAGCTAATAAAATATTAATTCGACTAATGTTAAATGTATTATGTAAAATAAGTTGTAGGAATCATATTACATTTGAGCCTCATATTAATTATAATAACATGAAAAAAGTAATTTTTGGTATAGGCTTTATTTTTACCATAAGTCAGCTTGTCGCACAGGCTAATTATAAAATTTTAAATAAAATCCATTTGGATGGAGATGAGGGTTATGATTACCTAACAGCCGATAAAACAAATAACAAGCTGTATATCTCTCATGGAAATATGGTTCAGGTTTTGGATGTTGAATCAAAAAAAGTTTTGGCGAGTATCCCTGCTAAACGTGTGCATGGTATAACATTAGCGGATGATTTAAACAAAGGGTATATAAGTAATGGACAAGATTCTTCGGTTACTGTTTTTAATTTAACTACATTAAAAACAATAAAGAGTGTAAAAGTTACCGGTGCAAACCCTGATGCTATATTATACGATAAGTTTTCTAAGAAAGTATTTGTTTTTAATGGGCGAAGTAATAATGCAACTGTAGTTGATGCGAAGACAGACTTAGTGGCTGCAACTATTGCACTTAGCGGGAAGCCTGAGTTTAGTGTAAGCGATGAGAACGGTAAAGTATATGTAAACATAGAAGATAAAAATGAAATTACTTTAATTAATTCAACAACATTAAAAATAGAACAAACCTGGTCTATTGCACCCGGCGAAGAACCAACAGGGTTAACCTTAGACAATAAAACACATCGTTTGTTTAGTGTTTGTGGAAATAAATTAATGATAATTATAAATACAGAAACAGGTAAAGTTGTAACATCTTTGCCTATAGGAGATGGTTGTGATGGCATAGCTTTTGATGCCGAATTAAAACGTGCTTACAGTTCTAATGGAGAAGGTACGGTAACAGTAGTACAGGAAGAAAATGAGAATACATTTAAAATTATTGAAACTGTAAAAACGGAAAAAGGAGCAAGAACTATAACGGTAAACTCAAAAACGCATCATGTTTTTTTACCTGTTTCAGAACGTGAAGTAGCGCTTCAACCAACTAAGGAAAATCCAAAACCAAAAGCCGCTATAAAACCAAATAGCTTTATGATTCTTGAATTAGCAGAAATGGCTAAATAATTCTTGTAGGATTATTTCCTTCTCTCATACTGGCAGCAAGGCGCTAACTCAGCATAAGCCTTATCATCTGCTTTGTAAGCAATGTTATCATAACCGGCGGCAGCAATGGCTTTTTCAATAGCGTCCACATTGGTTTCGCGGTTATCGTAGGTAACGGTGCAAATATTACTGGTGGTGTCCCAACTGCAAAAAGTAACACCCTTAAAACGGGCAGCCCCTTCAATAGTTTCTTTGCACTGTCCGCAATTGCCCCACACTTTAAAACTTGCCTGTATAATAGACCCATGCACAGGGTGCGTTTCTATAATACCTAGGTCTTTTGGCTGTTCGTTTTCTTTATTTCCACCACAAGCAAATAGAATAGCAGCGAATAAAACTAAGATAGAAATCTTCTTCATGTTCATTTATTTAGCACAAAGATGCAACAAAATTTGTCCGAATTGAAACACGTCTTCAAACGAATTATATAAAGGCACGGGCGCCATGCGTATAACATCAGGCTCGCGCCAATCGGCAATAACGCCGTGTGCAGTAAGTTGGTTAAACAATTCTTTTCCTCTGCCATGCGGCACCATAGATAACTGACAACTCCTATCCGCAGGTGTTATCACTTCAAAATATTTATCGGGTGTATTCGTTAAGTCATTAACCTGATTGATAATAAATTCTAAGTAAGAAGTCAATCGCTTGCTTTTAGCCGTAAGTCTATCCATACCCGCTTCATCAAAAATATCGAGAGATGCTTTGTAAGCCGCCATAGATAATACGGGAGCGTTGCTCAGTTGCCATCTTTCTGCGGTGGGCATAGGCTTAAACTCAGGTTCCATTTTAAAACGGGTTTCCTTATCATGTCCCCACCAACCGGCAAACAAAGGCAAATCAAAATTGTGTAAATGTTTTTCGTGCACAAAAGCCCCCGCCACAGAACCCGGACCTGCATTCAAATACTTATAACTGCACCAGCAAGCAAAGTCAACCTGCCAATCGTGGAGATGCAATTTTATGTTTCCGGCAGCATGCGCCAAATCAAAACCGCAATACGCACCTGCTTTGTGTGTAGCCTCGGTAATGGTTTTCATATCCAATACATGTCCGCTGTAATAATTAATGCCGCCAAATAAAACTACTGCCAGTTCATTTTTGTTCTCTTCAATAGCTTTCAAAATATCTTCCGTGCGCAAACTCTTCTCCCCTTCGCGAGGCTCAATTTCTACCAGTGCATCTTTATAATTAAACCCATGAAACTTAACTTGCGATTGCAACGCATATAAGTCAGACGGGAAAGCCTTAGCCTCGCAAATTATTTTATAACGTTGCTTGGTAGGTCGGTAAAACGACACCAACAACAAATGCAAATTCACCGTAAGCTGGTTCATCATCACTATCTCTTGTGGCAAGGCGCCAACAATCTTCGCCGTTTTCTCTGTAAGAATTTCATGATACGAGAACCAGGGGTTGCGCGCATGAAAATGCCCCTCTACACCAAAACTTGCCCAGTCTTCCAACTCGTTCAGCACATAATCCTGCGTGGTTTTTGGCTGAAGCCCTAAGGAGTTGCCCGTAAAATAAATCACAAACTTGTTATTCAACCTTGGGAAATAAAAACGCTGACGGAAATCCTTCAGTTCATCATTCTTATCCTGCGCCTGTGCATAAGCTAACGTGTTTTCCATATTTGAAGTAGGTAGTAAATATTATTCTTCAAAATAAGTAATTTTTTATTTTAAAAACACTATTCAATACTATACTTTCGTGGTAATAAATTACTATCAAATGAATTATCCCTATCAGATAAAAAACCTCGAAGAATATAAAGCAGCATATACTAAAAGTGTAAAAGAACCCGAAGGCTTTTGGGCATCGATAGCCGAAAACTTTGTATGGAAAAAGAAGTGGGACAGCGTGTTGGAATGGAACTTTAGCGAGCCCAGCATAAAATGGTTTAGTGGCGGGAAGCTTAATATTACCGAGAATTGTTTAGACAGGCATTTAGCAACCAACGCTAACACGCCTGCTATTATATGGGAATCTAACGACCCGGAGGAGCACCACCGCGTGCTTACCTATAAGGAATTGCATTTCAAGGTTTGTCAGTTTGCTAATGTTTTAAAGAACAACGGGGTAAAAAAAGGAGACCGCGTTTGTATATATATGGGTATGATACCCGAGCTTACCATTGCCACGCTTGCCTGCGCGCGCATTGGGGCAATACATTCGGTTATTTTCGGCGGGTTTTCGGCACAGGCTATTAGCGACCGATTGCAGGATGCACATGCCGAATATATTGTTACCTGCGACGGAGGTTTTAGGGGCACAAAAGATATTCCGCTAAAAAGTGTGATAGATGATGCGCTGATTGCTTGTCCGTTTGTGAAACGCGTTATTGTTTGCACCCGCACACATACTGCTGTGAGTATGATTAAAGGTAGGGATGTTTGGTGGGAAGATGAAATTAAAAAAGTAGAAACACAAGGCAACCCTGCTTGTCCTGCCGTAGAGATGGATGCGGAAGATGCCTTGTTTATTCTTTATACTTCGGGCTCTACCGGCAAACCCAAGGGTGTGGTGCATACCTGCGCAGGCTATATGGTGTGGACTAATTATACGTTTGTAAATGTGTTTCAATACAAACCGGGGCAGGTACACTTTTGCACGGCTGATATTGGTTGGATAACCGGACATAGTTATATTGTATATGGTCCGCTTAGTGCAGGTGCTACGAGTTTGATGTTTGAAGGTATTCCTACCTATCCGGATGCAGGAAGGTTTTGGGATTTGGTAGATAAATTTAAAGTAAACATTCTATATACCGCACCAACAGCCATTCGCAGCCTGATGAGCTTTGGCTTGGATTTAGTAAACAATAAAGACTTAAGTTCGTTACAGGTGCTTGGTTCGGTTGGAGAGCCTATAAATGAAGAAGCCTGGCAGTGGTATTATAAAAACATTGGAAAAGAAAAATGCCCTGTGGTAGATACTTGGTGGCAAACCGAAACAGGCGGTATTCTTATTTCTAATCTGGCGGGAGTTACGCCGCATAGACCTTCTTTTGCAACACTTCCTTTGCCGGGTGTGCAACCTTGTTTGGTTGATGAAACAGGGAAAGAAATAGAAGGTAATGGAGTTAGCGGAAACCTTTGTATTAAGTTCCCCTGCCGGGAATTATACGAACTACGTATAACGACCACGAGCGTTGCCGACAAACATATTTCTCTACCTACAAAGGTTTGTACTTTACCGGAGATGGTTGCCTAAGAGATGAAGAAGGTAATTACAGAATTACAGGTCGCGTGGATGATGTGCTAAACGTGAGTGGGCATCGCATTGGTACTGCCGAATTGGAGAATGCTATTAATATGCACTCAGGTGTAATTGAAAGTGCTATTGTGGGTTACCCGCACGATATAAAAGGACAAGGTATTTATGCTTATGTTATTTATGATGGTACACACGACCACAATTTAACCCGCAAGGATATTTCACAAACCGTTACGCATATTATTGGTGCTATTGCAAAACCTGATAAAATACAATTTGTAACGGGCTTGCCAAAAACACGTTCAGGTAAGATTATGCGCCGCATACTTCGTAAAATTGCTGAAGGAGATACCTCTAACTTAGGAGACACAAGTACTTTATTAGATCCTGCTTTGGTGGATGTAATTAAGAGTGGGGCTTTGTAGAGTTTGTCTATTATTGCTTGAAAACTTTAATCATTCAGCTTAAGCACAGCCATAAAGGCGCTTTGCGGAATCTCTACACTACCTACTTGACGCATACGTTTCTTCCCCTCTTTTTGTTTTTCAAGTAGTTTACGTTTACGCGATATATCTCCGCCATAACATTTCGCGGTAACATCTTTGCGAATGGCACGTATGGTTTCTCTGGCAATAATCTTAGCGCCAATAGCGGCTTGTATAGGTATCTCAAATTGCTGACGCGGAATAAGTTCTTTCAGCTTTTCGCAAATCTTCTTACCAAACTCATGCGCATTACTTCTGTGAATAAGAGCAGATAAAGCATCTACCTGTTCACTATTCAAAAGAATATCCAACTTTACTAAATCAGATGTACGCATTCCGGTACGGTGGTAATCAAAAGAAGCATATCCTTTTGAGATAGATTTTAAACGGTCGTAGAAATCAAATACTATCTCGCCTAAAGGCAATTCAAAAAGTAATTCTACTCTGTCTGCCGTCAGGTAATTTTGCCCAACTATTTGTCCGCGTTTTTCAATACACAAACTCATTACAGGTCCAATAAACTCAGATTTTGTAATAATAGCGGCCTTAATATAGGGTTCTTCAATATAATCAATTCTTCCCGGGTCAGGCAAGTCACTTGGGTTATTAACGGTAACCACATCTCCGTTGGTTAGGTAAGCAATGTACGATACGTTGGGTACGGTAGTAATAACCGTCATGTTAAACTCACGCTCTAAACGCTCTTGTACAATCTCCATGTGGAGCATACCTAAAAATCCGCAACGGAAACCAAAGCCAAGTGCAGCACTACTTTCAGGCTCCCATGTAAGTGAAGCATCATTTAACTGAAGCTTCTCCATGCTGTAACGCAGCTCTTCATAATCTTCGGTATCAACCGGATAGATACCCGCAAACACCATAGGCTTTACATCTTCAAAACCTTGTATACCTTCCGGACAAGGGTTTGCAACCGTAGTAATAGTATCACCCACTTTAACCTCTCTCGCTTCTTTTATACCTGATATGATGTACCCCACATCACCTGTCTTTACTATATCTCTGGGTTCTTGTTTTAGGCGCAATACTCCAATCTCATCGGCGTTATACTCGTTGCCTGTGTTTACAAACTTTACTTTATCTCCTTTTCTTAAACAACCATTATAAATGCGGTAATAAGCAATAATACCACGGAAAGAATTAAAAACAGAATCAAATATCAGAGCTTGCAAAGGAGCATTTTCATCTCCTTTTGGTGCAGGAATACGATGAACAATTTCTTCTAAAATTTCATGCACGCCCATGCCGGTCTTACCCGAAGCAGCCATAATTTCTTCGCGCTTGCAACCCAGCAAATCAACAATCTGGTCTTTCACCATCTCGGGTTCAGCACTTGGTAAATCTATTTTATTAAGAATAGGAATGATGGTTAAATCATGTTCTAAGGCAAGGTATAGGTTGGAAATAGTTTGAGCCTGTATACCCTGTGCGGCATCTACAATAAGCAAAGCACCTTCGCAGGCAGCAATAGAGCGGGAAACTTCGTAACTAAAATCAACATGCCCTGGAGTATCAATTAAATTAAAAACATATTTCTGCCCGTTTAACTCATAATCCATTTGTATGGCATGACTTTTAATAGTAATGCCGCGCTCCTTCTCCAAGTCCATATCATCGAGCACTTGCGCTTGCATTTCGCGCTTAGAAATAGTGTTGGTATACTCCAATAACCTGTCGGCAAGTGTAGATTTCCCATGATCGATATGGGCAATAATGCAAAAATTACGAATGTGCTTCATTTCTCAAATAAGGCGGCAAATATAAGTAAAAGCTGGAGTTTACTTGATAGATTCTTTTTTGGCTTTAATGCCGTCAACTACTTTCTGTTGCGCAGTAACTTCTACTTTTTTAGTTTCAATGTCTTTTTTATTTTGCTCTATCTGGTCGTTTGCTTTTTTAATCTTTTGGTTATAGCTAACAATATCATCTGCTAAACCCTTATTGTCTTTTTCTAACGATGATTGCTTGCTTTGCAATGATGATAAAGCTTTAGAAGCATCTTTTATCTGGTCATCAAGCGCTTCTTTGGTTATTTTAACCGCAAAATCATGCATCATAGTTTTCATGTAATTAAACTGCTCTTTATGGTCTGACGAGCTTAAATAGGCCCCACCCAAATCAAAAGCTGCCGTAAGCACCACTGCTTTATCACCTTTTGCTTCATCTACTTTAGAATATACATCAACCGTATTTGTACTCATTTTTTTAAAGAGAACGTTATCAAAAAAGTATTCATCTTTTTGTTCTCGGGCTTTATCATACCCAAAATCTTTCAACTGACTTTTCCATTCTTTCTCTACCATATTTATATCGGTTACATATAATGTTACAGATAGTGCATTATGACTGCCGTTACTAAAACTCTCGTTAGATTCTTTTACCTTAATATCTTGTCCGAAAATGGGTAGTGATGCGATGGCAATTGCCCCAATAAGAATTTGCTTTTTCATAATTGAATAGATTAATTATGAGCTAAATGTATTAAAATTTACAATAACAAAAACTAATTGAGTAATTTGTTGATTAATTAAGGTTTCCTTAACGTTCTCTTAACAATAACTTAACAATTTGATAACATTACCTTAACGTATTTAAGTAGTAATGTCTTTAATTTTACACATTGTTAGTTCATCAACATACCTATGTTTATAGAATTTATTTTCTTAACGTAGGTTTAACGTTAGAGCCAACTCTATCATCTTTCTTTGCTATAATAAAAATATAACTATGACACAAACAAAGAAAAAATCCCAACAAAGTCTTTTGTATTTATGCGAATGCATTGTGCTTCGCTTGTTTCTGTTTAGTTTTTCACCTTTAAAAAAGCAATACCATGGCTAAAAGAAGAAAGGTTCAGTTGGTGGTATTGTCGGATGTGCATTTGGGTACCTATGGTAGTCATGCTAAAGAACTATTACAATATCTGAAATCTATTAAACCTGAAACATTGGTTTTAAACGGAGACATTATAGATATATGGCAATTTAGCAAACGCTACTGGCCAAAATCACACATGCAAATTGTAAAACAAATTACCAAGTTGCTGGGCAAAGGAACTAAAATATACTACGTTACCGGTAACCACGATGAACTGCTTAGAAAGTTTGTAGGTTTTCGTTTAGGTAAATTAAAAATAGTAAATAAGGTTCTTTTAAACTTAGATGGAAAGAAAGCATGGATATTTCATGGAGATGTATTTGATGTAACCATGCAATACTCTAAATGGCTGACCAAGCTTGGCGGACATAGTTATGATGCGCTTATCGTACTTAACCGTGCGGTAAATTATTTCTCTGAAAAGATGGGTTATGGCAAGCTTTCTTTATCTAAAAAGATAAAGAACAATGTGAAGAGTGCTGTTAAGTTTATTAATAATTTTGAAGATACGGTTGCCGATATTGGCATATCAAATGGCTATCACTATGCTATTTGCGGACATATACACCAACCCGAGATAAGAGAAATGAAAACGACTAAAGGAGAAATTACTTATCTTAACTCGGGTGATTGGGTAGAGAATTTAACCGCGCTTGAATATAATGACAAATCTTGGTCGTTATATAAATATCAGGATGACCCTGTTGCACAAAGTATTAAACTAAAAGAAGACAATAACGCTTACTTAACTCCCGATGAATTATTTGATAATTTATTAAGTGAGTTTAAAATTAATCCGGCTGCAGAATGAAAATATTATACGCCGTACAAGCCACTGGAAATGGCCATTTAAGCAGAGCGATAGAGATAATCCCTCATCTTAAAAAACTGGGTAAGACAGATATATTGGTAAGCGGTATACAAGCCGATATTGAACTTCCTTTTGAAGTGAAATATAAGTTTAAAGGCTTAAGCTTTGTTTTTGGTAAGAAGGGCGGTATAGATTATGTGAAGACCTATTTGAAGAGTAATACCTTTCGTTTAATGAAAGAAATAAAAGAGTTACCCATTGATAATTACGACCTTGTTATTAATGATTTTGAACCAGTTTCTGCCTGGGCTACTCATATTAAAAAATTACCTTGTGTAGCATTAAGTAATCAGTGTGCTACCTTATCTCCACGTGTTCCTCAACCAAAAGAAAAAGACAGGATGGGTATGTTTGTATTAAAACATTATGCTCCTTCCACAGCTCAATATGGTTTTCAGTTCCAAAACTTTGCACAAAACATATTTACTCCGGTTATCAGAAAAGAAATACGCCAGTTAAACGTTACGGATAAAGGGCATTATACCGTTTACCTGCCTGCTTATGATGATGAGCGATTGATCAAAAACCTAAACCGTTTTAAAGATGTAAAATGGGAAGTGTTTTCTAAGCACAACAAAACTGCATACAAACATAAGAACGTATATATACAACCTATTAATCAAGCAGCATTTTTAAAGAGCTTAGCTTCTTGCAGCGGCACACTTTGTGCTGCGGGTTTTGGTGCTACATCAGAGGCACTGCATTTAAAAAAGAAACTGCTTATCATTCCTATGAAAGCGCAGTACGAACAGCTTTGTAATGCAACCGTATTAAAAACAATGGGCGTACCTGTAATGAAAAGCCTTAAAAAGAAACATGCGTATCATATTGATAACTGGCTTAGTAACGGAAAGGTTGTGGATGTTAATTATCCGGATATTACAGCCGATATCTTAGATCAGATAGTAGATGATCAGATTCACAAGAAACAAAGGCATACTTTTTCAGACTAATTCTTATCGCCCTTGAACCTTCACAGTAAAGATTTTGGTAAAGATTTTATTTGGGGTGTATCTTCGTCTGCCTATCAAACGGAAGGTGCACACGATGTAGATTTAAAAGGCTTATCTATTTGGGATGAGTTTTCCAATCAAAAGAAAAAGATTGCCAAAAACCATAACGGCAATGTGGCCTGTCATTTTTACCATCATTATGAAGATGATTTAAAGTTAATGCATAGTATGGGAATACGAAACTTTCGTTTCTCTATTTCATGGGCACGTATATTACCTTTGGGGCATGGCATAGTAAATCTAAGAGGCATTGATTTTTATAACAGATTAATAAACCAATGCCTTGAGTTAGGTATAATACCTTGGATAACCCTTTATCACTGGGATCTGCCGCTTGAATTAGAAAAGAAGGGTGGTTGGACAAACCGTGATATTGTTGGATGGTTTACCGAATACGTAGCAGTTTGCGTAAAATACTTTGGCGATAGGGTTAAAAACTGGATGGTATTAAACGAACCCTTAGTATTTACAGGAGCAGGATACTTTTTGGGCATACACGCACCAGGCAAAAAGGGGTTATCTAATTTCTTAGCGGCCATGCATCATGTAACGCTTTGTCAGGCAGAAGGAGGGAGGGTTATAAGAAATCTGAAACCGGATGCGCATATAGGAACAACCTTTTCAGCTTCTCATATACACCCTCATACAAGCAGCGAAAAAGATGCAGAAGCTGCCGGCAGGGTAGATATTTTATTAAACCGCTTGTTTATAGAGCCTGCTTTGGGGTTGGGTTACCCTTTTCATAAAATACCGCTTATTAACCGGGTTGAGAAATACATGCGGGCAGATGATGAAAAATCACTTGCCTTTGATTTTGATTTTATAGGCATACAAAATTACACAAGAGAGGTTGTTAAACATTCTTTCTTTACACCTTATTTAAAAGCGTCTATTGTAAAAGCAGAAAAAAGAAACGTACCCCTTACGGCTATGAATTGGGAGATTTATCCCGAAGGAATTTATCATATATTAAAGCTTTATAACGAATACCCGGGTATCAAAAAAATATATATTACCGAAAACGGTGCTGCCTTTCATGATGAACCGGTAGATGGCAAAGTGCATGATATAAGACGGATTAATTTTTATGCCGATTATCTGCAACAGGTTTTAAAAGCCAAGCAAGAAGGCGTAAAAGTAGAAGGTTATTTTAGTTGGAGTTTTACCGATAACTTTGAGTGGGCAGAAGGCTACTCGCCACGTTTCGGCTTGGTGTATATTGATTTTGAAACCCAGCAAAGAATTTTAAAAGAATCGGCTAATTGGTTTAAAAACTTTTTAACCGTACCACAAAAGGTAGCTAAACTGCATAGTGTTTGGTAAAACGTAGATGTTGTTATATGAGTTATAATTCTGGTAGTTTTACTAAATGCCATTAACTAATGCGTATTTTTGTCGCAAAAATTACCCGTGCAAACTTTCAGCGAGCTTAATCTTACCAAACAACTGCTAAAAGCCCTTAGCGATTTGGGATTTGAAACCCCTACCCCTATTCAGGCAAAAGCATTTCCTATTATTATGAGTGGCAAAGATGCCATTGCCATTGCACAAACGGGTACGGGCAAAACGTTTTCTTATTTGTTGCCTATACTTAGGCAATTAACTTTTTCTGAGCAGCGCCAGCCCCGCATACTTATTGTAGTACCCACCCGCGAGTTGGTGGTGCAGGTAGTAAACGAAATTACCAAGCTTACCAAATATATGAGTGTGCGTTGCTTAGGTGTATATGGAGGAGTAAAAACCACCGACCAAAAGCAAAAGGTATATGATGGTATAGATGTATTGGTTGCCACGCCCGGCAGATTGATGGATTTGTATTTGAGCCGCATACTGCAACTAAACTGCATTAAAAAACTGGTGATAGATGAAGTAGATGAAATGCTGAATTTGGGTTTCCGTCCGCAATTGTTGCAAATTATGGAGGCACTGCCTGCCAAGCGACAAAACCTATTGTTCTCTGCTACACTTAATGAGGAGGTTGAGAAGATGATTAAAGATTATTTTCAAACACCTGAGTATATTGAAATGGTATCGAGAGGAACGCCCCTTGAAAAGATTATACAAGAGGCATACAAAGTTCCTAATTTTTATACGAAGGTTAATTTGCTGATGTCGCTGCTATCTACCGATAAGGAAATAACTAAAGCCTTGTTGTTTGTGAAGAATAAGAAAGTAGCCGATAATTTATTTAAAGAATTAAAGCCTGAGTTTGGTACAACTATTGGCATCATACATTCCAACAAATCGCAATCGCAACGTTTTGATGCCGTAAAAAAATTAGAAGAAGGCAAACATCGTGTATTAATTGCCACCGATGTTATTGCCCGCGGGATTGATATGGCTGATGTTACGCATGTTATAAATTTTGATTTGCCTAACGAGCCCGGTGTGTATATCCATCGTATTGGCAGAACGGGCAGAGCCGATAAAACAGGACATGCCATTAGCTTTATTACCAAAGCCGACCACATACATCAGTTAGCCATTGAGAAACTGATGCAGATGGAAATACCCATGCTTAAAATACCTGATGAGGTAGAGATTTCGGAAGAGTTAACCCCCGAAGAGATGCCCGTTAAAAAAGATAAGAACCTAAACAAGAACCGCAGAGATAAAAAACAGGAGCCTACAAAAGGGACTGCTTTTGCCGAGAAGAAAGAGAAGAACAAAAAAGTAAATCTAGGTGGTGCACGCCGACAAGAAAGCCAAAGGAGGAAATTGGAAAAGAGTATTCGAAACCGAAGTAGAGGGAAAAGATAAATGAACTTCTCGGGTTTAATTCTTTCTGTTATATTTGCGCCCATAAAATTTAAAAAAACATAGAAAAATGAAAACACTAAAAATTACTGTAGTTGCCTTGTTTATGGCAGCAACAAACTTAGTATGCGCACAAGGTATGGGAGAAAGAGGTAAAAGCGCCGAAGAAAAAGCAAGCATGGAAACCAAAGAACTAACCGAAAAACTTGGCCTTAATGCAGATCAACAAAAAACAGTATCTGCTGCTGCTACAACTCGTGCTAAACAAGTAGAAGCCGACAGAGAAAAATACAAAGGAGATAAAGAAGGCATGAAAGCTGCTCGTAAAGCAAGTAATGAAACTTTTGAATCAAGTGTAAAAACTGTACTTACACCCGAGCAAAAAACAAAGTTTGAGCAAATGCTTAAAGACAAAGCTGAAAAACGTATGGGTGCTGAAAAACCAGCAGGACAATAAACGTATAATCAACTACTAAAAAAGAACCCTTTTGGACTGAATGTTCAAAAGGGTTCTTTGTTTTTAGAAAAAACTGTAATCAGGTTGCACATAATGCGATGATTCAATAGTACTAATCATACTTTGTGTTACCGTTAAGTCTATCTATATTTGTAAATCATCCGAATGGAAAATCTTTTTGTTACACTCGTTCAAAGCTCTTTGGTTTGGGAAAACCCTGGGGCTAATATTGCTCATTTTGATAAGCTGGTTTCTTCCTGTGCAGAAACTGATTTGATTGTTCTTCCTGAAATGTTTACTACGGGGTTCACTATGCAGCCCGAGAAGAACGCTGAACAGCATGGAGGAAAAGGGTTACAATGGATGAAGCAAAAAGCTGCTGAAAAGAATTGTTGCATTACCGGAAGTATTTGTGTGGAGGAAAATAATAAGCATTACAATCGTTTGTATTGGGCTGATGGCGATAAAAGAGTTTTGTCTTATAGCAAACGCCATTTGTTTAGAATGGGTACCGAAGACCAACACTATACTATTGGAACAGAGAAGATTATTACTACCCTAAAAGGTTGGAAGCTATTGCCGCTTATTTGTTATGATTTGCGTTTTCCGGTGTGGAGCAGAAACAGATGGCAAAAAAAGAACAACCAACTAATTGCAGATTATGATGTGCTTATCTATTGCGCCAATTGGCCGGAGGTGCGCAGTTACCCATGGAAACATCTGTTAATTGCCCGCGCTATAGAAAACCAATGTTATGTAGTTGGGGTTAACCGAATTGGTGTGGATGGAAATGGATTTGCCCATACAGGAGACAGTATGGTAATTAACCCCATGGGAGAAATAATAAGTAAAACCAAAGCCAATGAAGAAAGTGTGGAAACGGTTGCTTTAGACTACGAATTACTTTCTTCTTTCCGTAAGAAGTTTCCGGTTGGGTTGGATTCAGATAATTTTACCATTTCAATATAAACTAAGATGATACTATACATTGGCAGCGACCACGCAGGATTTGAACTGAAAGAGAAACTAAAGTTATATCTTCTGGAAAAGAACTATGATGTAACCGATTGTGGTTGCTATTCTGCCGATCGTGCGGATTATCCTGATTACGGACATAAAGTAGCTGAAAGTGTTTTAGCCGATAAAGATGCCTTAGGTATCATCATGTGCGGAAGCGGTAACGGCATTAATATTACGGCAAATAAACATCACGGTATTCGTTCGGCATTATGCTGGTTACCTGAAATAGCAAGTCTTGCACGCCAACATAATAATGCTAACGTAATGGCTTTACCCGCACGTTTTATTTCTTACGAAGTTGCTATAGAATGTGTGGATGCCTTTCTTAATTATACCTTTGAGGGTGGCAGACATCTAGATAGACTAAATAAAATAGAGGTTTGTTAAAAACCTTTGCATAAATAAATAACTCTAAATACTATTTAGCCTATATATTCGTCCCCACAAAAAATAATCTCATGCTAACTATGACTCTTGAAAACGTTTTAACCGAAATAGAAAATCAGATACTAACTATAACTATTAATCGCCCTGAAAAACTAAATGCCCTAAATGCTAAAACCATAGAAGAACTGCATGAAGCATTGATAGATGCTGAAAACAATAAGGATATACGTGCCATCATCATTACGGGTTCGGGTGTTAAATCGTTTGTAGCAGGAGCTGATATTGCTGAGTTTGCAAACTATGGTGTTGAGCAAGGTAAACTGTTAAGTGCTACCGGTCATTTTAAATTATTTAATTTTATTGAGAACTATGCTAAACCTGTAATTGCAGCTGTAAACGGTTTTGCGTTAGGCGGTGGATTAGAGTTGGCTATGGCAAGTCATATACGTGTAGCCAGTGATAATGCTAAAATGGGTTTACCCGAAACATCTTTAGGTGTTATTCCCGGATATGGCGGCACACAGCGTTTAGCACAACTGGTTGGTAAAGGCAAAGCTTTTGAAATGATTACTACTGCCGATATGATTAACGCACAAGATGCTTATAAATGGGGCTTGGTAAACTATGTAGTAACACAAGAAGAGCTACTGTCTAAGTGTAAAGAAATTGCCGGTAAAATTGCAAGTCGTTCTCCTATATCCGTTAAGACCGCAATTAAGGTTATTAATGCCGGTTATAACAATAAGTACAACGGTTATGATGTTGAGATTGAAGAGTTTGGCAAAATGTTTGGAACGCATGATTTTAAAGAAGGTGTAAAAGCATTTTTAGAAAAGCGCAAACCCGTATTTAATGGGGAACTAAACGTTCAAAATTATTCTTACAATTCTTCACTTTTAGTTTTTCATTTTTAATTATTCCTTCTCGTTCTTTTAACAAAGTGCTTCCTCCACCCTCGGGTACCATAGGCAGTGATACCATGCAACTTATTATTACCGATTTAACGCTTACCGAGGCTGCTTTAAATAATGGCGTGTTAAACGATACCTTGAAAAAAATAAATGTATTGACAAAGTATCATATTAGTATTCAACGGTTCGATTCGAGTTTTACATATTACTCTCATAATCCAACTAAGTTAAAAGATATTTATACCAACGTACTGGAGAAATTAAACAAAAAGTAATTAATGCTATTTTTAGATTTCTCGACTACGCTCGAAATGACAGGGGAGTTGGTTAATTAAAGTTAAGGCAGAATAATAAAACCATTTTACATTAACTTTGTTATATGAAGTTTTTTCTAAGCTTTTGTTGTTTATTGTTTTGCCTATATGCCAATGCGCAGGATAGTACCAAACAAAAACATAGTTTGTTTAAGCTAATGGGTGTTTCTATGATTGGGGGTGGCAGCTCATACAATCTTAACTATTTTGGAAATAATAATCAGACCTATACTTCTAAACAAAATCTGGTAAGTATGTGGCCTGCTTTTACCAAAGAGCCATTTTATAATTACACTCAATGGACAGGAAATTACAACTATACTGGCAGCCGTATGTTTGGCATGTATTTGAGTTTTGATAATTATAGTAAGAAAAAAAACAGATATGCCATACATAGCCAAACAAATATTGGTATTACTATAGTTGGATTAAATAGTCAATACGCATGTACAGTAATATAAAAGCAACCCGATTAGATACATTTTATGGGAAATCAGGTTCATTATATTACCCTTTTGCTTATCTGGACAATGTAATTAGTAATAATGCCAGTGTGTATTACCATTCAACCAATATAGGTTTAGATGTGCAACAGGTATTTACTACCAATCAAAAAAAGATACTCTCTGCTTTTATAGGACTGGGTGCTTCTGTAAATTTTTCGGTTGTTTCTCAAATTAGTTATTCTCAAAATCAAGAAACAGGAATTAATCTTACGGATCAGCCCCTTAATAGTTATGAAATAAGTGCTAATTATAACTTAACTAACAAAACCGATAGCGTAAAGGGGGGTGGTTCTGATAAAGTAAAAAGCTCGTTCTTCTATCAGGTTTATATTCCTTTCGGGTTTAATATACGTTTAGGGAAAAATGATAAAAAGATCATTAGTCACTTTTATTTAACTAGTCAGGTAAGATTAGGCATTTCCATTTTAAAGATACAATCTGTTAATGCCTTCGTTTTTAGAAGTTCCTATGAAACTTTTGGGGTAAAATATAAGTTTTAAAAGAGAATTTATTTCTCTCCATTCTCATTATAAAAGAAAATAATTTCTTTCGAAGGCGTAGGCCAGCTTGTAAGATGGCGTTCAAAGCCCTGCTTTAAAGATATAGAACTGCTATTAATTCGTCCGGCTTGGATTACAGCAGGGCCTTCTCTTATTTAAATCACCTACTGTTTTTTCGGCAGGCATTATTAAAGCAATATGTCCGGGCTTGCTTACATCCGGGTTTTTATAAACCGCAACTACTATCTTTCCTGCGTTTGCATATTGCTGTGCGGTTTCAAATACATTGGCTGTAATTTGTTTCCAGCCTTTGTTATATGCTTCATTTGAAGAAAGCCAGTCGTACTGTGCATTTGCCAAACTAGTTTTAGACTGGGGATGTATTATGTAAACACCTTTTTGTTTGCATACGGATGCTGCAAAGGCACTACAATGTGTTTTATTTCCTTTAGTGGCATTGGGATTATCGGGTTCGCCGGTTTCCCAGTTAACATGCTGACCTGATAACCATAATCTTTCTACATGCTCATTCAAATAAAACTGTTTTAATTTATTGCCTTCGTTAGTTATTTGAGTGGTTGATTGCGAAAAAGCCTCACCCCCAACCCCTCTCCAAAAGAGAGGGGAAAGTAGCAGCATGAGGATGATGGATATTCTTTTCATAAAAGAATTACATACTTGTATTAAGCTTTTTATTTTTTAAGGTAAAGAGAATTAGTTTCGTAGTCGATAACAGCCATACCATTTACTAAAATATCAGCTCCTATAACACCATCTATGTGTCCTGACTTTTCGGTAGAGTAAGCCTGATTTACAGAGGTAAGGTCTATAGCGGTTATTTGTATTGAATCTCGTTTAAAATCACTCATTGTTATTGTAGCATTTCCTGTTTTGATGTTTTGTGCATCGCCGCCATAACCGGCAGCTCCTCCGGAAGCATCTTTAA
Source organism: uncultured Candidatus Saccharibacteria bacterium (assembly GCA_963763345.1). Classification (GTDB taxonomy): domain Bacteria; phylum Bacteroidota; class Bacteroidia; order B-17B0; family Aurantibacillaceae; genus PALSA-968. Next base: position 40,643 of record CAVXOV010000063.1, read on the forward strand.
GACTTAGTTTAAACTTTTTTGCACTCTCAAAATCAAATACACGTACCGGAGGCACCTGTATCGAGAATAAAAATAGCACTGTCGTTATTTACTTTTGCTTTAATAATAAAATGCCCGATGCTGTTTTTTACCAAAGGTATTTGTATGTAATTTTTTGTGCTTAAAAAATTATTTAAAGAAGTATCGCCTATACTGCTACTCTCAATTTTAATCTCTTGTTTACAGGATGTAAATATTACTGTTAAGCAAATTACGCTGATTACATGTTTCATATACTTATTGTTTTAGTTTAGATCAAAAGTAGGGTAAAGCTTATTGCTTGAATGAAGAGGTATTGTTAAACTTTGTTAGTTGTAAGCAAGCCTTATTTTTAGCTCGATGTATATAGAATAGAAAACAATAAAAGGAAAAAAAGCAAAAAGTATAACCGAATACACTAATCCATAAATAGCAAATAAATTAAATAGAATAAAATCCATAAAGGTTGGCTTGGTATCTATAGGATGTTCATCCAAAAGAAATTGATGACGAAGTTCACTCACCTTCATATCCAAAGCCTGTTCGGTAGTAAACATATCATAATACAGGTTTTTAGTTTTTCTGCCTCTGGCAAAGGCTTTTAGTATACCCCAATAATTTATAAGAAAGCCCAACATGGCTCCGCTTGTATTTATAAAAAAGGCGGCTTTATAGGTTTTGCAACCCGATGCAATTTCCCACATACTTATTTCGCTTTCGCCTTTTAGTGTGGTGCTGTATCCGGTAATTAAATGATGCATATCGTGCTTGATAACTGCTTCACGTCTTGCACCAAAATTTGGAAAGTAGAAATGAAACTTAGGGCTTAATTCAATCTTTACAAAAGGAAGACTATTACCGCCATCCTGTTCTAAATGATTATCAGAATAAAACTTACTGAGTATTTCTCTTGGGGTAGAATTGTTTATGTTGTCTGTTGCTTGCAAATCCAATATAAAGATATGTAATTTTTGCTTGTTGTGATATGAATTTTCTTACATAGATTTGGGTGATGAAAAGATATTTGCCCTTTGTATTTCTACTAAGCAATTTATGCTTCTGTTTTGCTAAAAATAGAAATATAGACTCTCTACTTACTCTTCTAAAAACAGATAAGGAAGATACTACTAGGGTAATTCATTTAAATAAATTATCTAACCTATATCGGAATTTAGGCTCTTATGATACCGCTCTTTATTATGCCAAGGAGGCGCTTACAAATGCTGAGAAAATAAACCCGTATTATAAAAGGGGAATTGCTGCATCCAACAATAGTTTTGGTAATGCTTATGTAGATCAAGGTAATTACGAAAAAGCATTAGATTATTATTCTAAAGCATTAGAAATGGCAGAGGAATTGGGCGACAAAAACATGGTTGCATCAACCTTAGGTAATGTAGGTATTGTATATTTTAATCAGGGTAATTACCCCAAAGCATTAGATTACTATTTTAAGGCATTAAAAATAGCTGAAGAGATTGGCGATAAAAAAGAGATTGCCCGGCATTATGGTAACATAGGAAACATGTATGCCGATGAGGGAGAATACCAAAAAGCATTAGACTATGATTTAAAGGCTTTAAAATTAGCTGAAGAATTGAAGCTTACAAATGGCCTTGCAGCGGTACTTGGCAACATTGGCAACCTTTATTACTTCCAATCCGATTTCCCGAAAGCATTAGAGTATTATTTTAAGGTAGTGAAAATGATGGATGAGCTGGGAGACCGAGATGGTAAAGCATCTATACTGGGCAACATGGGGTCGGTTTATATGGATATGAAGAAGTACGATGATGCTTTAGATTATTTTTTTAAAGCATTAAAAATAAAGGAAGAGATTGGAGATAAAAACAGTATCGCTATATGGCTTGATAATATAGGATCAGTTTATACGATACAAAACAAGTATAAGGATGCTTTTGCCAAGTTGTATCGTGCACTTGCTATTGATGACAGCATAGGTGCAAAAGATAATTTAAAAGTGGTGTATTATCATTTAAGTGAGCTTTATGAAAAAACAAATGTGGCCCTGCCCGATAGTATGGGAGGTAAACTCTTAAACACAGAGGGTATGCGGCTTAGGGCTTTATACTATCACAAGCGATATGTTGCTGTGCGAGATACCATGTTTAGCGAGGACAACAAAAAACAATTGCTGCGCAAGGAGATGAACTATGAATATGAAAAGAAAGAATTAGCCGTTAAAGCCGAACAGGATAAAAAAGATGCACTGGCATTAAAAGAAAAACAAAAACAGCAGTTGTTTTCTATACTTGTTAGCTGTATTCTGATATTGGTAATTGTATTCTCGGCATTTATGTACAAACGATATAAAATAACCCAAAAACAAAAACAGGTTATAGAAGAACAAAAAGTATTAGTTGACGAAGCCTACGACAGTCTGCATGAAAAGAATAAGGAAGTAACAGATAGTATATTGTATGCACGAAGAATACAGCAAGCATTAATTACATCCGAAAAGTATATTGAGAATGCTATGAATAGGTTAATGAAGGATAAGTAATTATCTTCTTAACTATTAATCATGCCTTTGTGGGCAGCTACTTTATTGCGCAGGTCGTGCCCGCCTTCGTAAACAGATTTTAGGTTTACCAAGTAGAAAGACCAACCACTATCGCAACCAAGTCTTATTTTTTCTTTTGAATCTTCATCGGTAGGGATGTTTTTTTGCGATAGTTCTACTATCACATACTCTTTTTGGGCAGTAAGTTTAACATCTACCAAACAGCTTCCGGCAAAGGAGAACTGAATTCTGTCTTTACCATTTGCCAGTTTTATGCTTCCGTTTTCGGTTATATCGTGGTTAAACCAGCTCCACTCGTATGTATGGCCTTTTTCAAAGTTTTCACTTCTATTTAAACGATGGCGGTTAGCGTCATAATAATTTGCTTTGCTAAGGAACCATTTCTCAATTTCGGCAGGGTTTGCCCATGCATCATATATATCAGCCAGTTTTGCTTTTACTGCTATTTTTCTACTAAAGGATGCCCAATTAAACGATTTCATTTGTCTTGTATCTTAATTTAGGGTTTAAATATATAAAAATTTAGGTATTTATAGCTTAAAAACTTATAGCCGTAAAAGCAGGAGGCTTATTTGACCGTATTTTTGTTAAAATCGACCGCTTAAAAAGAAAAGGGTGCTTTTTAACAAAATTTTGCAGAATTCTTGTAACTTTTTTTCAAAACCTACGTATAAACTATATAGATACAATGCTACGTGAGGTAGAAGCTGTGCTACTATTATGTATATGAATAAAGCAGAAGCTAAAGCCTGAATTACTTTGCGGTAGTTTGAAAGAAAAGCCAAGCAAAGGTATAGTGTTTGTTTGCAATACAGTTTGATGATTGTGCAATGCCATCTGACCGTAAGTTGAATACAGTTGGGGCGCATCATTGGGTAAGTGTAGAGGGTGTGGTGAGTGATGTACACGGAAACCCTTTGTTGAAAGCTAAAGTAATTGTGGTAGAAACCAAAGACCGTAAAAAAATTACCAAAGCAAATGGTAAGTATAAATTTTTGCGCCTGCATTTAAATACTAGCTACACGGTTGAAGTAAGTATAAGTGGTTATGTAACGCAAACTTTTAGCGTGAATGAAAACGCCGCCAAAACCATCACGCATAATTTTATGATGGTGGCGGTTGGCGGAACTACCACAGGCGGAACCACTACCGGAACTACAGTAACTTCTTAAACCTAAATATAACTTCGTTCTTTGAAAACAGGCATTGTATCTATTGCCTTGGTTTAAGAAGTAAAAAAATCTCTTCATGAAAATGGAGAGATTTTTTTTTGTACTTTGTGTGCGCTAAAAAAATTATTGATTTTATGTTGAGGGAAAACCAATCGGCTGAGGCGTATTTAAAAATACCTGCAGACAAAGAGCTTTATGATTTAGAAGTATCTACTTTATGGATGGATGAGGATGGAATATTATGCTCGTCTCCTAAATTGGTAGAGCGAACAATGGAACAGTATATTAAATTCATTGCAACGATTGCCAAGCTTACCAATAATGGGGAGAATAAACTGTGTCTGCTAACGGATGGGTCGAGAATAACCCAAACCAATAAAGAAATTAAAGAATACTTTGCTGCCGAACTTCCAAAATATGTAAAAGCGCATGCGTTAATTGCCGGACAGCCCTTACAAGGAACCGTAACTTCTTCCTTTATAAAACTAAGCTTTACAGGGCTTCCTATTTGTCAGTTTCCAACCGAACAAGAAGCAAGAGAATGGCTGAAAAGTTATTTGTAATATTGTGTTACTAAAAAATTATGTCTGAAGGCAAACAAGCACTTAACTCGTTGTTAAAAATACCCAAAGACAAAGAGCTTTATGAAATAGCTACTGCAACTTGTTGGATAGATGAAAATGGGATTTTTTGTGCCGCATCTAAACCTGTGCGAAGGAGTATTGAAAAATACAAGGAAATGATTGAACTGTTTGCCAAGTTCAGCAAGAATGGAAGTAAGCTGTGTTTTTTGATTGATTTGACTAACCCGATGCCCTTAAGAAATGAAGTTAGAGATTATCTGGCAACTGAATTTCCTAAATATTTAAAGGCTCATGCAGTTCTTGTTCCCGCTAAATTAGAAAGAACTGTAGCTACTTTTTTTATGCAGTTGGATGGCCCCTCGTATCCGATTAATCAGTTCTCGGAGGAAAAGGAAGCCAAGCTTTGGCTGAAACAATTTATGCATCCGCCATTCAGAATACCTGACAATACCAAACTATACGAAACACCCATTGCCACCTTTTGGTTGGATGAGGATGGAATAGTATGTGCCACATCTAAAAAGGTAGAACGTAGTATAGCGCATTTTGAAAAAAACATGGCCGTATTAGCCAAACTGATGAAAAACGGTGAAAAGGTTTTGTTTTTATCTGATGCCAGCGATTCTATGCCTATGACTGCAGAAATAAGAGAGTATTTTGCCAATGAATTACCGAAATATGTAAAAGCGCTTGCCATCATATCTAAAGTACCGTTGCCGGGCACACTAACAACAGCAGTTATAAAATTAAGTTTTACGGGATTTCCTATTAATCAGTTTTCAACTGAGGAAGAAGCCAAGGAGTGGCTGAAAACATTTTTGTAAGTATCTGTTGTTTTATGGGTTGAGTTAATATAATCTATAAATTAGATATATTTGAGCTTATGAAAAACAACAAACTAGTGTTTAGCCTTTTATTTGTTTTGGTTTCTCTTCTATCTTACTCTCAGGATATGATTTTGAAGCGAGACAGCTCGGTTATATTTTGCCACATCATTAAAGAAGACAGTGCTACCATTTATTATCGCCAAAAACAAGGTGAGCAAACTATGGAATTAAACGTAAAGAAAGCTGATGTGTTGGGTTATTACAGCAAGAAAGCTCAGATGTTGGCAGACCTGAAGCGTGCTGATTCTTTGGCGAAGGTTAATGCAAAGAGGGATACTGTTTGGGTAACAAAAAACACGCTAAATTCTAAAACAGATTCTATTCGAACACAAGTAGTTTCAATACCTACTAAAAAAGATACGTTGCAAACAAAGGTAGTTGCCAGCCAGCTTAAAAAAGATACTGTAAAAGAGTTACAAAATGATTCTATTATATGCCTACTAACTAAAACAGGACATGTAATAGATAGAAGTGAATATCAAAAGGACACGATTCTTTTAAACATCAATTATAAATGTTTTTATAAAGGAGAATTAATAACCAAAAAGGAAGCACTTGCTTTAATGACAGGATATGGTTCGCGTAAAGAGATGAAACTGGCACGTAGCTATTATGCACCTGTTATTCCTTTAGGGGTGGGAGCTGTAGTTTGTGCAGGTGTATTTATTTATGATGCAGTATCGGATGGTAATTTTCATTGGGTAGTTGGCGGAAGTAGCATAATAGCTGCAGTTTTGGCTATTACGTGGAAACACTATAGCAACATACATCTTTATAAAGCAGTACGATTATATAATGCTAACAGAGATATTGCCGTTGCATATATTCCAAAATTTGAATTGGGTGTGGCTTCCAAAGACATAGGGCTTTGTTTGAAGTTTTAACGTAAATAATACTTCCTTGTAGGATTGCAGCTATATAGTATATTTGAAGTTTAGAAAAAGATATGAGTTGCAGTAGTGGATGTTCGACAGATAAAACAACAGATGGCGGAAAACCGGCGGGTTGCGGCTCGCAGGGTAGCTGTGCTACGGATAGTTGTAATAAGCTAAGTGTTTTCGACTGGCTTGCCGATATGCAATTGCCGCAGGGTGATAAGCCTTTTGATATACTGGAGGTTCGTTTTAAGAACTCGCGCAAAGAATTTTATAAGAATGGTACAGGGCAAGCGTTTCATGTAGGAGATTTAGTCGTGGTTGAAGCAATGTCGGGGCATGATGTGGGTGTAGTTTCTCTTTCAGGAGAGTTGGTGCGCATACAGATGAAGAAAAAGGAAGTTAAACATGATAGTCCTGAAGTAAGAAAAGTTTACAGAAAAGCCCGCCCTGCTGATATTGATAAATGGCGTGAGGCACAAGCCATGGAAGTAGAAACCATGTATAAAGCCCGCACGCTTGCCATAGCACATGGCTTGCAAATGAAAATTAGTGATGTGGAATACCAAGGCGATAAAACCAAAGCTATATTTTATTATACCGCCGATGCCCGTGTTGATTTTAGAGAATTGATAAAAAGCATGGCTTCGCAATTTAATATACGGGTTGAGATGAAGCAGATTGGTGCCCGTCAGGAAGCATCAAGGCTTGGGGCTATAGGTTCTTGCGGTAGGGAGTTGTGTTGTTCTACCTGGCTAACTGATTTCAGAACCGTTAATACAAGTGCGGCGCGTTATCAGCAATTGTCTTTAAATCCGCAAAAATTGGCGGGGCAATGCGGCAAACTAAAATGCTGTTTGAATTATGAACTGGATTCATACTTGGATGCGATAAAAGATTTTCCGCAAACAGATAACTTAAAACTGGACACACAAAAAGGAAAAGCTTTTCACCAGAAGACAGATATATTTAAAAGACAGATGTGGTTTTCTTATCAAGAGAGTCCATCGGTGTTTGTAGCCATGACGGTTGACAGGGTAAAACAAATTGCAGAGATGAATAAACAAGGGGTGCGGCCCGAAGCATTGGTAGATGAAGTGAAAATAAAAACACCTGCGCAGCCAATGAAGCATCCTGATTTTGAGCGCCCGATTGCTCGTAATAATAATCGTAATGCCGGAAGAAGACCACAAGGTGCTAAGCAAGGCGGACAACAAAATAAACCGCAGAACAGTCAGCAAAACAACAGGAGAAACAATAATTCTCAAACTCCAAAAAGAAAAGATACCAAGTAGAACATGAAGTTTGGTTTTAAAATAAGTGCATGTGTATTAGCATTATACCTCTTTACCTCATGTAATGAAAATGTTGTTTATAGTAAATATGAGCGCATTGATGAGAACATAGGTTGGCCTGCCAATAAGCGTATAAACTTTGAAACAGAGATGAAGGATACGATGCAATTATATGATGTATATATAAATGTTCGTAATGCAGAAAATTATCCTTACAGAAATTTATTTATGTTTTTGTATACTACTTACCCTAACGGAGATATGTCTATTGATACCATTGAATGCATTTTAGCTGATGAACAAGGTCATTGGTTGGGTAAGGGCATGGGCGATTTGTATGATAATAGTATTCTCTTTAAAAGGAACACACGTTTTAAACAAGCCGGAAAGTATAAATTTGCTTTTGAACAAACTATGCGCTATGGCAACAAAAATGAAATAAATCCTTTGCCGCTTATTATGGATATTGGTATTTCTATTGATAAAGCCAAAGAGTAATATTTTACCCTGTACTAAGAACTAAAAAATAGAAAGAAGTTAAGTACACACAAATAAAAAAGCCGCTTCAATATTTGAAGCGGCTTTTTTATTTTAGAGCTATCTTACAGAACTACTCAATAATTATTTTCTTAATGGTTCTGTTGCTATTACTATCGGTAATGTTTGCATAGTAAATACCTTTTGCCAAATGAGATAAATCACAACTTAATAAGGTATTTGAAACATTATTTTCGGCTTTAGTATAAACAATCTGACCCAATGTATTAAGAACGGTGAAGTTTAGGTTGGTTGGCTCTGTTAAAGTAACTGCGAACGTAAACTGACCGTTGTTAGGATTAGGGAACAGATTGATGCTGGCACCTAAGTGATTGTTATTTTCGATACCAGTAGTTGCAGGGCATACAATAGGGAAAAGGAAATTATCAATATTAGCCGTATAAACAGTTGTATATGCATTCCAAGAATTATCACTCCATTGTTCGAAGCCCATGTTGGCAATACCGTTTGTACCATCATTAGTTCCTACAGCAATGGTATCTCCACTTGCGCCTGAAGGGATATTAAACCCTACATAGAATGTAGTAGGTACAGTTGCGAATGTATATGAGTTTGCCAATGTAATAGTATTATAACCCATTGTTAGAGAACTTAAAGCAACTGTTTGAGAGGCAACTACAGTACCCGGAACTCCTGAATTATCATTCCAAACATTAAAAGTTACTGGGGCAGTACCTTTTACATATAAATAAGCTTGTATGGCTTTAAGTTTATAGTTTGCCGTAGTTATTGTATATTTTTCAGCTTTTGACAAATCACCATAAGCATTTGTACCAAATGCATAACCCGAATCATGTGGGGCCACATTATCAGCATAATAAATATTGGGAGTAGCTAAATCTGCTGTGGTAATATTTCTCATGGTATCGCAGGTAGCTGCACAAGCAGTAACTGTTACTACGTGTGATACTGAATTGTTACCTGCTGAGTTGATAGCTTCATCTGTTACTGTATAACTACCCGCTGAGGGGAATATGATCGTTGGATTTGCAATGGTGTTGGTAGTAATGGTTACACCTGTGCTTGGAGTAACACTCCAGTTCCAAGATGTTGGAGGGCCAGAAGAAGCATCGGTAAAGGATGCTGCGCTATTTGCACAAATACTTGTTGGAGCACTAAATGCCGCAGTTGGTGTACTAACCGTTAGGTTACATAAATTAGTGGCAGAAGCTGTTAAACCACTTCTCCAAGGAGATAAAGATAAAGCAGCATGAAAACGATTAACCTGATCGGTAGTAAACATCCACATGCCACAATCATTACTATAATCCATAAAGTTCATATACATATCTCCATCAGGGCCGTTTCCGGCAGGAGGAGTACCTGTACAGGAATTCGGCTCATAAGGATATGCAGTACCACAATTAACATAATTGGCTTGACCGGCAGGAGGTGTATCATTGCAATAATCAGTTACACAAGAACCATCTCCCCATATATGACGTAAGCCAAAGTAGTGACCTGATTCGTGGGTTAACGTACGTCCTAAATTATAAGGAGAGGTTACGTTTCCTGTATTTCCACAAGATGTATAGCATATCCAAACCCCATCGGTAGTTGAAACACTACCTACTGTTTCGCCCCAAGAAGGAGTTATTGCAGCACTTGCTGATGCAGGAGGAAATGTAGCATAGCCTAATAAACCCGATGAACCTCCATCACTTGTCCACACATTAAAATATTTGGTAGGGTCCCAAATAGTGGCCGGTTTAATAGTACCATCCATTAAAGTTTGTACGTTAGAAGTAGCAGGGTTCGTAGCACCAGAAATACTTTCCCAAGCAACACGGTCAATACCAGGTTCTGCTAAGGTAGTTCCACTTGCATTTTTAGTAGCTAAGCAAAATGTAATACCTGAGCTTGCTATTACTACGCCATTATTATCGGGTGCAGGTAAAGCAGCTGATTGAGCATAATCATAAAAAGCAGGATGTCCGCTTAAAGTCATAGCGGCATATAAATTAGTATTAACCCCTGTTCCGTTATAATCTGCATTTAAAATAGGTATTTGAGAGTTTATCTGAGCCTGAGAAAGATTGTGACCAGTACCTACGGCTTCGGTACTCGTATAAATAACGTGAAATATAATAGGAATAGTATAGGTAGTAGCTGTAGTCCTTCCAGTAGCTACATTCTGTTTGTGCGTTTCTACCATGCTATTAAAGGCTTCATCCCATGCTTTACCGGGAATTTTAGTGCCGCAACCGCGATTAGGTAACTGACCATCTTTTAAATTAGGTTCCGAAAAAGTTTTTGTTGTTGCAAATGTAGTTGTTTTAGAAATACTTCTATGCTTTAGCTTTCCCGAAGAACTTTGAGCCATTAAACCTGCACTAAGCAAGGCAACAGCCGATGTTATAAATAGTGTTTTTTTCATGATGAGTTTTTTGATTGTACAATTATACAAAAATTACTAAATTAATCATAGTGTTTTGATATTTCTGAAATAAAAAAGGTCGCTTCAACTGAAGCGACCTTTTAGTGAAAAATCAATTACTAATTACTCGATAATAATTTTCTTAACCGTTTTGTTGTTATTGCTATCGGTAATATTAGCGTAGTAAATACCTTTTGCAAGGTGCGATAAATCGCAGCTTAACACAGCGTTTGATACGTTGTTTTCTGTTTTAGTATAAACAACTTGCCCAAGGGTATTAAGCACCGTAAAGTTTAGATTAGTTGCTTCACTTAAACTAACAGCAAAGGTAAACTGACCATTGTTTGGATTAGGGAACAGGTTAATGTTGCTACCTAAATGGTTATTTTCTATGCCGGTAGTACTTACAGGGCAAACAATCGGGAAGATAGCTAAAGCGAAATTTTGTCCGGCAGCCGAAGCAAAGGTTGTCCAACTACCTCCAAAATCAACCCAAGCTGTATTGTTTGCATTATGATTCTGAGCTCCGGTAAAAAGAGCCAAGGTATCACCCGCCGCAGTAGGCATTGATAAACTCATAAAGAAACCTGTAGTTAATGAGATAGGAGTGGTAAAAGTAGCTACATAAGGAACAATAATAGGAGATGCATAACCTAAACCGGGGGTACCTGCATAATCAACACTAGTAACACCTGTTGTTGCAGCTATGTTGGCAAAAGTTATAGCTTTTGTTGCAGCAGCAGCAGCACCTGGATTAGTAGTGCTGTTTACCATGCTTAATGTAGTAGCCGTATGTGTGGCTGTCCCATGAGTTCCTATAGTAGTAGATTCTCTGTAAAAGGTAACAATTGCCCCTTTAACCTGTAAAGAACCTGTAGGGAAATCTGTTGTAGCATAAGCTTCTGCTAAACCTGTAAACCCATAACAGTTGGTACCTGCAAAATAACCATTAGTAGGAGTAGTATGCCCTGTATAGGTACAAGTACCAGTGGTGTATAAAGATAAGGTGTCTGTATTTTTTATATGAGTAGCTGTATCACAAGTAGAGGTAGTACAAGTAGTAACAGTTACCACATGAGATGCTGAGTTGCTACCTGCAGAGTTTGTTACAAGGTCTGTTACAGTATAAGTACCGGCAACACCAAAATTAAACGTTGGGTTTTGTACAGTAGATGTAGTAATAGTAACACTTGTAGCAGGGCTAACGCTCCAGCTCCAGCTGGTAGGAGGTCCAGAAGAATTATCAGTAAATACACAATTTTGAGTAGCACAAATACTTGCCGGAGGTGTGAAAGAAGCCGTAGGTGCAGTTACAGTAATATTACATAAGTTAGCAGCTGAAGATGTTAAACCACTTCTCCATGGGCTATTAGCTAAAGCTGTATGGAAACGATTAACCTGATCAGTAGTAAACATCCACAAAGCAGCATCATCACTATAATCCATAAAATTCATAAACATATCTCCATCAGGTCCGTTTCCTGCAGGTGGAGTACCTGTACAACTGTTAGCTAAATAAGGATAAGATGTTGGCCAAGCAACGTAGTTAGCGGCACTAGCAGGAGGAGTATCATTGCAATAGTCTGTTAAACAATTTCCATCTCCCCAAATGTGGCGAAGACCTAACCAGTGACCAGATTCGTGTGTTAGTGTACGCCCATACTGATATGGAGCAGCAGCAGTACCTGAAGTACCTAAACCGCAATAGCACATCCAAACTCCATCTGTGGTTGATACGTTTGCTACAGTTTCACCAAAAGAAGGGTTTAAAGGTGTAGTAGAGGTTAAAGGAGGAAAAGTTGCATATCCTAATAAGCCTGATCCACCTCCGTCACTTACCCATACGTTAAAGTATTTGGTAGGATCCCAAATGGTTGCCGGTTTAATAGTGTTATCAAACAAAGTATTTAAAGTAGTGGTAACCGTGCCAGATGAAGTGGTAGCCGGGTTGATAGCTCCAGAAATACTTTCCCAAGTATGACGATCAATACCAGGTTCTGCTAAAGTAGTTCCGCTTGGGTTTTTAGTAGCTAAGCAAAAAGTAATACCTGAACTTGCAATTACAGTTCCTAAATTATCGGGAGCAGGTAAAGCAGCTGATACCGCATAGTCATAAAAAGGAGCATGGCCACCTGTACCCATAGTTGCATATTGGCTGGTTTGATAACCGGTTCCGTTATAATCAGCATTTAAAACAGTAATTTGCTGTTGACATTGAGTCGCAGAAACGTTATGGCTTCCTGAGGCACCTTCAACCTCACCTGTTGAATAGATAATATGGAATACGACAGGTATAGTATAAGTAGTAGCGGAAACTCTACCAGTAGCTACATCCTGTTTGTGTTTTTCAACCATTTGATTAAAATTTTCATCCCATCCTTTTTCAGGAAGCGCTGTACCACAACCACGGTGTAGCAATTGTCCTGCTTCTGTATTAGGTTTCGAAAAATCTCGCTCAACCGTAGCTGTTGTTGCTACCTGCAAATTCTTTTTCGAAGGTTGTCCGATAGATATCTGAGCCATTGCACCTGCACTAAGCAAGGCAACTGCTGCTGCTGTTAATAATGTTTTTTTCATTTGTTTAGTGTTAGTTTAGATGCTGCAATTGTATTAAATATTTCAGCAAAATCAAATTATTTGAATAAATATTAGACGAACTGCCTTTTTGTTTAACATGAAAATTTGAAAAATGCGGTAAACAATAGTAAAAATGCGGTAAATGCTAATTTGTATTAGTTTGTAAAAGAGGTATAATTCTAGTACAGATAATTCCTGTAACTGAGATACCAGTTAAGCATTTTATTCAATTGCCCAATGGTAAAAGGTGTTTTGCAAGCACTTGGATGATAAGACATAATGTTACCAATAATAGGTGTATAATATTGCCCGTGAGGATCGGTGTTTGTACCTGTCCATTGGCAAGCACCATTAACAGGTGCAGGATTAATATCGGCAGGGGTATCGCAAATAGAATCTCCGGCAGACACACAATTACTTTCATCTACAAATTCAACTCCGGTTGACGTATCAAAGGTATGCGCTAAAGAAAAGAAATGCCCCATTTCGTGCGACCAACATTTTGGATCGGTAAGACAGCTATGCGATAATATCATAAAATTGCCAACCTTTCCTGCAAAACCAGCTTCAATAGGAGGGAGAATACTACCTACAACATACACATTTATCATATTGGCCACAGCATAGGTTTGATTAGCCGGAGCAATATCCTGAGGGTTTTCGAACTTATAGTATTCATAATTATATATAGTATCCTGCTTACAGATAAAAAAACTTAAGCATATAGGAGAGAAGTCTGTATTAAGAATGGTAAGTGCAGTATTTATCTGTGCCTGTGTAACATTTGCATTGTGTAAGCTATCGGTTACAATGTGTATAGCTAAAGATAGTTTTTTATTTAAACATTTAAGAGGCGCTGTAGAGCCTGCTTGCTTAATACTTACAGGGTTATTTGTTCTTTGGTTATTTTGCTTAATAGGCTTGCTTGTCTGCTTTTTTACTTGTGCAGTGACAGAGAAAAAACTTGCGCTGCATAATAACAAAAAACAAAGCTTACGAATGGATATGAACATATACTAAATCTGTATTAGAAAATAAATGTAATAAAAATTTCTTGTTCAAAGAAAATAAAATAAATTTGTTTCTTGTCAATTTTAGTTAAATTTATTTTTTAGGTCTTTTATGACGAAACGTATTTGTTTATTTTTTACTGCACTCACTTTATTTTCTTACGTCTCTGTTTTTAGTCAGATTATAGCAACTCCTACAGCCGGTTGTGCCCCACTGGGTATTACTTTTACAGGTGTTACAGGAGCTACTAATCCTTTGTGGAATTTTGGCGATGGAGTAACTTCACCTAATAATAATTCAACACATACCTATGCTACTAAAGGAACTTATACAGTATCTTATACGGCTACTGGTGTTAGCACACAAACATTATTGATTAATGCTTATGGCAAGCCTTCGCCTAGTTTTACTGTAACATCACCTACGGAAGGTTGTATTCCTTATACCGTATCATTTCAGGATCATTCAACAAGCGGCGGTGTTACAACACCTTCTGTAGCCATTACTACTTGGGAGTGGACCTTTGGTGACGGAGGCAGTAACTCAACAAATTCTGCTACTCAGAGCTATGTATATACCATACCCGGGCAGTTTGATGTAAGTATTAAAGTTATAGATGCCAATGGTTGTGATTCTTCAGAGGTTATTAATAATTTAGTTACTGTTTCTCAACCGCCTACTATTTCTTTAGTAACAAGCCCCATTACGGCATCAGCTTGCGTACCTCCCTTAACTGTAACTTTTAATGCTGCCGGAAGTACTAGTCATTCCCCTCCTCCCTTGAGTACGGCATTAACTTATTTCTGGAATTTTGGAAGCGGCGTTACTTCAACATCTGCAACCCCTTCTCCGCAAACATATACTGCAACAGGTATTTATCCTGTACAAATAAAACTAACGGATGCAAATCATTGTTCTGATTCTGTTACGACACATGTTACTATACAAGCTCCAACAGCTACTTTTACCACTTCTGATACGGTCTGTTTAAATGCAGTTTTTCATCCGCATGGAAGTACATTAGGTGCAACGCAGACATGGAACTTTGGTGATGCAGCAACAAATTTTACAAATGATAGTTTACATACTTATACTGTTGGTGGAACGTATGTAGTAACATTAACCGTTACAACAAGTGGCGCATGTTCCTCTATAGCTTCTCATACAATTGTTGTGCAAGACCCTGTTGCTAATTTTAGTGTATCACCTACCTATATGTGCAGCCTTCCAAAAACAATAAGTCTTACAAATAGTTCAACACCAAGCAGTGGTACCCACTATCAGTGGCAATACTACCAGCATTATACACAATATGGAGTAAGCCCTTTAACATCTACATCAGTTAGTCCAACATTTACATTAACACATTTAGATACTAACCGATATACCATCAATACATTAAATATAATGGATTCTATAAGCTTAGTAATTACAACTGCTCAGGGTTGTAAAGCGCATAAATCTTTTATTTTAATAGATACCATCTATTTATCTACAGCTTATTTTGTACCTAGTTTATATCAGGGTTGTGCGCCACTTACGGTAAACTTTGCTGATTCGAGCAAGGTAGGTCCGCATGAACACATTACTTCGTGGAAATATTTATTTGGCGATGGTGCTACTACTACCATTGCATCCGCTCCAGGTAATTCAGTACATACGTATACCAACACCGGAATTTATTATCCTAAATTAGTAATACAAACACAGGATGGTTGCGGAGATACGTCTTATACCATTAAAATAGAAGTAGGTAAAAAACCGAATGCCAGTTTTACTATAGTACCTTCTAGCATTTGTATTGGAGATACCGTTCATTTTACTAACACTACACCTGCTGTAGATTCTGTTGATACCTGGCACTATTATGCAGATGGAAATTATTACGCATCTTCCTGTTCTGATAACCCTAATCCTTCTTGGCCATTTACCCACGCAACCGGTGCGCAAAATATAAGTTTGGTAGCCTGCTTCAGAGGTTGTTGCGATACCACTACACAAACTGGAGCTGTAACAGTCAAAGGTCCTTTAGCTATGTTTAGTGCTGCTATGGATTGTGATTCTTCGCTGGTATATAATTTTACAGGCAATATAAGTGATGCTACAAATTGGAACTGGAATTTTGGCGATGGAACTATTATTACCGCTTCAACAGCTACAAATACAACACATACCTATAGTGTTACGGGAGATTATAATGTAATACTTACCGCTTTTAATCCGGGAACGGGTTGCAGCCCTTCTATAGATACCGTTAAAATTCATGTAAGAAGCGATTCGGCAAAGTTTACTTACAATAACTTGCAATGCGCAGGTGTAGCTTATACGTTTGACGCTACTACCTCTGTTAGCACTTATACATATGGCTCTAATGGTTATATATGGCTTTGGGGAGATACTACACATCCGAGTATTACATCAGGTTCAATCACAACCCATAGTTTTGTCTCTCACGGGACACATACCGTAACATTAATTATAAAAGACATTAATGAATGTCCTGATACACTTAGAAAAGTTATTAAAGCCTATTCTGTTACAGCGGCTTTTATTCCGAGTAAGAATACCATTTGCGCGAACAGTACCATAACGTTCTCCAACACATCGTTTGCAGATACTACCATTACCAATTACAGCTGGAATTTTGGCGATGGCATTGGTACATCAACACAGCAGAACCCAACTTATACTTATAATTTAGGCGCAGGTATAAATAATATTAGTGTTGTTTTAACCGTAACTACCTCATTAGGGTGTACGGCAACTGTAACAAAAAACATTGTTATTTCAAGACCTAATGCAAACTTTAGCATTAGTAGTCCTGTTAATATTTGCTCCGGCGATTCGGTACATTATATAAGTTCATCTTCTTTCCCCAGCATGACATGGGCTTATGGTGATGGAAGTACGCTTGGACCCACACCACCAAGCACAAACAACTGGCATCATTTTGCTGCATCGGGGGCTTATACCAGCACACTTACCGTAATAGACAGTATTGGCTGTACTGCCAATTTTATAAATACTACGCAACCAATAAGTGTACAAAACATTCCTACCGTAATTATTACTTCTCCTGCCTTTAGCAATGATTCTTGCTGGCCTTTAACCACAACATTTACCGATAATTCTATCGTCAACGTATTTTTCTCCCGCAATTGGAATACTTTTGATGGAACCACTTATGTACCTAGCCCTTCTATTAGTCCTACAACCTATGCTATTCCGGGCACTTATTCCGTTTCCTTAACAGAAACAACAACTAACGGTTGTATGGCATCAGCTACGTATACATTTATTGTTAATGGACCTAAAGCAGATTTTACTATATCACAAGATACCATTTGTAAAGGACAGAGTATTACCTTTAATATAAATGATAGTTCAGGTGTTGGGTCTTGGTATTGGGACTTTGGCGATGGTACCGGAGGAGATACTTTAGTATCACCTGTGTCACATACGTTTAATTATCACCCTCCAAATCCTCATGGAACTACTACTGTTCTTTTAGTATACAGGAGTCATCTTTGCCACGAATCAAAACCACATCCTGTAAGCATCTATCAGGTTATTGCCAATTTTATACGTAATGGAAATGATACGCTTAAAATAGATACGGCCCATTGTTTAGGAACACAAGATGTTTTTACGAATACCTCTACAGGAAATACAGCTACTAATTTTTGGAGTTTTGGAGACGGAAGTGCCACCAGCACATTAGCAACCCCGCCTCCGCATACGTATACGGCAGCAGGAACTTACACGGTAGAACTTATTATTAAAACCAGTTCAGCAGCGGGATGTGTTGACACTATGAAAAAACAAATGATTATCTATCCACAATACACAGTTGCCATAACCGGAGATACTATTTGTCTTGGTTCAACAGGGCAACTTACTTCTACACCTCCGGCAGCTACTTATAGCTGGACGGCTTCTCCTCCGCCCAATCCTGCAAGCACAGCAAATCCGATAGTATCTCCTACTATAACAACTACCTACACGCTTATTGCAGGTGATATTAACGGATGTACAGATACCGCAAAGACTGTTGTTTTTGTTGAACAAAAACCAACGCCTGTTAAATTTGATACAAGCATTATAATCGGGCAAACAGTTAGCTTGCCTGGTGGACAAGGGCCGGCATATACCTATACTTGGAGTCCGACAACCAGTTTAAGTTGTGTTAATTGCGCAACACCGGTTTATAACGGAACGGTTAACGCCAATTTTATTGAAATCATTTCCGACACCCGAAGATGTTTTAGAGATACTTCTACTTTTAATATAGAAATATTGCCCGAAGCATCTATAGCTGTGCCAACTGCATTTACACCTAATGGCGATGGAAAAAATGATGTTGTTTATGTGGCAGGATGGGGTCTTAAGAGTTTGCAATACTTTAAGATATTTAACCGCTGGGGCGAACTTATTTTCCAGAGTGAAGACCTAACCGTTGGTTGGGACGGAACGTATAAAGGCGTGCCTCAAAACGTAGAAACCTATGTGTATGAAGCCAGCGCAATATCCTACATAAGTGATAAGCCGCTTACTAAAAAAGGCTATATCAATTTGTTGAGGTAAGGTGTTGCGCCCCTTAGTTTTATCATTGCGCCTATAGTAATTCCAAACAAAAAAAATCCCGCCACTTTCGTAGCAGGATTTAATCTTATTCTCCCTCTCCTTTGGAGAGGGTAGGGGTGAGGCTAAACCACCATCAAATTTATAGGTGTGCTTGGTGGTTGCTCTCCTAAGCGGGTAACAACAATCACTCTAAAATAATACATCACTCCAACGGTTAGCCCGGGTATGGTATGTTTTACTTGTTTGCTGGTTGTAGATGTTACCCAACTTGCAGGCACCAAAGGGGTAGTTGTGTATTGAAATATATAACTCCCGTCAATGGCAGCTTTGCTTTTCACATCTATAGAGCCACTTAATAAACCATGCACAGCACTAAAATCGTTTGTAGTTCTTGCGGTGGTATTCTTAATACTAAAACCACTGCTAAGGGCAATAACCGAATTATTATTACTCGTATATTCTACATTGGCAGCCAACACTTTCAAAATACGTTTCACCAGCGCTTCGGATTGTTTTACTGCATCAGTAGTTGTTTTTATTCCTTTTACCTGTGCGCCAACTGCCGTATTAAGTGCAGTATTTGCACTATTCAACACCGATATAGCCGGAAAAATACCCGTAAAATTTGTGTTACCGTTAATCGACGTATATATATGCCCCGAATAAGCCGCTAACATCGCGCCTCTTAGTCCTTTTATTTTACATACTACTTGTACAATAAGTGCTGCCATTTTATTTAGTTTAATTGGTTAGTTGTAAGAGTAATCCTTATATATGGTTAAATCTATTATTCGGGCACTTATTATTAATAATGTTGATAATTATATTCCTATGGCAACGGATTATGCTCTGATTTCCTTGTATTATGCCCTGATTACCATGGATAATACCTCGATGTCCATGAATTATGCCCTGATTACTATGGATAATACCTCGATGTCCATGGATAATACCTTGATGTCCATGAATTATGTCCTGATTACCATGGATAATACCCTGATTACCATGGATAATACCCTGATGTCCATGGATAATACCTCGATGTCCATGGATTATGCCCTGATTACCATGGATAATGCCTCGATGTCAACTAATTTCACTTCGAAGTCAAGTGATTATGCCCCGATGTCAACTGATAACTGCTTACTGTTAACTGAAAATGCCTTTTGCTATACCTATATATATGTATAGTGTCTTGATTTATGGGCTAACCATAAACTTTTTGCAGAAATTGCCCTGTTGGTTGCTAAGCAACATAATATAACAGCCAGTTGGCAAAGTAGAAACATCCATGTTTTGGTAGCCCTGCAATTTTAGCTCATTTACTTTGTTGCCATAGGCATCTATTACTTGCAGGGTATATGCGCTGTTTTCTTTAACTACAATTTTTTTGTTGTAGGTATCATAATAAAATAAAGCCCGATTGTTTGATATAGTATTAATGCCTGTTATATTAGTATTACAGGTAAGCGAATCTGTAGAAACACATATATCATCAATATAATAATAAGCATCAACGAATGACGGAGTCGAACAGTTAACGCTTATGGTATCTGTATGTGCATCATCTTTAAAATTGCCAATGGTAATATACTGATAGGCAGAATCTGCTATAAAAGAGCCCGATATTTTCATCCAGTTAAGGGTATCTTTTAAAAAATGGCCAATAGGGTTTTCTACCTGTGGGATAACGCTGAGAACATAAAAAGAATCTTTACTTATTGCTGTTTTAGACAAATAAATTCCAAGTGCATCGGTTGCATATTGAGTATTATTAAGTAACGAAACATATATTGTAACAAAGTATTTTTGATTTACGGTTAATGTGCTTGTTAATTTAGCTTGTATATATTCTCTGTAGTTTATGGAGCCAGGCTCTATGGCAATTAAACCAGCATAAGCACCATCATTATTTATGGCTTCTTGGAATCCTGCGGTATTATTATAAGGAACACCAAGATATTGGTTTCCATAAGGGCAGCATTGGTTATAATAATCTGATGTGCCTGGGGTTGGGCAAGTCCAATATTTTGCTCTACTTAATTGTCCCCAATTATCTGGACATGTATCATTTAAAACGAAATTAGGGTTAGGCACTAAGTTGGTCTGCGCTTTTGTGTTTAAAAAACAGTTAATAATAAGGGTTATATATAAGGTATGCTTTAGCATATAATATGCTAAGTTAAAACATTTTTTATAACTGCGTTAGGGATTGAAACGGAAATCCTTTTGCAGTAATCGGCAAAAGATTGTAGTGCAAAGCCCCTCGTTGTAATCGACGGAACGCCCTCATACAAGTTAATAGTTAACAGGCAATAGAGGGCTACCTAATACCTATTAACTAATGGCTATTAACTCTTAACTTATAATTATTAATTTTGCCCCTTAATTTAAGCGGATGATTGAGAAACTTGCCAGCATAAAGCAGCGTTATATAGATGTAGAACAAAAACTATCTGACCCCACGGTTATTGCCGATATGAGGCAGTTTAAGAAACTGAATATAGAGTACCGCCAGTTAGAGCCCATCATCAACATATTTGAAGAGTATAAAAAAGCACTGGATAATATAGATTCTGCCAACGAGATTTTAAAAACTGAAAAGGATAAGGATTTCTTAGAGATGGCAAAAGCCGAACTGGAAGAGAACAGAGCTATAGAAACAAAACTGGCGGATGAAATAAGAATCATGCTTATTCCTAAAGACCCTGAAGATGCCAAGAATTGTGTAATGGAATTGCGTGCGGGTACGGGTGGAGATGAAGCCAGTATTTTTGCAGGAGACTTGTATGAGATGTATCGCCGTTATTTTGAGAAGAAAGGTTTTAAAGCTGAGGTGGTAGATATAAGTCCGGGTACGATGGGTGGATACAAAGAGATTATTTTTAATGTGAGTGGTGATAATGCTTATGGTACCTTGAAGTTTGAATCGGGTGTGCATCGTGTGCAACGAGTACCTGCTACCGAAACACAGGGCAGGGTGCATACATCGGCAGCAACACTTGCTGTATTGCCCGAAGCAGATGAGTTGGATGTGGAGTTAAAAGATTCTGACATTACCATGGCTACTGCACGAAGCGGTGGTGCAGGCGGACAAAACGTAAACAAGGTAGAATCTAAAGTTATTCTTACGCATCATCCAACGGGTATTGTAGTTACTTGTCAAACAGAGCGTTCTCAGTTAGGTAATAGAGAAAAAGCAATGAATATGCTTCGTACCCGAATTTATGATGCGGCTTATTTAAAGCGTATGGAAGAGGTTACGGCAAAACGTAAAACTATGGTTAGCTCGGGCGATAGGTCGGCAAAGATTCGTACCTATAATTATCCGCAGAATAGAATTACTGATCATCGTATAAATATGACTATATATAACCTTACCGATTTTATGAATGGAAATATACAGGAAATGATTGACGCCTTACAGTTTGCCGAAAATGCCGAAAAGATGAAAGAAGGCGGAATAATATAATACATATATATAAGTATGTCAGACGAAATAATCATAAGCGGAGAAACTAAAGAAGAGAAATACATTTCTCTGTTGCCCCAACTAAAAGCTTTGGTAGAAGGTGAGGAAGATATGATTGCTAATTTGGCAAACATAACCGCTGCCCTAAAACAAACCTTTGGGTTTTATTGGATTGGTTTTTATCTGGTAAAGAAAAATGAATTGGTACTTGGTCCGTTTCAGGGCACATTGGCTTGCACCCGTATTGCTTTAGGTAAAGGTGTTTGTGGTACGGCGTGGAAAGAAGCCAAAACTATTATAGTAGATGATGTGGATAAATTTCCCGGACATATTGCATGTAGTTCAGCCTCCAAATCAGAAATTGTAGTACCTATATATAATAAGGACAAGAAAGTTATAGCTGTTCTTGATATTGATGAAGATAAATATGCCTGTTTTGATGAAACAGATAAACTGCATCTGGAAAAGATAGCTGCACTTACTACAAGCATTATCAATAATCAGTAGTAAATGATTTTCAGGAAAGTTCCTTTCATATTTAGTGCCATACTTATTATTATCCTATTTACTCATTGTGCACAGATAGGTGTTTTAACCGGTGGCACAAAAGATAAAACACCTCCTCAATTACTATCGGTAGTTCCGAAGGATACATCTACTAATATTCCTGCCAAGGGCTTGAAGATTACTTTTACGTTTGACGAAATGATTGATGTAAAAGCCGTAACTAAATCATTAGTCATAAATCCGCAGATGGATAACATGCCTAATGTTAGAGCAAACGGAAAGAAAATGATTGTAAGTTTTGATGATGATTTGCAACCTAATACTACCTATCAGCTTCAGTTCGGTAATTCATTAGCTGATGTACACGAAGGGAACAAATACAAAAATCTTACCTATATATTTAGTACAGGTGCTATTATAGATACCAATACAGTTAGCGGTAAAGTAACAAATGCCTTTACGTTTAAAAACATGAAGGATGTATCTATTATGTTGTTTTCCGATTTAAGCGATACGGCAGTTACCCGTTCAAAACCCGATTATCTTGTTAAAACAGATTCGTTGGGTATGTATTCTATTTCTGCCATAAAACCCGATACCTATCAGATTGTTGCCATTACCGATAAAAATAAAAGTAAAACCTACGATGCCGGAGAAGCCATTGGGTTTAGAAATAGTCCTTTAATTATTACCGGAAAAGATACCGTAGATTTTAAAATGAGTACACCTAAAGGCAACAATAGTTTTATTAAAAAGAAAATACAATCCTTTTGGGGATATCATAAGTATATATTAAGCGATACCATGCCTGATGCTTATATTATATTATTAGAAGACAGTAATAAAAACCCGGAAAGAAATGCCGACAAGGATAAGATTGCTTACGAAACAAGAAATGATACGCTTGAAGTATACTATAAAGACATCTATGATACAGAATTGAAGTTTGAGGTAAAAAGGAATCAAACTGTTATTGATACTGTCAAATTGGAAGTGCCCAATCAAACAAAAGTGGATAGCACTATAAATAAGAATGGTAAAAAGATAAGGATGAGTGTAAACAAACCAACTTATGGTAATAGGAATGATGATATATATATAAGTTTTTCTTTTCCTATAGAGAATAGTATAGACATGGATAAATGTTTGTTAAAGCATGAAGATAAAACGGAGAAAGCCATACTTACTTTCGAGAACAAAAACGAAAACAATAATTTAGTTACCACTTATTTACCTGCTTACAAAAGAAGACTGCTTAATAAGTTACAGGAAAGCAAAACATATACCCTTATGTTTTTACCAAACAGTATAACTACCTATTGGGGTAAGACAAATGCTGATACCATTAAAACAACTTTCAAAACATATTCTAATGATGATATAGGTACACTTAAACTAAAACTGACTATATCGGATACTATACACAACTATGTAGTACAGCTTCTAGACTCAAAGGAAAAGGTACTTGATGAATATAGCGGATCAGTAAAAAAAGAAAACAACATTACGTTTTATAACCTTCCTTCAGCAGAATATTCTTTTCGTTTTATTAATGATGTGGATGCAAATAAAAAGTTTACACCCGCAAATTTTACAACACATACTCAACCCGAAGATGTTTTTATCTATGATAAACTCGTGAAAGTGCCCGCCGGATGGGATGTTGAGACTGACTGGAGTATTATTCTTTCATCCAAAACGAGTGATTAATAAAATCACTTCAGCTTAAAAAAGATAAAACACACTTGTTTTTTTGTTGAGCGAAGAAATTTCTTCTTCTTTTTAAAAAATATTTTTTGCTCATCACTTAGCTAACATGATTTGTTTTTTATGTTTTTATTTTTATCAAACAAAAATAATGATGCTTGGAAATACCTTTAAAATCAATATATGCAGAGTATAACAAATTTTAATCGTGTGAAATTTTATTTTGTGTTGATGCAATCATTTTGAGTAATTAACAATATCAACAAAAAAGTGTTGAAAAATATAACGATGCAATTCGCGTATAACTAAATTTATTTAGTTACTTCGTATCATATAAATCTCAAAAAACAAAAACCATGGCAAAGAAAGCAGCAAAAAAAGCAGCGAAAAAAGTTGTAAAAAAAGCAACTAAAAAAGCAGCTAAGAAAACTTCTAAAAAGAAGTAATCAAAAAGCCCCGCCAAGCGGGGCTTTTTAGTTAATATGCTTTCCGGTTTTTTCTCACTTCCTTTTTTGCATAATCTAACAAATCGTTTACATTTGCACGTAAACTTATAATACACACAAAT
This sequence comes from uncultured Candidatus Saccharibacteria bacterium, assembly GCA_963763345.1. GTDB lineage: Bacteria > Bacteroidota > Bacteroidia > B-17B0 > Aurantibacillaceae > PALSA-968. Next base: position 65,380 of record CAVXOV010000063.1, read on the forward strand.
GAACCACATCCTTAAAATAACTTTATCTCTCGCAGTAATTATAATCCTGTTTTCGTGTGGAGGGAAGAAGCAGAATGAAAGTGAAAACTTAGTTGCACCAAAAGGTATGCGCTATTATGATATAAGCAAAACAGGCATGAATGCATTTATACTGATCCCTGATTCATCAGCCGGAATACTTGATACTAGTGTGCAATCAAGCGGCGAGTATCTTGTTAAGGTTGGTAAAGATTTTCAAATATCTATTCTTGAAACAAACGGAGACATTAATCAAAGAAAAGCGGATATAGCAAGTGATGATGTAAACAAACTTAAAAAGTATATTACGGATGATTCAACCACTTTAATGTGGGAATCAGGAATTGCAGATTTATCGGAGTTCCATTTTTATCAGGTAAAGAAACTTGGAGCACGCACATACGTTTTTGAAGATGTAAAAGGAGAGCCTTTCTCTCAGCAAGCTATTCAAAAAATGTTAGATGCCTGCAAATTGACCAAAGAGAAGAGGGTAGAAGAAAAGAAATCTTAATAAGCATTAAGTATAAAACAAAAAGCCTCTCTATATAATAGAGAGGCTTTTTTATGATGGGTTGTTTGGTTTTTAATATTCCAATCCGCCAATGGCACCACTTAACAAATCAGGGTTAAGTTCAGGTGGAATGCATAATACAGGTATCTTACTATCGTTAGTAAGCTGGTGTATGTAATTACCTAATACGATACTCGAGAACTCGGCATTTTGGTCTGTCATAGAAAGAATTAAATCTGCTTTTACTTTTTTGGCATAGTCTAAAGTTGTTTTAGCGCGGTTATCGGCAAACTGAATATCGGTTGTGCAACTTATTTTTTTCTTATCGGCCATTTTTTTAATCTGCCCCATAATTACTTCCATTTTGTACTTATAGTTTTGCTCTCCTTTGTTACCCGTGTGCAATATTCCTAAGATGTGCAGTTTTGCGGTAAACTTATCTGCCATAAAAATAGCAGAATCAACTTTCTGACGGGAATGATCGGATGTATCAATAGGCACCAAAATATTTTGAAAGCCTAATTTATCAGCAGCAGTTTGTACGGTCATAACTGGTATATCCGATTTGGTAAGTACACGGTATGCATTACTTCCCAAAAAGAAACCATTGTCGGAATCTTTACCATGTGTACCCATTACCATCATGGTTGATTTGGTTTCTTCGGCCATAGCAATAATTTCAGATGTAACATGACCAGTGCTTATATAAGAACTAACTGTAATACCGTAACGCTTTCTGATATCTGCGGCTATTTTTTCAAGCCTTTCGTATAAGAAGTCAGTTATAACAGAAATATTTTTCAGTTTTACAGCAGGCATAATTACTTCCAGCAAATCTGATTTGCTTTGCACATGTACCAACACCAGTTCGCCTTTGGTGTACTTAGCCATAAATGCTGCATACTTAATAGCGTTTAGCGATGTTTTTGAAAAATCTACCGGAATAAGAATTTTACTTGTTTTTATTTTATTCATAGTTTATAAAATTTTTGTTGAGGTTTAAATTTTAATTCTGTCGGGTAAATGTAAAAGTATTATTATTCCTATCCAAAAGATAAATAGTACTTAACATTATTTATTTTGGGCGTTTCCCTTGATTACAAAGATTGTACCTATGTTACTGTTGGGGTGGTAAACTCTCCGCAATCTATCAGTACCGGATATTTTTATTTATTGTCAAGTTTGCCCATACCTTTGCTACTTTGATGGCACCATCCAAATGCATTTTCTTATCTTCTTTTATGTATATGCATGATGCTGTCTTCTCTTAACAATAAAAATGCTTGGTTTTGGCATCCCAATCTCTAATATATTTTTAAGGTTTTAGGCTTAAAAAATTATTACTTTTACCCCTCACCTTATGCATTTTATAAAGAAATATCTTCTTTTAGTTGCCGTTTTGCTCCCCTCGGTTTTTTACGGACAATTTTATTATGGGTTGCAGCAGGAATTTGGTAAAAGCCGTGTGCAATACCAACCTTTTTACTGGACCTATTATGACTACGATAAGTATCAGGTATACTTTTACGAAGGCTGTCGGGATATTGCCAAGGTATGTTTCTTACCGTGCCGAGTTTCATTTAAAAGATTTACAAAAGAAATTAGATTACCAAAACAATACCAAACTGCAAATACTTACGTATAGCAATCAGGGAGATTTTAGGCAAAGTAATTTAGGTTTATCAACTGATATTACAGCCAACACGGGCGGTACTACAAAAATTGTGGGCACTAAACTTAGCGTTTACTTTAACGGAAACTTAGCTGCGCTCGACAAGCAGATTAGGGCGGGTATTGCCAGGCTCTTATTAATGAAATGTTGTTTGGTGGCAAAACCAGAAACGTATTAATAAACTCTACTTTTTTAAATCTGCCCGATTGGTACACCAAAGGTTTGATTGCCTATCTATCTGAAGGATGGAATACGGATATTGATAACATTACGAATGATGGAATCATCTTCGACAGGTATTTTAGTCTTAGCCGATTAAGCGATAAAGATGCCGGTATTATAGGACAAGCCATGTGGCAACATGTGGCCGATGCTTATGGAGAAACAAGCATTGCCAATATTTTATACATGACCAAGGTTAGTCGCAATGTGGATAATGCCTTTATGTTTGTGGTGGGTAACGATACCAAAGGTTTGTTATACGAATGGATTGATGCTACCGCCCGAAATAATGCCAAGAAAGATACCACACAAAAGTTTCCTACTCAAGACCCTATTATTTTAAAACCAAAAAAAACAAGAGATTACTATCAACTAAAAATAAGTCCGGATGGAAAGCAGGTTATCTATGCGCGCAATGAAATGACTCAACATCGTATTTACGTACAAGATTTAACTACCGGAAAGAAAACACGCATGGCTAAATGGGGTCCTAAAATAGACAGGATTAATGACCTTACCTATCCTTTGCTGGCATGGCATCCTAACGGGCAAGCCTTTGCTGCCATACACGAAAAGAAAGGGGTAATTTATTTAAGCATGTATAACCTTGCCGATAAAGACAGGGTTGATAAACCTATCACGGGTATAGAAAAGGTAAAATCTTTTGCTTATAGTCCGGATGGAAAAAGGATTGTAATGAGTGCCGTAAAAAAAGCAAAAGGGCAAAGCGATATTTTTATTTATCAGATAAATGCAGGCGGGTTAGAGCAAATAACCAACGATGTATGGGATGATGAAACCCCACACTTTATAAACAAAGGCCATCAGATTGCCTTTGCATCTAACCGTATGCATGATACCATTAAAGAAAGCGATAATGGTAAATTTGAATTTGAGCAATCTAAGTTTCACAACATATTTTTATACGATTATAAAACAAAATCCAAAATACTTTATCGGGTAACCGATACTAAAAACATTCAGGAAAGTGAACCAACCGATTTTTATGATGGATACTTTACATATTTAAGCGATCAAAACGGAATTAAAAATCGTTTTGTAGCAAAACTGGATAGCGTTATCTCTTTTGTAGATACTACCGAACATTATAAATATGTGTTTAATAATCACCCTATCTCAAATTATAAAACAAGCATACTCGAACAGGATGTAAATATAAAAGCCAATAAAGTAGCCGAGGTTTTTTATGTAAACGGGTTCGAATATATGTATATTAATGATATTAGTAAAAAAGATGTAACTAAAAACTACAACTTAAAAAATACGTATTACAGACGTGCGCAGCTTTATGCAGCTAAAGCGCAGAATTCTCCAATTATAAATACTGCATCTGAGAACCAACCCGAAACAACTACGCCAAAACAACCAACAAATGCAGGAGGGGTTGATATTAACAACTATTCTTTTAAAGATGGTAACAATCAGTCTAATACATCTAATCCTCAAACAAGTGTCGGCACACCTACTACAAGCATAGCAACTAACAATCAAAAAATACAGGGCTTCAACTCCCCATACAAAAAAACTATTATGTAAATTTTGCTGTAGATCGGAGGTAATAGCGCAATAGATAATTCCTTTTTAAACCAAACCTATCAAAAGTTTACAGGTTATTATGTAAACCCCGGACTGAATGCATTCTTAAAAATTGCTACCAGCGATTTGTTTGAAGATTATCGCATAACGGCTGGTATGCGTATGGGGGTTAATTTGAATAACGAGTATTTTGTAAGTGTAGAAAACAGAAAAAAATTATGGGATAAACAATTGGTACTTCATCGCCTTTCATTACCATCTGTAAGTGATGATGGAAATAATATAAGAATCCTTACACATGATGTGCAATACAGGTTAAAATATCCTATTAATGAGGTATCAAGCGTTAAAGGAACTTTTAGTTACCGAAATGATAAAACCATTACAAGTGCACAAGATGATCCTTCGTTAAAAGCTGCAAATATTTTCGATAACTGGGTAGGTTTTAAAACAGAGTATGTATTTGATAATACGCGCGCTAAAGGATTGAATTTATATAATGGCTGGCGCTTAAAAGTATTTGCAGAATATTATGAAGGAATAGATATTCATAATCTTGATCAACGTCAAAACATGATTAATGCTGGGTTTGATGTAAGGCATTATTTAAAAGTACACAGAGATTTAATTTGGGCAAACCGTATAGCAGGGGCTTCTTCTGGGGTACCGATAGGATTTGTTATTATTTAGGTGGTGTAGATAATCAGATAGCACCTAAGTTTAATAGTGATGAGCAAATCAAACATCCAGAAACCTATGGCTTCCAAGCTATAGCTACCAATATGCGTGGTTTTACACAAAATGCCCGTAACGGAAACAATTTTGTGGTTTATAATTCTGAATTGCGTTTCCCTATCTTTAAATATTTTGCAAACCATCCCATACGTTCTGCTATTATAAATAATTTCCAAATCATTCCATTCTTTGATGTAGGTATGTGCTGGCAGGGTACCAACCCATTTAGTATAGCAAACACTACCAACCAGTATACATTTTATCAAAACCCTATAACCGTTATCATTAACCAACCTAAGCAAGCCATCATTGCCGGATATGGCGTTGGTCTTCGTACGCAAATATTTGGATATTTTGTGCGGGTAGATTTCTCTTGGGGACTTGATAATCAAACACATCAAAAAGAAGTAACTTATTTCTCGCTTACTACAGATTTTTGATGAACGACTTTAAGAAAAAATATACTATGACAGAAATTATTGTTTTATTGATAGTCGGTTTGTTAGCTGGCTTCCTCAGTGGTATGGTAGGTGTTGGCGGCGGCATTATTATAGTACCTGCTTTAGTTTATTTTTTAAGTTTCTCGCAACAACAAGCACAGGGGACAAGTCTGTTTTTGTTATTACTGCCCACAGGTATTTTTGCAGTGATGAATTATTACAAAGCCGATTTTGTAGATTATAAAGCAGCCCTAATTATTGCAACCACATTTTTATTGGGTGGTTATTTAGGTTCTAAACTGGCTATCTCCATTGACCAAAACCTAGTAAAGAAAATATTTGCAGGCTTTGTTGTCTTAGTAGGCTTGAAGATGTCAATTTGGAAATAAGGTTTAGATGACAGACTTAACCGGGCTCATCAAACAAAAGGCACAACAACACTTTTCTTATTTGGTAATATGTAAGAAGGCATTTACATGCACATCCCGAATTATCTTTTAAAGAAGTAGAAACTTCCCGATATATCAGCACTCAGCTTATTAAACATCGTATAGAGCACCAAACAGGTATTGTAAACACAGGCATTATAGCTCTTATTAAAGGAAAAAATCCCGATAAAAGACTGTGATGTTGCGTGGTGATATGGATGCTTTGCCGATTACTGAAAGGAATGAAGTGACTTATAAGTCTGTTAATGAAGGAGTGATGCATGCCTGCGGACACGATGTGCATAGTACCTGTGCACTGGGCGCTGCCATTATTTTAAACGATTTGAAAGATAGTTTTGAAGGAACCGTAAAAATTATCTTCCAACCAGGAGAAGAGTTACTGCCTGGTGGCTCATCACTCATGATTAAAAGGCATTTCACGAAAAACCCTAAAGTAGATGCTGCTCTTGCCTTGCATGTATTTACCGATTTAAATGCCGGACAGGCAGGCTTTAGAAGCGGCATGTATATGGCAAGTACCGACCAAATTTATATAGACATCATCGGCAAAGGTGGTCATGTGCTATGCCTTCAGAATACAATAATCCCATTTTAATTGCTTCAGAAATATTACTGGAACTAAGTAAAGAGTTTCCGAATAATTGTTCTGCTCAAGCAAATGATAAAAACATCCCCACCGTTCTTGCTTTTGGAAAGATAATTGCTAACGGCGCTACCAATGTAATTCCCAAAAAGTCTATATAAAGGTACTTTCAGGACTATGAATGAAGATTGGCGTAAACAAGCACATGAAAGAATAACTAAATTAATAACCGATATAGCAACTTCAAAAAATGCAAAAGCTGAGGTTAAAATTATAAGGGGTTATCCTTTTTTGGTAAATGATGAGCAGGTTACAGCTCAAGCAAAAAGTACCGCCATACATTACTTAGGAAAAGAGAATGTGGTAGAACTTCCGCTACGGATGACTGCAGAAGACTTTGCTTTTATATCTCAGCAAGTACCTTCTTGTTTTTTTAGATTAGTACAGGTAATAAACAACATGGCATTACCTCAGGGGTACATACTTCAACGTTCAATATAGATGAAAATGCTATTGAAACAGGGGCTATCCTCTTAGCTGCTATGGCTGTTGATTTATTACAGTAAGAATATTAAGCATTCTTCAGTATAAAATCCTTAATAATCAAATCACACTTTTTGATTGATTTTTGAAGCCACTCAATATAGATGTCTTGTTTTTCCTCTTCAGATAAATAAGGTTCAGGAACTTGCTTTCGTATCTTATTACTAAACTCATTCATGCACATGGCGGCGCATACACTTATGTTGAAGCTTTCGGTAAAACCATACATAGGTATTTTTACAAACTCATCAGCCATATCAAATATGTCTTGTGAGATACCTTCTTTTTCTGTTCCAAACACGAGCGCAAACTTTTGTGTTACATCAAAGTCGTAAATGGTTTTATCATTTTTATGCGGTGTAGTTGCTACAATTTTAAAACCTTGTTGTTTTAACTCACTTAATGTTTGGCGAGTGTTTTTATGCCGGTGAATTGTCAACCACTGTGAAGCTCCCAGCGCCACATCATCAGATACTTTATAGAAGTTACGTGTCTCTATAAAGTGTACGTTTTGTATACCAAAGCAATCTACACTACGCAACACAGCACTTGCATTGTGTGCCTGGTAAATATCTTCCAACACAATGTGAATATGGTTAATGCGCTCTGCAATAACTTTATCAAAGCGTTGCAAACGCTCATCACTTACAAAGGTTTTTAAATAGATAAGAAGTGCCTGCTTTTGTGCGGAGGTGAGATTCTCTAACACAATAAGAAATTAAAATTTCAGATAAGGCATTAAACCATGCAAACCGCCTTCTCTTCCAAAACCGCTTTCTTTATAACCGCCAAAAGGAGAAGTAGGGTCAAACTTATTATAGGTATTTGCCCAAACAACACCTGCGCGCAGCTTGCCGGTCATATTAAATATTTTAGAGCCTTTATCTGTCCACACACCCGCACTTAAACCATAAGGAATATTGTTGGCTTTTTCAATCACTTCCTCTATAGTTCTAAAAGTTTGCACAGCTAACACAGGGTAGGAATATTTCTTCCTGCACAATGCGGTGCGATTGTGATGCATGAAGAAACAAGGTAAGTTTACAGAAATATCCTTTTTTAGGAATGGCGCAGGAAGCTTGAAACAGATCAGCCCCTTCATTCACTCCTAACTTTATATAATGATTTATTTTATCCAGTTGTTCTTTAGAGTTGATAGCGCCCACATCGGTATTCTTATCTAAGGGGTTACCCACAATAAGTGTTTCCATGCGGTCTTTCAGCTTACGTATCAATTCATCGGCAATGCCTTCCTGCACAAACAAACGTGAACCCGCGCAACAAACATGTCCTTGGTTAAAGAAGATACCATTCACAATTCCTTCGAACCTAGGTCGATAGGATCGTCTTCAAATACAATATTGGCAGCTTTACCACCTAACTCAAGCGTTATTTTTTTATCCCTTCCTGCAATAGATTTTTGTATGAGCTTACCTACATCCGTGCTTCCGGTAAAGGCTACTTTGTTTACATCAGGATGGTTAACAATAGCAGCACCTGTTTTACCAAAGCCTGTAATAATGTTCACAACACCGTCAGGCAAGCCGCTTTCCTGAATAATTTCAGCAAGCTTCAGAGCAGTTAACGGAGTAGTCTCCGCAGGTTTCAATACAACGGTATTACCTGTAGCTAAGGCTGGAGCAATTTTCCAGGCAGCCATCAACAGCGGGAAGTTCCAAGGAATAATTTGTCCGGCAACACCTAATGAAGTTGGGTTTCTTCCCGGAAATGCATACTCCAGTTTATCTGCCCAACCTGCATAATAAAAGAAATGATTGGCAGCCAAAGGCACATCTATATCTCTACTTTCACGAATAGGTTTACCCACCATCCATACTTTCTATAACGGCCAACTCGCGCGAACGCTCTTGTATCATTCTCGCAATGCGGAAAATATATTTTGCACGCTCCTTGGCAGGCATCTTTTTCCATACTTTCTCATAAGCATTGCGTGCAGCTTTTACGGCAAGGTCAACATCTTTCTCGTCAGCTTCGGCAATCTCGGCTAACTTCTCTTCAGTTGAGCAGGAAAAAGTGTCAAAGTATTTGCCTTTGCCTGGCTTTACAAATTTACCGCCAATAAATAAATCGTATTTTTTATTCAGCTTAATGTGCTTGCTGTCTTCCGGTGCCGGTGCGTAAGTCCAGTTGCCCATAAGGTCTAATGTATTAGTTCTGTTTTCGACATAAAATAGGTTTAATCAATACTTATATAATCCTTAGAGTAATAAAAGCACCCTGGCTTCTTTCTCTAATTGTAAAATAATATCATTAGCCAAGCTGCTGGCACCAAAACGAAACCACTCATTTGTCATCCATTTAGAGCCCAAGGTTTCGCTTACCATCACCAGGTATTGCAGAGCACCTTTAGCAGTTGATATACCACCGGCAGGTTTCATGCCAATCATAATACCGGTTTTGTAATAATAATCTTTAATAGCTTGCAGCATCACCAAGGTAACGGGCATAGTAGCGGCAGGTTGAATTTTTCCGGTAGATGTTTTTATAAAATCAGCTCCGGCATACATAGCAATATCGCTGGCACGACGAACATTATCCAAGGTAGATAGCTCTCCTGTTTCTAAAATAACTTTCAGGCGGGCTTTACCGCAGGCTTTTTTAATGGCAGCAATTTCATCAAACACAAAATTGTAATTACCCTCCAAAAACTCTCCGCGAGAGATAACCATATCAATCTCATCCGCACCGTTATCAACGGCAAATTTGGTGTCAGCAAGTTTTACCTCTAAGGTAGAATTACCGCTGGGGAACGCCGTTGCCACCGAAGCCACTTTTACCTTACTGCCCTTCAAAGCATCTTTAGCGGTTTTTACGTGGGTAGGATATACACATACAGCCGCCACGGTTGGCAAGCCTGCCCAAAGAATCGCAGGGGTGCATGGCTTTATAACACATTTGCCTAACCTTGCCTTCGGTATCTTTACCTTCCAGCGTGGTTAAATCAATCATATTCAGCGCAAGCTTTAAGCCTTGCAGTTTGGTCTCTTTTTTAATACTACGGGTGTTAAACCGTGCTACCCGCTCCTCAATGCTTACCTGATCTATGGTTGGCGATTGTATGAAATTTGGAATTACTTTACTCATAATTTTAGCGAATTATTCGCATGTCTTTTATTATTTTATTGGTGCTCATGCGTTCGCTTCGCTCGATTCAAAAGTAATAATTATTTAGCCACAGATGGCACAGATTTTTACTTTCGTTATTAAGAGTAGGAATGGCTTGGAAATCTTTTACCCTCATTGCAAGTATTACAGAAAACCAGTATCAGGAAAAAAATAGGTAGATAAAGAATTCATTTCACGCAATCAGTTGACATATAAAACTACAAAAAATAATTCTGATTATTTATAACACTTAATATTCAAAGATAAGCAGACACACAAAATATCTTGACCTAAGAATTAGATGGTAACTCTTGCAATAAAAGGATAATCTACCACTACCCTTAGTTCCTATAATATAAACTTTTTCCGGTAATAGCAAAGCAAAAGATACCAACTGTGGTTACTATTATACACGTTGTATTATTTTTAAAATTGATTGTGAAATCTCTAATTGATTTAAATTCTCTAATTGTTGCTTTTACAAGTTTCATTTTACAGGAATATATGTAAGGGTTAAAATAACACCAACAGCATTAGCAGGTTGTATTACATTAATACTTTCTTGCTCTATTGAAAGGATATTACTCTTATTATCATTAATGAATGTGTCACGTTTTTTTTGATTTCATCAATTGCCTTTTGAATTTCATGGTATTGAAATAGTTGACTCACAAAAAATTCAGTTTTTTTTAACATCTATTTATATTTTAAAATCTTGTAATCAAAAGTAACGATTAAGTATTTACTTAAACTCGTTATTATAGCGGAATTGGCGTTTAGAAAAATTAATACTATCCCCCAAAACATCCCCTTAAAACACAAAAACCATGTAATCTGTTGATTTACATGGTTTTATATTTGTGTTAAGTACTCGGGACGGGACTTGAACCCGTACGACTGTTGAGGTCACAGGATTTTAAGCCCTTCGCCGCCCCTGCAAATCAAGGCATTCGGACGCAAAATCATGCAAAATGAGACAATAGGAAGCAAAATCGCACACCAATATTGCACACCAATATTTTACGTTAATCTCTTTTTTTAGTAGTATTGAAAAAAAAATATGAAAAAAACATTAATCCTTATTCTTTCTCTCTCGATTTTTCATATTAAAGCCCAAGAGGATACAGTGCATATTCATGGATTTGGGGATATAAAAACTTCAAAAAAGGTAATTAACAAAATAGAGGTTTTAACCAACCTAAGTTCCACTGGGATTGATAATATTCCTTCATCATATAGAATGGATAATGAATGTCCTCCCGTAATAAATCAAGGAAATTTTGGTTCGTGTGTAAGTCACGCAACAGCTTATGGTCTATGTAGTATTTTAGCAAAAAGAAAATATGGATGGGATTATACTTTAAGTTCTGGAAATTTAAACACAGACCATGTATTTAGTCCTCTTTTTTGTTCATTCGCATATCAAAGACAAAGCATGTAGAAACTGTAAGGAATGTGGGGCTATGGTTGGTGATGCTATGCTGTTTTTAAGAGATATTGGTGCCGCACCATTAAGTGCATGGAATCCCAATATTTATAATAATCCTAATTGCTGTAATTTTATTCCTAATATTGATGACAGGTCAGGCAACCCAAATTTATTGCATCTAAAATCCATTAAGGCTTTGTACGTTTCCGACCAATATTATCCCAAAAGGTATAAGACTAATATTATTCGAAAATATATTTCAAAAGGATACCCTGTCCCATTTGCTGTTCGTTTAGATGAAACATTTAACTGTCAAACTGAATCTTGTTATTCATATCCTCCAGCTTTTAATAATAGCTATGATACATGGATGACCTTTCAGGGGATGGATGCAGGCGGTCATTCAATGTTAATAGTTGGCTATGATGATATAAAAAGAGCTTTTATTGTGATGAACTCATGGGGGAAGGGCTGGAATAAAGTTAATAATGACCCTAATGATGATTTGAAGAGAAGGCTTCTGTTGGATTTCTTACGATATTATAGAGGATTATTCAACAGAGGCTTTTATTGGCAGTTTAGATGATATTCCTGGTGGGTCATATTCAGGCTATCAACTATACAACTCTTCCTCGATGGTAAATAATAAAGTAGCTAATATTGAAGAAAAAAATAAAAAAATAATAGGCACAGACTCAATAAGATTTTTCATAACTGACCGCTATAATCAATTTAATAATATAAGATTAATCCCATTAAATATTGATAAAAAAAATGCACAAGGTGCTATTGCAATTTATAAAGTAGAAAATGATTCGGCATTTTTTATAAATGCCTTCACAATTAAAATGGGAGAGAAAATAAAATTTAAAGAAGATAATAAAATTTATGAGTTCGATGCTTTGTATATTGCTCCGTGGAAAAAATTTTTAGGTTTAATTAATGGAAAAGACGCTATTTATTTTCAAATGAAAATTAATTAGAAGAAAAGTAATTATACCTAAATAGAAAACAAAATCGCACACCTGTTTCTAATCACTTACTTCTCCTGCTGGGGTGACCGTTTCTTTTCATTTTGTTCGTAATTACTTAATCTAAGCTGGTTTAGGGTATCGATTGCCAAATCTGATAGGTATCGATAGTAGATTATTTCATCATCATTTATTTGCCAACCTAACTGCTCTTCATTAGCACCCAGTTTAGGAACCGAATAATCCTTTCCTTTATACTTGTGAGATTCTTCAAGCTTTGCCAAAGGAACTCTAAGTCTTGCAAATACTTTCTTGGTATCACTAATTGCCTTTGTCGCTTTCGCGTTTGCTATCTCTGGGTTCTTTCGGATTTTATCATCCATCATCCTAAAAAACTCATATACTCCTAAAACCCAAAGGTAGGATTTGATATTTGCCTGGTCATATACTGTCAGTAAACCGTTCTGCTTTTTCTCTACGTCAAACCGATTAATGTCATATAATTCTGCGTCCAAAATTCCTTAGCACTTAAAGGCCTGGTTATTGTAACTTTCTCAGGGTCATTTCTACCCCCAAGATAATGATACGGTCACCCATTTGCCCCATCTTTCTTGATTAAACTTAAGCCCTGTTGCAACTTCTGTTGTATTCATATCTTACAATTATATACAGTCGTATTGGTTTGCTATATCTATCCATTGTGAATAGCGAGGTTTCTACCAGCGTATCGAAATCAAATAAAAAATCACCATCTCCGTCGTATATGTCGGCATTTATAACAACGGAAGGAATGTCCCCATCCACAACTTTTGTTTCACCCACCTGCGAGATCGTCATTACGATAGGTTTACCATGATTGTTATTGACTAAACCTTGACGCACATTTCGTATAATTGGATTCCTGCGGGAGTGATTAACCCTTAAGGGGCTTCCATGTTTATCAGAATTATCCAAGTCGAGCAGAACTTGGAGTTCAGACGGAATCTTGTACGGCTTCTTCAATAACTTTCGGTTCATACCCTTTGCGAATCACACAGTTTTTTAAATGTTCTTTTAGTGTCGCGAGAGGGTGCAGGATGAGAAATTATATTTTCTCTCTATCGTTTCCCTACTGTCGCGTGCTGGCATTGTAACAGAAACACCCTTATCGATAAATTCAATCTTAGCATGTCGAGCAAAATCATTGTCCACCCGCGAGTTTAATGCGGTTTCAACTCGGTTTATTCTACTCCTTATGTCGTTAACGTCCATCTTTTACTTGTTCCTTCCACCTACCTTTTCCTTTGCAACAAGTTCCTGCAAGCTACCGACTGTATGATAAACTCCATCTTCCTTTTTTGTGTGCAGCATTCTATGACAGTTGGAGCAAACCATAGCAAAGTCCTCAGGTTTAGTCCTTCTACTTCCTGTGGATAAAAACATCTTGTGATGAGCTTCTATAAATCCTTCACCTAACTTTCCATATTTTGCAAAAAAGTCGAATTGGCAACACTCGCAAAGTATTATTCCACCACCTGCCCTCCTTGCCATTGTCTTTGCGAATTTTACTGCGCTGGCACTCCTCTTTGAAATCTCCAATTGGACATGCTTCTTAACAACTTTGTCACCTTCAAGCCACCTGGATGTTCAAAAGGCAATTCGGGAAGTGTGGATTCAAGATTTAGTCCATCGCAAAAATGTCCATTAAACAAATCCCACACCAAGGTTTTCGTTTCTTCAACTGTTAGGTTGGCATCACTTTCCAGATTTATTATAGGATGCGTTTGCCCTCTATTAGGTTTAAAGAAACTGAAAAATCATGGATTCGGTATTGAATCAATAGGATTTGCTATTGCGATAGGCATAACCTCACGACACCACGGATACTCAGCATTGCTTTCGTCTACAATAACTGGTATCGATACTGGGCTCACTAAGTGAGTGAGGTGAACGTCATAATTCCTTTTACCTCTAATAAACTTAGGTCTCTGAAAGAGTAAAATTATATCGCCCACTGCCGGCTTCTCAGCAGCCCTTGGCCATGCCTTTGGCCAGTTCAATGGAAATGTATTTCCGCAAGACTTATCTTCATAAGCCCATCCTCTGCCGTCATTTCGAGTTACGTTTTTTAACCAGATGATTTGCTTTGAAGTATACATGGTGTTATTTTTAT
>CAVXOV010000064.1:0-88037 GCA_963763345.1 uncultured Candidatus Saccharibacteria bacterium
AAAAGAGGATGAAGCATGTAGAGCGTATTTCTTCCTCTGTTAGAAATCTTACCGAAATTCTAAATGATTTTCTTTCATTGGCAAAGCTTGAAAGTGGGGTTGTTGAAGCTGATAGTTCCAAATTTAATTTACCTGAATTACTAATAGGTGTGGTTGAAGAAATGGATGGGATGGTAGGTAAAAAGAACCAGAAGATTAAATACTACCATGAAGGTGAAGAAACTATTGAGCAATCTAATAAACTACTAAAGAACATTTTATTGAATCTGCTTTCCAATGCCAGTAAATATTCTCCCGAAGAAAAAAACATAGAACTGACTTCCTCTGTGATTAATAATAGAGTAACAATAAATGTAAAAGACAATGGAATTGGAATACCGGAAGAAGACCAAAAGAAATTGTTTACCGAATTCTTTAGGGCAGGCAACGTTGGAAGTATAGAGGGTACAGGTTTAGGATTGAATATTATAAAGAAATATGTGGAATTGCTTAACGGAACCATTAGCTTTGTGAGTAAATCAACAGAGGGTACAACTTTTACTGTTGAATTCCCGCAGAACGTACATAGTTCTATAAACTAAATCCTGACATTAATCAAAGTAAAAACTGATAGCAGTCATTATCATTTCAGGGATCTGCATATACATTTGTATCGTTGAATTCAAATAGAGTTCAGGTTTAATTAAGCAGACCCCGTAAGGTCTCTGAATTATAAAAAGCACTATGAAAGCCCCGTAAGGTTTTTAGTTCTTGAAAAACACTAAGTCAACCCCGTAAGGTTGACTTTTTCATTTTATAAAAAGGAACATAAAATACTAGCCTCTCAGCTTTTTTAATTTTTCAGTATTTGTAATAGAAATATTACTTCCCTTTATTTCTACTAACTTCTCTTCTTTAAAATCACTCAAAGTTCTTATTAAGGATTCGGTAGCTGTACCAACGATATTAGCAAGCTCTTCGCGAGGAATCGATATACTAAAGTTTTTATCTTTATTTGTATCATAACGGCTTTGCAACAGCAGTAAAGCTCCTGCTACCCTTTTACGAACCGAACTGTATGCCATGCTTACCAATTGGTTTTCTTTATCAGCAATATTATCAGTAAGCATTTTTATAAAGCTTTTCATTACATTCATACTACCATACATTAATGAATGAAAATCATCCTTAGGTATCAGGCATATTTCAGAATCTTCTAAAGCCTCTGCGGTTTCCGTATAAGGTTTATCTTCTATTAAAGTAGTATATCCAAAAAATTCTCCTTCCTTAAATAAACTGGTTGTTAGTTCCTTTCCATACTCATGATCCTTAAATGCTTTCACCTTTCCTTTTACTAAAAAGAAAAGAAAGTTAGGGCTGTTACCTTCATGAAAAATAACCTCTCCCTTTTTATATGGTTTAATACGCCTTTCTACAGACAGTTTTTTAAGCTCGTCTGTTTTCCTTGCATCGTTAAAGAACTTGTTTAGACCATTCACATCTTTAGAAAATTCCGCTTTAAGCATTTCATTTCTCTTGAGGCGGCTTTCTATAGCGTTTAATAATTCTATGTCATCAAAAGGTTTAGCGATATAATCATCAGCACCCATCTCCATGCCTTTACGGAAATCCAAACGTTCGCTTTTTGCCGTAAGAAATATAAAAGGTATGCTGGCTGTTTCAGGGCTTTTGTTAAGTAAATGAATAACGCCATAACCATCTAATACCGGCATCATGACATCACAAACGATTAAATCGGGTTTGTTTTGTTGTGCTTCTTCCACCCCTTGTTTACCATTTTCAGCTTGTACTACTTTATAATTGGCAAGCTCTAATATTTCTGCGGTATTTTCACGGACATCTTTATTGTCTTCTATTAATAATATAGTTTTCATGGGTTAATACACTTTAAGGTTTAAAAATAAGGAAAATCCCTTACCTGAAGATTTTATGAAAAAGATAAGCTTAGCACTTATATTAGTTTAACACTAATAAAGCTTCAAATCAGTTTATTTTGGATTAATTTAGTTTTCCCCATTTTATTCTATCCCAAATTCTTTCATGAACAAAATATGCTAGTGTTGTATAAACATTACTTACAAGCATAAAACCTACAGCTATCTTTATTTGACCAGTAAACAGATAAATGGAAGTAAAATCAAGAATTAAAATAACTACTCTATAGCTAACAGTCTTAACAACAGACCTCTTTAACATCTCTTTTGAATGATGCTTATTAGGAAGAATTTTTTCTATCATATTGATTAAAATATTTAAAATTTTGTCCAACATAGAAAGCAAAGAAAATAGCAATGGATGTGCCAATTGTTATTCCTGTAATCTGAAATAAAGTATTAACAGGATATAATCCCATTATAATCATGCCTATACGTCCAATTATATCAATAACTAACAATACTATTACAACAACTGCTGCCCATTTCCTTTTGGTAAGAAGTAGTAAACCACCCACAAAATAACAAGCACCAAGTGTAACTCCTATATAGGTAGAAGTATTTCCCTGGGAAGTTACAAGTCCCAAAAAAGAATGAATAAAACCTGTTACTATCTCAGCTAAACCAAAAATAATCATTAGAGATGCTATGATAGTTATACCCCGCAATTGATTTAAAATTGGTAGTCTGTTAAAAATATCATAGTTTAAACAATAAACAGTAGGAAACCTTTATATAATATCATTGAAATGGCAATTGCCATTGCCAGCAATTCAACAATACCATCATCTTTACCTCTATCTCTTGGAGCAATCATATTAACGAAATCACATAATTTTTGAAATAATTATGCAGCATGAGTTAAATTCACTTTTTTAACTTCCTTCATTAAGTCTTCCAAATAATCTGTCTGGATTTCCTGTATTTCTAATAATTTTTTATTTTGATGTACAAGTAAGTGGTCTATTTTTTCACTTAACAGTTTAATTTCAAGTTCTGCCTTAAGATTAATTTTATAATCATGTTCACTTCGCCTTCTGTCTTTATCTTCCCTTCTGTTTTGGCTCATCATTATAATTGGTGCTTGTATGGCAGCTAAGCATGATAAGATTAGATTCAAAAGAATAAACGGATAGGGATCAAACATTCTTTTTTCTAAAAGCCAAATATTAATAGTCATCCAAATCAGAATAAACGAAAAGAAAGTAATTATAAATGTCCAACTACCACCAAACGCTGCAATCTTATCAGCTAATCTCTGCCCTAATGTTAATTTACTTTCAATTTCTTCTTCTATATTCTCTGATAGAATGGTATTATTTTTAATGGCGGCATAAACAGCATTATCAATAATTTCTAGCTCACCTTTTTCCTGAGTGATAAGGGAAGTTAAATAAAGCCTTCGGTAATTATTAAGTTCATCAAGTGATAAAAAGCAATCTTTATTAAAATCAGGATGAGTTGCTATAATAAAATCAAATACCCCTTGACGAAGGTCAGAAGCCTTTACGCATTCCCCATGATTTATTTTCTTTTTACTGATAAAGCTTGTTGTCATTATTGTTTTTGTAAAATATTTGAAATAAGCTCTGTTGTTTTTCCATCAAACTCTTCCTCATTTTCCTTTGCATCTGCCTCTTTCTTCGTTGCTCTGATGACACCATCTTTATGATGGGCAGGAGAATATATGGTGTACATTTTTAAAGCTTTTTCCTTATCTGTATTAATAATGTTGTGTTTTGCTCCAGCGGGAACAATTACAGCATCTCCATCCTGAACTTTATACACAGTACCATCTATTATACATTTACCATGACCACTCTCAAAACGAAAGAACTGGTCATTTTCGGAATGAATTTCTTCACCAATCTCCTCATTTGGTTTCAGGCACATTAATACCAATTGACTATGGGCAGAAGTATATAGCACTTCACGAAAATTATTATTTTCTAATGTGGTTTTTTCAATATTTGCTTTAAATCCTTTCATGTTTATATTTTAGATTAATGCGAAGGTATTGGGAGTTTTGTGTTAAAAACTTGACTTAAGTCAGAGGAATACATGATTTAACTTCGATATTAAACGGTTAAGCGAGTTACCCTAAACCCCAACCGTATGATAAACCGAAGAAGTTATGATACCCGGCTGAAATATTTAGCCCATGAAGGACTACTGCCGATAAACGCAACAGGAGGTAAGTAGTTCTTACAAACTCCTAAAACTAAATCACTTCTATAACGAGCGCACTTGCACCGCCACCACCGTTGCAAACACCTGCTGCACCGTATTTACCACCTAATCTTTTTAATACGCTAATTAAAGAAGTTACTACCCTTGCCCCCGAAGCCCCTAATGGATGTCCCATAGCAACTGCACCACCATGCAAATTGGTAACCGTATGTGTTATGCCAAGCTCCTGCATATTAGCCAAAGCCACACAGGAAAATGCTTCATGAATTTCAAAAGCATCCATCTCACTTAGTTTTTTACCACTTAATGCCAATGCTTTTACCATAGCTTTAGAAGGCGTAGTTGGGAATTTAGAAGGTTTCTGTTCAGCATCGGCAAAGGCTATAATTTTTGCAAGAGGCTTTATTCTCAACTCATTTACTTTAGCTTCACTCATTAATACCAAAGCTATTCCTGCATCATTTATTTTAGAAGCATTAGCAGCGGTAATAGTTCCTGTAGGAGAAAACGCGGGTTTTAATTGCGGAATCTTATCGTAGAACACATGCTTGTATTCTTCGTCCTGTGTAATTAAGGTTTCTGCCTTAGTTTTTTTATCGATAATCTTTACGGCATCAATCTCATCTTTATACCAGTTATTTTCATTGGCTATATGCGCTCTCTTATATGATTCTATAGCGAACTCGTCCTGCATCTGACGGGTTATTTTCATTTCTACAGCCACATCTTCAGCAGCATTAGCCATGTGATAATCGTTGTATACATCCCACAATCCATCCTTTTTTATACCATCCAGCAAGGTGTAATCACTAATCTTAGTTGGGTTCAGAGTTCTTTCCAAATAGTAAGGTGTTTTACTCATGTTCTCGAAACCACCGGCAATAACCACATCACTTAAACCTGCCATAATATTGGTAGCTCCAAACATGATAGACTTAGCAGATGATGCACATACTTTATTTACCGACGAACAAATAACGCTGTCGGGTAAGCCTGCAAATAAAGCCGATTGTCTGGCAGGGTTTTGACCAAGATTAGCTCCTAAAACATTTCCCATAATAACTTCTTCTACTTTATCGGGAGAAAGTTTTATTTTTTCTATGGCTTTCTTAATAGCGAATGAACCTAATTGTGGCGCTGTAAATTCAGCTAATACTCCGTTAAAGCGACCGATAGGTGTGCGCGACATTGATACGATATAAACAGGCTTCATAATTTATTTATTTAAGGTAATTACTAAACTGTGAAATATTTATAACAATTTTTTTAATTACTATTTAACCAACTCACTATGTCAATAAACATGGCATTATTTATTCCATGTCCTTCTGCATATTCTTTGTATGATGGATTAATCTTTAGAGTTTTAAGATATGTAACACTTTCTCTTGCATAGTGAATGCCAATAGTTTGATCATTTGCTCCGTGAGAAATGAAAACTTTTAATTGGCTTAACTTTTCTTTTGGAGCAATAAACGGTTTCACTTCTTCAAGTAATAGGCCACTCATTATAACAATGCCGTGGATTATATCGGGCCTTGTTAATCCAATGCTGTATGCCATTATCCCTCCTTGACTAAAACCACCAAGAAAAACCTGCTTTTCGTCAAAAGAAAAATCTTTTTTTAACTCTGTAATAAACTGAATAATAATATTCCTGCTTTTTTCCTCCTGTTCAGAATTTATAACAGGTTTGCCAGTAGAAAAATCTATCTGATACCAAGCGTAGCTACCCTCCCCTAATTTATAGGGTGCTCTTGCTGAAATAACAAGATATTTATCCGGTAATTGATCTGCGAATGAAAATAAATCTTGCTCATTGCTTCCAAATCCATGTAGTAAAATTATTATAGGAGGTTTTGCTGTTTGAATTTTAGGCTGTCTTACAAGGTATTTTAAAACACTTGCATTAGCCATATTTGATTGTGTATTCATGATATAAATTATAATTATTAATAAAATATTTCTCACTTTACAACTTACCAATGCAAATTAACTAATTAATCTCCTTTATCAACCTGTTTAACATGTTCTTACAGATTTAACAAGAATTATTACAATTAAAGCCTTTAAAACACTAACCTTACTTAAGATGATAGTGGGTTTTGTTTTAAAGTTGTTTAGGAGAGGAGTTATTACTTTTGTCTCTTGTTTTCTTTTTCTATCTGTTTTATGTTTTCATCATTTTCTCAATGTAATAGTGGGGAGGATACTACTGAGCAGTTAAAAATTCTTTCATGGAATATTTATATACTTTCCCATATAATTAGACATGTGTGGGACGACTTTTCGAACTATATCCCAATAATATTATCTTTAAAATACTGCTGTTAGTTTATGGTATAACTCTTTTAAAAATGTATTTAACTATAACATTATTTAATCAACTACTATTTTCATAAAAACACATTCATCCCGTTTTTCTTTCTATTATTATCATAATACCTTCAGAAAAGCTACTAAATCAATTTTTTTCTGCTTGGTATACACTTTGTGCTTGTAATGATACTGCGCCAATAAATGCAAATGTTGCTGAATAGATAATATTTTTTACGTGATTGTTTTTAATTTTATAGGAGAATAAAAATAAATTAAACTAATGTTAGTTTAATTTATTTTTATTCTCCTATAAATAAGTATGCGTATTCCACAATCAGTTCGTTGTTTACCGTCCATACAGCTGGTGCATTATAAGCTATTCGTTCAGCTTCTTCTTTTTGATAAGAAGAACTAACTACACCATGTAGCGTTACTCTATTATCTGAAACTGATACCTGAATATGTTCCTCATTTAAATCTGAACTTCGTGCAAACGCAGCTTCTATATCCTTTTGTTCAATCTCATCTTGGGATTCACCTTGAAGGGTAATATTGTTGGTTACACCTGTCACACCTGCTAAATGTTTTACTAAGTTTTTAGCCGCATCTTTTTGGTAGTTCCAGTTAAGTTGTCCTTCCAAAGTAATCCATCCGTTTTCAACTTTTACTTTAACCGTGTCGGTAGGAATTTGCCAATTGCCTTTTAAAGCATTTAATACTTCGATGGCAATGTCACTATCACTTTTATTCCATCCACCACTAAACTTAATGGTAATTTTTTCTACCACCGCTTTAACGCCGACTATGTTTTTAGCCGCATGTTCTGCTTCTACTTTCTTAGCATAACTGTCCACTGTTCCAGTCAGGGTAATAATGCCATCTTTGGCAGTAACCCCAATTTCTGCTGCGTTCAATGAGGGTTCCCATTTAATGGCATCCTGAACGTCTTTTTGTAAAGTTTCATTGTCTTTCATCGTTTTTAATTTTTTTAATTTTTGTATTATTTAAACAAGAGCCAATTATTTTGTTTGCTTTTTCGCGTTAGCTACCCTCTAAAAGATTTCCGTTTGTTTTCGTTTCCATTTTTAATTATTATTAGTAAGCCAAAAGTAATTTGTGTTGATGATATTTCTATGACATTCGTCACTAATTAAAATGATATAATTCAGAAAAGGAGTATTTCCACAGGTTAAGGGATGCGGATGTTACCTAAATATATCTTTTAACCCGTTTGCAATAATCTGTATATTCCTGTCCGTAATGTTTCCTTAAAAAATCTTCCTCAAGCAATACCTGACGGTTAAATAACCACATGGCAGCCAGCAGATAAACCAACGGTATCCAACTGGGGAAAATTAAGAACTGCCCAAGCAAAACCAAACCGAATGATGTGTACATAGGGTTACGGCTAAAAGCAAAAACACCCGTGGTTATAAGTTCTTCAGAAACATTTACATCAATACCCACCCGGAAACTTTTTTTAAAAGAAACCAAGCTGTAAAATATCAATACCAATCCTAAGAAGCATTAGCAATACACCAAGCCAGGCAATTATTTCGTTGTTAAATAGTTGTTGTTTTGCAATCGTAGGTAAACTAAACGCGTTGGCAAATACTAGGTAAAAATAAAAGAAAGCAAAAGGCGGAATTAAAAAATCTTTTTTATCTATCTCGCCAAATTTCATGGCTTTTATGCCCTGCTTTTTTAACAGCCATATACGGGTAATTACCATGGCTACCAGAAATACAATAGTTAATGCGCCTATATATTTATACATTCTAATACTTAGTCAGATTTAATTTTAGCTACTCTCTGTAGTATTTGTTTACTTGCAAAAGTACAAAACAAAAAATATGGTTAATAGAAAGATAAATTGTTTCATTTATAAAAATATAAAACAAAAAGTTAAGGCTGCACATACTGCTACACGCTGGCTAAACTGCTCCGGGTTCAGAAAAGCCTGCCCGTTGTTTTAATTAAAGTTTAATGACCCGAATTGCAAATCATTGCGAGCGAGAAGTCTTTGTATTAATTCTTGCCTTCCTTTTGACATATATTATAAACTTTACTTAACCATTTTTTCTGAAGCAGAAAAATGGATTTTCATTATAAGCTAACTGTTTTATTGCGGTTGAAAATAACAGAAAGATAGCGGTAAAGTTCAGGGTGTTTATGCTTAAATTTTTCGGGATTACTGAAAAAGTATTCGCTTACTACGGCTAAGAATTCTGCATTGTTAGTAAGCGCATAAGGGTTAATATCTGATTTTCCTTCTTCTATCTTTTTTATTTCATTTTTTATTTCGTGCAACCAAAGTCCTACATATTGGTGTTTCAATAGTTCTTCCGGAATACCATCTATCACACCGTCTTCTTTATCTAACAGATGCACAAATTCGTGTATGCCCACATTTTCTTTATGATGTATGCCATCAAAAGCAGTTATTAAATCAGGTTTAGATAATATAACAGTACCATTTTGATTAAGGCTGTCAACCATGCCGGAAATAAATTCTTTATGCCCGTTATATCGCTGAGTTTGAAATTTCTCATTAAAACTATTCGGATAAATTAAAACGGTTTTCACATAAGGGTAATTGTATTTAGGAAAAGCAAAGGTAGGGATGATGGCACTTGAAGCAACCATTATTCGTATATCATCATCAATTTCCGTTTCAATTCCTTCTATAAGTTTAGTAGCCAAAAAAAGCTTCACGCGCTTTTCAAATACACGTTTATCTGTATCATTTAATTGTTTATAAAATAATACCCGCTTTTCTAAAATAACTTTCCATGTATCAGGAAATTTTTCATCCAGTTTATTTTGCAATAACTTTTTTCTATTCTTAGATTTTATCATCAAAACGATTATGCCTATTACAATGGCAGCAAATACAACTATTCCAACTAAATTATTCATGTTGGAAAGGTACAGATACAGATACTTTAAACAGATAACATTAATCATATATAATGCTAACATTAATTACTAATTATATAAGACTTTCACGGTAGGACCAAAAGAACACAGCGATAAACTATTTAAAAATGGTAAAGCGCATTGGCAGCACGGTATTTTATAATGGTTGGATTGAAAAGAACCCGTTCCAAAACTTTAAATGCTCCAATACACAAGTCTTGCATTGATAAACCAATGAATAAATATGAAACAATAAATGGTTAACAATAGTGTAACGAATAGGCCTTTACTATTTTTTTCTACCAATTCAAAAACCGGATTAATTATAGAAGCATAAAGAAAAACTATTTACCACCTGCACTTTGCAGAAACGCTACAATTTTATTCTTTTCGTTTTCGGTTAACAAAGCACGGCTCTGCATGTGCATACCAATAGTTTCCCATTGTTCTGCCGAAAAGGAAGTTGGAGAGGGGGTATTATGACAACGCTGGCAGTTTTCTGCCCAAAGTTGCACGCCACTTTTGGCAGCTATTTTCTGCGTTTCTACGCAACTCACGCTGAAGAAAATAATGGATACACACATAAAAATGCTGATACCTGAAATAAGGCGAATGCTTATGTTTTTTTTGTTCATACTTTCTATATTTAAAATTGTACTGAATACTGAATGATAAAATTAGTAATACGGTTCCAACCTCCGGGGCTGCCCCCTAAGTTGACAGGCGTATTGTTTTTTACTTCTTGAGATTCATAACCTATCTTTAAAACAGATCTCCAAGTTAACCAATAATCAAGAGCTACATCGTATTCATTGGTAATAGCCCCCCACGATGACATGGCAGGAGTTATATAATTTACATACCTGCCTGCCAGTTCAAAGTTTTTGAGGATACCGGGTGCATTTACCGGACGAAGAGAGAGTTGCCCGAAGAACGAACTGGAATGGTTTTTAAACGTATAAGAAGATGAATCGGTAGGGTTTTTATACGTTACCGAACTGATATTTACCTGATTGTATTGCCCCTTAATATTTACTAAAAGAGAACCCATTTTCTTAACAAAATTCAAATCGAAAGCATACATGCTACTTACCGCTGCCGTTTGATTGCTTCCCGCATCGCCTACCTTACCATAAAGTCCGGATACACCTATTTCCAAACATGAATTTGAAAAAGGAAGCAATGACAAACGCCCTGTTACTGTTTTATTTTGATTATTGTCCACTATTCCTGCGTTTTGTAGGGTGCCATCTTTTAGCAACTGCATACCGTTGGTAAGACTCACATCATAGCTCCATTTCATATTACCTAATGGTAATCCTCCTTCTACCTCCACACCAAAATCACTAGAAGGAGGAGAATCTGCCACTCCTACAGGGTCTGAGGTTAATTTATCAATCCAACCGGCTGCCAATCGCTTATTGTATATACCAAACGGAAGAACAAGGTATCCGGCTCTAAAAATCAATCCGGGTTTAACGAAATAAGAAACATCACCCCAATTAACTCCCAAAGAGGTCCCGTTCCAAGAGGGTTCAAATTCTATTAATAAATTCTTTCCATGTCGCCATAACAACATCGGGCTGAACTCAAACCTATCTATATCTGGGAAAGTATTTGAATTAGTCTTTGTGGTTACTCCGTTTTGAAACAAGGTATTTGAAGTAGCAACAAAACCCATCGTAAAAAGCCCAACTACCATAAAATGGCTTTCTCTCTTTTTCGCATGAAGTACTTCTTTATCAAGAGTTGAAAGTAAAGAAGAGTCTGTTTTAAGGATTGAAAGTAAAGAGGAGTCTAACTTCCTAGTTAAAGAATCAGGTTTACCCTGCTGTGCGATAGCTACATTTGTTATCAAAAACAAAACAGACAATAGAAGATGACTTAAACTAATTTTTGCTTTATACATATAGTTTTAAAAAGTGTTTATTTCTTTGCTTTTAGCGTGCGGATATAATTTACAAGTTCCCATATCTGCTTTTCGGTGAGGGAGCTGCTAAAAGAAAGGCATAGGACCTCTGCCTTCTGATATTTTCCAATATAAAGAGGCATCTACTTCATCTTGAACATAATTAGAGGTGTGGTCTGCCGGCCTTGGGTCGCAGGCAATTGCTGCAATACCATCTCCTTTACCTTTAGTTCCATGACATGAACTACAGGTGCTTATATAAAGTGCTTTCCCTGCTTTTAAACTGACCTCATCCGCCTTTACTGTGTTTATTCTTGACAATACTACCCCCGGAGTTATCCAGGGTATTCTGTTTTGCGATTTTGCGTTTTGAACCAAAATAAACCCTAAAACAATTAATCCTATAAAAATCCTCTTTTTCATTTATGTGTTTTATGATTATTCTTGACCACAAAACTCCTATAAAAGAAAAGTAAAAAGCTTGACATCACTCATGGTATAAAATGATTAATATCATTCATTAAATAATCTTATTTTTCAACCTTGACTAAAAAACAAAACATTAAATTTTAATATGTATTTGGCATTGTAAGCTCATATAATGACAACATAATAGGATTATTATCAAAGCAGACTTTTGACAATCTTGTCAAAGATTAAATGTTAAAAAGCAACATTGCAAAAAAATGTCCCTGTAGTGTCCCTGTGTCTACAAAGCCAATGAAATCAATCAAGATTGAATACCAGCGGGATCACAGGGTGGAGTGACTGTTAGCATCCATTAGCAACCATAAGCCATTCAAATTAACGTTTGAATGGCTTTTTCGTTTTAATCGAACATCCATTATCTACCATTAAACACCATAACCGCGTGTCCTTTACGTGTCCCCCCCCTCTCGTTTTACAAAAAGGGACACGTAAAATCGCTACAGCATCAATAAACACTGCATATTCGGTTAAATGAACTTATAGAAAATGAGCAAAATATAGGTATTTGGCAAGTAAGGTGATAAATATGCCTGCATTGTTAGCGATTCTCAATAACAGTTTATTTGTAACGGTTAAATGCTAATGGAAGACAGATGCTTTTTTATTTAGATTTGCTTTGAGTTAAACAAACTTATGTCGATGAGAATACCGGAGCAGAAAAGAGAAAAGATTTTAGCTGCCATAAATCGTGGTATAACATATAGCAAAATAGCTGCGCAATTCGGGGTAAGTATTGCTGCCATATATGGAATTACCATAAAGGAAGGGATAAGAAGAAGACCGATTACAACAAAGTATTTACACATTAACCCTTACAGTAAACGCATTACCTACTTTAACATTAAGCCCATCTTCACCCGCTGTTTGTAATGGAAGCTGCTGAACTTGCCACACCAATATGTGATGTAGGAAATACAAATGGTTGTGTTGTGGTAGCAGGTATTGAGCAAGTAACTACAGCAAATGAGCAGATAACCATCTACCCAAACCCTAATAATGGCAGTTTTATTATAGAGCCGCAGAATATATTGAGCAATGTAAGTTGTACTATATACGATGTAAATGGTAAAGTGGTATTAAGCCAAACCATAAACGGAAAAACCAAAATTGATGCAAGCAGTTTAAGAGAAGGTGTTTATAATATAAATATGGTTAGTGATGAAGGTGTTATAAATAAGCGGTTGGTTATTGTTAGGTAGAGTTTCTTAAACATCGATATTAATTATTCCATTTAGTATACTCATTAGCGAAATCCTTCAACTAAAAATCACCTTAAAAGAAACTTGGCCTGTAATATGGCGTGAAATACTCATTGAAAGCAGTTCAACTTTTTTAGAATTACACATAACTATACAATTAGCCATGGGTTGGACAAACAGCCACCTGTTTAACTTTAACTTAGATAAATTAGTTATAGAACTGCCAACAGAAGAAGGCGTGTATTTTGATTCTATTCTTCCCGAAGATGTAGAAAAATTAGATGCTTCAAAAACAATCGTTTCTGAATATTTAAACCAACTAGGGCAAACAATCAACTACCATTATGACTTCGGTGATGATTGGGAACATGAAGTAACAGTAGAGAAGATATTACCAAAAGAGAAATGGATAACCTATCCTGTTTGTATAGATGGTGAAATGAACTGCCCACCCGAAAATAGTGGCGGCATTTATGGCTTCTATCAGAAGTTAAAGATTGTTGAGGATAAGAAACATCATGACTATGTGGTTATAAGAGAGTGGCTGAATAAGGATTATGATGTAGATTACTTTGATTTAGAAGGTGCCAACAAACGACTGCTTAAAATCGACAGTTATTAAAACACATTACTGGTTCAAAAAAACCATCCACTTGATAGAAAACGATTTTATTCAATAGAATAGGTCATATTCATAGATAATTGACTTTAAATTACTGGTTCAATTAAAACAATAGCTTTAATGAACCAGCCCCTGCATGAAGATGTAGAAAACTATTATCCGTTATAAAATTGGAGGTCACAAATTGTGATCTCCAATTCTTTGAGATCGCAATTTGCAGCCTTAAAGAATTATATTTGTAAAATAAATAGAGGTATCGAAAATTGCGACACCCCTCTGAAACACAATAACAGCATGGCAAAGAAAGAAAGTGCATTAGTAGTTCCCGATGAAATCGTAATGAATAAAATTTATTTTATCAGAGGACACAAGGTAATGTTAGATAGAGATTTAGCTACACTTTACGGAGTAGAAACAAGAGTATTAAAGCAATCTGTAAAACGTAACATAGGGCGTTTCCCTGATGATTTTATGTTTGAAATGACAGCGCAGGAATTAGAAAATTGGAGGTCACAATTTGTGATCTCCAATGCTGATAAGATGGGATTGCGTTACAGCCCCTTTTGTTTTACGGAACAAGGAGTAGCCATGTTATCCAGTGTATTGAATAGTGAGAAGGCAATTAAAGTGAACATAGAAATTATCCGCATATTTACCCGTATCCGACAAATGCTTTTAGATAATACCGAACTAAGATTAGCAATAGAAAAATTAGAAAGGAAATCAGATAATCATACTAAGAACATAGAAGTTGTGTTTAAATATTTAGATGAATTATTAGAGAAGCAGGCGAACCCCAAGCCCCGCACCCAAATAGGTTATAAGCTCCCAAAGAAAAAATAATGCCGTCCGCAGTAGCAAAAATCCCCCGCCTTGTGAAAAACAAGACTCGTGTTTGTCTTTTTAATAAAGAATAATAGGATTACTTCTTAGACCGTACTTTTTTATTTGCTTTCTTCTTTGCAGGACGTGGAGTTGTCAAAGCATCAATATCTTTCTCCGTTAATCCAAGATATTTTATCCAATAATTTAGCCGGAGAAACTTTAAGGCAAATACAAAGCTTTAATAGAGTACTCAATGTCAAGTTCTGACCAAGCTCAATCTTTTGTAGGTTAGACGCATCTATACCTATTTCCCCACCTAATACTTCTAAAGACAACTTCTTTTGGGTTCTGATCTTTTTAATCTCAGAACCAAACTCAATCAGATACGGATGTATAGGCTTTTTCCTTTGCTTTTTCATACCAATCGAAATTCCCTAATTGGTATTATATTACTATGGTGTTAAATTACCATTTTTATTATCTTCGTGGTGTTATAACACTATTTCAGAAAATTCGTTCAGATTTACAGATGTATTAATTAAACCTAAAAACAAATGAAAAAAGCAATCACGATTTTAGTAATAGCATTTTGTTTAAGTACAAATGCACAAGTAATAACAACTGTTGCCGGAAATGGAACTTTTGGTTATGGTGGAGATGGAGGTGCTGCCACTGTAGCGGAATTGTATAACCCATACGGAATAGCCATTGATGCCGCCGGTAATTTGTATATAGCAGACATAGGTAATAACTGTATACGTAAAGTAAATACTTCCGGTATTATAAGTACAGTAGCTGGAAATGGAACAGCAGGTTATAGCGGAGATGGAGGGCAAGCTATAAATGCAGAATTAAGTGACCCACAAGCAGTAGCCGTAGATACCAGTGGTAATTTGTATATCAGTGATACAGGAAATAGTCGCATACGTAAGGTAAGTACAACAGGAATAATAACAACGATAGCTGGAAATGGGACAGCAGGATATTCTGGAGACGGCGGTGCAGCGAATGTTGCGGAATTACATAGCCCAATAGGGTTAACTTGTGATGTCGCAGGCAATTTATATATTGGTGATGTAAGCAATAACCGTGTACGCAAAGTAACTATATCAGGTATAATAACAACCATTGCCGGAAATGGAACAGCAGGTTTTAGTGGAGACAATGGACAAGCCATTCTTGCGGAATTATACCAACCAATTGGAGTAGCCTTTGATGCCGTCGGTAATTTGTACATTGCTGATAATGTGAATGAACGCATTCGCATGGTAACTACATCCGGCATTATAAGCACTATAGCTGGCAATGGGACACAAAGCTATAGTGGAGATGGGGGGTTAGCTACGGCCGCAGAATTTCACAACCCGTATGGAATAGCCGTAGATACAGCCGGTAATTTGTACATAGCGGACAAAGGCAATAACCGTATACGCAAAGTAAACACAGCAGGTATTATAAGCACTTTTGTAGGAGACGGAACACAGGGTTACAGCGGTGACGGAGGGCAGGCAACTAATGCAGAATTATATTTCCCAGCCGGAGTTGCTTTGGATGCTACAGGCAATCTATATATTAGTGATAATCAAAATAACGTTATTCGTAAAATTACCAATGCTGGCCAAACAACAAGTATTGAACAAGTAACAAGTATCAATAAACAAGTAACGGTTTATCCCAACCCCAGCAATAGTAGCTTCATTATAGAAACAAACTCCCCCACAAATCAAGCACTAAAGATATATGATGTGAATGGTAAAATGGTTTTGAGCCAAGATATAAATGGTAAGGCCACAACAATTGAGGCCACTAACCTAAATGAAGGTGTATATAATATAAGTATCATTAGTAACGAAGGAGTAATTAATAAAAGAGTGATTATAACTCATTAGAAAATCAATTAAAAAACATAAACATGAAAAAAATAATTTCAATAATAGCAATGGCGTTATGTTTAAATACAAATGCACAAGTATGTTTTAGCCCAGCTACAAATTATGCAGTAGGGACTAAACCTGTTTCAATAACCACCGTTAATGGAATGAATTTAGTCACGGCTAATATTAATTCTAAAAATGTATCCCAATTAAAAGGAACGGGTACCGGTAGCTTTAGTGCCGCCACAAATTTTACGGTAGATTCTCTTCCCGTTTCAGTTTGCAGTTCCGATTTTAATGCAGATGGCTATCCTGATTTAGCGGTGGCCATCTATAGTACAGGTAATGTATCTGTATTATTGGGTACAAGTTTGGGATATGGCACTCCTACAAATTTTGCGGTAAGTAACTATCCAAATGCAGTTATTGCAGGAAATTTTAACGGTGATGCTTCCCCTGATTTAGCTACTGTTAGTACAAATGACTTTATAACTGTTTTGGAGGGGACTGGTTCAGGCAGCTTTAATACTATTTTTAATAATACCGCTGCTAATAACCCTTATTCAATAACAAGTGCAGATTTCAATGGAGATGGTATTAACGATTTTGCAGTAGCCAATCAGGGATCTAATAATGTATCTATATTTTTGGGTACAGGTTCGGGGGGATTTAGTACAGCTACAAACTTTTCGGTAGGAACTACTCCTTTATCTGTTACAAGTGCAGATTTTAATGGGGATGGTAAACCTGATTTGGCAACAGCTAATTTTGGTTCCAATAAGGTATCTATATTATTAGGTACGGGTACGGGGAGCTTTGGTGCTGCCATTAACCATTCAGTAGGTTCTTTCCCTACATCAGTAATCAACACAGATTTTAATAATGATGGGTTTGCAGATTTGGCAGTAGCTAATAGTGGGGCAAATAATGTATCCGTATTATTAGGCACGGGTACTGGTAGCTTTGGAGTTGCTACAAACTTTGCGGTGGGTACTGGTCCAGCCTCAGTTATCAGTGCAGATTTTAATAGTGATGGTTTGGCTGATTTGGCAACGGCTAATGGTAATTCAAACAATGTATCAGTACTATTAAACGAAACTCCTATTATTTATATAAGCGGAACAACTACCGTGTGTTCTGGCAGCACAGATACTTTAACGGCCATCGGAGCTAATACTTATACATGGAGTGCTAATGCCGGAAGTGCAACTACTGCGACGGTTATTGTGTCCCCGACAAGCAACACCACTTATACAGTTGTTGGTGGCAATGCAGGATGTGTAAATACTGCAACCATCACACAAGTTGTTACTAATTGTACAGGCATACAACAAGTAGCAGGTATGAATAATCAAGTATCAATTTATCCCAACCCAAGCAACAGCAATTTTATCATAGAAACAAACTCCAACACCAATCAAACCATACAACTCTATGATGTAACAGGTAAACTTTTATTAACCCAAAGCATAAACGGTAAGGCCACAACAACAGTAGATGCCACTATTCTAAACGAAGGTGTATATAATATAAGCATCATTAGTAACGAGGGGGTAATTAATAAAAGAGTGGTAATAATTAAGTAAGTATATCTTCTTTTAAAATAAAAGAGCCTTACAGAAATGTGAGGCTTTTTCTTAGGAATAATTTAACATGGAGTATTTACTCCATATATCTTATCTTTGAATACCTAAAAACTTAACCAAATGAAAAAAATAATTACCCTTTCAGCCTTAGCGTTTTGTTTTAATACAAATGCTCAAATAATCACCACCTTTGCTGGAAACGGAACGCAAGGTTATAGTGGAGATGGTGGGCAAGCAACCGATGCAGAACTATATACTCCCGAAGGAGCAGCTTTTGATGCGGCAGGAAATCTTTATGTCGCAGATTATGGTAATAATGTTATTCGCAAGATAAACACTTTGGGTATTATTACTACCGTAGCAGGAAATGGTTATGGTGCAGGTCTACTCACAGGGGCATATAGTGGAGATGGGGGACAAGCAACTGCTGCTGAATTATGGAGTCCCGAGGGAGTAGCCATTGATGCAGCAGGTAATCTATATTTTTCCGACGGATATAATTTTCGCATACGTAAAGTAAATACTGCAGGTATAATATCAACCATAGCAGGAAATGGAACGTTTGGTTATAGTGGGGATGGGGGGCCAGCTACTGCCGCAGAAGTGAGGAATGTGTTTGGAATAATCATTGATGCCGCAGGTAATATTTATTTAGGTGATACCCAAAATAACGTTGTTAGAAAAGTAAATACCGCCGGCATTATAACTACTATAGCTGGTAATGGGACATCAGGTTATAGTGGAGATGGGGGCCAGGCAACTGCCGCACAACTAAGTGATCCAGCCCGATTCGCATTTGATTCGCAAGGCAATTTATACATTGCAGATGCAGATAATGACAACATAAGAAAAGTAAATACAGCGGGTATCATAACAACTATAGCTGGAACAGGAATACAAGGTTATAGTGGAGACGGGGGTCAGGCTACTGCTGCTGAACTTCATACACCGGACGGTTTAGCTATTGATGCTGCGGGCAATTTATATATATCTGATGACGGTAATAACCGTATTCGTATGATAAATACTATGGGAATTATAAGTACGATAGCAGGTGATAATGCTTTAGGTGGCGGTTATAGTGGAGATGGAGGACCAGCGACTGCAGCAGACTTATATTTGCCGGTTGAAGTGGTTTTTGATGCCGCAGGTAATTTATATATTTCAGATGCTGATAATTATCGTGTGAGAAAGGTAAGTAATGTTGGGCAAGCAGCAGGTATCAAAGAAATAACAGACATCAACAATCAAATATCAATTTATCCCAACCCCAACAATGGCAGTTTTACTATAGAAACAAACTCCACAACAAATCAAACTATACAACTACATGATGTAAATGGCAAGATGGTATTGAATCAAATCATAAACGGTAAGGCCACAACCATAGATACTACCTCTTTAAATGAAGGTGTATATAATATAAGTATCATCAGTAATGAGGGCATAGTAAATAAAAGAGTGGTTATAGTTAAGTAAGTATATCTTTCATTAAAATTTAAGAGCCGTTCTAAACAGAGCGGCTTTTTTATTTGTAGTCCCAATAGGACTACAAAAGAAAACACAATTTACTGTAACCAATTCGGGAATAGCCGTCACTTTTACAGATAACCTACTATTTTCTTGCTATGACCAAAGAAGAATTCAAAAGCTATTTAGATAGCCATAAACCAAAAGATATATGGAAGAATGATTTTTCATACATGCTTAAAAGCCCCGAAGATGTTTATTCCATTAACCAGTTCTTCTATACCTTGAATAAAATATTACCCAATACCATGTATTTTGATGATATGGATTCAGGGAAGTTTATTGCCCAGTTTCTCAAGGACTTTGACATCCCAACCGAACACATCAACCGTAACGTTTATTATACCCCGCAAAACGGTATAACAGATATGGGCAGTATTTTCTTAGTCGTATCAGATGAGATACATTTACAATGCAGGCAGGGTTCTAATCATTTATCTATTTTCTACAGCCCCCTCACCGATAAAGACGTTATAGATTACCTGAAAAAATCTGCCTTAGGCTATCCTATAGAGGAACTCAAAGAATCAAACCTCTATTTAGTTTCACAAGAGCATGGAACTCTTACAGGAAAGTTAGTTAAGACACCTGACTTAAAAAATTTAGATATTTCATTACTCTATAATGATGGTTTTAAAGAAGTACATGATGTAATCTTTGACAAGCTTTCTGTAGATAATGCCAAAGGCATTGTATTACTGCATGGATTAGCCGGTACAGGCAAAACAACATACATCCGCCATTTAATGAGCACCATTAAAAAGAAATTCATCTTTCTTAGCCCTGAGTGCGCCCATTATTTAAGTGACAGTTCCTTTATCAAATTCCTGTTAGACTATCGTAACTCCATCCTAATCATAGAAGATGCAGAAAAAGCTGTCAAAGCCAGAACAGAAAATGGAGAAAGCGCCACCAGCAACTTACTCAGTTTGGGAGATGGGCTGTTAAGCGACAGTTTAAATATTCAGGTGTTGATAACGATGAATAATGAACTATCTACCATAGATGAAGCCTTACTTAGAAAAGGCAGACTTATTGCCCGTTATGATTTTAAAGAACTGGATAAACATAAAGCACAAAAGATAAGCGATTCTTTAGGTTACAAAAGCAAAATAGACAGGGACATGACCTTGGCAGAAATCTACAACCAAAACGATATGAATTTTAGTACCCATAAGACCATAAAAGAAATCGGTTTTAGAAACCATGCGTAAAACCTTAACAGCAAAGCAAAGGTTAAGACGAAAGAAACAAAACATAGCCCGTCAGGTACAGGATGAAATTACCCATTGGATAGACTATAAAGTAAATGATAATGATGTATGGGGCAATGCACCCTTAAAAGATTTGGTAAACGGGTATTTAAACAATAAAGATTTAGATAAGGGTATAATACGTGAAGATGAATTTGACGGTATTTTTTATGAATCAGAATACCATGTGATGTTTTTAGCGGATCAGGTTGGTTATAAGTGCAAAGTGAAACTGGATGTTGAGAAGAAAGCTGCCACCTTATCCACCTTACAATTAGTCAGGTTGGTATTGAAAGCAAAGGGTTTGATTAAGTAATGAATAAAAACAAGTACCTAAAAAAAGTAAGAAAGCGAAGCATCTATTCTGTCAATAGAAACGTAGCCAAAGAAATCATTTTTTGGATTTTTATTGATGTGGACGATATGATATGGGGCTATACACCACTTAAAGAAGTAGTCAAAGCCTATTGGCAAATAGAAGATGGTAACAATGGTCGCATAGAACGTAAAGATGAATTTGATGGTATTTTTTACGACTCTGAAAAGCATGTAATGTTTTTGGTTGACCAAATAGGTTATCTCTATAACGTATCGTTAAATGCTGACAAGGTATTAGCATCTATCACCACAGTAGATTTAGCAAGAATGGTTTTGAAAGCAAAGGGTTTAGTAACGTTTAATTAATATGGCCAAACCAGTTAAACCTGTTATATCTGAGAGCCGGAAGCAGTTTTTAAAATCTTCCATTGACAAACAGGTTAAACAGGAACTTGGATTCTGGTTGGAGAGAAGTATTCAACAACCATGGGACAAGAAGGCCATCAAAGGACTGGTGAAGATATACTGGTGTAAGGGTAAATGTAGTGAGGATGAATGGATGGACTTTACGGCTGTAGATTGGGACATACTGGAAAAAGAAGTAGAACAGGAAGATAAGTTTGATGGCATACATTATGAATCCGAATACCAAGTCTGGTTTTTGATTGAGCAGGTAGGGTATATCTATAATATACGTTTTGATGATAAGCAATATGAAAAGCAGTTGGCAACCATCACCACAACAGATTTAATAAACATGGTACTGAAACAAAGGGGTTTAATTTAGTTCATCACAAATAGTAATAGTATAAAAGCACCATAAAGACTATGCAGGACATTACATCAGCCAGACACAAAATATTTTTAAAGACCTGTACGGAACAGCGTGTAAAACAAGAAATTGAATTTTGGACAGACCGCTTTATAGATGATGAATGGGAAAAGGTACCTATTAAAGTACTGGTCATAAAATATTGGATCAAAGGAGACGACCATGCTTGGATAGAGCGCATACAAGATGAGCAAGGTTTTGATTGGGACGCAAGAGAAAAAGAAATTATTGAGAATGACCTTTTTGACGGCATCCATTACGAATCAGAATACTGTGTCTGGTTCATACTTGATCAGGTAGGCTATAGATGTAATATGAAACTTGATTGTGAGAAGGTGTTGGCCACCATCACAACGGCAGATGTAGTAAAGCTAGTATTAAAAGAAAGAGGTCTTATTTAAAAACACAAAAAATGAGAGTATGGTAAAATTTCAAATAGCAGATGAGCGCACAAAAGAAATGGTACTGCCCATATTTATAGGACAGAATATAAAAGGTAAATACATCTACAAGGATTTGAGTAAGGCCATTCATCTTTTGGTTTCAGGTTCTTCTGGTAGTGGAAAATCTGTCTTCATCAATGCGCTCATTGCATCTCTGTTACATACCAAAGTGCCTTTGCAGTTTTGTATGATAGATCCAAAGAGAGTAGAACTATCCATGTATAAAGACTTAGGTAAAGACTGGTTCTTTAATAATCAATTACCCATTACAGATACTACAGAAGCAACACAGGCATTAAATGATTTGTGTGCAGAAATGGATAACAGATATAAAACTTTACAAAAGCTAAACGTAAGGAATATTAAAGATGCCAATGCCAAAGGTTGTAACCTACCTTATATAATATGTATCATAGATGAGTATGCAGACTTGATGTTACGCAATAGAGAACAGGTTGAATATGCTGTGATACGCATGGCACAGTTGGCAAGGGCTGTAGGCATACATCTTATACTAAGTTCACAACGCCCTTCATCAGAAGTCATAACCGGATTGATAAAGGCGAACTTTCAAACAAAGGTTGCTTTTAGAACTGCATCGAGATTAGATTCACGTATTATATTAGATAGAACCGGGGCAGAACTTTTGCGTGGTGCTGGTGATATGATTTGGCAGGACGGAATAGATTCAGAAAACATACAGGGTTGTTTTATAGCTGATGAAGAATTGAATGCAATTATTCAATCTAAAAAGAAGATAGCTGTTAAGACTGTTATTGAATGGGATGAACTAACCATAGCATCTGCCAAGTTGTTTTATGAATATGGTGTTAATGCATCCATAGTACAACGTAAACTAAAGCTGGGTTGGAACAAGACAGAGCGTATTATAAATACATTGATAGAAGCTGATGTGATTACGCCTTTTGAAAATAATAAATCTGAGTTAATGATGTCTTATACGCAGTTCTTACAACTGGTTAAATGATGGTGTGAATTATGCAACCTTTTTATTTCATCATATAACAATACATTTTAAAAAATCAGTCACATTTGTGACGTGGGCTTTAGTTTATTCTGTTTATAGGTTTGTGTCTATATTATAGAGTAGCTAAAAGTCCCACACCAATCAATACCTTAGACAATGTTGTCAGAGGTCTAAGCATTCCCTTTATCTCAGAAAATAATTTTCAATTAAACTTTCTGTTTTCAATTTTATCCGTCACGTTTACAGGACTAAACCTATAAACATGGAAAAAGAAACAAAGAAACTGACGGAGACACAGAATAAAGTCTTAATGTATATCCACAGCAAACCGAACTGCACCCAAGCCAACATGATTGTGAACTTAGGTATGAAGCCCATTGTAGTTGGCAATGCAGTAAAATCCTTAAAGCAATTAAAGCTTATAAAGGAAACCAAAGCACCGGATGGTAATACTTTTGAAGCCATTGTAAAACCTGCTGCTAAAGAAAAGGCTGAAAAAACAAAAGCAGAAAAGCCAAAGGCAGAGAAAGCAGAGAAACCAAAAGGGGAAAAAAAGGAAACACCCAAACGTCAACGCAGTACCCGTATGCCGAGAAACTTAGATAAGTATGAGTTAAATGGGGATGGGAAAAAGTTGGGAAAGGGGATGATAGTATGGACACTTGTTAAACAATACATGATTGACAATCCTAAAACAACCTACGAACAACTGTGTGAAGCCTTTCCGGTTGCATTACAAAAGGGTTACAAGGGTGTTTTTGCTAAGGTATCCGAAGTAAAGAAACAAGAACTTACTGCTCGTTACTTTATGAAGGTGGATCAACTTATCAAAACTGCGGATGGTGTTTTAATTGCAGTAACGATGGAGTTTGGTAAAGGGAATATCCAAGTTGTTTTAGACCACGCTAAGAAACTTGGGTACAAAGTAAAAGTGCATCAGGATATAGTAAGCCATAACTAATCTTGTTGCCATGGTGGGGAGGGGTGCATTTTGCATCCCTTTCTTTTTGTGTCTTTGTAATTTGTAAGTTTGTATTTAGAATGGCCTTACAATCATACTGGGTGGAATTAAAGAAAGTTGGTAAGCTAAAACAATTAGAGAAAGAGCTTACTGATTTATCTATGAAGTGTGGTGCAATAAGCAGCATAACAATGGACTCAGCCACACTTGCCCAAATAACTACTTCAAGTGCTATATTAATAGAAGCACTAAAGAAGAATAAGGATTACAAAATAAAAAAGGCTGATCCGGTTTAAATATTTATGATGCTTTTTTTACTTTGGTATAATTAATACTGCGCAAGGCTCTTGGGTTAGAAATTAACGCATCAATTTTAGACTTAATCTCTGTGGGTAATGGGTGATGTCTAAGCACAGTCTTATTCAGTTCGACCATAGCAGGACTTTTATAGGTTTTTATATATTCAACTATTCCTACCTTGTTCGTTTCAAAGAAATCAGCGTGCTTCTTTTCGATTCTGGCTAATTCTGCAAAAAAAAGTTTCATAAGTCCATCTTAACACAAATATAATGAATAACCCAATTATTTAACTGCATATTATACCGCTAAATACTTTTTGGTTTTAATAACAGTATTCTTTGCAACACTATGCAACTTACAAAGCTCATTAAGCGATAGACCGCGCTTTATATCTACAACCAACTTTTTATAACGATTCAAAAACGCCTCTTTATCTTCTGTTTCATTAGGTCTGCCAATATGCTTACCCATTTTACGTGCATGTTCTAGCCCGGATATAATACGTTCACGCTGCTCTCTCTTTTCTTCTTGTGCCATTTCAGCGTGAACAGCTATTACAATATTCATTACCATTGTTTCATTGCCATTATCATCCAAGCTCTCCATACCACCCAAGTTTTTAAATACAACAGCTATTTTTCTTTCGTGCAAATAATCTATCACAGACCGGATGCCTTTGGATGTTCTACCGATACGGGATATTTCGGATACAACTACTTTGGTGAATGATTTGGATTGAGCAGCTTTAAATAACTCATCAATATCGTGCCTCTCCTCATTAGACTTGGTACCAGTAATCTTATTGGCTATGATCTTTACGACCTTCCAGTTCTTTGCTTCACAAAAAGCATTTAGCTCTGTTACTTGCCTTTGGTAATCCTGTTTGTTCATTGACACGCGTATAAACAGACATACTTTGGTTTGAGGCTGGTTCATTTAAAACAAATGTTTTTATTGAACCGACAATAGTGCCGGACATCTGTAAATCTGAATGTTTTCTATTGAATAGAATCGTTTTTACAGGTATAGGTGGTTTAATTGAACTGGTATTGGGCTGTATCAGGATAAGGCACGTATGTACTTTAGGCCCGTTATGGGTGCCTAATCTTATACAATTTAAGCACGTACCTAATGTATATATACATTAGGTACCTATTGTTAGATGGTTAAAAAAGTGAGGTAAAAAAATGACACAAAATTTAATACATAAAAATATGAAGGAATCTACCAGACTAATGTTTCAGGCTAGAATAGCCATGCTTTTTTCATATAAAGCACAAAGGGCAGATAAAGATGATTTAGCGTTTTGGATTGACTACCGTATTTTTAACTCGTTCCAGTATATGAAATTTGATAAAAATGGAGCGATATTAATTGACTAAGTCAAAGAAAGTTTAGTTTTAGCCATTTTATAAGAAGTATAAAACTGATTTATTTTTACATTTTTACCGTCAATTAAATTCTCAATCTGAGTAGAAATATACTCTCTTCTTAGCATAAGGATATAATCATTATTTAATCCCAAAACATCTATCATATTTATCACATCTTGAGCTAAATCATCGTCTAAATCAAATAAGGGGTCAAAACGATGCTCATCATAATCATATTCTAAATAATCAAAAGGAGAATAATTTTTATGGTCT
Organism: uncultured Candidatus Saccharibacteria bacterium; assembly: GCA_963763345.1. GTDB lineage: Bacteria > Bacteroidota > Bacteroidia > B-17B0 > Aurantibacillaceae > PALSA-968. The sequence continues at coordinate 26,138 of CAVXOV010000064.1, forward strand.
GGTTTTAAAAAACCTTTAACTCCTTTACCAGTTTCTTTAATGAGTTTTGCTTCTCGTACTCTTTTAATATCTCTATTAATGTATAAATGAACCACAAATAAATTAGCCCAAACCCAAGGTTTTTTTTCTTTGACTATACTGCAAAAATGCTCAATATCAGGCTGTATGGGAGTAGGCCCAGTATATTTTCCTTTATCAAAATAAGTTAATATTTGTTTAAGTTTTTTTTCATCAATCAGTCGGCATTCTGTATACGCACATATTCCACCTTGGCAGTGAAGCAAATTAACTATAATGTCTTTGTAATACTTATGAGACGAATAGTATTCTTTAGGGATTTTAACTCCTTTGGAAATCCATTTATGATACTTTGAAGAAAGCCGAGATGATTTATCAATTTTTTTCATTAGTAAACTCCCATCCAAGTTTTTTAGCTATATTGATATATCTTTCATGTTTTACAATATATTCTGTAGTCTTCGTTTTTTTATCTTTTCTTAATTTGTCTAATTGTAATTTTAAACGTTTGGACTCCATCAATGCTTTGTTTCTAAATTCTTCTTGCCCTAATTGCTTTAGCCCAAAGAATTTCATATACAAACTATCCCATTTTAAGTATCTCAAATCTTTAAAGTAATTACCAACTAATCTATCTCCTTCATAATATTTAACTTGATGAACTAATTTGGTGGGCTCGTCAAATTTTAATTCAAATATTTCCCATGGCTCAAAAGCTGAGGCAACGATAGGTGAATGTGTAGCATAAAATATTTGGCAATTGGTTGTTAGTTTTTGATATTCATTAATCAACATAAATTGAATATCAGGGAATAATGAACTCTCAGGTTGGTCAAACAATATTATTGAACCATTGGGTTCTAAAAAATATAAAGGAATAGTAGTTTGCATTATTTGCTTAGCACCTGTACTCAAAAAATAATCGGGAATAGGGTCTTTATTTGCTTTACGCCTTATCGGAATAGATTCTATGTTATCAATATTACTTAAATCTATATCAGTGTTTACTTCTAAATCTAGGTGGCATAAAACATCATTTAAACAATCATTTGCTAATTTTTTAAATGGGTCATCGTTTTCCTTTAACCACTTCTTATATTTATTTTTGGCAGCCTTACCGTCACTTTTTACAGAAGTTTTGGCGAAAGTGAACGTTTCCTTTAAATACTCTTTATTATATATTGATATTTTATCAAAAATGATGTTTGATAATCCTTGAATCTTATTGTTTTTAATTTTTTTATTGCTAAAATCCCATACTTTTTTTTCTTTTAATTCCTTTTCCTTATCATCAAAATCAGCTTTTGCATAATGAACTTCCTCTTTAGGAGATTCTGTTGTGGTATTAATGTTTTTTCTATTATTCTCGGTTTCCGCAGTAATATTAAAAGGAAAATTAATCAAATATGGACTAGAATTAATTAAGCCATTAATGTCATTTATAAAGTCTCCTCCTCTAATTTTTTTGCCTTCCAGATATTCAAAACCACCATCAATATTTTTTCTTTTTGAAAAATCCTTATGGTCAACCCTAAAGAAGACTTCTACTTTTTCCTTAATTAAGTCTTGATTTATATCCTCAGAATTTATCTCATCATGCTGGCCAAAAGACATATGTTTTATTAAATTCAGAAGTGTGGTTTTTCCTGTACCACTTTGTCCAATAAAACAAACCTTTTCTAATGGTTGATTAGCTTTTGTAGGATGGTTTGAGGGATATGTAAAATCTAAGTCTAGTCCTTCTTGGAAATGTAAATACTTTTTAAGAATGATTCTTGTAACTTTCATTTTATAATATCATTAATAGTTTAGCATTACATTTTCTCTAATACAGAAATTAACCATTTTTGTCCAGATTCATTAACCATCTGTGAAGAAGTAGATAAAACTTGTGCAAACCCCGCTGTAGAAGGAACTTTGAAATCATGGCGGCCATCAGGGCATTTAAAAGACCAATTAGAAATATGACTCTCATGGCCACAACCAGAACAATATATATTTGCAAGCTCATTCAGATAAATATTGCCCCTACCACAATGTGAATGTTGCCAATATGATTTTGCTGTGTAATGCCCCTCATCAGCACAAGCAGGACAACTTATATAAATAGCAATTCTACCCATCCTTATCGGGCAGATAATAATAATTGCTCATTTAACTCTGAAACTATTTGACCAATAGATTTGCCCTTGCACTTTGCATAAAATTCACTTTGAGAAAATATAATGTTATTGTATTTTTGATAAAGCGGGGATAAATCATGTTCTGTTAATGCTGTATCAAAATCTAATTCTTTATTAAACGCTTTATGTCCAGTAATATATTCCAACTTAGAACTAGAGCTATCAATTTCAAGAATAAGTAAAATTTTATTATACAAACTTAATTTTGCTGCCTCAGAAAGTATTTTTTGAATAAGTATCTCTCCTGAAATATGCTGCGTATTTAATATATAAATAATAGCAGGGGCAACTTGTTTAGCCCGCACAAATACCCCCTCTATATCATTGAAAGCTTCAAATTGAGATTTTGCTGAAAGATTTAATAAATCAATATTTAATAACTCATAGTTAAATGCAGAAGCAAATGATTTAATAAAAGTCTTTCTACCACTTCCAATTTTCCCTTTGAAAATCATATTATAAAATTCAGGACGTATATTAATGGCCGAATCAATGTTTTTTAAAATAAATTGATGCAGTTGGGTAAATTCTCTTCTTTGACTATTAACTCCAATTAAATCTCCCCAATTAGCATTACTTGTGTTATTATCAATGCCTCTTAAAGAGGTTGGAGTAATAGATTTAACAGCGGATAAAAAATCTTGTTGGTCAAGTTTGATAGTTTCAGGTTTTGTTTTCAAAAATACTTTTCCCGTTTTATCGTCAAACTTTAATTCATCTCTTATAGCATTCATTACCGACTCACGATAAAGAGAAGAGATGTCAGCTCCTGAAAACCCGTTTGTTATTTCTGCTAGAATTTTAAGAAATGATTCATTAACCGAATTATCTGTAATTCCTTCATCCGAGACATTAATATATTTTGAAAGAATATCTAAGCGAGCAGAAAGATTAGGGACAGGAACCTCAAATTCTAAGTCAAAGCGGCCAGGTCTTCTTAGTGCAGGGTCAACGGAATTAAGTCGGTTAGTAGCTCCAATAACAAAAACCCTGCTACGTGACTTAATACCGTCCATTAAATTAAGAGTAGAAACAATAGAAATAGTATGCTCAGCCGTGGTATTTTCTCGGCTTGCAGCTACTGAATCAATTTCATCAATAAATATTACACAGTCACCCAACTTTTCAGCCTCTTCAAATTTTTGCCTAAGCTGACTTTCTGCAACACCAACATATTTAGACATTAATTCAGGTCCTTCAATGGCAATAAATTTTGCACCCATAGAATATGATACTGCCCTTGCTATCATTGTTTTACCATTCCCTGGAGGACCATATAACAGTAGTCCCTTTGGCGGTTTTATTTCAAAACGACCCAATATTTCAGGGTATTGTAAAGGAATCTGAATTATTTCTCTTAGTCTATGAATAATATTATCAAGACCACCTATCTTACTAAAGTCAATTACAGCTTGTTGTTGCTCAGAAAGACCTTCAAAAATTATTTTAGTGTTTGTAGTAATTTGAAAAGGAGTATTAAATTCTTTTTCTGAAGATGGAATAATGTTTATTACTTCTGCAAGTGTTGCTTTTTTTGTTCCAGGGTTAATCCAAAGTTTCTGGGTTTGATAAGTTATCTGATTATGAACTTTTAAATTATTGGATGCAAATTGAGCTTCGTCCTCCGACCAATTCTCAACTTCTTTACTGTTAAGCTTTATTGTTATTACATCTGCTGCTTTTAAATTAGCCTCTTCAATTGGGGTAATTGTAATTTGTGTATTATCTTCAAGTAACCAATTAGTATGTTTTACATCTTTTGAAATATAAGCAGTTCCTACTGGTATTTCGGATTTTTGATTTAATTGCTGCAAAACTGTATGTATTGTAAACATCTTAAGTGGCTCATTAGATGTTACAGTAACATATATGGGAGAAGAGTCAACTTTTTTAAGGTTTTTTTTAAAAGTTTCAAATTCAGAATATGTAACCCATAAATCCAAGTTTTGTATAGGAAACAAAGAGTTTTTAGTATCAAATAATTTAATCGAATGCTTTTTATCCATACTTATTTTGTTAGGTTATCAGGCTTAATTTCTTCAAATTCTATATCTTTAATTTCAACTCTTTCATTAGTAATTTTAAATGGTATTTTTCCTTGTAAAGTCTTCCAGAGCTCCAATTCGTTTTATGGGATGCAATTAGTTTTTTATATAATTTCTGCTCCATTAATTTTTCAAACAGATGTTCTTCTAGTTGAATGTTTCCTTGATTAGTTTTAATATCAATATATTTATTTGTCATGCCAATAAAATTATTTATTTGTTCCAAATAAATTTTTTGCACTTCATCAGAAAAAGAAATACCCTTATCCTGCATTGCTTTAATTCTTTTAATGGTTTTTTCAAAATTTGCCAAAAGAATATGTTCATCAACTATTCCTTGCTCTCTTTCTCTAATTAATTTATTTTTCTCTCTAAAAGCAAATACTAACATTAGGATACTAATGATGCAGAAACAACCAAGAAATATGTCTAATAAAACACTATGCATTTTCTATAATTCTTTGAACATTAAATTTTTTATTTAAATAATACTGAATAACAAATGCATAAAATAATGCAACATAAGCAAAACGACTAACATCCTCCATATAAATATCAGTAATGCAATTACTAGGTTGTTCCGCAGTTGCTACAAGAAGTATTATTCCATAGCATGCTGCAATAAACAGGCTGACCCCCACCATTATTTTTATAAAAAGAGAGTTGCATTTTGAGGCATAGTATATTAAGGATGTGGTAAAGGTTAATGTTAAACAAAAAACCAATAAATTTTTATCATTAAACAAATATTTAATGACTGTAAAATCTATTTTATTATTATGACGCTTAAGTATAGAAAAAGTAGCTATTGGAATAAATAAACCTATACTAGAAACAACTAAATACAGTAAAGCTAGACCCAAGCATTTTAGATGATGAACGCACCATCTCCATATTTTAGGTAGCGAGATATTCATACCAAATACCTTCATTATTACTTAATTTAGAATTCCCCCATATTAGTCATAAATGCTAAAAGCCATTTGTGACCTGTTTCTGAAACCATTTGACCAGCAGTAGAAATTGCATGAGCAAAGCCTTGTGAAGATGCTTTTAAAAAACGTTGCTCTGTGCCAGAATGCGTAGGACAACTAAATCTCCAATTTTTTACATGTTCGCTTTCACGGCATAATTGGCATTTAAAGTGAGCATTATCTCCGATAAAAATAGAGCCTCCATCCTCATTATGAACCCAGAAGGATTGAGGAGTATTTTTCCCATCATCAATGCAAACAGGACAACTAATACGTAGTTTGAAGTAAGTATGACCACCCTCAACAAATTTTTCTAATGCCATGATGTTTTATTTATGTTTTTTTTGCTTATAAAATTCTTCCAAAACGATTTCTTCACTAACATCATTTAATTCAGGAAAATGTTGTCTTACCAACTTAGTTAGAATTAAAAGAGGTGTCTTTTCATTATAAAGATTTAAAAACGCTCTTATTAAGCGTTCATAACCTTCTTTTTCAGTACCTCTTACATGTGATGTAAACTCAGGTTTTGAACTACCGCCAAATAATTTTTTAAGAAACCCTTCGTTACTTTTACGTGTTACTTCAATTGCTCTCGTAAATGCTGTAAATCCTTCAATAACTGCCTTTTCTTTTTTGTCATCTGATAAATCCTTTAAATCAGTATCAATATCAATTACATACTGCTTAATAATTTCAGAAATCTGTTTTTGATTAGAAATCTGTCTATTCAATGCAGAAATAATTGGTATAAAATATTTTTCTACTTCATCATATGGCATTGAATCTGCTCTACCTCCATACCATGTAAGAATGTCTGTAAGAAAATATTTTAATACTCTATCAAATGTTTCTTTGTCTTTATCAAAATTTGTTTGGAAAAACAAAGCCATACATTGAGTATGTATTTCAAGATGGAAATTTTCTTCAGTTGGTGGATTGGCTTTATCATCATGTAAATCTCTATCTGTATTAATAGCCGTTTGCTCTGTTTTAGTTTTCGAATCTCGTTTCTTATCTAAGAAGATTTCCAACCTTTCTAATGCAATAATTACATTATGAAATACGTCATCGACCATTATTAGACTACCTGTAACTGCTCTTGAATTTGCTTGCTCATGTTTTTAAATATTATTAATTATTAGATGTATCCATTGCGATTCCATAAACTTCTTGTAAGCCTTTAAGATATTCTATCAATTTAGCAGGGGGAACAAGTTGTCCTAACATAGAAACCGCAAAAGAATAGTCTAGTGGTTTAAAATTGCCATTTATATTTTCTGAACGTAATTTCATTGTATAGTCTTCTTCATTCACTTCCCATATATTTATGGGCTCATTAATGCTCTTCTCAGAGCAAAAAATTTTATTAGTCTCAATATCAAATTCCAATCCACCATTATCAAATCCTTTATAATCTGCATGAACCCAAAGATATTTTTTTGCCTTTGTAACTTCCCTAGCTTCATTAAGTTTTGATGGGCTTTGAAAAATCAAAGTAAAAATGCTCATTTCTAAATCGTTGTTATAATAATGTTTAAAGGTAGAGAAAAAAGTATGTTTCCCAACTGTAAAACAAACCTACGGTTTTAATTCTATTATAGAAAAAGATACAAAAAGTGGAATTTTCTTACATGTGGAACTCAAAATCCCATTCTTGCAAATGTATAGATACATACAACCCGTTTAATAAACTCATCTTCATTGCACTTATCAATGACACACTTATTATATACATCGCACAAATAGAATTCCGTGCTTATTTGTACAGTCATATAAGCAATAACACCATCCTCAAAATAAAAAGTGTCCATACATTGCTCTTGCCGATGATAATAAAAACACACTATGCCTGGAATAATACATCCACCACCTGTAAACCTTTTTATTTGTTGCGGTGAATCAAAGCCAATTTTATACCCGATAATCCTGGCTTTGCCATTTTGTAACAAAGTATGATTATCGCATGTTGCAAAAATAATCTCTGTTTCCTTTGGCACTTAAAAACCTAAGTTCGAAAATGACCCATTAGTAACGGTAAACATAGGGTAACTTGAGCCTACATTACCAGCTGTAAAGCTAAATGTACCCGCCATAAGATGAGTACTGGTATTGTAAGTGGTTACAGTTAATGTGTTTTCATTTTTCTTTTTTTAGGTTATTGACGCTTTGTCTCCGACAAATTAATGGCAGTGATTTTTGACACTTTCCAGGTTGGGCGATAACGTTAAAACAATTCCATTTTTTTATGATTTAGCACGAAACGGCACTTTTCTTTAAATTTCTTTCGGTTTCATTCCAGTCTATTGTTACATGTGTAAATAAATTCTAAACTTTGTATTGTTATAGTAGTAACTATTATTAAAGTAAACCCTTGTCAATTTTGTCAAAGGTTAAATGTTAAAAAACGACATTGCAAAAAAATGTCCCTGTGTCTACAACACCAATGAAATCAACCAAGATTGAATACCAGCGGGATTATACAGTTGATGAACTGTTATCTACTATTACACACTATTAACTTTTAAAATTGGTGTTTGAAAGTTTTTTTTGTTTTATTAAACCATCCGTTATCTATCGTTATTGATCATTACAACAAGTCTAATTAGTGTCCCAACAGAATTTATATTATTAGCTTTTATCTCTAATAATAAAAAGGGCCTCATTAAAACTTTCTAAACTCTTTTAATAATTCCTCATCTTTAAGAATTAAAGGCAAGTCATTGCTTTGCAAAACATCTTTTCTTGGAAGATTAACTTTTTCATTTTCGGGTTTAGACCAGCAAGTAGATAGAGTTTTGCTCGTTCTCATTGTATTCCAATTCAGCTTTGTAACCTTTAAATTTTAAGAACGTTTCTATTCTGCTTTTCTCAATGTACTTCATCTACTTCTTAAAGGTTTCATTCAACACACTTGCTAATCTTAATCCAGCAACCATCAATTGCTTTTCTATGATTGGTAAGCTCTTTTCAATATACGCATCGTTAATTCCAGCCGCAGGATAATCATAAACGATGTAGAGATTACCTCTTGATTCATTATACCATTGCAGTACGTCAATCTTCTCATACTTCTTAATTTCTTCTGGTGTCAATTGCTTACATAAATCTGATACTCCTTTTTGAACTTCAGTTAGCTTCATTTCTATTATCCTGCTATCCCAAATGCTATGTAGATTTGCCTGCTTCCCATTAAATTCCATTTTAATATCGTTGCCACCCTTATCACTAGCGTATCCACAATGTAATGGTTGGTGTAAATCACCAATTAAATGGAACAATAACTTCAAGTCCATATTAATTTGCTTCTTAGTAAGTTTAGATTTTTTAGATAATTCAGCAAATGCTTTTTCAATTTCATTCACAGCATCTTCTTCATCTCTCTTTACATAAGTTTTATCTTTTTCAACATCAGCATAATGCCATGTTTTCATATAATCATAGGTATGGTCTGAACGCACGTCATCCATCCATGTAGATGCTTCTCCAAAAGTCATTGTGCCTAAATATTTTTGCACAGAATCTTTTATTCCTTTATTCAGGTAGGTCATGGCAATTTCAGCCACCATATTGTGCCCAACTTTACCCCAAGCAAAGGATGTAGCTGTTTTTAATAATAATACTGTAAGTAGGGTTAAGCTTAATTTTTTCATTCGTTATTCATTTAGCATTTTCAATAGATTAATTTTGTTCAAATACTTATCCAACTCTATTCCTTTGATAAAGGAACGAATTTTTATGATTTTATCTTCTTGTAATTCCATTTCTACAAAGAAATTTTGTTCCCCATGGCTACCGTATAGCATTAAGGTACTATTTTCCCATAGCACTTTTTCAATATGATTACAATGCTGCCAAACATATTCAGCTTTGGCATTATCATCAAGGGCATTGAATTGGTATAAGGTCATTTCGTTACACAAATTAAGTTAAATTTGAAATATTAATATAGTAGGAGATTATGGTAATGAAATCTTTAGAGGAATTAGAATTAGAATTAAAGGAGATTAGGAAGACTAAAGATAAATATTTAGAAGAGGTAAGTTATAAAGTTAATAAAGAACAACAATCAATTTTATATGAGAAGTTGGCAAAAATCCGGGATTCAGAAAAGGAGCTTATTAGGCAAATCGAAGAGTTAAATAAGTAGTTAAATCGATTGTTTTTGATTGGCGTAAACTCTCAATATTCCAAAAACGCTTCCAGCAGTTCGCCTTTTGATTTTCCACTTTGTAGTCCTACCAACAGTTTCAACCCATAACCCCCTTGTATGTACAGCGAAAGATGTTGCTTTGGTGGGTGGTGGCGCTAATCCTCAACCAGGAAAATTTCATTAGCACACAATGGTGTTTTGTTTTTAGACGAGTTGCCGGAATTTAAACGCACCGTTTTAGAAGTAATGCGCCAGCCCATGGAAGACAGGTGTGTTACCATATCGCGCGCAAAATTTTCGGTAGAATATCCGGCAAGTTTTATGTTAATTGCTTCTATGAATCCTTGTCCATGTGGTTTTTAGAATCACCCAGAGAAAGATTGCGTATGCGCTCCGGGTGTGGTACAAAAATACCTCAACAGGGTTTCGGGACCATTATTAGATAGAATTGATATTCATATTGAAGTAACTCCTGTTCCTTTTGGTGAATTAAGTAAAGAAAGAAATGCTGAAAAAAGTGTGGATATAAGAAACAGAGTGATTAAGGCAAGAGAAATTCAGAGAAAACGTTTTGAAAAGTATGTCGGAATTTATTGCAATTCGCAAATGACTACCAAAATGCTTCAAACCTTTTGCGAATTAGATGAAACTTGTAAAACCCTTTTAAAAAATGCGATGGAGCGTTTGGGTTTATCTGCCCGTGCTTATGACCGTATTTTAAAAGTGAGCCGTACAATCGCAGATTTAGATAGCGAAGAAAGCATTTTACCCAACCACATAGCAGAAGCTATACAGTATCGAAGCTTAGACAGAGAAAGCTGGGCAGGTTAAAAGAAAATTATTGTTTACTCAACAATAAGCTTCTTCACGCTTGTACCATAAACGCCATTGCTTATTTGAACGTAATAAACCCCCGGTAAGCAGTTAGGTAAAGTAATTTGCATGTTTTGTCCGGTCATTTTTATTTCAAATACTTTTTGACCCAATGCATTCAAAACAACAATATTTGCTTTTTGCGTATTTTCGTCTACCGAAACAGTAAATAACCCATTTATAGCCGGATTAGGATACATTCTTACATTATTGTCAGAGCTTGAAATCTGTCTTATTCCTTCGAAACATGTTGGATTTACATTTTGATTAAAATTAGTAACCGTAGAGCAACCATAAGATGTTGCTTGTACACCATAATTTGTAGTTATTGTTGGAGTTACCACTATTGATGCCCCGGATTGAAAAGTACTCCAAGTATAACTAGTTGCTCCGCTAGCCATAAGTGTAGCAGTACCACCAACACAAACCGTGTCCATGTTACTTGATATTGTTACTATAAATGGTGGTTTAACAAGTTGCTTTATTGTTCCAGTAACCATACACCCCTGACCAGCTCCGGTAACTGTATAGGTTGTGGTAACAGTAGGTGTTACAACTATACTTGTTCCGCTTTGATTGCCCGGATTCCAAGTATAGGTATCGGCTCCGTTTGCCATCAATGTAGATGAACTACCATTACATAAAGAATCTGTAGTATTAGTTGATGTTGTTAAAATCCTGACAATTTGGGTAAAAGTTTGACCTGTAGCACAATGTGTAGTATCATTTACATGATGAACAGAATCAAAAGTAATAGTCCTTATCGTACCTGTTACGGTATACGTTTTAGAAACTAATGGGGTTATCATTGCTGTATCTGAAACAGAGCCGGTATTCCAAGCATATGTAATTGTTTGGTTGGCACCCAATACAACAGCGGTATTTGCAGTTAATGTGTCTTGTGTGCCTTTACACAAAGAATCTATAGCGCTTGTAATATTTACTGCATTAACAAGCTGAGTGAGGGAATAAGTGCCTACACAACCTTGCAAGGTTCCGGATACTGAATAAGTAGCAGAAATAGTAGGTGTTACAACAATACTTGTAGTGTTCTGACCAGTACTCCATGTATATGTGGTTGCCCCTGTTGCTGTTAATGTGGCCGAACCACCGCATTTGGTAATAGGACTGGTAGCTATGGTCACATTTGGTAGTGGATTTGCAGTTGGAGTTGGGATTACAGTAACCGTAACCGGTACAGAGTTACTACAACCAAGTGTATGATTCCAGTTATATGCAGTACCTGTTGCAATATAGTTTGATGTTGCAGTTGGTGTAAAAGGAACGCCATTTACAACGCCACCACTCCAAGCGTAAGTTTGTACGTGAGTTGTATAAACGGTAGTTAATCTTGCTGTTAATGTTACAGATTGCCCGGAACAAATAGTAGCACTTGGAGCGATTACAGTTGGAAGAGGGTAAACTATTAATGTTATCGCTGCGTTATTAGTATTAACACATTGGTTGGTATCAGTTCCCATTATGTTATATGTTATTATGGTTGTGTCAGTAACAGAAGGCTCTACATATGGTACTCCATTAACAGGACCATTTGTCCATGTATAAGTATTAGCTCCGCTACCTGTAAATGTAACCGAACTACCCGAACATACTACTGTATTAGTTACATGAGCTGACACGTGAATTGGTGAACCAGCAAAAAGCAACTTACGTATAGCGTTATTAACATTATCTGCAATGTATAAATTTCCATAAGAATCTAATGCCTCACCGGTTGGATAAGATAATTGGGCAGCTGTTGGAGCGCCACAGTCTCCGCTATAACCCTGATTATTGTTGCCTGCTATAGTGCTTATAACCCCAGAAGAATTTACCTTACGTATTGCCTGATTAGCATAATCAGCTATATACAAATTACCCGAACCAGTAGTTACGCCCCAAGGGTGGGATAATTGTGCGGAGGTAGCTTGTCCGCCATTTCCACTATAACCCGGAGTGTTATTGCCTGCAAATGTATTTATGTTGCCACCCGATACTACGCGCACTACATTGTTCCCATAATCGGCTATGTATATGTTTCCTGAAGCATCAACAGCTACTCCTGTTGGATTATTTAACTGTGCACTAATTGCAGGCCCACCGTTTCCACTATATCCACCTGTGCTATTACCTGTACCAGCTATCGTGCTAATATTGCCGCCAGATACCATTCGGATACAGTTATAGTAATAATCTGCTATATATACATTTCCTGAAGCATCTACAGCTACTCCAATTGGTTCGCCAAGTTGTGCCTGATTAGCAGTCCCACCATCTCCTGTATTACCAAGTGTACCGGTACCTGCAAACGTACTTATTATACCAGAGGGTGTTACCATACGCACACAACTGTTGTTTCTATCAGCTATATAAACATTCCCTGAAGCATCCACCGCTACACCAAAAGGGGTAGATAATTCTGCAGCCGTTGCAGCGGCATTATCCCCGCTATAACCATAAATACCATTACCCGCAATAGTGCTTATTTTACCAGTGCTTGTAATCACCTTGCGCACACAGCTATTGTTCATGTCGGCTATGTATAAGTTTCTGTATTGATCGGTAGCTATACCGGTGGGGTTATTCAGCTGCGCAGCGTTAGCTTGCCCACCATCTCCGGAGTAACCCCCCGTGCCATTGCCGGCTACCGAAATAATAACTTGTGCATTTATATTGAAATAAAACGCTAATGCTAAAAGTGTAATTAGTTTTTTCATGATTTGATTTATTGCCGAAAGATACTTATTTTTTGATATTATTTAAAAACTGTTAATTTTTTCATTATTAGCTAATCTTTATTTTCCCGAAAGGCTTTTAAAGAAGGTGTTAGCTTTTTCATTATTGGGGTCTAAATCTTTAACTATAGTCCAATAGGATTTAGCTTTTTCGTTGTCTTTCATTTTGGCATAATAGTAGCCTAAATAGCTGCAAGCTTCTATTATGTTATTTTTATTAGCAGCACGCTCTTCAGGTTTTACAATCTCAACGGCTTTTTCGTAATAGGGTTTGGCAAGCCATTTCTCGTTTTTAAGGTCTAATTGCACATTGGTTTTTCCTCTCCAAAAATAACCTATGGGGTATGTTGGCGGGCTTACCTGTATTAATTTAGAGAAACAAGTGTCTGCTTTTATAAAGTCCTTTGGGCCATAAAAATAAGCTCTACCAAGGTCGTAGTAATTCTGTCCCGAAAGAGTTTTACCACAACTTGGCAATTTTTCAAAAGCAACAATAGCCTTATCGTATTTTTTTGCTTTCATCCAAATTTTTCCCATATCTCCATACAACTCGCAATTTTTTGTGGGGTCTAAATCAATTGCCTTTTGCAATTCAACTGCAGCCAAAGAATCCTTACCTGTTTTAGAAAGCAAAGAACCTTTGTGTTTATAATCATCGGCAATATATTTAAAGTCTTTTCCTTCGGTTTTTTGGAAGAAAATAGTAATTGCCTTTAATCCTTTGGAATAAGCTGCGGTATCTTTGTTTCCTGTCTCGTCATACGCATAGCCAAGCAAACGGAACAAATAAGCATCACTGGCATCTTTTTTCTGAATATCTTCTATCTCTTTAATGCAATCGGGGTATTGTTTGCTTTCAAAAAGGAAACTTGCATACCTGCTATGCGCATAAGGACTATTACCGTTTAGCTCTAAATACTTTTTAATAGATTCCAACGCATTGTTATCCTGGTTTGCTTTATGATATAATTCAGCAATCTCTATGTAAGCAGGGGCAAAGGTGGGGTCTATTTTAATGGCTTCTTTGTATTTCTCTAAAGCCAATTGATAGTTACGGGCTCGTAGAAATAACTTTCCTTGACGCAAAACCGCTTTAGGCGATTTTGGATTTAGCTTTTGTGCTTCTTCATACTCTTTAATTGCCGGACCGCCTTCGGTTGGATGGAGTATTTCTAAAGCATCTCCTTTTAGTATATGCGCTTCTGCATTTTTAGATTCTAACTTTAAAGCATTATCCAAAAGGGCTATTGCTTCATCAGGTTTTCTTAATTTTTCGGGGGCGGTAATATAGGCTTCGGCAAGCTCTATGAGGGTATTAGCACTTTTTGCACCCAGGGTTTTTGCTTTAAACAGGTTTGTGTTGGCATCTGCCTCTTTACCTTGCAAAAGCAATACTTTACCAACACCCACAAAGTTCAATCCATTGGTTGGATGAACTTCTGTGCCTTTTTTATACAATATAAGGGCAGAATCTGCATTGCCGTTCTTTAAATAATTCTCACCAAAATAGAAGTAATTATCTCCTTTGCTGGGTTCTTTTATTATGAGTTGTCTGAAATCTGAAGCGGCAGCATCAAAACGTTCGTTTTCGGTTTTGGTAATGGCATCCTGCAGGGTTTGTGCATTTGCAAAAAAGCAAGAACCAAAAGACAAGAAGCAAGATAAACGAATATATTTATTCATAATAATCCTAATTTTAGGGAGACAAAAATACAGTTAAAAGTGATAAATCATAAAGGTTGTATGTTTTTGGCAAATATAGCCCGCTAAACCAAGTTTGTACGGAGAACTTTTTAAACGGTAGGGGTTTTTCGATAAGCGGTCGGTTTTAACAAAAAAACGGTTGGTTTTCTTTCTAAACACTTATACAAATTAGTACTTCTACTCTTTTTTGCCTGCCGACAGTCTTTTTCTCTTCGCGATGAACGTAAAGCCTTTACGATAAAGTTTAAGCTCTTACGATTAACTTTAGTGTTTCACGATAAACGTGAACGCTTTACGATTAACTTTTTTGCCTTACGATGAACTTTAAGCCTTTACGATTAACGTTAGAGCTTCACGATAAACATTAGCGCTTGCCGACAGTCTTTTTTCGTTTACGACGAATGTGAACCTTTTACGATGATCTTTAGGTCTTTTACCCTTAGGATACCACTAAACTAACTCCTTTAGCTCCTTCCAAACAAAATCTGCTACGCCAGCTATATACGTATCAGAGAAATCGAATTTAATGCCGGCGGCTTTATATACGTCGGGTATAGAAACGGTATAACCTAAAGCCAACGCCTCTTTATATTGCGAAATGGCTTGAGGGGCGTTTTGCATAAAATTCTTCCAAACGGCTAAAGCGCCTAATTGCGCAAAGCCATATTCTATATAATAAAACGGCACCTCGAATATATGCAACTGGGCATGCCACATGCGCTTTACGTTATCCTCTAACCCGCTGTAATCAAGCACACCGCTTTCGTATTCTGTGTAGGTTTCAACCCAAAGTTTGTAGCGCTCTTCGGTTGTTTGCTTGGGGTTCTCATATAGTTTTTGTTGGAAAGCATCTACACAGGCAATCCAGCAGAGAGTTTTGATAATCTTTTCTAATTGTTCTTTTTTAGCGCGGTTCAAATCATGCGCGTCTTTATAAAACACATCCCAGCGTTTCATAGATATAAGTTCCATGCTCATAGAAGCTAACTCAGCCACTTCGGATGGAACGGATTTGAACTCGTTTATCTTATAATCTTTGGTAAGGAATGCGTGTACGGCATGTCCGCCCTCATGCACCATAGTTACCACATCGCGTTGCAAGCCAACAGCATTCATAAAGATAAAAGGCACACCGCTTTCATACAACGGGTAGTTATAACCACCGGGTGCTTTGCCTTTGCGTGATGCTAAATCAAGATGTTTCATCTCCTGCATAGTGCTCAGGCACTCACCAAAGTATTTATCAGTAACAGTAAAACACTCTATAGATTTCTTCAGTAACTCATCGGCTGTTTCAAAAGGATGCAGAGGTTTGTTATTGCCTGTATCTACTTCAGTATCCCAAGGACGATACGAATCAAGCTTCAACTCTTTTTTGCGTTGCTCATCAATGGCTTTGCTTAGCGGCACGAAATACTTTTTAATACTTGCATGAAAACTTTTGCAATCGTCTATATTGTAATCGAACCTGCCGAGTTCTTTAAACTTATAATCTCTAAAGTTTCTGAAGCCTGCGTTTAATGATACTTGCGTGCGCAACACTAACAACTCCTGAAACAATTTATTCAGCGCGTCCTCATCCTGTTTTTTGCGGGCTTGAATTAAAGTATAAACTTCTTCACGGACTTTCCTGTCGGTATTCTTTAAATACAACGCAGCTTGTTGAAGCGTGAGTTCTTTACCCTCATACTGTATGGTTTGCTTGCCGGTAATGGATGCGTATTGCGATGTTTTGGTAGCAATAACACTTTCTAATTCTACGTTCTCCTCACGAAACAAATCAATGTTCTTTTTGGTGGTGCGCAGATAGGTAAAGTACTTCTTTTGGTCTAACCGCTCCACAAAAGGAGAGTCAATAAGTTTTTTATTCAGCTTATCCGATTCGGGTGCAATCTTAGGGCTAATCTCGGTTACAAAGTACTCGTAGCTTTTGTTAAGTTCCTTGTTTTCGGTATCGCAACTTTGTTTAATGTAGCGCCAAGCAAGGTTTTCACTCACAGCTGCTTCCAGTTCGTTTACATCCAGCACCCACTTTTCAAGCTCTGCCGAAGAAGAAATGTTACGCTCTAAAAGCTCCCTATATAAAGGCTCTAAATCATCCCAGGTTTTAATATCAAAATCTTGCGTTAGATATTTTCGGTTGGTTTTTTGTATTGCATTCATGGGGGTATATTTATAGTTTAAATGATTTATTCTTTGACATCTTTAAATAACAATTTTCTTATTAAGCCAAAGCCTAATATGCTTTCGCAAAAGCAATAAAGAAAATATCTTTAATTAAGCGTTAGCGAGCTTTGCCCTACCATTACTCCATCGCAGGTAATTTCAATAATATATTTGCCAGGTATAAAAGGGTCGCTGCCTTCACAGGTAGTAGTTGCACCAATTTCTTTGTTGGCATAATCTAACGTAGTTTTTCCGGCATAATATCCTGTAGAGCCACTAAACTTAAACTTATAATTATCGTCATAGCTCTTAGCAAGCTCCTTACCATCGGGTGTCATAATGCGCACATACACATCTTTAGAGCCGGGTTTGGCAATTTTGTTTTCGCCCAACGAATAGCTTACGCGAATGATGTCTGTCTTCTTGGCTTTAGTGGTAACACTTTGTTTTTTACCTTTCTTTTTTATATCGATTCCCTGAGCGGTTATACCATAACAGGATAGCACTGAGGCATTATTAATAGTGCTTTGCAACGATTCCTTATCCTTATTCAGTTGTGATGATTTGTCTTTTTCGGCATCCAGTTTTTTAAGCACATCATTCTTTTCTACAATTAGTTTTTTATTGAGAGTGTTTAAAGAATCGATGGTGTGCACATAGCCCTGCATAATCTGTCTTAGTGTTTCAGTCTCCTTTCTAAGCTTGGCAATAATATATTTGTTGTTCTTGTTTTTTTGGCAAGTTGAATCAAGGAATCAATCTGTAGTTTTTTGTTGTCGATAGCAGATTGTAGTTTTTTGTTGTTGGTATGTAGGTTTTCGAAATCAGATTTAAGTATGGTTAAATCACTTTTTACATTGTCGCGCTCTACAAACACAGTTTTTATTATCTCTTCCTTTTGGATTACAATTTGTTTTTCCTGATTAAACATGTAAACCAAAATACCATTGCCAATTAGCGAACAAACCAACAAGAGCCAAGGCAATATACCACCCCGTTTCTTTTTTTCTTCTTTTGGTTTTTGTATTTCTGTGTCTTCTTTCATGTTATTGCTTATTTATTTTCCTACCAGTTGTTTTACGGCTTCTTTAAAATCCATACGTTGGTTGTTTTTAAAAGCTACCACAAAGGCATCTTTATAACCCACATTGCGCATTTTTTCCTGATGCTTAATTACATCATCCGAATTGGTGAAGCTGCCTGAGGTTAGTTTAAACACATTGCCTACCTTATAATACCAAATATCTTCAGTGTTTTTATATTTATCGCTTTTCAAATCAGGTTCTGTTTCGCTCATGGCAAACTGCACTCTAAATACAATCCCTGCTTTACCCAAAGGAGGATTGTTTTTTACTTTTTGTACCGTATCCTTTTTAGGTGTTTTGTCTTTATAGGTATTTACAATATCTTTCGGTTTAACAGGTGTGGTATCTGCTTTAGCTTTTTCTGCAGATATTCTTTCATCTTCCTGCTTTTTAATTTTTAACAAGGAATCTACTTTGCGTTTATCGGCATCTATTTTTGTCTGCTTCTCTTCCTGTTTTTGTTTTTCAAGTTTATCGGCTTCTTCTTTGTCTTTCTTCTTTTGTTTTTCTTCTTCAATGTTTTTTTCTGCTTCTTTTATCTTTTCCTTAGGATAGCTTTGTTCCGGTAAAAGATCTGCTGCCTGCTGATATTGCGCTAATGCCGCATTCCATTTTTTTTGTGCGGCTAATTTATCGGTGCTGCTAATTAAGCTGTTGTATTTAGTTTGTGTTTCTTTCTTCTGTTGTTCTTCTGCGCTTAGTTTGCCTTTTTGTTCATTTATTCTCTTTTTGCATTCATCTATTTTAGCCAATGGGTATCTTTCTTCGGGTCTTAACTCATTGCATTTCTCGTACTTTGCTTGTGCATCTTCGTACTTTTTTGCTTTATAGCTTTCATCGGCTTCTTTAATAAAACCATTGTATAATTCTTCATTAGCGGCATCGGCAATTTGTGAGGAATCGGTTGGGGTACTATCATCATTTTTATTTCCCTTAGATAGGTTTTCGTTTACCAATGGTTCTTCTTTTTCGAAATCATCATCATATTTTTTATTCGTGCCTTCCGCTTCATCTTTATAACTTCTTATCGCCCTAAACAGAGCTGCGGCCATATATTTTTGACCTTTTTCAGAACCCAAAAACTTTTCTTCTTCAGGATTGGTAAGAAACCCGACTTCGGTTAAGATGCTTGGCATAGCTGTACGCCATAAAACCCAAATGCTTTGTCGTTGCACCCCTTTATCAACCCTGCCTGCTTTTTTGGTGTATTCTGATTGTATTTTTGAAGCTAAATCGGCGCTCTGCTCTACAAAAGCACCTGTCCATAAACTCATTACAATATAGGCTTCATCACTTTGGGGATCAAATCCATCATAGGTTTTTTTGTAATTGTCCTCCAAAAGCATGGAAGCATTCTCGCGTTTGGCGGTATTTAATTTCCCTTTTTCATTAGATATACCCATTACATAGGTGGCACTCCCAAAGGGTTTAGGATTATGTACCTCAACTTTATGTTGCTTCCCTTTTTTATCCGTAAAAGTCTTATAGTGTACTTTGCCGGTTTTTTTATCTTTAATAACCACATAATTTGAGGCTGCATTGCAGTGTATGGATATAAATAGGTCGGCATTATTGCGGTTGGCTATCTGCGCTCGTTCTTCCAACTCTACAAACTCATCCTTTTTGCGAGTATAAACCACCTTAACATCGGGCAGGTTCTTTTCGATATACTCTCCCAGTTTAAGGGCTATACCAAGCGCAATATCCTTCTCATTGTGTATGTTTCCATTACAACCAGGGTCTTTTCCACCATGCCCTGCGTCTATGACAATAGTTTTAACACCTTTTGGCCCGATTTTTGCTATATGTGCTTCACTAAACAAAAACAGTGCTAAACACGCAAGAAGCAAAACACGAAATGATCTTATGTATGGATTGGGGCAAATCATAGCTTTAGCTATATTTTGTAGCTTTACGCGCTGTTTTACAAAAGTATTTTATAGATTTTGAGGAAAAGTGTCCTTATAGTAATAGTTTTTAATTGCCTTCTGTTAATAAATCAGGTTCATGCGCATGCTTTTTATAGTTCCTATAAATATATTTCACCTCATCTTATTCTTTTACCCGATACTGTAAAGCCGCAAACGGATACTCTCAGGAAAAACATAGATACTCTTTCTACCGATGACGATGCCGGAATAGATTCTCCGGTTGATTATGAGGCTGAGGATTCTATTCGATTAGAGGCAGAAAACAAAAAAGCCTATTTATTCGGAAATGCTATGGTGCATTACCAGGATTTTGATTTAAAAGCCGCTTATATTGAAATTGATAACAAATCGAATTTAATTACAGCCGTTGGAATGCCTGATAGCAATGGCGTAATAAAAGGAAGTCCGGAATTTAAACAGGGAAAAGAGCAAATGAAATGCGATAAGGTAGTCTATAATATTAAAACCAAAAAAGGAAAGATCTTTGGCATATCTACTAAACAAAATGAGTTTTTTATACATGGGCAGGCGGTAAAAAAGGACACCAATAATATTATGTCTATCAAAAAAATGAAATGTATTCCCTGTGAATTTGAAGATGCGAGAATTTATTTTCGTGCCAGCAGAGCAAAAATAATTCCTAACGATAAAATTGTTACCGGCCCTTTGTTTGTAGAGGTTTCAATATCCCAACGCCTTTGGGTTTACCCTTTGGTTTCTTCCCGAATGTAAATATAGATGCATCTAAAGCGGGGATATTAATGCCAAGTTATGGTTACTCCCAAAGTCAAGGATTTTATTTGCAGAACATGGGATATTTTTTTCCGGTAAATAATAAACTTCAGGTGTTTTTATATGGAAATATATACAGTAATGGTTCGTGGGCCATTAACACCAGTTCTCCCCATTCCATGTTTAACTATAAAGTAAATTACAAATATAGTGGCAGTTTTAATTTAGCTTTCTCTCAAAATGTTTCTGGCATCCCTGAAGACAATCCAAAATTTGGAAGCATAAAAGATGCCAATGCTTTAACTAAAGCAAATAATTTTAGGATTACATGGAGCCACACACAAGATAATAAGTATAACCCCACTATACATTTTAGCGCGTCTGTTGCTGCGGGTAGTTCCGGTTTTGGTAAGTATAATAATCAGAATCAGACAAATTATTTGCAGAGTAGTTTAAACTCTCAAATAGCTTTTACAAAAACCTTTAGAGCCTCAATGCTAACTATTAATGCAAGGTCTAATCAAAATCTGCAAACAAATCTTATCGAAATAGATGCCCCCCAACTAACTTATGCGGTCAATAGGATGTACCCATTTAAAAACCAAGCGCACACCACTCAACCTGGTTAGACAAGCTTTATGTAGATTATACATTGCAAACACAAGCAACTGTAATCACTAAAGATTCTCTTTTGTTTACAAAATCTACCTTAGATAGTGTTAAATATGGTGTGTATCAGCGCATACCAATCGGTACAAATATTAATCTTTTAAAGTTCTTTACATTAAGCCCACAAGCTACCTTTCAACAATATACCAATTTTCAAACTGTACAAGAAAAATATGACACCATTACAAAAACACAAAACACGTTTATAAGAAGAGGTGTTGCTGCAGCTTTCGATCAAAGTTATCAGGTAAATTTAACCACAAAAGTGTATGGGGACTATTTGTTTAACTCCAAAATACTTAAGCAAATAAGGCATCAGATAATTCCTACCATAGGCTTTGTTGTACACCCCAATATGGAAAGCGACAAATATGGGTTTTACAAACCTTTGCAAACAGGTATAATACTGCGAACAGAAAACACCCCGAACCAATTTATAATGGCTATTACTCTCGTTTTCAAAGCGGATTATTTGGTGGTCCATCAGGTGCGCCAAGCGGTGCGTTAACTTTTAATATAAACAATACCATTGATGCCCAAGGTTAGAAAAAA
Source organism: uncultured Candidatus Saccharibacteria bacterium (assembly GCA_963763345.1). GTDB lineage: Bacteria > Bacteroidota > Bacteroidia > B-17B0 > Aurantibacillaceae > PALSA-968. The sequence goes on from CAVXOV010000064.1 coordinate 47,958, forward strand.
AACAGATACTAGTACTGCACATTACCAAAAAGTAGCCATCTTGCAGATGTTAAGTATTGGAGGTAGTTATGATTTCTTTGCTAAGCTTAATAAACTGAGTTTGATAAACCTTTCCGCGCGTAATTCTTTTTTCAAGAATATGGTAAGTGTAAGTTTTGTGTCTATTTTCGATCCTTACGCCCTAAACAAATATGGCAATAGGTCTGATACTTTATTAGCCGGTACGAGTAAAAAATTAAAATTAGCGCGCTTCACTAGTTGTAATTTTTCCACCAATGCAACTCTAACAAATGCCAAGATAAAAAGTTTGGCAAACAGCAAACAACCTTTTAGTATAACACTTAACTATAATTTGAGTTTTGTTAAAGGTGGTATAACAAGCGGTGGAAACCCAGAAAATCCTAGTAGCACCACTACAACTCCAAACAGTTATAAACAAAACTTAGGAGCCACTTTTAGTATTAAGCCTACTCCTAACTGGAAGCTTGATGTAACTAGTGGCTATGATTTTGCACTAAAAAACATTAGTTATACTCGTTTTATCTATTATAGAGATTTCGTTGCTGGGAAGCTCACATAACATGGGTTCCATTTGGATACTCTAAACAATATATGCTTACACTAAACTTAAAAGTATCTTCGTTACGCGATATAAAGATCCCAAAACAAAAACTATGGCAGGATAATTTATAAAATGCTTAATCAAATTCCGCTATATGAAGAAAAACAATTCTTAGGCTATAACCGCTTCTCCGCACTTATACGAACGGTTTTAGCCTTACTTTGTTTTACCGGATATTATTGGAGTCAAAACCCCAAGCCTGTTGATTTATCTGTTATCCGACTGGGTTCATATCCTGTTGATGAGATTCCTGCTTCGGGACACATCTTTTTATATTAGGTGTTTTTATTATGGTGCTTTCGGGTTTGTTAATGTATGTGTTGCATATCCAAACTATTGTTTATTCGCATTACTTAATGTTAAGCGGATTTTGGGGTGCCGAGAAAAGTAAAAATAGATTTCAGAAATATTCATACGGTAAAAAAATTGCGTTATAAAAAGAACAGTTTTCGTAGACCCGTCTATAATTTGTACATCAGAGAAATTGTTAAATTTTACACCTCCGGCAATCATTTTATAGAGTTGAAAGATAAGGATGGGTTTACTTATCGTATTGGTACGCAGCGACCTAATGAATTGTTTAAAATAATTAGTAATCAAATTAATAATAATTAATATTTGTTTTTCAGAAAAAAGAAGTATTTTTATGAGACCTCAAAAAGGAGGGTTTTATGAACACAGAAACTAAACATCAGGTAATTGATAAAGAAGCTATAACCGGATTGCATTTTCCGGATGCAGAAGTATTAAGTGATAAGGAGGAAATTAAATTACGTGCAGCAGACTTGCAACGATGTTTGTCTTTAGGAAACTTAGAGCATTCTAAAATTAAAATTTATTTTGAGGATGACATGTCTTCTAAAGTAGTTGATACTACAGTGTGGGGCTTAACAGACAAGCGCGTTATTCTAAAACAAGGAATAGTGATTCCTATTAACCGTATTACTAAAGTTAAGTTTTAATACGTGATTCCAAAACATTTTCTTGCCGCTTTCTTCTTAGCTCTTAGTATTAGTTTTTGTTTCGCTCAAACTGTTCAACCGGTAAAATGGGAGTTCTCATACAATCCTATAGACGAAACAAAAGGAGAGATTATTTTAAAAGCCAATATTAATATGGATTGGCACATCTATTCGCAATTGCAGAGCGGAGATGGTCCTTTGCCTACTATCTTTAGGTTTGAACCTACTCCCGATTACGATTTGACCGATAAAGTTATTGAGCCTACTCCGGTTACTGAATTCTCAAGTGTTTTTAGTACAGATGTTATGTCATTTAGCAACGAAGTTGTTTTTAAACAAAAAATAAAACGGACTAACAAAGGTGCATTTACCATTATGGGTTACGTAGAGTGTATGGCTTGCAATAATAGTTCGTGCTTACCACCCAAAGAATATAAATTCAACATACAAGTTCCTTCTGCCAATTAGGTTTTATTCTTTAAACAAGGCTCTGAATTTTCTGTATTTTTACACGCCTAATTTGAATACCATGCTGCACATCAAAAACTATATTAACGGAGAATTAGCTGAACCCGTTTCTAAAAAGTATATAGATAATATAGATCCTTCTCGCGGAAAAGTTTATTCGCTTATTCCTGATAGTGATGAGAAAGATGTTGAACTTGCCGCTATAGCAGCCAAAGCGGCTTTCCCCGCATGGAGCATTACACCAAAAGATATTCGTTCTAAATACCTTTTAAAGATTGCTTCTCTTATTGAAAGAGATTTAGATAAACTGGCTCTTGCCGAAAGTATAGACAACGGCAAACCTTTAAAGCTTGCCAAAACAGTCGATATACCACGTGCTGCGGCTAACTTTCATTTTTATGGTACAGGCATTTTGCATTATGCGGCTCACACCCATAGTATGGAAGACACCGCTATTAACTATACACTTCGTCAACCGGTTGGTGTGGCTGGTTGCATCTCTCCTGGAATTTACCTTTGTATTTATTCACCTGGAAAATTGCTCCTGCACTAGCTGCCGGTTGCACAGTTGTTGCCAAACCAAGCGAGGTTACGCCTATGACGGCTTATTTACTTTCTGAGCTTTGCATAGAGGCAGGCTTACCAAAAGGTGTGCTGAACATTGTGCATGGCTTGGGCGGAAAGGTTGGTAATGCTATTGTTGCTCATAAAGAAGTGCCGCTTATTTCTTTTACCGGCGGAACAAAAACAGGTGCGCACATTGCAAGTGTTGCAGCGCCTATGTTTAAAAAACTTTCTTTAGAATTAGGTGGTAAAAATCCGAACGTGATTTTTGCCGATTGCGATTATGATAAAATGCTGCATACCACCATTCATTCTTCTTTTCAAAACCAAGGACAGATTTGTTTGTGTGGTTCGCGCATTTTTGTAGAGAGAAGTATCTACGATAAATTCAAGAAAGATTTTGTTGAGCAGACAAAGAAGTTAGTGGTGAGTGATCCGCTTGATGATAAAACAAAAGTGGGCGCAGTAGTTTCTAAACCTCACATGGAAAAAGTATTGAGCTATGTTGAGCTTGCCAAACAAGAAGGTGGTACTGTTTTGTGTGGCGGCAAGCAGGCAAACATAGCGGGTGAGTTTAGTGAAGGTTATTATATAGAGCCTACCATTATTGAAGGATTGCCTTATAATTGTCGCACGAATCAAGAAGAAATATTTGGCCCGGTTGTAACCATTATGCCATTTGATACCGAAGAAGAAGTGTTGATGTGGGCAAACTCAACCATATATGGATTGGCATCAACCATATGGACACAAGATGTAACCAAGGCACACCGTATGGCACAGAACATACATGCGGGCATTGTTTGGATTAACTGCTGGTTGCTACGCGATTTACGTACTCCGTTTGGTGGCGTAAAATCATCGGGTGTTGGGCGAGAAGGTGGCTTTGAAGCCTTCGACTTTTTTACGGAACCTAAAAACGTTTGTATTAAATTAAAGTAATATGTTTGAAAACACATCCAGAACAGAACTATCTCAGTTAGGCGAGTTTGGCTTAATAAAACATCTTACCGAACATATTACACTTCATAACTCTTCTACCATTAAAGGTGTGGGCGATGATGCGGCTGTTATAGAACAAAGCGGAAAGGTTACTTTACTCTCTACTGATATGCTGGTAGAAGGCGTTCATCTTGATTTGACCTATGTCCCGCTAAAGCATTTAGGCTACAAAGCCATTGCCGTAAACGTATCGGATATATGCGCCATGAACGGAACTGCTAAACAAATTACAGTGAGTATTGCAGTATCAAATCGTTTTTCTATTGAAGCAGTTGAAGAACTTTATAGCGGTATGTTAATGGCTTGCGATAAATATAAAGTTGATTTGGTGGGTGGTGATACTACAACCTCTTTAAGCGGATTGGTAATTAGCCTGAGTGTGTTGGGTGAAGCCAATAAAGCAGATGTGGTTTATCGTAGCGGTGCACAGGAAAAGGATTTGCTGGTTGTTACCGGCGATTTAGGTGGAGCGTATATGGGCTTACAAATTTTAGAAAGAGAGAAAGCCGTATATAAGGAAAACCCTAACCTGCAACCGGACTTAGAAGGCAACGATTATATTTTAGAACGTCAGTTGAAACCCGAAGCGCGTGTTGATATTATTCCGTTGTTAAAGAGTTTAGATGTTAAACCAACCAGCATGATTGATATTAGCGATGGACTTGCTTCAGAGATATTGCATATCTGTCAGCAATCAAATGTGGGGTGTAATTTATACGAAGATAAAATACCCATGGATAGCATGACCGTTGCCCGCGCACATGAGTTTAAGTTAGACCCTACCATTTGTGTATTAAGCGGCGGCGAAGATTATGAGTTGCTGTTTACCATCAATCAAAAAGATTTTGATAAGGTTAAAAACCATCCCGATTTTACGATTATAGGACATATAACAGATAAAGCAAGTGGAGCAAATATGATCACCCGCTCCGGCTCATCAGTAGAACTTACGGCTCAGGGTTGGGATGCTTTTATAAAGAAGTAGGGGTTATTTATCCTCCATTTGAAGAGCGAGGTTGAGTTTACATTACATTTGTTTATTATTACTTTTTTGACAACACAAACTAGGAGAATAAAGAAGAGTTTTTATTTATGTTTGTAGTATGACACCCATAAAGCAGATTCAGTTACAAAAAAGTCTGCACACACTTATAGAGAGCAACCCGCCTATTATAAAAATGGAAGTGCCAGAGTATGAGTTTCTAGAAGTAGAAGATATTTTAGAAGTACGTAAGGCAAACCTAACCCTTAGCGAAAATAAACCATTTTGTGTTTTACTAGATACCCGCCGTGGATATTTTAATGTAAGTAAAGAAGCAAATAAATTGCTTGCCGGTAAAGAATATGCCGAAAAAAGAATGGCTGCCGCATTGCTATCACAATCGCTAGCCACCAAATTAGCTAGCAACTTCTTTATTAATTTTAGTAAGCCTATCACCCCAACCCGTGTTTTCTCTACAGAGGAAGAAGCTATTAATTGGTTGAAAAAAGTAGCCTTGCAAAACAAAGAAATATTACCCATTAGTTTTCTAAAAGAGTAATAAGAAGAGTTTTATTTATGTTTGTACTAATGAATAAGCCAAACACACTTATTGTTCTTATAATTATAGTGTTTACTTCCTGCAAGAAAAACTATACCTGCACCTGCACTACCCATATCTTTGTTGTAAATGCCACCACTACCCCCGTAACCAGTTATAGTTCAACCGGCACAGCTACCACAACTATAAATAACACCAGAAATAAAGCAAATAGTATGTGTACTTCAGGAGGCCAGAGCCAATCGGGCGGAGATTATACTAATTGTGTAATTAATTAAATAATAGAATGACCATCCAACAAGCCCAACAAAAAATAGACGAGTGGATAAAAACCCACGGGGTTCGTTATTTTAATGAGCTTACCAATATGGCTATATTGACCGAAGAGGTTGGCGAGGTTGCGCGTATTATATCCCGTAGGTATGGAGAGCAATCAGAAAAAGAAAGCGATAAACACAAAAAATTAGATGAGGAGCTTGCCGATGTTTTATTTGTATTGATGTGCATTGCCAACCAAACGGGAATAGATTTAGATAAAGCTTTAGAAGAAAACCTGCAAAATAAAACCAACAGAGACTCTGAGAGACATAAGAACAAAGATAAACTAAAATAAAGACATGAACTTATATACAGTAAACAGCGGGTATTTTAAATTAGATGGTGGCGCTATGTTTGGCGTAGTGCCCAAATCGGTGTGGAATAGAAGCAACCCGGCCGATGAAAATAACATGTGCAACTGGGCAATGCGTTGCTTGTTGGTAGAAACGGATAACCGATTAATCTTAATTGATAATGGGCTGGGGGATAAGCAAAACGAAAAATTCTTTTCTTATTACTATTTGCATGGCAATGATTCTTTAGAGAAATCGTTTGCCAAACACGGGTTTACTTTTAATGATGTTACGGATGTATTTCTTACCCATTTGCATTTCGACCATTGTGGAGGGAGTATTAAATGGACGGATTTATCAAAAACAAAATTAGAGCCCGTGTTTAAGAATGCCAAATACTGGAGCAATACCAAGCATTGGGATTGGGCAACAAACCCTAACCCAAGAGAGAAGGCCAGTTTTTTAAAAGAAAATATTATGCCCATTAAAGAAAGCGGACAACTGAATTTTATAGATAAAGAATGCGAATGGTTGCCCGGTTTTGAAGTATTAATAGTTAACGGACATACCGAAGGCATGATGTTGCCCTTAATTACCTATAAAGGAACTAAGGTTTTGTTTTGTGCCGATTTAATTCCTTCTGCGGGGCATTTACCTATTCCCTATGTTATGGGTTATGATGTTCGTCCGCTTGAAACCCTGAAAGAAAAGGAACGAATCCTGCAAAATGCTGTAACAAACAACTGGACACTATTCTTTGAACACGATTCGGTTAACGAGTGTTGCAATTTAGCAAACACTGAAAGAGGCATCCGCGCAAAAGATATGATAAAGATAAGCGAGCTGTAGTTTTATTTCTTTGCCGCAAACTCGTTATACGCTTTTACCACAAGCTCAATATCCCCATACTTTAAAGATTTATCCTCAATCTGTTTTATCAGCGCAGTATCATCTTTAAAATAAAATAAGGATACACTTTCAAACTTATCTCGCTTTACTTTCATCAAACTATTGGGGTCTTTACTCTTCTGATAAAAATATACATAATCAATTACCGATGTAACGTGATTATCTTTATCATTTTTAGTAGATTTAGGAGTCATGGCGTCTACAAAGGTATTGGTGGTATAGCCAAACAAAATTACATCTCCAGTTTGTAAAATTCTTGCAAATTGTAGTTTCGATTCTCTTCCCACAGGCAATGTTCTATAAAGCACAGAGCCCTTTCGGCAATATCCCTTTACCCTATCGGGTGTAATGTTGCTTTTGTTTCCCTTAGCGTCTATAAATTTTATTTTACCCGAGTTGGCAGGACTGGTGGTATATTTTCTGTCTTTAATAGTTCCCCTAACAGTGTCTCCGTTGTTCTTTATTATATAACCCGCTTCGTACCCAATCTGTGGGAAAGCTAATTTATAAACAAATAAAAAGCAGAGTAGGAGAAAACGGCGTTTCATCAAACAGATTTAGTTCTTCAAAATATCTCCAAAAGTGCGGATTGTTTTTTCAATATCTTCTTTAGTATGTGCCGCACTTACAAAACCAACCTCATAACCCGAAGGCCCAAAGTAAATGCCATGCTCGTGCAATTTATGATAAAGCTCATTAAATTGTTTAATGCCATCTGCACTAATATCCTTTGCTTTGCGCACATGCTCCATATCTGAAAAAGAAAACCAAAAGATAGAACCAATTTGAAAGGCTTTGAATTTTATTCCATGAGCTTTAAATTGTTGCTCAATTCCGCTTACAAGCATTTTTGTTTTCTCTTCTAAAGAAACATAAAAGTTTGGCTTTAAACATTCATTTAATTGTGCAATACCTGCTGCCATGGCAACCGGGTTTCCGCTAAGCGTGCCAGCCTGATACACATTTCCTTCCGGAGAAATAGAACTCATAATTTCTTTACTGGAAGCATACATCCCCACAGGAAAACCACCACCAATAATTTTACCGAAGGTCATAATATCTGGTTTGATGTTGTAATAACCGGCAGCACCTTCAAAGCCAACTCTAAAGCCGGAAATCACCTCATCAAAAAGCAATAAAGAATCGTGTTTGGTGCAAATATCACGCAGAAATTGTAAGAACTCTTTCCGCTGCAACAACAAACCGTTGTTAGCCGGAATGGGTTCTATAATCACACAGGCAATATCATTTCCGTGCTCTTTAAAAGCCTGCTCAACGGCAGCTTCACTATCTAAAGAAACCACCAAGGTTTCGTTTACAAAACTTTGCGGAATGCCTGCCGATGAGGTGTTACCAAAAGTAACCAGACCAGAACCTGCTTTAACCAACACCGAATCGGCATGCCCATGAAAGCAGCCTTCAAACTTTAATATTTTGTTTCGTTTTGTATATCCTCTTGCTAAACGAATAGCACTCATAACCGCTTCCGTACCCGAACTTACAAAGCGCAGCTTTTCTATATACTTATGATTTGATAATATCAACTCTGCTAATTCATTTTCCAGTTCAGTAGGTGCGCCAAAAGAAGTTCCGTTTTGCATTACTTCGCTAACTTTTTTTAACACAGCATCATTCGCGTGTCCCAAAATAAGTGGACCCCAACTGCCGCAAAAATCAATATATTCATTTCCGTCAGCATCCCAAATATGCGAACCTTTTCCTTTTTTAATAAACAGCGGAACACCACCTACGGAGCGAAATGCACGCACAGGTGAATTAACGCCTCCCGGAAAAAATGTTTTTGCTTTTTCAAATAGTGCTGTTGACTTTTCTTTTTTATACATACTGCCTTGTGAATTACTTTATTGAGGTCATCTATACGACCCTTGATTTCGTCTTATATTGTTGCAAAATTGCATATAAGTTTTTAATTATGCGCCTTAAAGAAATGCGTTTACTGTTTTTAATCATATCGGGTGTTTGTTTAATTGCTTTGGCCTCGTATATAGGCATAAGCAAGGGCGAAAACATGCCTGTTGAGAAAAGGTATAATGCAGGTAAAAGTATGGTTGCACCCCCCCCTATTTTATCAAAGCAACTGCAAAAGAAGAACTTTGCCTTAGACTCTATTTTTGCCACAGATTATACGCGCGGTGTATTTAATGGGTGTGTGGCAGTATTATATCACGATACCACCATCTATCAAAAAGCGATGGGCTTTGAAAACATTAAAAACAAAAAGAACCTATGTAATGAGTCTTCTTTTCAGTTGGCTTCGGTAAGTAAAATGTTTACGGCTGTTGCGGTTTTAAAACTGCAAGAACAAAACAAGCTTTCTATTAAAGACAACATCGATAAGTACTTCCCCGATTTTCCGTATAAAAACATCACTATTAAAAACCTCCTTTCGCACACCAGCGGCTTGCCTAACTACTTATACTTTTATTACCACCTACCTAAAGGAGACTCTGCTATACTTACCAACCAAGGGGTTTTAGATTTGCTTACGCAACACAAACCGGCGGCTTATTTTAAACCGGGCAGACGCTTTCAGTACAACAACACCAATTTTGTTTTGTTGGCATTGTTGGTTGAGAAACTTAGCGGACAAAGCTTTAAGGCTTTTGTGCAACAAAACATTTTTGATGTATGCGGAATGAGTAACACTTACTTTTTCAGTGTAACCGATTCCATGAAAAATCAAGCCTTTGGTTTTGATTACCGCAAGCGCCCTATTGGCACAGATGAGTTTGATTATGTGGTGGGCGATAAAGGAGTTTGCTCTACCACACAGGATATGCTTTTGTTTGCTAAAAATTTATTTGAAGGAAAAATTATTGTCAACATTAACGAGGCAACTAAACCGCATGCACGTACGGGTAACGGAAGGTATTATGGTTTAGGATTCCGCATTAACCCCAATGGCGGAGATACTATTGTTTTTCATAACGGTTGGTGGCACGGATACAGAACAGCCTTTCAATATCGTAAAGCAGATAAAACAACTTTGGTTGTTTTAAGTAACCGATTAGATAAAAACGTGTATCAAACCGCACATATATTTAATGCACTAAGTAATCGTAAAGGTGCAGAAGAAGAAGGAGAGTCGGATTAATTTACAAACTGCTTACCTCACAATAACCATTCGCTTATTTACCACACCCTCATTGCTTATAATACTAATATTATAAACACCCTCATTTAAGCTACCGGCATCTATTGTTGTTTTGCCATTTATAGTTTGACTCAACACCATTTTACCAGTTACATCATACACCTGCATGCTTTGTTTTGTTGCATTGCTTGGCTCTATAACAAAACTACCGTTGTTGGGGTTGGGGTAAATGTTTAATTGCTCGTTACTTGCCATAAGTTGTTTTATACCGGTGGGTTCATTGGTCCATTTACGTCATCAAGATATAACTGCCCACCACTTGGAGCATTTGATGTATGCAAAGAAGAATTAAAGCTTAATTGCATAGAGTCGGGGGTTTCGGTTGTGATTAACCACGTAATAGGAACCGTTGTATGCGTATAAACAGAAACGGGGCCCGTAAGTATTGCATTGGCAGAAGCCAGCGTATCACGTTTGTTAGTACCCGTATTCCATTTGGTAATATATAATCGGGTAAGGGCATTGTCTCCACTTAGGGCGTTGAATTTGTACCAAAAGTCGTAAGAGGCAGGCGTTGATGTATAAGCTGTAAAACCATATACAGGGTATCCTCCAGAATAGGTAATAGGGCAATTGCATGTACCACCAAGAATAATACAACCGCATAAACTAAGATTATTATTTTGCACCAACATGGCATAATTACCCGAATGAGCCGCAGGAGTTTGAACCTCTAAATGTGGATCAGGTTGCCCAATAGATATGAACGCTTGGCTAAAAGTACCCCAGTCTACCGGGAAAGGGCGTGAGGTGGTTGTCCAGTTTTCGAAACCCGGGTTTTGAACCTGTTGCGCATTAACAAACAAAGTATTTGCTAACAATGTTAATAGAAATAATTTTTTCATGATTAAGGTTATGTTTTTAAAATGATGTTGTATTAGGCTTAAAATGGTAATATATTTCAAATGTAACGCAAATAATAGATAAATAGTATGCAAAACAAAAAAAGAGGCTATTGCCTCTCTTCTTGCTGCTTTTTAGGATTTTGGGGTGGCTAAGTGCGTGTTAGTCTAGACAATGTTAATGTTTGTGTAGACAACATGCGTGTTTGTGTAGGCAATGTTCATCTTTATGTACACAACATTGATGTTTGTCTAGACAATGTTCGTGCTTGTGTACACAAGATGCGTGTTTGTCTAGGCTAACATCACTTCAGGCTACTGAATACCTATATAAATGAAGTCAGACCAATCGTAAGCGTCGGGACTGGTGTAGCTAAACACGGGGTGGTTAGCTTTACTGCCCGCTGTAGGTTTGGCTTTTTTGCCTGTAAGCGGCAAAGAGAGTGGTGTTTTCTTTTTCTTGGCAACAGGTATAATGGGGGCGTGCTGTATAGCCAAAATGCTTCCGGTAGGTAAATCCTGTATCACTATATCACACTCCATACTCGATTCGTCTATCAAGGTTGTTTTTGCAGGCGCAATACCTTTGGCAGTTACCAAAGCAAATCTCCATTTATGTCCTTCAGTTCCTTTTTTAGATTTTTTTACATGCAACTGTACCCAGTTTGGCCCCGAGGCAGTTACACCAAAGTCGGGTTTTTTACCTACTACTTTCTTTCCAAGGTTAAAACCTGTGCGGGTTACTACAGTAATACCTCTGCGTTCACATCGGCGGCGGTGTTTCCACATCAATAGCCACGCTTTGCACATACAAGGCATTTTTGTTGTACAGGGTTATTACTTTGTTTTTTTGTGTAGTTACCTGTCCGCTTGTGTAAGTAGGCGGACTTGCCTTAGACCCCGTATACATACTTTGCAGCGTGTTTGCTGCCCCGTGCAACACAAGGTCGGTAACGGGTGCGCCACCTGCATCGGGGTCGCCGGTGGTTTTAATTAGTAAAGAATCCTGAATTACTGTTTCAACCGATTCGTTGGTGTGTAATTCTACTACCTGAATTTTCGATAAGTTTTTCATGGCTTATGTTTTTTAGTTATTGATTGTTTTTTAATTGAATATAGTCCCTACAAAAATCGTGCCAAAGGCATAAAAACATCACTCATAAATTAAGTTAAAATGATAAAATAAATGTAACCTTTTTTGAAAGCCCCGTCCATCAAAAGGTTTGAGGCTATTTGCATAAACAATTATTTTAAATGAATGTGAATAATTTTTGTTGATGGTTCTAATTGAACGTACATTTGTTATAGAAACCCAACCACCATGCAAAGCAATTATTTAGAGAGTGTCAGAAAGCAATTTGAGTATTACAAAACGCTGGGCAAAAAAACATTTGACCAACTAAACGAGGAGCAACTCTTTTGGAAATATAACGAAGAGAGTAATAGTATTGCTACGATTGTAAAACACATGACGGGCAATATGCTATCGCGCTGGACGGATTTTTTAACGACAGACGGAGAGAAAGAAACGCGCAACCGCGAAGCTGAATTTGAAAATGATGTAAAAGATAAACAAGCTTTAATGGCTATCTGGAACAAGGGTTGGGACTGTTTGTTTAGTGCGTTGAACTCCATAAACGAAAGTAATTTTAATACCCTTATCTATATTCGCAATCAGGAGCATACCATTGTTGATGCCGTAAACAGACAGTTGTGTCATTATGCCTACCACGTAGGACAAATTGTATTTATCGGCAAAATGGTAACAGATACTAAATGGACTTCTTTATCTATCCCTCGCGGAAAATCAAACGAGTATAATAAGGAGAAATTTTCTCAACCAAAACACAAAGGGCATTTCTCAGACGACTATATTAATAAAGACAAAAAATAAACTGCTATGAAAACAAAAGCAATTAAACACATTTTTACTCCTCCGCCTTTTCACATGGTGGGCGATGGTTTCCGGGTCCATAACTTTTTTCCCGCACCATGCTAGGGATATGGCAGGGATGAGCTCCTTTTTCCTGCTCGATTATAATTCCAAATATAATGTTTCCTCCAACCGACGAACCCCGTGGCGTAGGGGTGCATCCGCACAGGGGTTTTGAGACCGTTACCATTGCCTATCATGGCAGGGTGGCCCATCACGATAGTGCCGGAAACAGCGGCGTGATAGGCGAAGGCGATGTGCAATGGATGACCGCCGCTTCCGGTGTATTGCATAAGGAATACCACGAAAAGGAATTCAGTAAGAAGGGTGGCTCTTTCCAAATGGTGCAGCTTTGGGTGAACCTGCCTGCCAAGATAAAATGTCAAACCCAAATATCAGGGCATTACCAACAAGCAAATGCCTAAATATGAATTGCCAAACAATGGTGGACATATAGATATTATTGCCGGAGAGTTTATGGGTTTAAAAGGGCCTGCTTATACGTTTACGCCCATTGAAATGTATAACATGAAACTAAAAAAAGGGGCAACCGTAAAACTGAATTTCCCCGAGCATTATAATACGGGCATATTGATGGTAGAGGGAAATGCTATTATTAATGAAACTGAAAATGCACCCGCTAATAACTTTGTGTACTTTAAAAACGAAGGCGAGGAAATAACTGTTACTGCAAACGAAGACAGTGTGTTATTAGTGTTAAGCGGAGAACCTATTAAAAAACCCGTTGGCACATGGTCCTTTTTTGATGAACAACATGCAGGAAATTCAACAAGCTATGATAGACTTTAATGACGGGAAGTTTGGCGGCTCAAAGATTAAGAAAATCTGTTACTTAAATTCTTTAGGATAAGCTGTAAAATCGTTTTCCATCTTTTTGTTAAAGACATCTTTCCATTTATTTACGTTGGCTTTTCTGGACAATTGCAATACACCGCAGGTAGGGATATTGTCTGCATAAGAATCAGATACTTCATTAAAGAAATTGGTAAGTCCGGGATTGTGCCCAAACAAAATGGCATTAACATTATCAGGTATTTGATTTACTATCAGCTTTAAATTCTTAATACTTGCCTCGTACACTTTTTTCTTAATCACTAATTTTTCAGCATCGTACTTAAAAGCATTGGCAAAAATAATAGCTGTAGAATAAAGCTCTGATAGCAGGACTGGTAATCCAATAATCGGGCACTTCCATTTTTTTAAGAAGCTGTTTAGATAACGCCCTTGCATCTGCATACCCGCTTTCACCTAAGGGGCGGTGTATATCTTCTATGTTATCATTTCCCCAATCTGATTTTGCGTGACGTACAATAGTTAGTGTTTTCATGATAAGGTATTATGATTTAAAGGTACTCAATTCTTTCTTTAAAAACTTAGCGGTAAAGCTTTCTTTGTGTTTTACAATTTCTTCGGGTGTGCCGGTGCAAAGTATTTGTCCGCCGCGGGCGCCGCCTTTCGGGTCCCATATCTATAATATAATCGGCCATTTTAATAATATCGAGGTTGTGCTCTATTACCAAAACGGTGTTGCCGTTTATTACCAAACGGTTAAGCACATCTAACAATATACGGATGTCTTCGAAATGCAAACCGGTGGTGGGTTCATCCAATATATAAAAGGTTTTGCCGGTATCTTTTTTGCTAAGCTCGGTGGCAAGTTTTACGCGCTGTGCCTCGCCGCCGCTAAGTGTGGTGGCTTGTTGCCCTAAGGTAATATAACCAAGCCCTACATCGTGCAGGGTTTTTATACGCTGGTTGATATAGGGTACGTGTTCGAAAAACTCAACGGCTTGGTCGATGGTCATGTTGAGCACATCGTTAATTGATTTGCCTTTATAACGAACTTCTAAGGTTTCGCGGTTATAACGTTTGCCCTGACACTCATCGCACAGCACATATACATCGGGCAGGAAATTCATCTCGATGGTTTTCATGCCTGCACCGCCACAGGTTTCGCACCTGCCGCCTTTTACATTAAAAGAAAACCTGCCGGGTTTATAACCCCTGATGTTTGTTTCGGGTAGTGATGCAAATAAGTTGCGTATATCGTCAAACACCTTTGTATAAGTAGCGGGGTTGCTGCGCGGGGTTCTGCCAATAGGCGATTGGTCTATCTCAATTATTTTATCAATGTGTTCAAGTCCTATTATAGATTTGTAAGGAAGCGGCTTGGTTTCTGATTTATAAAAATGGTGACTAAGAATGGGATATAACGTTTCGTTAATCAACGTTGATTTACCACTACCCGAAACGCCGGTTACACCAATGAAACAACCCAAAGGAAGTTCGATAGATACATTCTTTAAATTATTACCGGTGGCTCCTTTTAAAGTTATTTTCTTTCCGTTTCCTTTTCTTCTTTGTTTAGGCACAGCAATTTCTTTTTTACCTGTAAGGTATTCTGCGGTAACCGTTGTACTTTTTACAAGTGCTTTAGGAGCTAAGGCAGCTACAATACTACCCCCATGTATACCGGCACCCGGACCAATATCAATCACATAATCGGCAGCCAGCATAATATCTTTATCATGCTCAACAACTAATACAGAATTGCCTGCATCGCGTAAATTCTTTAAGGCAATAATTAATCTTTCGTTATCACGTTGGTGTAACCCTATACTTGGTTCATCTAAAATATATAACACACCAACTAACTGAGAACCTATTTGTGTAGCAAGTCTGATACGTTGCGCTTCTCCTCCCGACAAAGACCGCGAGCTTAAGTTTAAAGAAACATAATCCAATCCTACTTCTAATAAAAAACCAATGCGGGCACGTATCTCTTTTAGTATCTCTTTGGATATTATTTGCTGTGATTTGGTTAAACGCTTTTCTATGTCTTTAAAAAAGACATTCAAGGATGCTACATCCAGCTGCGATAGTTCGGCAATGTTCTTATTATCTATTTTAAAATAAAGAGATTCTTTTTTTAAGCGCGTTCCGTTGCATTCAGGGCAATTAATTTTATTGGTAAAGCCTTGCACCCAGCGTTGCATCGCGGGCGATGGGTTTTCTTCGGCTTGTTTAATTATAAAATTTGCGATGCCCTCAAAAGCTACTGAATAACCTTCTGAACTTCCTTCCGTTTTTACTTTAAACAATTCATCGCTGCCGTATAAAATGATGTTTACGGCATCCTCGTCAATATCTTCAAATGGTGTATCTAGTGTAAAATGATAGGTGTTTCCAATTGCTTCCAACTGACTAAAACTCCAGCTGTCTTTTTAAAATCGCCTATAATTGAAATGGCACCCTTTTTAATAGAGAGCTGGGGTTAGGAACAATTTTACTTGATATCTATTTCAGATAACACCAAGTCCATTACATTTAGGGCATGCCCCATAAGGCGAATTGAAAGAAAACAAATTGGGTGCAGGTTCATCATAAGAAATACCGCTGGTAGGGCACATTAAAAAACGACTGAAAAACTGGGGTTTGTGTTTAGTATTCTTTTTATCATCATGTTCTAAAACCATTATAGTCCCTTTGGCTTGCTTCATTCCTGTTTGTAGCGATTGTGCCAAACGTGCGCGTATATTACTTGCTACTTCCAATCTATCAATTACAATTTCTATATCGTGAATTTTATAGCGATCTAATTGCATTTTAGTAACGATGTCTTTTATCTCACCATCTATGCGCACTTTAGTAAAACCGGATTTTCTTATTTGTTCGAACAACTCCCGATAATGCCCCTTACGACCTTTTACAACAGGAGCCAATACGTTTATTTTTTTCTTATTGTACTTTTCAATAATCAAATCGATGATTTGTTCATTAGAGTATCGCACCATTTTTTCTCCGGTAACATAAGAGAAAGCTTCACCCGCTCTTGCATACAACAAACGCATAAAATCATAAATCTCTGTTATAGTACCAACCGTAGAGCGCGGGTTCTTGCTTACTGTTTTTTGTTCTATAGAAATTACGGGAGAAAGACCCGTTATCTTATCTACATCGGGACGCTCCAGATTTCCTAAAAACTGACGTGCATACAAATTAAATGTTTCAATATAACGGCGCTGACCTTCGGCATAAATGGTATCAAAGGCTAAAGAAGATTTTCCACTACCACTAAGCCCGGTAATAACCACTAATTTATTACGGGGAATACTCACATCAATATTTTTAAGATTGTGAGCGCGTGCTCCAATCACTTCAATAAACCCTTCTTCGTTAATGAGGCTGCTCATTTTTAGTAGTGTCCTGTTTTAAAATTATATTTCCGGAATCTATAGGCGCAGCTATAGAATCTATTTTTATACTGTTCTGAAAAGAATTTGAATCAATAATCTCTCTTACTAAATCACCTTCAAAGTAAGTAAATCCATTTTTTAAATATTCCTTTTTAGGAAAGTTTATGGTGTACGTTTTCTTATTAGGGTTAGATAATTTGTTTGTTCTTAACCACGGGTTAAACGTTTTAAGTAAATTGTAAGTATAACCTAAGGCATTTGAGAACCCCGTTAAATCATTAATAGTGGTATCTACCTTGAAAGAAACTAAAGGAATACTATAGAAAGTTTTGGAAGCACCTTGTATTTTACATTTAGATGAACTTTCAACCAATGTCTTGAATGCTAATACACGGTAAATATAACGTGCTGTTTCTTTGTTTAGCATTAAATCATAGTAGTTTTTAGATTTTTGTTTTTTCATTTGGTTTTCAATTCCTCCGGTACCAAGATTATAGGCAGCAGCAGCAATTGTCCAACTTCCAAATTTTTTATAAGCTTCTTTAAAGAATTTGCAGGCTGCTTCTGTACTTTTTTCTACACTATACCGCTCATCTACTTCTTCGTTAATTTCCAATCCATAGTTAGCACCCGTACTTGGAACAAATTGCCAAAAACCAGCAGCCCCCTGAGATGATTGTGAATTAGTAAGATTACTTTCTTCCAAGGCAATGTACTTTATATCGTTTGGGATGTTATTTTTTTTCAAAACAGCTTCAATTGGTGGAAACCAAAGGGCACAGCGTTTAAGTAAAACAAAAGCAGAAGATTTGGAAGAATTCCCAAAAAACTCTTTATCTAAATTCTCTTTGATGCTATAATCATTTTGTGGGACAGCTTCTCCAGCAAAACGAATGTCTTTTGGAATACTTAATCCAAAAAGACTTTCAGTAGGATTAATATAATCCGCGTTTAATTCGTTTAGTTTAAAACATCTCTTCGATAAAAAAGTTAGTAAAAAGCAAAACAGAAAGAAAACTAAACCTACATACTTTATATTTAAATTAATTTTAAGCATGTTGCTTTCTCCTTGTGAGATAAAGCAGAAAAGAAAACAATGCCAAGGGGTATATAGAAAAAATTAAAGTTAGTTGCAGACTAAACTCTGATTGGTTAATAAGTAATAATCCTAAGCCCGCTCCTATAATATTTATCATAAAAAATGTAATAGCTATTTTCTTTTCAGTAATTCCGTAATAAAATAAGCAATGTGTAGTGTGATCTTTTCCTCCAATAAAAGGAGAAGATCCTCTTAATATTCGGTTAATCACTACAATGGCGGTATCGGTAAGTGGCATTACAAAAACTAATGATACTATAATTAGATTGTTGATGGGGTAAATAACCGGGAAATTATTTTTTTCTATAACGGGAGTATTCCAACAAAATTCTATTCCACAAAACGCTAAAAAAATCCCTAAAAACTGACTGCCGCTATCGCCCATAAACATTTTTGATGGGTGCCAGTTATAGGCCAAAAAACCGCAAAGACTGCCAATAACAGCAATTATAATGAGTGTTGTGGGTTGTGTTTCTAAATTCATTTGCACGCTAAAAAAAAGAGCAAATAAACATATAATTAACGTTGTAATTGACGATATTCCATCCATGTTGTCAAGCATATTAATAGAATTCATTAAGGCTACAACCCAAATAAGTGTTAATGCGTAGTTTAGAAACTCGCTTTCAAATGTATTTATTTTAGTTCCTGTACTTATAAGTATAATGCCACATACACACTGTATAATAAACTTCACGAGCGGCTTGGTGTCATATGCGTCATCAGCCATACCCATTAAAAAAGCGGATGTAACAGCGCATAAAAGACCCACAATTTTTAAAGTAGAAAACAAGCCCTGTTTGCCCTGTGTTATTATTTCTAAAAAAATAAATGCAAATAAAAAAACTATGTAAAACGATAGTCCGCCAAGAGCTGGTTTGGCTGTCGAATTCCAGCGTATTTGTACACCATTGTTTCTTCGTGTACCCAAGTTCTTGGAAAAATTTAAAAGCAATTCATTTATTAAAACAGAAAAAATTAATGTCCCGCAAAACAGAAACATATATAATAAGGGTGTGTTTACCAAAAAGTTCATTGCTTTTTAAAAAGTGGAAATAAACTCTTTTAAAGCAACGCCGATTTTGTCCTTTTCAGAAAGTAGCGGGCTTTCTATATTCCAGTTTATATTAATATCCTTATCGTTCCATATAACAGAACCTTCTGATTCTTTATTATAATAGTTACTACATTTGTAATGGAAAATAGTATCATCCTGTAAGGTTAAAAAACCATGTGCAAATCCTATGGGTATCCAAAACATAGTTTTGTTTTGCTCACTTAGTTCAATAGAAAAGTATTCACCATATGTAGGCGATTTTTTTCGTATATCTACCGCCACATCTAGTACCGCCCCTTTAATAACGCGCACTAATTTTCCCTGGGCATATGGTTCCTTTTGAAAATGCATGCCGCGCAATACTCCCTTTTGAGAGTGCGATTGGTTATCCTGAACAAAACTTTCTTTTACCCCTACTTCCTCCAATAGTTTTTGATTAAAACTCTCAAAAAAATATCCCCGAGAATCTTCAAACACTTTTGGCTTTAACACAAGCAACCCTTCTATAAATGTCTTTTCAACTATCATATTAACTTACACTTATTTTCTTTTTAAACATTCCTTTTTTCTTCTCTACCTTCTCTTCATAATAACCATATTTATTGCCGTACCCATATCCATATCCATATCCATATCCATAGTTATATCCATATGTGTTTCGATTAATATCTACTCCGTTTAATACAACAGAAAGGTGTTGTACTTTGTTTTCATTTTGTAATCTATCCAATATTTGGATATAGTTCCGTTTAGAATAATCAGACCTAAAAACATAAATAGGATAATCTGCTTTTGATATCATTGCCACACCATCGGTCACTAACCCAATTGGAGGGTTATCAATGACAATAATATCGTATGTGTTTTTCAGTTGGTTTAAAAGCTCATCCATTTTAGGACTAATAATTAATTCCGATGGATTAGGTGGAATTGGGCCAGCGGTAATAAAGTCTAGTCCGGGTAGTGCACTTTGGTTAATACACTCTTCTAATGCATTTTTCCCTATTAAAAGAGTGCTCATTCCTCTTTCGTTAGTAACACCAAACCCTTTATGTATTTTAGGTTTACGCATATCCAAATCCAAAATGATTACTTTTTTATTTGAAAATGCAATGATTCCAGCCAGATTAATAGCAACAAATGTTTTTCCTTCTCCCGAAACAGTTGATGTAAGTGCAATTATTTTTGTTCCTTCGGTGTTTGAAATATACTGCAAATTACTTCGTAGAGTTCTGAATGCTTCCGCTATTAATGATTTCGGATTTTTATCCACAACTAACTGAGAAACAGGAATTTCTTTGTCATAGCTTGGAACAATACCTAAAATATTTACACCAGCACTCATCTGCTTAGTTATTTCATTTAATGAGTTAATATCGTTATGTATTAAATACCTGACTATAATGATAACCAAACCTATTAAAACCGAAGTTAAAATGGCCGCTAACATAATGTTTTGTTTATTTGGCGAGATTGGGTTTGTATTTGCAATTCCCCTCTCTAATACTACTGTTTGCGACACAAAGCCTGCTTTTGAAATAGCAAATTCTGTTTTTTTCTCTAATAAAAGGGTATAGTATTTTTCGTTAATACTAAAGAATCGCATTAAGCGGGCATATTCGATTTCCTTTTGGGGTTGGGATGTATATTTGTTTTCGTATTCATCTGATTTTATCTTAAGGTTTTGGTATTTTGATTGCATTTTTTGTCGCAATGAAAAAACACTTTGCACCAACAAATTCTTTTGATTTTCAATTTGAAAATTGATCCGTTTAATTTCTTCGCTGTTAGGTTTTACTTGAAATAATAGGTTTTCCTTTTCTATAAGCAACTTTTGTAAATTTATTACAACATCTTTTATTCCGCTCTCTTCTTGGCTTCCAGCTATAGTAGAAATTAATTGATACGAATCAATGCTTTTATTTTTTTGTATATCTTGTTGTATGTTGTCTAATATTCTTTCTTCTAATTCAGTTTTCAAGAGTTGGTCTTCTAGCGATGATATTCTCATCATATCAGATTGCACCTGTCGCTCATTAGTGTTAAAATTTTTTTCTTTTCTGTATGTTTGAAGAGTGTCTTCTGATTGCTTTAATTGCCCATATACATTATTAAGCTGTTCATTTATAAATAAAATGACTTTTTCAGAACTTTTACTTTCCTTTTCGATATCGTATTGCTGAAATTCAGCTGCTATCATATTTACTATGTCCGCCGCTTTAACCGGATTGTAATCACGAATGCTTATACTTACGGTTTTTGCCAATTCATTCTGTAATTTTATTTCTAAGCGTTTCTGGATATCTGAGGCTATTGCATCTTTATTTTGCTTAATAAAATATATAGGGTACAACTCCTGACAATGTTTTAAAAATTGTTCTTTCTCAACAGCAGGATTATAACTTATTTTAAAATCGAAGGCCTCAGTGTTTACCCGCTTATCAATTATAAATCTAGTTTTTTCCTGCATGCTTTTCTTTTCTTTCAGTTCTATAAAACCAGAAGATTGGGTATTAAATGTTATATAAAATTTTCTACCATAAAAGGATGGGTCTTTTATGTTTATATCAACAACAAAAGGGGTAGATGTATACAACTCACTTGATTTAAAAGTTCCTTCATTAAAATAACTAATATATAAATCTAGGGCATTTACAACCCTATTTAAAAAAACCTTCGATTTTAATATTTCTATTGCTCCAGCCAAAGGGTCTTGTTCCTCATACATTTGGTTTATATTTAAAACTTTGTTGGCTTGATTATTTGTGTTTATTTGAACCGTTGTTTTGGATTGAAAAACAGGTTGCGCATACCTTAAATATAAAAATGTTAATGACAAAGAAATCCCTAGTAATAAAAAAATCCAAATTAGGCTTTGTCTCGCAATATGTATAAAAAGCCCTAATTCAAACTCACTGCTGAATTTGGTTATGCGCTCTTGGTATTGATTTATACTACTGTTTTTATCGTGTAGATTGTCGCCAATCATAGTTTATTATTTTACTAAATGTAAGTACGTATAAACTAATATAACAGAGGTTATAACAGATAAATAAGGGGCTAACTCGGTGACCGCCCTACTTAAAAAGCGCGGGCGAGGTTCTACATATATTAAATCATTAGCTTGCACAACAGTATTACCCGCTGTTAAGCCATTTATTGTCGATAAATCAATCAAATAAACCTTCGGTTTAGGTTTTGCTTGTCGCACTAACTTTATTCGATATGCTTTTCCATCATCCGTTATTCCTCCAGCATAAGCAAGTGCTTCTAACACAGTGGTATTTAGATTTGTAATGGGTATAACTTTTCCTGCACCGCCAGCACCCGGAAATACAGAGACCCTCTTATTAGTTACTCTTAAAATAACGTATGGTCCTACGTAAAATTCGGAAAATTTTGTTTCCAATAATTGCTCCGCTTCACGCATAGTTAATCCCAACACGTTTACCCTACCAATAATAGGGACTTTTATGGTTCCATCATGCTCAACTAGAGTTTGAATACTTGAAGAATTTCCCCCTGTACTACCCGAGCTACCCGTGCCGCCTGAAGTGCCCGTCCCTCCAGTATTTCCAGAAGAAGTTCCTCCGCTAGAAAAATCGATCAACTTAAACCCTTCGTTAGAAAGTACCCTAAGAGATATGTCGTCCGTATAGGATATTCGATACTCCTCATCAGCCATTGTATCGTTTATCTGATCGAAGACATAGTCTTTAGGTGTTTTGAGCATTAGGTTTGGGCGTATAATGCGACAAGACGATAAGCTTAATACAGCAATAAACAACAATAAGAGATTTTTCATACTTTCTTAATACCTTGTAAAGATATAAAAATTATTGTTTTAAGGATTTAAGAAGAGGTTGTATAATCCTCTTGTGTCTGCCACTAAGCGAGTATAATGAAACCGGTTAAAAACAAAATCTTTTCCAGACAAAGCCATTTTATCCCGCCAAGCCGTATTTTCAACAAGCAACAGTAATTTCTCATAAAACATATTTTCGTCGTTTACGTCTATTAAAAAAGCGGCCGTATTACTTACAGCGTTTTCTATTCCTCCAACATTTGTAGTAACGATTGCTTTTGATGCCGCTTGAGCTTCAATTAAACTCACGGGCGTTCCTTCGTTAAAGGAGGTTAAACAAACGATGTCGGATGCTGCTAAAGGATATGAAACATCTTTTATCCAGGAGGTAAATACAACTGTTGTTTTCTTTTGCTCTGTTGGATAATAGCAATAATCTAGAGATAAACTCAGGCATTGTTGCATTAAACTGCTTCTTAGATTTCCATCTCCAACAACAAAAGCGCGTATCTTTTTTGTAGAATGGGTTTTTACATATTGAATCGCCCTTAAAAAAAGTGCGTGGTTTTTTACTGGAGCTAAGCGTCCAATGATTACAATGCAAGTTTCGTCCTCTTTGATTTGATATTGTTCTTTAAAGGTTTTTTGTTTCTCGTTCTGATTCTCCGAAAATTTCAATAAATCAAAGCCAAGTGGGATTACTTTTGTTTTTTCCGAAGGAGCTATTTTGTGCTCAAAACATAGCTCTTGTTTTTGCTTTTCACTAATAGCAATAATGGTAGAAGTTTTTTTTGTTAAAAACCGTTCTATATTTTTATATAAAGCTGTTTTTGTTTTCCCAAAATAAGAATGGAAAACGTGTCCGTGAAATGTATGTATGATAATAGGAACTCTACAATTATAAGCAGCCAAACGGCCTAATGCACCTGCTTTTGCAGCATGGGTATGTACAATATCCGGTTTGAATTCTTTGATGATTTTCTTAATACGATAATAGGCTTTTATATCTTGGAAGAAACTTACGGAACGACTCATTTCTTTTATTACAAGCGGTTCTATGCCCATTTCTTTAAAAATAAACAAAGAACTTTCTTCATCAGGTTCTTTCTCGCCTCCGATTAAAAGTGTCTCATACTCAGGGGCTAAATACTTTGTAAGGTATGCTACATTATAAGCTGGCCCACCTAAATTGAATCTGTTTATAATACGAAGTATGCGAGGCATTTATTGTATATTTTGTTTATACCAATAATTAAAAAGTAAAATACTCCAAACGACAGATGCGGAGTCTCCGGAATTAGCGCTTAAAGACTTTTCTACTACTTGTTTGAGTTCTTTATAATCAAACAAATTCTGATGTTCAATAAAGTCTTTATCTAAACAATATTCTTTCACTTTGTCTTTTAAAACACCTCTCAACCACTTTTGTATGGGAGTTTCAAAACCATGCTTTTTTCTATTAAGTATTTCTGAGGGTAATAAGTGTGCGCAACTTTCTTTTACTATTTTCTTCTGAATACCAGCATCTATTTTATGTTTTGCACTTAATGAAAAAGCAAAATCTACAATCTTGTAATCTAAAAACGGGTTACGAACCTCAAGTGCATTTGCCATACTCATTCTATCTACCTTGGTAAGCATATCACTTGGTAAAACCAAATTTACATCTGCCAATAAAGTACTATTGTAATCATTATTAATAGTAGCGATGTAGGTGTTTTTTATTTCGCTAAAATGTTTTCTTTCTCTCGGAGATAGATTTATTAGTTTTTTTATCTTATCTTCTCCATAAAAACAAGCCCACTGCCAATAGCGCTCTTGTGGAGATAATTTTGCACCTTCTGCAAATCGATTTATTTGTCTTATTCTATTAGATAATTTACCATTGCGCGAGGAAGGAAATAACCCAGCAAATAACGAGGCGCTCTTTAACAAAGATGTTTTTAGCTTTTGATTTCTAATCATCCATTCTGCGCGATGTTTATTATAGCCCGCAAAAAGCTCATCGGCTCCATCGCCTGATAAAACTACGCTTACATGTTGCTTTGTTTTCTTAGACAGGATATACACATTAAATGCCGACGAATCTGCAAAGGGTTCGTCAATTGCGTTCAAAAAAGTTCTCTATTTCGCTTTCTGATTCGGCCTCACCTAAATAGAAGGTTTGATGTTGGGTCTTATATTTCTTTGCGACTATTTCTGCCTTAACAGATTCATCAAAATAGCTGTTGTTTTTAAACCCGATGGAAAAAGTTTGTAGGTTTTTATTTCTTTGTGCTGCAATAGCTGTTATTACGCTACTGTCTATGCCCCCACTTAAAAAGCATCCCACGGGCACATCAGATGTTAATCGCTCTTCTACGGCACTTTCAAGAAGCGCAAGAAATGTTTTATTTGCATCTTTTTGCTCTTTATATTCTAATGGAAGTTTTACGGAATAGTACTTTTCTTTTTGTGTTTTATTATTCTCGATGGTTAAGCATTCTCCAGGTTCAAGCTTATGAATGTTTTCGAGAATGCTTAGTCTTTCTGGAATGTATGTAAGTTGCAGGTACGTGTATAATGCCGTTTTATTAATGGTATTACAATCTGTAATCTGTTTCAAGGTTCGTAATTCAGAAGAGCAGGCAAAGTAATTCTCATCCGTATAATAGTAAAAAGGTTTTACTCCATATCTGTCTCGGGCAGCAAAAAAGGTTTGGGTTTGTTTATCATATAGGAGAAAAGAAAAGAAGCCGTTTATTTTATGCAGACAATCCTTTCCATATTCTTTATATAAATTAATTAAAACTTCAACATCACCTTCCGTATAAAAGGAATGCCCATTTTGTTTCAATTCATTTTTTAATTGCTTGTAGTTAAAAATCTCGCCGTTATAAACGATAGTAAAACGGTTGTCGTTTGTAGTAAAAGGTTGATTACTGGCTTCTGATAAATCAATAATGCTTAGGCGGGCATGCGCCATGGCATAGTTGGTTTCAATAATATATTTTTGATAATCGGGGCCGCGATGCTTTAGTAGGGCGGCACATTGCGCAATACGATTAAACCGTTCTTTACCCTTATCACTAAAATTTACTATAGCCGCTATGCCGCACATCTTATCTGCAAAGATGCTAAAAGGTTAACGGGTAAAAAAGAATAAGAGAGGGTTTCCTTCAGAAATCTACTGCCAACCGCAAACAACACCCCCCATTAGAGCAAGGCTGATAATCCAAAAACCAGCATTAATAGCAATGTATTTAAACCCCTTGTGTTCAAACATGGCGTTGATGGCAATAACAGGTAACACAAACATAAAACCACTTACAGTACCATGAAAAGCACCATGCTTAAAGGTGCGGAAGTTATTACCATACTTTGCCAAATAATCAGCGAAATATACTCTGACAGGAGATGTTGCATCTTCAAAGGCTTTTGCATCCGTCATAAGGGAAGATTGCATACCAAACTGATGTATGGTTACAAAATTCATTGTCATAGCAACAAAAAAGCTAAACACAAAGGTTAGTCCGAAAACAAGAGCCATGTTTGCGCCTTTTATTTTTTCCATACTCATATCAGCGGCTTTCATCCAAGCGGCACCAAATACTTTGGGGTTATACCAAACAAACCCAATTACCAAAGGAATTAAGGCTGCTACTAAAACGGCTAAAAAATTAACGTGTACCATGATTGTTTTATTTAAGTTTGTTAGTTAATAAAAAAGCCCCACAAAATTTGTGGGGCTTTTTTATTTTTAATTATTTATCTCCACCCGGAGCATCTTCAATTGAATTAGCATCTTCCTCACCACTTACTTTAGGATGGTATTTAGGGATATCTGTTTTTGGTGCTTTAGGATCTACATAATCCCACGAAAGAATTTTGAATACTGTACGACGGTTAATGGCGTGCATAGCTTCTTTTTCTTCTTTAGTTTTTGCTTTAGCAATTTGAGCATCGGTTACTTTTAATTTTCTTTCACCGTAACCAACAGCTTTCATTCTTTCTACAGGAATACCTTTGGACACCAAATAATCAACACAAGATTGTGCACGTGCCTGAGATAATTTTTCGTTTGATTTATTATCACCACGACTATCGGTGTGTGCACTTAACTCAATAATAATGGTTGGATTGTCTGTTAATACTTTATATAAAGCGTTAAGAGAGTCTTTTGAGTTGATTGGTTTGTGTGTGTCGTTTGATTTGTCCGCACCAGTTGGATCAACTAATAACTCTGCTTTACCCAAAGCATATAGTACAGCAGGGAATTTAATATCTCCTTCGGGCACAATGCTTAAAGAAAACTCCTTTTTAAAATTGGTAGATTCTCCTACACCAACCGTTGTAAATTTACCTTTGTCTTCCGATCCAAGGAAACCGTGTTTAGCACAAGGAGCAGTCAAATCTTTACCTGTTTGCGGATAAACCTCATAAGAAACATCCGGTTTTAGGGGAATGCTATAATTACCATCTTTATCGGTAGTTACCTGAGCCAAAGTACCATCTGATCCTTTGATGATAATAGGGCAATTAGGTACTATACATTTGTTGCCCTGATCATCCACACCGGTAACACTTCCTGTAGCATTAAACACCAATGGTGGAAGGTAGAAAGACCAAATATCATCTTCTCCTTTACCACCTTCGCGGTCTGAAGATAAATAACCTCTGTCTTTATTTCCATCATAGATGATACCAAAATCATCATGCGGAGAGTTCATAGGGTATTTTAAGTTTTCTGCCTCACCAGTAAAGCTACCATCTTTAGCAGCTACAATTTTATAGATGTCTAATCCACCCATACCAAGTTTGGCATCAGAAGAGAAGTATAATGTTTTACCATCAGAGTGCATATACGGGAAACCTTCGTTACCGGCTGTATTAACAGATGCACCTAAGTTAACCGGCTGACCCCAAGATTTATCTTTTTTAGAATAAGCACTTTTCCAAATATCGTAATGACCTTTTCCGCCCGTCATGTTAGAAGAGAAGTATAATGTTTGCCCATCAGGAGAAAGAGCAGGGTTGTTGAACTGGAAACTGTCAATATCAAAAGAGATAGGGGTTGGTTCTGCCCAAGCCGGCCCTTGTTTGTTTGATATGAATAATTGGCATTTTAGTTGTTTCTTTTTAGCCTCGCCGCAACGGGTAAAAATCATAAAAGTTCCTTTTTTATCTACTACCGCGCAACCTTCGTTTACATCGCTGCTGATAGGAGGGCCTATTGGTGTAGGGGTGCTCCACTTACCATCTTTACCCAATTTAGTTTCAAAAATATCCGAGTGTGCATCACCGGTTGTACCATCGGCCTTGCCATCGCCGGTTACACCACTTCTAGTTGAAGTAAACCAAAGGGTAGAATTCTTTTTGTCTACAAAGGCCGGAGAGTAATCAGCTTCTTTATCATTAAACGGCATATCTTCCAGTTTGTGGCGAGTAGGGTTATCTACCCATTTTTGAGATAATTCGCAAGATTTTATTTCATCTTCGGCACGTTTATCTGAAGGAACCTCTTTTTGGTATGCTTGGAAAGAAGAAATAGCCTCGTTATAAAGCTTTTGCTCCTTTTTTACCTCTCCTATGTAGAAATTACATTTAGGATCGGGATATTTTGCGGCAATTGCTTTTTGGTAAAAGGTAATAGCCTCGTTAAGGTCGTTAATGTGGCGATAACTTTCGGCAGTACGGAAAAGGATTTTAGCTTTTTTCTCGGCCTTTTTCTCTTTAATGTAGGCTTTCTTATACCAATCAATGGCGGTAAAGTATTCCTGCGCAGTAAAGGCGTTATCAGCCTCTTTTAAAGCGTTTTTTTGTGCAAATGCGTTAACAAAAACAGCTACCGTAAAAACCAGAGCTAAGGTAATTTTCTTCATCATAATTAGTTGTTATTAAAAATAAACAGCCGCTAAAGTAACAATTAATGTTATTCCAAAAAACTTTTTTTACTTTTTTGGGGATAGGTTCAATGCAGGGTGGTCAAAAAAGCAGGGCATCACAATGTAGTCTTTTACAAGAACAGGGTATTACCGGTACGTCGTGTATATTAACCACACAGTAGTTATAGATGCAACTAATTAAGACTATAGATTGTAGTGCAAAACCCACCGTTGTAACAACGGAACGCCCATACTTTAATACACTAACTAAGCCATAACCACCATTCCATAAGCATTTTTAACGGCAATGGTTTGTGCCAGTTTTTTTGCCGCATCTATAAACGTTTGTGCCTGCAGGGTATCTTGTTGCAGGGCAGCAGGACTACCGGCATCGCCGGCATCGCAAATGCTTTGTATAATGGGTATTTGTGCCAGCAGGGGTATATTAAACTCCTCGGCCAACTGTTGTGCACCTCCTTTACCAAAAATATAATACTTGTTGTTTGGCAATTCGGCAGGGGTAAACCAGGCCATGTTTTCTATCACGCCCAGCAGGGGTATGTTTATATGCTCGTGCTTAAACATAGCGGCTCCCTTGCGCGCATCACTTAAAGCAACCTGTTGC
Organism: uncultured Candidatus Saccharibacteria bacterium; assembly: GCA_963763345.1. GTDB lineage: Bacteria > Bacteroidota > Bacteroidia > B-17B0 > Aurantibacillaceae > PALSA-968. The sequence goes on from CAVXOV010000064.1 coordinate 77,254, forward strand.
GGAGTAGTAACAATAACTGCACCGGTAAGTGGTACAGAGGCTGCTAAACTCATCGGAATATCTCCGGTACCTGGAGGTAAATCTATTAATAGGTAATCTAAATCTCCCCAAAGGGCATCAAAACAAAGTTGGTTAAGCGCTTTGGTTGCCATAGGGCCGCGCCAAATAATGGCTTGAGATGGGTCAGCAAAGAAACCGATGGACAACAATTTTACACCATAACTTTCCACAGGAATCATTCGGTTCTTCCCATCTATTTGTTGTGTAGCCGGTTTTTCATTCAACACATCAAACATAATAGGGATGGATGGACCGTATATATCGGCATCTATCAAGCCTACTTTTGCACCTTGTTTGGCAAGAGCTACAGCCAAATTACTTGCCACCGTAGATTTACCCACACCACCTTTACCCGATGCAATAGCTATAATGTTTCTTACTCCTGCAAAGGCATCTTTGTTTTGTTTGGCCTGGGTTACGTTGGCCGTCATGGTAATATTAACCACCGCTTCTTTATCTACATAATGTTTAATGGCATTGATGCAGGCGTTTTGTATCATGTCCTTCATAGGACAGGCAGGTGTTGTAAGCACCACCGTAAAAGAAACTTGTTTGCCTTCAACTTTTACATCTTTAATCATACCGAGAGTAACCAAGTCTTTTTTTAAGTCGGGGTCGTCAACGTATTTAAGGGCGTCTATTACTTGTTGTTCTGTAATCATCTTTATAAAATAAAAAGCAAAGTTAATAAAAGCATTTTAGCTTATTTCTTTATTTATATTTGCGTTTATATGAAAATGTATTGCCGGGTTTTTGTGTTAGCGATTGTGTTGTTTATGTCTTCGTGCATAGGAGAACTGAAAGAAATATCCATTAACAACATTAATAGTTTTAAGCTAACTAAAATGGATACTAAGGGTTTAGAAGGAGAGATAAATGTGAGTATAAACAACCCAAACAGCAGGAGCTTTAAAGTATATAAATCTAAAGCCACTATTTTTGTAGGAGGCGCTAAACTGGGCGAGGCTCGTATTATAAAGAAAGTAAAAATTGCGGCCAACTCCAGTGTTGATAACACCTTTGTTTTGCATGGCGATTTTAAAGAATTAAACTTAGGAACGATTGCGAGCATTACAATGGGTAAGCCTTTGGTAGAAATTAAAGGATATATAAAAGCAGGCAAATGGTTTTATAAAAAGAAATTCCCGATAGACCAGCAACAGAAATTATCCGGACAAAATTTTAAAGGATTATTACCTGGATTATAGTTTATGAAAATAGATAGGGCCCATTTTAAAAACATATTAGTAAAAGCCGAGCCGATTATTTTTTTACTTATTGTATGTGCTAATTTATATCCGCTTTTTGCCGGAAAGTATTTCCCCTTTATGGATGGCCCCGCGCATTTATATAATGCAGTTTTAATAAAGGAGTTACTTCAGGGGAATACCTTCATCAGCGAGTATGTACAGTTTAACCCTGTATTTGTACCCAACAGTATTTCTTATATAATAACCACTCCCCTACTTTATGTTTTCTCCCCTTCCATTGCAGAAAAGATATTTTTACTTAGTTATTTTATTGGACTTCCGCTTGCCTTTAGGTATTGTGTAAGCGCTATCAACCCTCAACAGAAATACATTGCATTATTAATTATTCCCTTTTTGTATAATCACATGATGATGATTTCTTTCTACAATTTCTGTATGGGTTTTGTATTTATGTTTTTAACCATTGGCTTTTTTTATAAGCACATAATAAAGGAAAACACAAAGTGGTATCATTATCTTATCTTGTTTGTCTTGTTTGTGCTAACATACTGTTGTCATGTTGTTGTTTTAGGATTAACGTTAATAAGTTTACTCTTTATTTATTTATGGTTTTTAATAACTACCTTTCATTTTTCAGCACTTAAGTGGTTTAATAAAAAAACAGGGGCTCTAATACTCGTGGTATTACCTGTTTTAGGTTTATCTTGGGTTTATTTTAAATCGGTACACTCCACTCATGGGCAATTTACCTATTTAACCAACGATATGCTTTTAGATATGTTTAAAAGCGGAAAAGTGTTTAATGGAAATGTTGGGCTAATATATAGCGATATCTTGGGTGTTTTATACATCTCCGTTTTTTCTATTTGTATTTATTTGTATTTAAAACGAATAGACGCATCTTTTTATAAAAATCGACAACTATACTTTTTACTTCCCGTTGTTGCTTCATTAGTTTTATTTAAATTATTACCGGATTCGGATGGGCTGGCGGGATTTGTATCTTTACGCTTATGTTTATCTACTCTTTTACTAAGTCTATTAGTATTTGCATCTTTCAATCTATCAAAAAGGTATTTAGTACTATTATGTATTATAGTTGTTTACATTAACTTTTTAAGGTTGCCTTCTTGTGAAGAGGGTATAAAAACACTTAGCGAGGTCGCAGAACAGGCGGTAGAACAATCTAAACGAATAGAACCAAACTCTTTCGTTATATGTAAAAGAAATGACAACGGATGGGGTTGGCTTATACAGCACCATTATGGTTATTTAGGTGTAAAAAACTCTGTTATCTGCATAGATAATTATGAGTGTATATTACCCTGGTTTTTCCTCTAATATGGAAGAATCGTGATGCTGTATTACAGTTGCGAGCAGATTTACTTTCTTTTAGAAATACAGATATTATTAAAAAGCAGTTACATAACAGACCTATTTATTATTTTGTTACCATAGATTTAAACTCTGAAACAGATTCTGCAATTGTTAATTTTAAGTAAAGACTTGGTAAATAATTGTCTTTTAATAAACTCAACTAGGTTTGCTTCTTTATATAAATTAAAATAATACTTCGTGCCCAGTAAAAAAGAAATCATTAATTATATTGTTAATTGGCTTTGTTCTTATTCCGTTCAGTCACATACCAATGGGTTTGTTATTGGTATATCAGGGGGTATAGACTCTGCGCTTACCTCAACACTTTGTGCTTTAACTCAAAAACCCATTATAGTGCTTAATATGCCCATCAGGCAACATAAAGCAGAATTTGACAGAGGGGCTGAACATATAGAATGGTTAAAGAAAAATTATACTAATGTAAACTCAGATACTGTTAATCTAACAGGGGTTTTTGAAAAGATTGAAAGTGATTTCCCTGCTTCTATTCAGGGTTTTTTAACGATGGCAAATACAAGGGCACGTTTACGCATGCTTACGCTGTATGCTTTTGCAGGGCATCATAAAATGCTGGTTGCCGGTACCGGTAATAAAATAGAAGATTTCGGAGTTGGTTTTTTTACCAAGTATGGCGATGGTGGTGTTGATATCAGTCCAATTGCTGATTTATTGAAAAGTCAGGTTTACGCTTTGGCAAAAGAATTGAATGTGGTAGAAAGTATTCTACAAGCTAAGCCCACTGATGGCTTATTTGCCGATGAAAGAAGTGATGAAGACCAGATAGGTGCAACTTACGATGAATTGGAGTGGGCTATGCTTGCATTAGAAAAACAACAGGATGAAAAACAATTCTCTGAAAGAGAGAGGCGAGTGATGCAAATTTATAAAAGCAGGAATCAAGCCAACAAACACAAGATGGAAGCTATACCTGTTTGCAAGATTCCGAAAGAGTTGCTTTAAACCTCTTTCATAAATAATTCTATACTTTCTTTTGTAATGTGGTTTTGTGCCAAAGAGGTGTATCCAAATTTTTCTTTCCAATAATCCGCTAAGTATTCCTGTTCAGTTTGCCCAGGTGTAGGTATTAATAGGGCTTTTACTCCAAGCGTGTTTAAATCCATTAACGTAGAATAACCCGAACGACAAATTATTTTATCTGATCCATTAAAAAGTTCTTGCAATTCCTTGGAGGAAGCCACATCAACTAGAACTATATTTGATGGGTGTTTCCTTTCAATTGCTTTATAACTTCCTCTCACTAAAGCAATAACATAACTTGTATTAACAAATGAGTCAATTAGTTTTTCTTCTAACAAAGTTCTTTGTGGTTCCGGTCCTGATAATAAAACAAGTACATCATGTTTTTTTTGTATGGGTTTTCTCTTTTCAAAACGACTCAATGGATTGATGAACTTGACATTTATTAATTGCTTTTTGTTGTCTGACAATACGCCGCTTAATCGTTTTTCTCTTTCAGCGTAATCGGGCACCCAACATTTATTATATCTCTTTATAAAAGAAATGTTCAAGCTGTTAATTAACTTTTTAAATATAGGCGCTTGTATATTTAGCTGATGAGTAATGAAAACACTTTCAATCGATTTATTATAAAAACCAAAACGATTATCACTAATCACAACATCTGTTTTGTTTTCTTGAAGATAGTTTGCCAACCATTTGTATTCCCTTCTACTACAGAAACCAGTTTTGGTAACTGAATAAGAATCTTTATCCATAAAGGTAAAACGCTTGAATACGTAATGTTGTAACCAAATAAATCCACATACTCTACATTATTCAATTCTTGTTGTAAGAATTGTTTTTGCTGAGGTGTACAGGCAATTGTAAAATGGTTATTCTGTTGTTGTAGTTTTTTTATCAGCGGAACACATCTTGCGGCATGCCCCATGCCCCAATCAAGTGGTGCAATTAGTATTTTCTTTTCAAATAGATTTGAATGTGTGGTCGGCACTTATTTTAAAACCTGAACAAAACCTTTCAGTTTAATAGACTCTATGCCGTAATAATGTATTTCGTTAACGGTACAGGTATAAAAGTAAGTACCATCTGGTACAAGCTGTTTCATTTGTTTTGATTTCCCATCCCAGCCTAAACTAGGGTTGGTATTTTCATAAACAACTTCGCCCCAACGGTTATACATTACAAAATTAACGCTGCGCACGTATTTGTTTTTTACAGGGGTGTATAAATCATTTACATTATCTCCGTTGGGTGTAAATATGTTTGGCAATTCATATTCAGGACAATCATCTGTGCAGGTTGTATCTTTCCATGCACTTCTGTTACCTGCCGAATCTACGGCAACAATTACATAACAACCAGCAATAGTTGCGAGATTATAATTAGTTGTATAGGTAGTATCGTTTACATTTAACACCGAATCTATCATTGTGAATGTGCTATCCTGCCTCGGGGTATAATAAATATAATATTTAAGTACATCGTCTATATTACAAGCATGGTCTGGGTTTCTCCAAGTAAGTTTATTTACAGATTCATTACAGTTTCCTGCAACGCTTAGTTGAGGCTGGCAAGGAGGTGAATCATCTATGGGGGCTACGCATACCTTTTGCGACCAGTTTGTATCAGGGCTGGCGATATGAGAGTTAAAGTAACTACCCAAACTCATTATACGAAAACAATACATGTGTTTGTTTGTTAATCCTTTTATAGTATCGGTTGTAAGCTTTGTGCTGCCAACTAAGGTATACCCATTGTTAGTGCTATTTTGCATATATATATAATACAATGTGTCCAATTGCCATGGCGTACTTGATTTCCAGCTTAGTGCAATTCTTTTATCATGCCCCACACCGCTGGCAAATATGGAACTTGCCGGCGTTCCGCTTCCTGCATACCCGGCACTATCATAAAACAGAACTTTATAATAAAACTGTTTTATTTGTGTATTAATCAAACTGTCATAATAAGTAGTATCAGTTTTGGTATTTAATTGTGCAAAATAAGTCTTGGCTGGTGAAGTATATATGGTAGTATAACTTGAACTTGTTGGAGTATTACCAGGGTAACCTGACTGCGCTGCAATACAAAATGATAAGGGCCGTGATGTTTAACCGTATCCAGATTAGGCGAAAACATAAGGGGTTTTTGCCACCTTACAAACATACTGCCTGCATTCGCATCGGTAGTATCTACACTTACGTTAGTAAGTATAGGTACGCCCAAATGCAGGGTTATGCACGTGGTGTTTACTGAATAAGCGGGGGCTACACTTAAAGACCCATCGGCATATTGCGCTATTACAATATATGAATAGGAATTACCTGCCGGAAGACCTAGGCCGTTATTATTATCATAAAAGACAGTTGAAGTACAGGTGCCTATGGGTAAATACCAAGACGAAGGTGCTATGCCACTTGGAACAGGGGGAATCCCTGTTTTGCAAGGACTTACGGTGTATGAGATACAATCTCCGGCCCGGTAAATAATATACCCTACAATTATATTATTTGTATTGCTACCTCCGCAAACAGGTGGAGACCAGTTTAATTTGATACTATCGCCCACAACCGAAGTGGTAAAATTGCTTACGGGGGGAAACTACTTGAACACTAATGCTGCTGTAATTAGCGTCGGGGGGCGAACTAGCATCAGTAGCCTGTATGGTAATAAAATAAGGGTTTAGCTGAATGTTGTTGCAATCGGGAGTCCAACTAAAATGACTTGAAACAGAACCCGTACCAGAGTTTGAAGGAAATAAACCTGTATTGGGTGCTGTAAGTGGCACACCTGTTGCCGTCATAGTTAATACAGCATTTGGTTCATTAGGCTCAGAGGCTGTAACGTTTGGCGAAGTATAAGTATCTCCTGCTTCTACACAACCTTTTATGGTTGTTGTGTTAGAAATAGCTACTACCGATGTGCAGGAATTTACGTATATCTGCACAGCAAACACTATACTGCCCATTTCAACCATGTGCCCGCCGTAGCGGCGATACTCTCTTATAAACATATCTATCTCATACTCGCCCGATGCGCTACTTGGCACATTAAGCCAGCTTAAGGTTCCGCTGGCATCTACACTAAGGTTTGAGGGTAGCGTATAATTTGCCACATTACTAAAAGTGGCCGGGTTAGTTTGTGTTGAACCTGTTTTAAAAGGTATGATAGAATAGCCTATACTATCGCCATCCACATCATACAGACCCATGCCTGGGTTATAAAAAAAAGGCTGCCCCGAGCAGGCATTATCAATAGGGGGGTTGGTGGCTATAGGGGTGTTGTTGTAGTTGGTGTAATTGCCCGAACGCAAAGTATCTAAAAGAGCAAAAGCCACGTTTGATGAGCCTGTAATGTTTTGAATGTTACCATCTAAATTACGGTCTATCATACCAAAAACATAGGTGCCTACATTATTAAAGTTCCAATCCTTCTCGTAGGTATTTACCTTTACGCCTCCATAAGTAGGGGTAGAGGCTCCCGCAGGATAAGGATAGACAAGCATTAAACCATCTCCCGGTATATTACCATCTTCTGAACCACCAATTGCAAGCGGATAAGGATAATTTGGGGCATTTAAAAGAAACTTGTAAGATTACCACCCGGATATAATTTGTTCTCGGGCAATTAGGCTATCTACCCTGCCACTGCCCAAATTGGTAAACAGTATGGTTTCAGAGGTCTATCGGCGGACCAACTATAAGCGTTGGTATAGGTATAAGGTAAAGTGATAAACCTGTGGTGCAACCATTTATAACTAATATAGCCTGCGCGGTTGTGTGTACAACCGTTTCTTGCTTCCAAGTCTTCTGTTCGCGAGTCTTTTCCTTGCCTGCGCACCTTCGTCGCGTAATACAGACAATCCGTTCCTCGGCGACTGGTCCCTGCACCTCCCTGGCGGCGGCGCCGGCTGGCTGGGTGTCAGCGGCAGCGGGAATGATCTCAAGGTGCAAATGCTTTGGGCGGCGGCAGCGTTTTTCCCGTGAACAGCGCGCAACTGGTGGATGGCAAACTCGTGCTCACCCGCCAGCACGCGACCAACCGCAAATCTGCGGATGGCAAACCCATTGCCATCACCGAAACCATCAGCGCCACACTGGACGGCGCGGACGGACTCAAACTGGTCACTGTCACGCCCAAGGCCGATGGCGAGCGAAGTCGCGCGGAATTTTCCGGTCATCGCCAGTCGCCTCCACCTCCAGCCCGGACTTGAGCAGGATTAAACTCGGCCCACCCATCGAACTCTTTAATGGCACCAATCTGGACGGCTGGGAACCAGTCGAGCCAAAGGCAATCAACGGCTGGCACGCCGACCAAGGCCTGTTGATCAATACGCAACCACAAGACCGGGCACAGCCAAAACGGTCGTTTGCCAACCTGCGCACGGTGGCGGAATTTGAGGATTTCTCCCTCGACGCGGAAACCCGTGTGCCCAAGAACGGCAACAGCGGCATTTACATTCGCGGAAGGGACGAGGTGCAGATTTTTGACAGCTATGGCAAGCCGCTGGACGCGCACAACATGGGGGCCATTTACAGCCGCATCACGTCCTACCGTGCTGCCGAGAAGCCGGCAGGCGAATGGCAGACGGTGGATATTCTTTATGTGGCCCAGCATGTGACCGTGGTGTTGAACGGCACCAAGATCATTGACAACCAGCCCGTGCTCGGCCCCACCGGCGGCGCGCTCTGGCCGGAAATGGATCGCCCCGGTCCGATTTATCTGCAAGGCGACCATACCGGCATCGAATACCGCAACCTCGTCCTACAACGGCGCGTGGTCAGCGAGTGAATTGTTGCAGCGGAGATATCCGTTGCGTCGCCGCCACTGTCGCTCGCTGCCACGTTAATCTCTCATTGGGAAGGCAAGCGCAAAGAGGTGTGGTATATTCTGCTGCACGAAACAAAGAGAATTGAACCGCCGGATACCGACCCGCACGATATTCAATCCATGCCGCTCCAATTCGAACGCTACATCGCGATAGGTGACAGTTCCACCGAAGGGCTCCAAGACCCGGATGCGGAGGGCGGCTACCGTGGCTGGGCGAACCGTCTGGCCGAACGCGTGGCGCAAACCCAGGGCGGGTTGCTTACGCCAACCTGGGTGTGCGCGGCAAGCGCTCCCGGGAAATCCGCGAGGAGCAGCTTGGACCAGCACTGGCCATGAAGCCTGACCTCGCACGGTTTTCGCCGGCTCAAATGACATCCTCGAACGCGGGTTCGATGCGGTCAAGCTCCGGGCGGAACTCGAGTGCATGATGGGGGCGCTCGTAAGCGGGAAAGCGGTCGTGTTGACTTTCACTCTCCCGGATCTCACCGAGTCATGCCGATCGGACGTTTCCTAACTCCCCGGATCCGGGCCATGAATGACGCCATCCGCGAGACCGCTGCTTCCACCGGCGCCCGCCTCATCGACTTTGCCGCATACCCGGTCGGCTCCGACCCGCGACTCTGGAGCGAGGACCGTTTCCACGTGAACGCCGAAGGCCACGCCCGGATCGCGGCGGCGCTGGCTCAGGCCCTCGGCTTGCCGGACGGATGATGCCTGGCAGCAGCCGTTGCCGGAGCAGAAGGCACGGAACCGGTGGACTCGCATGGCCGAATCCTGGTCGTGGTACCGGCGCCACTTGCTGGACCGCCTTTGGCCGGGCAGCCCAGTCGAAGGGCAAAGTCACCCAAAACGTCCCCGGCTGGAGGCGGTGCATCCCAGCGACAGGTTTGAGAGCCTGCAGGCAGCGAAAACTCTTCCCTGATGCCGGAGACAAACTATTGCCTTCCGTGAGAAAAGCTGGAAGCGAAGTTGGTCTCGGCCTTTATCCCCGCAGCATTTACAATTAAGCTCTCAGAAAAGTGGTAGCTTGGATTAAAAGTCATTTTCCTGTCCCCTGCCATGAACCACAATTTGAGTGTTCCATGATCAACGTCAGTCGGCGTGGCCGTCGCATCGATGTGCCGGCTTTTGCCGTTTTTGCCGCTGGTGGTCGCGGTTCCTATGATGGCTGCGACTTTTCCCTCATTAATCGCGGCCATTGACTCATCCGAAACAATTATTTCCAGCCTGCCTTTTTCATTTTTAAAGATGTAGGGAAACAACTTGATCTTATATTCGCCCGTGTAAACTCCGCCTGTCCGGTGCAACTCGCCTATCGTCAGGGTGGCTTTGCCCGCGGCGATCGGCATGGAGCTGGGAGCAATCAAGAGAATGCGATTCGTCGCGCCGATGTTTGTCGAGCTTGGCGCCGCGTCAACGTCGCCCAAGCCGGCCACAAAAACCGCCGCCAATATAAGCGGGAACCTTATGATGTTATCGATCATTTAGTTTACTTCATTTCAAACGGCAAATTTTCCGCCTCGTCCAAATGGGTGGCTTCCCTGGAACTCACCGTCAGAACCGAGTTTCTTCCGCCAAACGGGTTGGGCACCGTTTCCTTGGCCTGTGGGTCGGGCATCCAATGGCCGTCCACGATGAGACAGTATTCATAGGTGCCGGGGGCCAAAACGGTGTCCTTGTCCCAGCGGCCAACACCGGAAGCGTGCAGGGTTTTTGTTTCCGGCTTCCAATGGTTGAATGTTCCCGCCGACGCAAACGGTATGGGCTGACGTGTCAGTGAATTCAAAGCGAACAGGCATCAGCCGAGGTCCGGCGCTCGCGGCATTGTCATGATTTTATTTGTTTCATATTTGTGTGTTTGATTTATCGGTTTGGAAAATTCATTGATCCAACATTTTTGCGCAATGAGGAAGATGACGCCTGCTCCGCAAAGGCCGCCGCCTGCGAGAAGATAGATCAAGGAATAACCAGCGGCGGCAAAGATGGGACGTAAAAGCAGTGTGATCATGGGAGGATGATCGGTTGATGGTTTGCAGGCTCGACATAATTAACGGAGCAGCAAACCACAATGATGATGACGAGCACAGAGGCCGACCGAGCCGCCGCCAATAAAAATGGCGCTGCCAAGAAACGGTGTGAATAATAGATGCATAAATGTGTCTTTCGTTTTGGATGGCAAACTTTTCACCATCGCTTTCAGAGTTACGATACGTGATGGCCATTCTTTCGCTATGAGGTATAACCCGGTCACGGATTCGGGGCCTGTCAACCTTTTCCTTTTAAAAAAGTCCCGGCCCAATATTG
>CAVXOV010000065.1:0-8258 GCA_963763345.1 uncultured Candidatus Saccharibacteria bacterium
AGAAGCCGATGTGATTTTTGTAAATACCTGTGCCATTAGAGATAATGCTGAGGTGAGGGTACGTAAGCGTTTGCATGATTTTAAAAAAGCTAAAAAGAAAAACCCAAATATGATAGTGGGCGTTTTGGGCTGTATGGCCGAACGCTTAAAACATCAGTTTTTGGACGAAGAAAAGATAGTTGATTTAGTAGTAGGGCCTGATGCCTACCGTGATATTCCAAACCTGATTGAGCAAGCCGAAAGCGGACACAGAGCGGTAAACGTAATTCTTTCTAAAGAAGAAACCTATGCAGATATTACACCTGTAAGGCTTGGCAGCAATGGGGTTAGCTCCTTTATTAGTATTATGCGCGGCTGCGATAATATGTGCAGTTTTTGCGTGGTGCCTTTTACTAGAGGTAGGGAGCGTAGTCGCGACCCAAAAAGTATTATTGCTGAAGCACATGATTTGTTTGAAAAAGGATATAGAGAAGTTACTTTATTGGGGCAAAACGTAGATAGTTATTTGTGGAGTGGAGGCGGTTTGAAAAAAGAAACACTTACCGAAGAACAAAAAGCAAACTCTATGAATTTTGCACAATTGTTAGAGAAAGTTGCCCTTGTAAACCCCGATTTGCGTGTACGCTTCAGTACTTCGCATCCCAAAGATATGACGGATGATGTACTGCATGTGATTGCCAAATACGAGAACGTTTGTAAATATATTCACCTACCTGTACAAAGCGGCAGCAGCCGGATTTTAGAAATGATGAACCGTGGCTATACCCGTGAATGGTACTTAGATAGAATTGCAGCCATTAGAAGAATTATACCTGAGTGCGGTATTTCAACCGATAGTATTTCGGGCTTTTGCAGCGAAACAGAAGAAGAGCACCAGGAAACGGTTTCTCTTTTCAGAGAAGTACAGTACGATTTTGCTTATATGTTTATGTACTCTGAAAGACCTAAAACATTGGCAGAACGCAAGTATGAAGATAACATACCGGAAGATGTAAAGAAAACCCGTCTGCAGGAAATAGTAGCATTGCAATTAGAAAACAGTGCCATCAAAACAAAAGAAGGTGTTGGTAAAGTGCATAAAGTGCTGGTAGAAGGAGTTTCTAAAAAATCTGCCGACAGGTTAATGGGGCGCAACACACAAAATACGGTGGTTGTTTTTCCCAAGCTGCATTACAAAAAGGGAGATTATGTATATGTGCTGGCAACTTCGTGTACTAGTGGCACGTTAATTGGGGAAGCAGTTTAGAATTAATTTTATTAAAACAGAATGGACCTTCAAGATATAAAACAACGTTTTGGTATTATAGGCAGTTCGCCCGCATTAGAAAGAGCTATTGATATTGCCCGTCAGGTTGCACCAACCGATTTAAGTGTTTTAATAACCGGAGAGAGCGGAACGGGTAAAGAAGTGTTTCCGCAAATAATACACCAGTTTAGTGCCAGAAAACACGGGCCTTATATAGCGGTTAACTGCGGTGCTATTCCTGAAGGAACTATAGACAGTGAGTTATTCGGACACGAGAAAGGTTCTTTTACAGGAGCGCACGAAGCCCGTAAAGGTTATTTTGAAGTAGCCAATGGTGGTACTATCTTTTTGGATGAGGTAGGGGAGTTGCCTCTTGCTACACAGGCAAGACTTTTACGTGTATTAGAAACAAAGGAATATATACGTGTAGGTTCAAGCAAGGTACAGAAAACAGATGTACGTATTGTAGCTGCCACTAACGTTAATTTGCAACAGGCCATTGAAAAAAGTAAATTCAGAGAAGATTTATATTATCGTTTAAATACGGTTCCTATTCTGCTTCCTTCGTTAAGAGAACGTAAAGAAGATATCTTTTTATTGTTCAGAAAGTTTGCAGCAGATTTTGCTGCCAAGTACCGTATGCCTGCCATTAAGTTAATGCCTGATGCGGAGGTATTGCTTACTAATTATTACTGGCAGGGAAATGTAAGGCAGTTAAAGAATATTGCCGAGCAGATTTCTATTATTGAAAAGACCAGAGATATCAGTGCTGATATACTGGCAAGATACCTTCCACAGATAAATGGCAGTAGTTTGCTAAGTATTGTAAAACCTGATGGTGCAGCCGCAAATGATTTCTCGGAAAGAGATTTGCTTTACAAAGTGTTATTTGATATGAAAAAGGATTTGAACGACTTAAAGAAAGTTGTTCATGATATTGTGCAGTTTAATCAGGGAACTATTTCCAACCTTTCCAGCGATGATGTACAAATACTAAACCGTATGCAGGGCGAAACCAATCAGCAAAACACATCAACGGATTTGATGCTACATCCTTCTAATCTTACCATTCTTAATAACGGAGTATCTCAAAAATATGCCGAACCTATTGTGGTAGAAGAAACCCTTTCTATATCGGAAAAGGAGAAAGAAATGATTATTAAATCGCTTCAAAAGTATAAAGGCAAACGCAAACTGGCTGCCAGTGAACTTGGTATTAGTGAACGTACCCTTTATAGAAAAATTAATGAGTATGGTATTGATGAATAAAAGGTTTATACACGTTATTGCCTGCTTTATATTAATCAGTAATTTCTATTCCTGTAAAGTAAATTATGGTTTTAAAGGCATAACCATACCACCCGGTGCAAAAACAATTTCTGTAGCTATGTTTCAGAATCAGGCTAGCATAACGGCTCCTGTTGAGCCTCAAATAATGACGCAAAGTTTACGTGATGCTGTTTCTTCTCAAACAACCCTTGGCTTGTTAAAACAAGGAGGTGATTTGCGCTTTGAAGAATGTAGAATTACTGGTTACACTACTGCGCCAATATCTATAGCTGCAGCTCCACCTACAGCACAAGATCAAGCTGCATTAAACAGATTGACGGTAACCATTAAACTTAATTTTGTAAACAAGTTAGATGAAACAAAAAGCTTTACTGATAAAGAATTTACCAGATATTACGATTATCCCAGCAATCAGAATTTAACACAGGTAGAACCGGCTGCTTTGGCTCAAATTAACCGTCAGTTAACCGAAGACATTTTTAACGCAGCCTTTAATAACTGGTAAATTCAAATGATAAAGATTAACATTTAATTAATAAACATCTGTTATATTTGAAGTCATATAAAAAACGCAAATTCAATAACCTTATAAATACTTAGTAATATGAATTTTGAACTGAACGAAGAGCATTTAATGATACAAAAAGCTGCACGTGATTTTGCACAGAATGATTTGAAACCAGGTGTTATTGAACGTGATGAGCATCAGAAGTTCCCAACGGAGCATATTAAAAAGATGGGTGAGCTTGGCTTCTTGGGTATGATGGTTGACCCTAAATATGGCGGTGGCGGAATGGATACTATTTCCTATGTGTTGGCTATGGAAGAAATCTCTAAAGTAGATGCTTCCTGTTCAGTTGTAATGAGCGTTAATAATTCGCTTGTTTGCTGGGGTTTAGAACATTTTGGTAGCGAAGAACAAAAACTAAAATATTTAGTTCCTTTGGCTAAAGGTGAAAAGATTGGAGCTTTCTGCTTATCTGAACCCGAAGCTGGTAGCGACGCTACTTCGCAAAAAACTACTGCTATTGATATGGGAGACCATTATCTTTTAAATGGCACTAAAAACTGGATTACCAACGGAAACAGTGCCTCTATCTATTTGGTAATGGCACAAACCGATGCAGCTAAAAAACACAAAGGCATCAACTGCCTTATTATAGAAAAGGGTATGGAAGGTTTTGTGGTAGGTCCAAAAGAAAATAAAATGGGCATCCGCGCCAGTGATACACATTCACTTATGTTCACCAATGTAAAAGTTCCTAAAGCTAACCGCATTGGCGATGATGGTTTTGGTTTTACCTTTGCAATGAAAACATTATCTGGCGGACGTATAGGTATTGCTTCCCAAGCATTAGGTATTGCAAGTGGCTCTTATGAATTGGCACTTGCTTATTCAAAAGAGCGTAAAGCTTTTGGTAAAGAAATTTCACAACATCAGGCAATTCAGTTTAAACTGGCTGATATGGCAACCCGTATTGATGCTGCCCGCTTACTTTGTTTAAAAGCGGCCTGGTTAAAAGACCATCATTTAGATTATACGCAGGCTGGTGCCATGGCAAAAGTATTTGCATCCGAAACCGCTATGTGGGTATCTACCGAAGCTGTTCAAATACATGGGGGGTATGGTTATGTTAAAGAATACCATGTAGAACGCTTAATGCGAGACGCGAAAATTACACAGATATACGAAGGTACTTCAGAGGTACAACGTATTGTGATTTCGAGAAGTGTATTAGCTTAAATTCTTACTACTTACTTCCCTTAAGTTCTTCTGAAAATCTCTTAGTTTTATCAGGCTTTAAATTATTAGTAGATTTGCTTCTTAAACCAAAGAACAAATCATCTATTATTTATGAAGTTAACCGATAAAATATCTCAAAGTAAAAGTACACTCTTTTCTATTGAAATACTTCCTCCGCTAAAGGGAAAAAGCATACAATCAATATACGATTCCATCGATCCTTTGATGGAATTTAAACCTGCCTTTGTAGATGTTACTTATCATCGTGAAGAATATGTGTATAAAAAACGTGAGGGTGGTTATTTAGAGAAAGTATCTATACGTAAACGCCCCGGAACAGTTGGTATTTGTGCAGCTATTATGAATAAATACAATGTAGATGCAGTACCTCATATTATTTGCGGAGGTTTTACCAAAGAAGAAACCGAAAATGCGTTAATTGATTTGCAATTTTTAGGTATTGATAATGTATTGGCATTAAGAGGTGATTCTATAAAAACAGAATCTGCTTTTGTGCCTGAACCGGGCGGACATAATTATGCACTTGATTTAGTTGAACAAATTAATGGAATGAATCAGGGCAAATACATTGATGAGGAAATGAAAGATGCAGAGCCCACTAATTTTTGTATGGGTATTGCCGGCTATCCGGAAAAGCATTTTGAAGCACCAAACATGTATAGCGATTTAAAATACCTGAAAGCCAAAGTAGATGCAGGTGCTGAGTATATTGTAACACAAATGTTTTTTGATAACAAAAAGTATTTTGAGTTTGTAAAAAGTTGTAGAGATGCGGGAATTAATGTTCCCATTATTCCGGGTGTAAAAATGATTACACAAAAAAAACAATTAAATTCTTTACCCAAGATTTTTCATATCGATATGCCTATTGATTTATATAAAGAGATTGAAAAATGCAAAGATGATGCACAAGTAAAAGAAGTTGGCATTAATTGGGCCATACAACAATGTAAAGAGCTGGTAAAACAAAAAGTACCCTGTGTGCATTTTTATACCATGGGCACTTCAGAGACTACACGCAGAGTTGCTTCAGAGGTTTTTTAGTGCATGGCAAAAAAGGACGAGGATAAAAGCAATGAAAAAGCCGGGTTTGGTTTTGGTACCAAGAACTACCATAAGAACACACGCTTCTTAAATCGGGATGGTAGTGTAAATATCCGCAGACTGGATGGCGATTTTTTAGGGCGTATAGATGTGTATCATTCGCTCATTACCATGTCGTGGAAGCGTTTTATTTTAATGGTGCTTACCGGATACTTTTCTGCTAACATACTTTTTGCAAGTTTATATTATTGGGCAGGCCCGCAACACTTTGGAAATTTAAATCATACTGATAATCTGCATGAGTTTATAGAATTATTTTTCTTTAGTGCACAAACACTCACCACTGTAGGTTATGGGTTTATTTATCCACACGGAACTTTAGTAAGTGCTATTGCTGCCATAGAATCTATGACCGGGTTGCTATCTTTTGCTTTGGCAACGGGTGTGTTATATGGAAGGTTTTCCCGTCCACAGGCACACATACGTTATACTAAACATTGCGTGATAGCACCCTATGAAGGTATTACAGGGTTTATGTTCCGTATGGCAAATACTACGCAGAACGAATTAATAGAAACACAGGTGAAAGTTATACTTGCCTATAATGATTTAAAAACCAATCAACGCGATTTTATAACACTACCGCTTGAAACGGATAGAATAAGTTTTATGCCTCTCAGCTGGACTATCGTTCATCCTATTGACGAAAAGAGCCCTATATATAATTTTACCAAGGAAGACTTTATAAAATCTGATGCAGAGTTTTTAATTTTATTTACAGCAGTAAATGATACGTATTCAGATACTGTTTACTCGCGTACTTCTTACAAAGGGCATGAGATTATTATGAATGCCAAGTTTAAACCTCTTCAACGCAACCAACGAGGCAATAAAGTTACTGTTGATTTGCGTAAACTGGATGAGATAGAAATATTGGACAAGAAGAAACAGGAAAACGAAATTCTAAATCTTCACTAAAAAATCATTTTTTTGCATTGCTTCTTCTGCGTATGAAAAAGTAGAGAGTACATCAGCTTTACCATTAACTACAGCTACATCATGTTCAAAGTGTGCCGAAGGTTTTTTATCTTTGGTAATAATAGTCCAGCCGTCATTTAACTGCTTAATATCTTTTGTTCCCATATTAATCATCGGTTCAATAGCAATCGTTAATCCGTTCTGTATTTTGGCGCCACTGCCACGCTTACCATAATTAGGCACTTCCGGTTTTTCGTGCAGGTTCTTTCCTAACCCATGTCCTACTAATTCACGTACAACACCATATCCATGTTTCTCGGCATATTGTTGTATGGCGTAACTAACATCACCAATACGATTGCCGCTTTTTACCTGCTCAATACCTATGTATAAACTCTCTTTAGTAACACGCACTAAATCCAGTACTTCTTCTTTTAATTTCTCCTGCACAAAAGGTATAAGCATGGTCGCCAACAAAACCTTGCTTTTTAACTCCGCAATCAACAGAAAGAATATCCCCACTTATAATTACCCTATCAGAAGGAATACCATGTACTACTTCTTCATTCATAGAAAGACAAAGGCTTGCCGGAAAACCGTTGTAACCTTTAAATACAGGCACTCCTCCATTATCTCTGATAAACTCTTCTGCTATTTTATCCAGATGTTTTAAGCTAACACCTTCTTTAATCTCAGAAGCTACTAATCCTAATGTTTTAGAAACTATTTGCGCTGCATGGCGCATCAATTCAATCTCTTCTGCAGTTTTTAAATAAATCATCTATTGTATTATTCGCCAAAGAGTCTTTTAAAGAAAGAAGTGTTTTTTCCTTTATAATTTTTATGAGCTTCTTCATTTCATAAATATGATTAAACTCTCCGCCTTCGGGATGCAGTGTTTGCCATATTTTACTCCATCCAAGAAAACCACCTATATTTCTATCGTCAATAAATATATCTGCATTTATTTTACGACTAACCGTATGCGCAAATTCCTCTTCGGGATAACTTTTATTTACTGCGTAAAACTCAATTCCGTTTTGTTTGCAATAATCAACAGCTTCTTCTAAGGTATCGCCCACTCTAAAAGTCCATAAAATTAATTTGTGCCCTTTATTCTGTAATGCTTTTAGAGTAGAAAAAGCAAATAACATTTCTTTTCCTATAGCAGGATAAGCGTGCTCCACAATGGTTCCGTCAAAATCAACTGCTATTATTACACCATCGTTTCTTACCATTTTTTTTATAAATTATAGGCTTTATTAATACTTAAATCAGCATTTAATTCATACATACGAGGCTGTGCTGTTCCTATTTCAAATCCAAGAATTTGTGCAGGTGTCATTTTCTCCAAGTGCATAATTAAAGCACGCAGACTATTACCATGTGCAGCCAGTACAATATTCTTTCCGTTAGCTAATTTAGGCGCAATCTCTTTTTCAAAGTACGGAATAACACGTGCAGCGGTGTCTTTTAAACTTTCGCCATTTGGTGGGGCAATATCATAACTTCTACGCCATATCTTTACTTGTTCTTCTCCGAATTTAGCAGTAGTTTCCGCTTTATTCAATCCCTGCAAGTCACCATACATGCGTTCATTCAGAGCTTTGTTATAAGTAACAGGAATATTGCTTTGTCCACAAACTTGTAAGGCAATAGTTAATGTATCCTGTGCACGCTTTAAATCAGAAGAATATCCTTCATTAAATACAATCCCTTGTAGTTTCTCACCTGCTGCTTTAGCCTCTTCTATACCTTTATCAGAAAGAGCCACATCTACCCAACCTGTAAATTTATTCTCCAAATTCCAAACTGATTGCCCATGCCTGAAAATAACCAATTGCGACATACCTTAAATTCTTTTTTTGCGAAAGTACTATTTTTAAGAGTTTAACAAAATTTATTCAAGAATACTTTATGGTATATAATAATTTA
>CAVXOV010000066.1:0-6591 GCA_963763345.1 uncultured Candidatus Saccharibacteria bacterium
GGCAATGGTAATGGGTGTTGTGCCTGCGCTGTTTAATACTAAATATTCGGGGGTACTTGTTGCCCCACCATTTATATTAATAATACCCGCACCATTAATATATATTTGTGCATATTGTTTTGTGCTAAATAAAACAAGCATACACAGCGCACAAACAAAGGCTTTTATATGTTGTTTATTATTTATCATCACTTTTGTATTAATAAATTTAATGCTAAGGTAACAATTAATTAATACAAAATAACAAAAAGTGTAAATTATTTTTAGTATCTGCCGCTTTTAAATTTATTGTATTGATAATTAGCATGATAAAAATAATTTAAGCGGTAAATGCAATAATTTTATTTCGGGCTGCGTTTTACAGCATAATCAGTTTAAATACTAACCAAAAAAGTAGCTTCGCATGATTACACTACTAACCGTTTAAGCACCTGTCTTACTTCTTAAAATAGAGAATAAAAGACTAACAAGCCTTAAACACCCCCGAAACTGTATACATATTAAGATTACTTTAGGTAGAGTAACCTTATAAAGTTTTTCCTTAGCGGCTCCTTCACTTTCAGCACAGTTGAACCGCAGTAATCAAACAATTATTTATTTCATAAATTAAAATTTAAAAAAATGAAAGCAATCAATCAAATAGCCCATATATCATTTAGTTTTGAAAACATAGATGAAGCCGCACTTTGCAACGAAGCCGACGGCATGGTTAGCGGACTAACCGGAAACCTATACATAACTGTATTACCTATACCACTTGGCCCTGTTGGCACAGCAGGCACCATACAATATCAAACGGAGGCTTTGCGCAGCTTATTAGCACAAAGAACGGCAGGTAGTAAATCTATAACGCTTAGCAAACAAATAAGCGCCGCCTCAACTACGCTGATGTTATCTTTAGTTGCCAATGGGCATAGCGTGCAAGACCAGGCAAATATACTTGCCGCAGGTAACTTGGTGTTGGCTCAAAAAATCATTAGCAGCACAGGGTATAAATTAAGTAAAACAAAAACCCCTAAGCTGCATAATTTTGATGCTGTAAGTAACGCCATAGGTTCTGTTTATGCACACAACCCCAAGGCAAAAAAGGGAGCTGAGGCTCATTTGTGGAGAATTGGTATTACTACAGCCAAAGGCCTTGTGCCAACAACTACCAAACTATATGTTACTACCGAGGCGTCTATAATCATAGATAGCTTACCCAGTAGCAGCATTGTAGGCATACAACATGCCAGTGTGGTATCGGTTAAAAGCATCAAAACAATAGGTATCATTCCATTAACAGGCAAAAAAGCCACACCGGTATCGGCAAGCAAAGGGCATCACCCTGTGTTTAGCTGGACTACTGTAGACCCCTTTACATGGACTGACTATTTGTATCCGGTGGTTTTATAAGTCATATAAAACAGTCGTCTAGTAGCAGAAACCAGCTCCTGTTGTCAGGAGTTGGTTTCTTACTTTAGAAAGTGGTTTTCAGCCATAGAAAACAAGTTTCTAAGAGTAGAAACAGGTTTCCGGTCACAGAAGTTAGTTTCTAAAGATAGAAGTTGACTTCTAAGCGTAGAAAACACCCTCCAAACATAGTAAGTGGTTTCCAATGGTGAGAAAACGGTTTCTAAACACAGAAGTGCGTTTCCAAAGATAGAAGTAGGTTTCTAACGACAGATGCTAGGTTCTGATAGAAGAAGTTGGTGTCTAAGCTTAGATGCCGTTTTCTGATACTGGAAAGTAGTCTACTAGGGCAGAAGGATAGTTATTTGCTCTTAACAATATCTTTTAAAACAAAAACACCTCTGCTGTTTGCAGAGGTGTTTTTTAAGTATCTCAAAAATTTATTTAGTAGTAGGGGGTTGGGTACCACCACCAGCAGCAGGTTTTCCAGGAGCAGAACCGGTAATAACAGAACCACCCGATATATCTATAGCTCTTATTCCTTTAATATCAATAGTTCCTGTAATAATACCGGGGCCATTGGCATTGCCTACAATCATACGCCCTGCCTGGCTAATAACTACTGTGCCAGTAACCTGCCCGTTATTAACCACTTTCATACTACCGCCTGTGTTAATATTAATATTGCCATTGGTTACTTGTCCGCCATTTCTGGCAACAATAATTCCGTCAGCAGTTACATTTACAACGCCGCTGGTAGGGCTTACCTGAGCTTGGTCAATAATAATTTTACCTCCGTTAATATTTATATCTCCCGAAACAATAGTACCTGAACCGGATATAGTAATTACATCGCCTACATTTGCTGTTACGTTTGCCGAAGAGGATGAACTAATGCTTACCTTATTTACCGGCGGAGCCTGTTTTAAACCTGTTGCATAATACTGTGCAGTTTCTTGGTCAGCAGCAGCATCAATAGCAAACAAAGCCGCATTGTTAGGTGCGGTTGCACTTAAACCCGATGATGGAAAATTAGGGTCGTTAAAAGGTAATGTTTCTCCTGTTTCATCTACCTGTACTTGTCCGGTTGTTCCAATGGGATCAACGCTTAATACAATTCCTGTTGCCATAGTTTTAAGTTTTAATTGGTTTGCTCAAATGTATATACTGTAATTTTAGAAAGCAAATTATAAGTTGATTTTAAGTATTTATTTCAACTTTAAGGCAGCATTTAAATATTATCTATATATTAGAGTTTTGAAAACAGCTTATGAGGTGGTTAAAATATGCTTGTTTTGTTTTAGTTCTTAAAAGTCTTTCAGGTTTCTCTCAAAAAGATAGAAAACTGGACAGCCTTGTTTCAATATATACCAAAGCCCAATCGGATACCGACAGAATATATAAGTATGCTGATATTGGCACCTATTTGATAGATAAAGGTAAGTATAATGAAGCGTTGCCTTACTTTACAAAAATTGTAAAAATATTTGCTAAAGCTTATCCCAACAGGGGTATTGATGCCAAAAATAAAATTGCCTTTATTTATATTCAAACAGAAAAATATGATAAGGCAGATAGTGTGTGTAATGAAATGATACAAGAGAGCGCCAAAATAAATTATCCCAAAGGAGTAGGCTTGGCAAACAGAAACTTAGGTTTACTAAATACGTTTAAGGATAAGTATAAAGAAGCCATTGAATATCATTTAAAAGCATTGAAGATATGGGAGGATACTAAAAACCAAAAAATGACCTCCGTAAGCAATTCCGATTTAGGCGTTGTTTTTTACTATCAGGGCAATAAAGAAAAGGCAGCTTTTTATTTTGAAAATTCGCTGAAAACAAAACCCGATACTACTTCGGCAGATTATATTGGCGATGTGGGTAATTTGGGTTCTGTATATGTTGATTTGGGAAAATATGATATGGCAACTGCTTGTTTAAAAAGAGTACTTAGATATTATTCGACTAATAAAATGCCAGAAAAATATGCGGGAACTTTATTGATTTTGGCAAATATTGAGTACAAGAAAAAAAATTATGACTTGACGATTAGGTATTATAAAGAAGGATTAAAAATTAGAGAAGAAGCTAATGGTCGCAAGAATGATTTAGCTTCTACATACTTAAATTTAGCTGCCATCTATCAGGAAATGGGTAAACCAAAAGAAGCTTTAGAATATGTATTAAAAGGATACCAGAAAGCCATAGAATCTAAAAATAAAACCGAGTTGCTTCATGCCTATATCAACTTGGGTGCTGTGTATAATAAGTTAGGTAATGCGGAAAAAGCTTATGAATATGCTCTACTATACAATAATCTTAAAGATAGTCTTTATAGCATAGAAAGTCAAAAACAAGTAACCGAACTGGATAAAAAATACCAAACCGAAAAGAAAGAAAAAGATAATCAACTTTTAAGTAAACAATTAGAGATACAACAAATACAAGGCAAACAGCAAAAAATGTTTCTTATTATTTCGGGGGTAGTACTTGTGTTAATTGGTTTTTTGGCTATTGTATTGTTCAACCAAAACAAACAAAAACGCCGTGCTAATATTAAATTAGAAGTAAAAAATAAAATTATAGAAGAAAAAAGCAAAATTGTAGAAGAGCAGCACCGCGATATTATTGATAGCATTAATTACGCTAAACGTATACAACAAGCCGTACTTAAAGAAGAAGAGCACGTAAGCAAGCATCTACCCCCTCATTTTATTTTATTTAAACCTAAAGATATTGTGAGCGGAGATTTTTATTGGGCTTTAGAAAAAGGCGAGTATTTATACGTTACCGCTGCCGATTGTACAGGGCATGGCGTACCGGGTGCTTTTTTAACCATGCTGGGCATCTCTTACCTAAATGAAATAAATGCGGGTGAAGAAGTTCTTACACCTGCTGAAATATTAGACCAACTTCGTGCCAAAATAGTAAACGAGTTGAGTAAGCACGGAACCACTAAAGATGGTATGGATATATCGCTAATGCGGATGCATTTAAAAACAAGAGAGATTATGTGGGCAGGTGCTTTTAACCCCCTATGGTATATTGAAAGCGGAATTTTAAAAGAAATAAAAGCCGATAAACAACCCATTGGATACGCAGAAGATTTAAAACCTTTTACCAACCACACCTTGCGTTTAAATGCAAACGATACGATATATTTATTTACAGATGGCTTTGCCGACCAGTTTGGAGGGCCTAAAGGAAAGAAATACAAATACAAGCAACTGGAAGAAAATCTATTAGCCAACAGTCATAAATCATTTGAAGAGCAGAAAGAAATTTTAAGCCAATCTTTTGATAGCTGGAAAACAGGTTTAGAGCAGGTAGATGATGTTACCATCATCGGCATTGCGGTTGCTTAATTTATTAGCCGTTTAATTACAAAAATCGACAAAAAATAGCTAAAATTGCCGTCCTTTTAGCTATGATAGATTTTATTAGAGGCAAAATTACCGAAAGAACTCCCACCTACATTGTTTTAGAAACGGGCAATATTGGCTATGCCCTTACTGTATCGCTAAATACCTACTCTAAACTAGCAGATGTCACCGAGGCTAAGCTATATGTAGAGCAGGTTTTTGTAAGAGATGATAACCCCAAACATTATGGCTTTTATGATGCTGATGAGCGAGATATTTTTAGGAAAGTAATCTCGGTATCGGGTGTGGGCGGAAGCAGCGCTATGTTAATGCTTTCTTCTTTATCGGCAGCTGAAATTGCCGGAGCAGTAAATACTGCCAATGTTGCCCTGCTAAAAAGCATAAAAGGTATAGGCGAAAAGACCGCTCAACGCATTGTGGTTGACCTGAAAGGCAAGCTTGGTAAGCACGAGGGAGGAATTTCACAAATTTTAAGTGTTTCATACAATAAAAACCGAGATGAAGCGTTACTCGCTCTTGTGGCATTGGGCTTTGTTCGCAATGTTGCAGAAAAAGCTCTTGAAAAAGCCACAAAACAGCAGGGTATAACAACAGATAACGTGGAAATATTAATTAAAGCAGCCTTAAAGAATTTGTAGAAATGCGAAGCATTCAGCGAAGCAATAATAAAAACTTAAAACTATTGAGATAAACCAATACGTGTGTATGCTGTGCTTAAAAATACACTTGTTGCCGCTTCGGCAGCAGGATTGTTTTCTATTGTTACTCTCTCAGGTAACAAAGCTGATAATCTTTTGCCCGAAAAACCAAATCAGCAAACCATTAACCCCTTTATAAATACCACCGCACAAGATACCCCACCTGCAACAGAGCCGATAACCAACGAAGATTTACAGTATCCGATAAGAGATAACGATTACGGCGAACCTATATACAACCCAAAGGCTCCGCTACAGCTAAATAACCCATCCAATGTAAAAACCACTACCACTTATAATCCAGGCGATACCAATTATACCTTTACCCAAAAAATGGGTACGCTTGATTACAGGCCGCCTATTTCCATGAGTGATGCGGATTATCAGAGTTATAGATTTAAAGAAGATGTAAAAAAGTATTGGAAATCTCGTTTGCATGCAGATTCTAAAAGTGATCCGACAAAGACACAACTTATACCCAAGCTAAAAGTAGGCGGCGAATTATTTGACCGTCTTTTTGGTGGAAACACGGTAGATATTAGACCTACAGGAAGTGCCGAGCTTATGTTTGGTGTATTTACCAACCGAAACCAAAACCCTGCCATACCTGTTAAACAAAGAAAGATTTCCAATTTTGATTTTAACATGAAGATTCAGTTAAACATTGTAGGGAAAATTGGAGAAAAATTAAAACTTACCACTAACTATAATACCGAAGCTTCGTTTGATTTTGAAAATCAGGTGAAGATACAATATGCCGGTACCGAAGATGAGATTTTAAAGAAGGTGGAAGCAGGTAACGTTAACTTACCACTGAACAGTTCGTTCATAACAGGCAGTCAGACTTTGTTTGGTATTAAAACCCAAATGCAGTTTGGTAAATTAATGGTTACCTCTATCATGGCTCAAGAGAAAGGCAAAAAAACAGAATTAAATGTGCAGAATGGGGCACAAACCATGACCTATACCGTGCAAGCAGATAATTATGAGGCAAACAGACACTATTTCTTATCACATTACTTTAGAGATAATTATAATAGCTGGATATCAAACCCACCTATAGTTTCGTCTCCCATACAAATTACAAAAATAGAAGTATATGCCACCAACCGTACC
>CAVXOV010000067.1:0-16843 GCA_963763345.1 uncultured Candidatus Saccharibacteria bacterium
AGCAATTATAGCCAAGCACGCGATATTGCCGGTTTTGCCGATTTAGGAGAAGATACCAGTCATATTTATAAAATAAACACGCATAATTTTAGCGCATATAACATTAAGGATAGTTCTACCACAGTAACAAATCCCCGCAATACAGCTACTAATTTGTACTATGATTTGGTAGATTCCAGTCATTCTCACATCGGATTAATACAATCGCGACAATATAGCACAGTAACCGCTACACTTACTGCTCAAATGAACCCTGCAACCGGAACACCTGTGTTTAATCCCGGTAGAGAGTTTGAAGTACTAACCCGTGCACGCAGGTTGGTTTCGGGTACAGATTATTTTTTGAATGATAGGCTGGGTTATATATCTCTAAATACTTCGTTAAACTATGATGAGGTGTTATCAGTTTCTTATCAATATACCATGGGTGGAAAGGTTTATCAGGTAGGTGAATTTTCCTATCAGTTCCCTTCTACCAATCAACTGATAGTAACCAAACTTTTAAAAAGTACCATCCTTAACACCCATATACCTATGTGGGATTTGATGATGAAAAACGTTTATACGCTTGGAGCATATTCGTTAAGTCAAACAAATTTTGCTTTAAATGTTTTTTACAATAACATTAAAACAGGCGTTGATATACCTTATATTCCTTACACTCCCGACCCTAATATAAATGGGCAATTGCTGATACAGAAAATGGGTTTAGATCGTATTAACCAAAACTTAGACCCGGTTCCTGATGGTTATTATGATTTTATACCCAATGTAACTGTAAATCCTCAAAATGGAAGAGTTTATTTTACGCATGTAGAACCTTTTGGTAATGATTTGAAAGGTATCTTTACCCAAGATGAAATAACAAATCATTGGCCCGAAATACAGAATTATATTTTTCAGGAACTATACGACTCTACTAGAGTCTCTGCGCAACAATTACCCAATAAAGACCGGTATAAGCTAAAAGGTTCGTACCAATCAGCTACCAGTAATGAGTTTTCTTTAAATGCTATGAACATTCCACAGAACTCTGTGCGTGTAACAGCAGGTGGTGTAGCACTTACCGAAAACGTAGATTATACGGTGGA
Source organism: uncultured Candidatus Saccharibacteria bacterium (assembly GCA_963763345.1). Classification (GTDB taxonomy): domain Bacteria; phylum Bacteroidota; class Bacteroidia; order B-17B0; family Aurantibacillaceae; genus PALSA-968. Next base: position 1,092 of record CAVXOV010000067.1, read on the forward strand.
TTATACCATGGGTAAGGTAAAAATTATTAACGAAAGTATTTTAAACTCAGGGCAAGCCATAAAAATTACGGCAGAGAATAACTCGCTATTTAACGTACAACAAAAAAGTATGTGGGGTAGCCGGTTTGATTATAAATACAGTAAAGACTTAACCTTAGGAGGAACTGTTTTGCATTATGGTGAACGTCCGCTTACGCAAAAGGTGAACATTGGAGATGAACCTGTTCAGAATACAATGTTAGGTGCAGATTATACTTATCGTACAAATGCACCTTGGCTTACACGAGCAGTAGATAAATTACCACTTATACAAACCAAAGAACCATCTTCTATACAGTTATCGGGAGAGGGTGCCGACTTAATCCCAGGTCATGCTGCGGCTATCGCAAATGATAATGGAACTTCTTATATTGATGATTTTGAAGGAAGTGTTTCTACTATTGATTTACGTAGTGCAAGTGCTTGGTTTCATTCTTCTATACCTGGTGGGCAACCCAGTTTGTTTCCTGAAAGTGTAGCAGGAAGTAATGATAGTGTAAAAACTGGGATTAACCGAGCCAAAATAGCCTGGTACACACCTGACCAATCTGTTTTTTATCAGCAAAGTGCTGGACTCACACCGCCACAGGTAACAAAAACAGTACAAAGTAATCATTTTATGGAAGCCTACTACCAAAGTGATTTGTTTCCAAAAATAACACCACCTAACGGTCAACCACAATTATTACCTTCATTAGATGTTGCTTTTTATCCTGATGAGCGTGGACCCTATAATTTTGACAGTAAGGCAACCGCACATTCAGCAGGAATTAATGTTGCTGAATCTAATGCTGCAGGAACTATTATTTTAAACAGACCCGAAACCCGCTGGGGTGGTATTATGCGAAGCCTTTCTACAAACGATTTTCAGGCTTCTAATATTGAGTATATCCAGTTTTGGATGATGGATCCTTTTAACGAAGATTACAACAATAAAACCCAAACGCAGTATAATACATTTGGCGTGAATCCACCCACAACAGGTGATTTATATTTTAATTTAGGGAGCGTTTCAGAAGATATTTTACAAGATGGCAACATGTCATATGAGAATGGTATTCCATCAACAAGTCCATCGACCTATATTACAGATCGCTCTGCTTGGGGTCAATATCCAACCACCCCACCTTTTGTGAACGCATTTGATAATAATGCCACAGCAAGACCTTTTCAGGATGTGGGGTATGATTGTATTCCCGACAATAGTACGAATGATGCTATATCGGGTGCTGATAATGAAGCGCAGCATTTTGCCTGGTACACCAGTTCTTTGCGGGCATTAGGAGTAAATACTTCAGATGCTTTTAATGACCCATCAGGAGACAATTATCATTTTTACAGAGGCGATGATTATGATAAACTTACCTCATCAACCAGTACTGCTTATCCGCTTAATAATATAGCAAATATGCTTTATCGCTATAAAGAATATAATAATACGGAGGGAAATTCACCTACACAAAATCAGTACCAAAGTCAAAATAGCGGAGGTTATTCAACTGTTTCTTCGGTATCACCAAATATAGAAGATATTAATAAAGATAATACGCTTAATCAATCAGAAGCGTATTATCAGTACAAAGTGAAAATTACTCCGCAAGATATTAATGCGAGTAACGTTGGAAATAACTACATCGTAAACGTTATTCCCGTAAGCAAGCAGGGACCTGATGGAATTCAACGCACAGTAAATTTTTACCAATTTAAAATACCTGTTGCAAATTATGATTTAGCAGTAGGCTCTATTGATGGGTTTAATTCTATACGTTTTATGCGCATGTTTGTAAAAGGTTTTACCGCACCCGTAGTAATGCGTTTTATGCGTTTAGAATTAGTGCGAAGCGATTGGCGTATTTATCAACAGGATTTATCTCAACCAACCGGATTAATTCTTACAAACAATAATACCGAGTTTGATGAGTCTGCTGTGAGTTATCAAGAAAACGGAACACGATCTCCTATTAACTATATATTGCCTCCGGGCATTAATCAACAACAAAATGTACAGACAACCAATTTGGTTTTATTAAACGAACAATCTCTTTCATTAACTGTATCCAATCTTAAAGATGGTGACTCGCGAGCGGTGTATAAAACGATAAGCAATTTGGATGTTCGTTCATACAAAAAAATAAGAATGTTTGTTCATGGAGAAAAAAACAATAACGCCCCTTTAAATAATGGAGATGTGCATGTGTTTATGCGTATAGGAAGTGATTTTACAAATAACTATTACATATACGACATTCCATTATTACTTACTCCACCAAGCTCTTCATATGATAATGGTAGTGATGCCGATAAGGCTAAAGTTTGGCCTGCGGATAACGAAATAGTTATTGACTTAGGAGAAATAACAGGGCTGAAATTAAGACGTAATTCGCAACCGGATAGTTCAGGTACGGTTGGTACTTTTACAGCTAATGCAGCATTTGGTGCCGGACATGTTATAGGGGTAGTAGGAGAGCCTAATATTGGCGCTATTACTAATATTATGATAGGTATTGAAAACCCCCTTACTCCCAAAGACCCCATAGCACAAAGTGCAATAGTTTGGGTAGATGAACTTCGAGTCACGGATTTTAACCAACATGGCGGGCAGGCTGTACGCAGCATGGTAACGGCTAAATTAGCCGATTTCGGACAAGTGTCCTTATCGGGGCAGTACACCACGCCATTTTTTGGAAGTATAGATTCTAAACCTAGTTCTAGAAGTCGATTGACAACAGAGCAGTACGCCTTTACAGGAACGTTTCAAATGGGGAAGTTTTTACCTAAAGATTGGAAGATAAACTTGCCGATGTATGTAACACATGCTGTAATTCAGAATGTACCCCAATACGATCCTGCAAACGGAGACGTATTAATGAGTTCTGTAACAACTGAAAATGGATTTACGGAACCTCAAATAAAAGCGGAAAAAAATAGGGCGATTGATTATACCCGACAGCGAGGTATAAATTTTACCAATGTAAGCAAACAAAGAAGTAAAACTAAAACTAAAATGCACCCTTGGGATATAGAAAATTTTTCGGCAACCTATTCTTTTAATGAACAATTTAAACATGATATAAATACGGCCTGGAATTATAAACGTAATTATAACGGATTACTTAATTATAATTACCAGTCGCAATTAAAGCCTATTGAGCCTTTCAAGAAATCAACACGGCCCCTGTTTCAAAGCCCATGGATGGCTATTATTAAGGATATTAATATGAAACCTCTGCCTGATCAATTTAATGTTAGCACAAGCATAGTTCGTACTTATGTGGAATCTCATACCAGAGATATTACAGACCCTCCGGGTGCAATAGATTATACCCGAACGCAGTATAATAAAACATTTAATGTATTGCGCAACTACTCAACAAAGTGGAGCTTGACAAAAAACATCAAATTGGATTTAACCGCCGTCAATCAAGGGCGTGTTTTAGAAGACCCGAATAATCTGGGAACCAACCATACTAGTGAAGATAAGGAATTAATTGTAAATCATATCGGGGGTACAAATACCGTTTATAATCAAACGGCAAATGCCATGATAACAGTACCGTTTAATAAAATACCGGCACTTGATTTTATAACAACGGCAACCGCAAAATATTCGGGTAATTACACATGGACGCGTAGCCCTTTTGCTTTAGATACTATCGGGAATACTATTCAGAATGCACAAACAAAAGCATATACTGGGCAATTTAATATGGTCAAGTTGTATGAGAAGAGTGCCTACCTTAAACGTGTAGGTCAGTATTTGCCAAGACCTAAGAAGGAGCTAAAGAAAAAAAAGGATGATAAAAATAAAAATGGGGTTACTACTTCACCAACTAATACAACAACACCTACGGGTGCACAGCAAGGTAAAAACAACCAACCAGATAGCATAACTATAAAAGAAAACCCCTTTGCAGAATTATTTGAACATCTTTCCCGCTTAATGATGACTGTAAAAACAATATCAGGGACTTACAACATAACACAGGGAACAACTCTACCGGGTTTTATACCCTATTCAAGTATTTTAGGAAACTCCACCGTATCTAATGTCCCTAATGGTAATAGTGCAGCTACCAATGCCTTTGGAGCTCCCGGTTTGGGTTTTGTGTTTGGCGGTAACCAAGGTAAAATGCCTACATCTATTACAAATGTTTTGAAACCTAATGGAGGCATTGTGGCCGATGCTGAAAATAAAAATAACAACTGGATAGTACATCGGCAAAACTTCTCCACACAATATTTACACACTAAAAATCAAACTCTAAACTATTCAGCCAATGTAGAACCTTTTAGGTATTTAAAGGTCACGTTAAGTGGTAATATGACACACGGACAAAACGAAAGTTATTTTATAGGATATCATAATGCTGATTCTGCTCACCAATACCACTCAGGTTACGACCACTATACCCCTGTTTATGGGGGAATGTATAACGTATCAACCATAACCATTTTTACTGCCTTTAAAAAAGACGATAAAAACACGCATGATAATGCTGTTTTTGAAAACTACGTAGCTTTAAGATCCCAGTATTCTTATTTACTTACAAAGGCTAACCCCAATTCACATGGTACAGGTTATGACTTAAACCAACAGGATGTGGTAATTGGTTCATTTATTTCGGCATATACGGGCAAGGTGCATAACCCCAAAGCATCTTTAAGAACGATAAATAATCCTTTTTCTCACGTGCCTTTACCCGGTTGGAATGTAACCTACGATGGTTTAGGTAAAATGGGTGCTGTAAAAAAATATTTTAAATCGGTTGTGCTTACACATGGCTATCGTTCATCACTTAGTTATGGTTCGTTTACCAACAATCAAGCATATTCTGAAGATAGTAGGGGTAACGCAACTGCACGCGTAAGTCAGGATTCTGTTTTAGGACCCACGTCTAACTTTGTCTCTAAATATGTAATGAATACCGTTAGCATCTCCGAATCGTTCTCGCCTTTAATTAAAGCTAATTTTATGTTTAAGGATAAAGGAAAAATAAAAGGGCTTGGTGCTAATTTTGAAATTAAGAAAGATAGGTCTATTTCCCTTTCATCAAACGTGCCGCAAATTATGGAAATGCACGGACAGGAATATAACATTGGCAGTACCTATACATATCCGGGTATAGAATTTAAGAGAATAAAAATAAAAGGCAAACCACTTAAAAGCGATTTGTTATCATCGATTACGTTATCTTTTAGAAACACACAAACCCTTTTGCGTAGTGTAGTAACCAATCCAGGTGATGCTGTTGGAACAGGTTCCAGCACGCTGAGTAACGGACAAAATATTATAACCATTAAAACATCGTTCACCTATTCTATTACACATAACATCAACCTGCGTATCTATTACGATAGAACCATAAACAAACCCGTTATATCAACTTCTTTCCCTACACAAACAACCAATGCCGGATTTAGCATCAGGTTTGTTATCCAGTAAAAAAATAACTTATATTTGCGCACGTAAATTTTTTGAACAATGAACTTTCCTGAGAATTTAAAATACACAAAAGATCACGAGTGGGTTAGAGTAGAAGGTAGCCAAGCGTATATTGGCATAACTGACTTTGCACAAAAAGAATTAGGTGATATTGTTTATATAGATGTAACTACTTTAAACGAAACAGTAGAGAAAGAAGTTGTATTTGGAACCGTTGAGGCAGTAAAAACAGTATCAGATTTATTTATGCCCATAACAGGAAAGGTACTTGAGATAAATGGTAAAATTGATGCTAATCCTGAACTTGTAAATAACGACCCTTATGGTGATGGCTGGATGATTAAATGCAGTGTTGATAAAACAGATGAACTAAATGCTTTATTAAGTGTTGCTGATTACAAGAAGCTAATAGGGGCTTAATTTTAAAGAAAACAAGAATTTACCTATTAAATCATTCTTTTTGTCGAAAAAGTATTTGATTTCATCCCTTTGATATCGTACCTTGCGCCTTCGCTTTTGAAGGTGGAATCATTTAGAACTAAAAGATAGCCCTAAACTACCTTCAAAGTACTAAAAAATATTTTGAAGATGAAAAACACAAAACAAAACATTATTAAAGCAATTGCAGCGGCATTTGCATTTGTGGCAATTGGTTTTGATGCTAATGCACAACTAAACTCTAAAATTAAAGTTTATTTTAACCATCCGGTAAACAATGCTGTATCATCGGGTACTAACGCTATTTATACTGTTGGCTTTGCCGATACCATTGCTGCCTATATAAACCGTGCAAAATATACGGTTGATATTGCACAGTATGATTATAGTGCTTACTCAACAGATCCTATTGCGGTTATTTCAACCGCTTGTAATAATGCCTACACAAGGGGTGTTACGGTTAGATGGATACATGACGGTACTGCTACCAATACCGGATTAAGTTTGCTTAATTCAGGAATTCATACCGTAGGAAGCTCTACTGTAGGAATGGCAAGTGGTTATATAAGCCATAACAAATTTATGATTATAGACCGTAATGTTGCTGCTAATGCTATCGTGTGTACATCTTCTATGGATTGGAGCGATGAAATGATTAGCGAAGATTATAATAACATGGTTTTTATTCAAGATCAAAAATTAGCTAAAGCTTATACCGCACAGTTTAATCAAATGTGGGGTGACACTACAGCTACACCGGGTACAGGAGTTTGGGGTGTCAATAAAACAGCTTCAACCACCACTTCCTTTACGGTAAATGGTACTCCTATTCAGGTATACTTTAGCCCAAAAGATGGCGCTGAAGCTCAATTAGAGAACGTTATCAATTCGGCGACTAAGGAAATGTATTTTGGTATTTATGATTTTACGCGTACTACTCCTGCCAATGATATGTCAACAAAGTATACCTCTACTGGCTTCACCGGTTTTGGGGTGATGGATCAATACTCTACAACAGGTGGCAGCACCGGACCTTATACAACCTTAGATGCCTCTGGTGTTTTAGGAACCACCAATTTAAAGGTATATACGGGGTCGTATATTTATCATAACAAAATGATTTGTGTTGACCCGGGCGACCCTACCTCTGATCCTGTTGTAGGTACAGGTTCTTATAACTGGACTTCTGCCGGAACAAACACCAACGATGAAAATTTTATGGTAATACATGATGCTACAGTAGCAAATTTATATTATCAATCACTTTGTGGAGATTTTGCCGGATTAGGTGGTGCCGCTTGTACTGCTTTTACTACAGGTGTTGCCAAATACGATTTAGGCACTCAACAAGTGGCAGTATATCCTAACCCGATGATTGATGCGCTAAATATTGAATTGAAAAATGCTGCAGAAACTTTATCGGTAAGAGTTACTGACCAGCTTGGTAAAGTAGTGCTTGAAAGTAAAGCTAACTTAGCTAACGAAATGCAACTTAATACCAATACATTAAGTGCAGGTATTTATTTTGTTACCGTTACATCAGGTAATACTATCTACACTCAAAAGATTGTAAAGTAGTTTAAAGGAAAAATAAACCCCTGTTGGGTTCAGAGAGAGGTGAATTATAAATTCACCTCTTTTTTTTGGCATAATGAGTTCATCCTTATCAAGAATGTACACATTGTTAAGAAGAATGTACACATTGTTATGATGATACGAGACATTCTTATGTTGGATGGCTACATTGTTAGAAAGAATGGACTTTATTTAACCGTTGTAGTGTATTAGTCTTTAGCTATTCAATCAAATAATACTAAACTTCATGTGTTAAATAATTGATTTCGTCTAAAAGCACTTGACATCCGCTCTTTTATGTTGTATCTTGTATTCTCATATTTGAAGATGACCACCTTATAGAACGAAAGGATCGTTCAAAACCATCTTCAAAGTATTAAAAACACTTTGAAGATGAAAAAAACAAAACAAAGCGTTGCCTACGGTGCAACAGAAAACACAAGCAACAAGCAAGTAAAAAAAGTAAACAAAGGTTTTTTACTTAAAACAGCAGCTCTTTCTTTCACTTTGGCAGTACTTAGCTTTAATGTCAGTGCACAAATTGGCTCTCATAACGCTAAGATTAAAGTGTATTTTACGCAACCAGTTGATAATACCGTTTCTACTACCGGCGTAAATGCGGTGAGCCTTGGTACCGCAATGTTTGATACATTGGGGGCTTATATCAATCGCGCAAAATATACGGTAGATATTGCGCAATACGAATATCAAACAATAACTAATGCAACAAGTGGAAGTACCGACCCCATTAAAACAGCTGTTAACGCAGCCTATGCACGCGGGGTTAAAGTACGTTATATACAAGATGCCAGTCAGGCTTCTTCAAACTCGGGTGTAACATCACTAACATCTGCTATACCTAAGTTAACCAGTCCGGCAGCTGGTACTGCGCCTTGTGGAGGTAGTTATAATATAATGCACAACAAGTTTATTATTGTAGATGTAAATGCGCCTGATACCAATGATGCTTTTGTTTTAATGGGTTCTCCTGATTGGGATAATGCTATGCAGGGAGGTGACTATAATAATGAGGTTATTTTTCAGTCGAAACAATTAGCAAAAGCTTATACCAATGAGTTTAATATTATGTGGGGAGATACCACACATGGCGGTGCATCCAGCTCTTCAGGTTCTAAATTCGGGCCTTGCAAACCCGCTACCACCCAACATATCTTTAATAGGTGGTAGTAAAGTTGAGCTTTATTTTAGCCCATCTGATGGTGTTAATAATGAAATAGTAAGTACTATCTCTACCGCTACTGTTGATTTGTATTGTGGCATGTTTACTTTTACTGAAACAACAGATGCCACAGATATTGTAAACCAAAAAACCGCAGGTGCTAAAGCTTATGTGATATTAGATAAGTACAGCAGCGGAACTTATACGCCTTATACTTCTACCTTCCCAACTGGTTTAGGTAGTGACTTTACAGGATTTAACTCTTCAAGTTATCTTTATCATAATAAGTATCTTATTGTAAATCCTTCTGCACCTTGCTCCGACCCTAAAGTGCTTACGGGCTCGCATAACTGGACATCATCAGCTAATAGCGAGAATGATGAAAATACGGTTATTATTCATAACGACACCATAGCCAATATATACCTGCAGGCATTCTCTAAGGATTTTAAAGTTATAAGTGGCAACGCAGTAGCAACAGTTACTAACCCTTGTCCTCATACTACTGGTATAAACTCTGTTAATGATGATGAGTTAGATTTTAATGTGTTTCCTAACCCGGTTATGGATGTATTAAATATAGTTGTAAAGAATGCAGGAGAAACATTATCAGTAAGAGTAATCGACCAACTTGGAAGGGTGGTACTTGTGAGTTCTGTTAATCAAACTAACGAAATGAAACTTAATACTAATGTATTAAGCACAGGAGTTTATTTTGTTACTGTTACTTCGGGTAATAAACATTACACTCGAAAAATAATCAAATAACCTAAAATCTAAACATGAAAGTAAGTCGTATCTCAATTGCCATTTCTGCTCTTGTTATCAGCACATCTTTATTGGCTCAAACCGCAGGACAAAAAAAAATATTGTTTGACGGGACAAAGGCCGAAACATGTGGTACAACTGCAGATTGGTGTATTGATCCAGATTTACATAACTTAAACTGGAGCCCGGGTGCAGTTACAGGAGGCAATCACTCAAACCCGCAACAATATCCTACTCCTACTCAAACGGCCGTTACCTCGTCAACTGCCGAAACTTATTGGGAAGGAGCTCTTTCTTATTGGGCAATAGATTGTGTAAATAAGGGTTATTGGGTAGAATCTCTTCCTCCATTAACAGGGCAAATAACCTATGGCAGTACCACCAATGCACAGGATTTAAGCAAGTACGATGTTTTTGTGGTTGATGAACCAAATATTCGTTTTACTCAGGCAGAAATAACTGCTATGATGCAATTTGTTGAAAATGGAGGTAGCCTATTTGCCATATCAGATCATAACGGTAGTGATAGAAATAATGATGGCTGGGATTCTCCAGCAATATGGAATGATTTTATGACTAATAATCCTGTGCAAAACAATGCATTTGGATATACTTTTGCTTTAGAAAGTTTTTCGCAAACCAGCAATAATTTAGTTTCTTCAACTTCTGATTCTATTACTCATGGCCCATATGGAAGTGTTGCAGAAGTGCAATGGAGTAGTGGAACTTGTATAACACTAAACTCTTCACAAAATCCTACGGTAAAGCCTCATGTATGGAAAACCGGCATTGTTCAAACATCTGATACAGCGGTATTATGTGTAACTGCTCGTTGGAAGTGTGGTAAAATTGCTTCTATAGGAGATAGTTCTCCTCCGGATGATGGAACGGGAAACCCCAACTCAACTTTATATACTGGTTATACGGGTGATGCAGCAGGGAATCACAGACCTTGGTTGATGAATTTGATGATTTGGTTGGCAGAGGGTGGTAATTGTGGACAAACAATGGGGTTAAATTCTATAAAAGAAAGTAATAGTTTTTCGGTTTATCCTAACCCAATGGTTAATGAGCTAAACATTAAACTACCTTTTATTGCCCAAAAGGTAACTGTATCGTTAGTAGATGTTTTAGGTAAAGAGATAGTTTCATCTAACATTAATATGGGTAGTGAAGTTTCTTTAAAAGAAGATAATCTTACAGCGGGTATTTATTTTGTAAAGGTTGTAGCTGACGGGAAAATTTTACAAACTGTAAAGGTTATTAAGCAGTAGAGATATTTTTAGAAATTTGTTCTAAAAATCTTATCCCATAGGTTAGAGCTTACACCAAACCCTTTATCTCCATCTTTATAATGATGGAACATGTGGTGCTTTTTTAAATTCAACCAAAACTTGCTTTTGAAGTTGAAATGATGAATAGCATAATGAGAAATATCGTAAAACAAATAACCAGTTACAAAGCCTGAAAAGAAAGGAAACACCATAGTACTTCCTAAAGCTAACCGGAATAGGAAATAAAATAAAACAGCCAATGTAATACTCATAATGGGCGGCATTACCAATCGCATGGCATCGTTGGGGTAATCGTGGTGTACGCCATGAAATATAAAATGCATACGTGCGCCAAACTTACCTTCGGGTATCCAATGAAACAAAAAACGGTGCAACAAATACTCGGTTAAAGTCCATAAAAAAACACCACCTACATACAGCAAGGGGATAAGATACCAGGGAGAAACACTAAGAGCCGATTTATACAAAAAGAAACTTATAACCGGAATGTATATAACCAACGGAACCCAAAACGGCACTTTAGAAAAAGGTTCCATCCACTCGTATTTAAACATACGAGCAGACTCCTTGCTATTCGAAACAAAAGGTTTATCCATGGCTTATTAAATCAAAGACAAAGGTAGTAATTTACTTCATGTGATATTTTACTGTCTTTATAAAATACACCCTTTGTGGTAGTACCTTTAATTTCATCAAAAAACAAAAGTTATCTTTGCCAAAAATTTTACTTACCCATAATATTCATTACTTCATAATCTAACCCGTGTCTAACATTGTAGCTATAATAGGTCGCCCAAATGTAGGGAAATCGACCCTCTTTAACCGTTTAACAGAAAGCCGGCAGGCTATTGTAGATTCTGTGGCAGGCGTTACCCGCGACAGGCACTATGGCAAAGCCGAATGGAACGGGCGCGAGTTTACCGTGATAGATACCGGCGGCTACATTACCGGAAGCGATGATGTGTTTGAAGTTGAAATAAGAAAACAGGTGCAGATTGCTATTGATGAGGCAAACCTATTGATATTTGTGGTAGATAGCTTAGATGGAGTTACCCGCTTTGATAAAGATGTGGCGGTGCTGGTTCGTAAAAGCGGAAAGAAATGCTTTTTGGTAGTTAATAAAATTGATACCCCCGATAAAACCCCTTATGCATCCGAATTTTATTCTTTAGGTTTGGGCGATGTGTATCCTTTGTCTGCAGCCAGTGGAGGTGGAACAGGCGAGTTACTGGATGATATTATAAAAGCATTACCTAACCCTGATGATGATGAGGAAGAAAAAATTCCTCGTATAGCTATTGTGGGCAGACCTAATGTGGGTAAATCATCTCTTACAAATGCTTTGTTGGGCAACGAAAGAAACATTGTTACACCCGTTGCCGGAACTACCAGAGATGCTATACACACCCGTTATAATGCTTTTGGAAACGATTTTTGGTTGATAGATACTGCCGGAATACGTAAGAAAGCCAAGGTGCACGAAGATTTAGAGTTCTATAGTGTAATGCGCTCTATTAGAGCCATAGAGAGTTGTGATGTAGCTATGCTACTGATTGACGCAACGCTTGGTTTAGAAGCGCAGGATATAAGTATTCTCGACTTAGCAGTTAAGAATCATAAGGGAGTCGTGATATTGGTTAATAAATGGGATTTAATTGATAAAGACACCAATACGGCTAAAAAAATGGAAGAGACTATCAGAGAAAAACTGATGCCTTTTAAAGACATTCCTATTCTGTTTGTATCTGTACATGAAAAGCAACGTATTTTAAAAGCTATTGAAGTTGCCATTCAGGTTTATCACAACCGTAGGCAAATTATACCAACAAGAAAACTAAACGAATTCTTTGAACCTGTTATAGAATCATATCCGCCGCCTGCCCTTAAGGGTAAGTATGTAAAAATTAAATATGTGATGCAGATGAAAGGCATTCCTATGTTCATCTTCTTCTGTAACCTGCCACAATATGTTGGTGAGAGCTACAAACGTTATTTAGAAAACAAGCTACGCGAACACTTTGATTTTAGCGGTGTTCCGATAGAGATTGTAATGCGAAAAAAATAATTCCTTTGCAGGTATCCATTCACATAAATAACTTAGGTAAGAAGTTTGTAAACGAATGGATTTTTAAAGATGTTACCCTAACTATTCCTCCCGCTGAAAAGTTGGTTATACTTGGTGCTAACGGATCGGGTAAATCAACCTTGTTGCAAAGCATCGCTTCGTTCTTAATACCTACCAAAGGTGAAGTGGTTTGGAAGAATGAAAATCAAACCATCGAAGACGATACTATTTATAAATACCTGAGTATGGCATCTCCTTATATGGAGTTGATAGAAGATTTTACTTTAATAGAAACCATTGAGCATCAAAGGATATTTAAACCTTTTATAAATAACCTCTCAATACAAGATGTTAGTAAACTCATGCAACTTGACCACGCAGCCGAAAAGTATGTAAAGAACTACTCATCAGGCATGAGGCAGCGTGTAAAACTGGGCTTAGCCATATTAGCCGATTGCCCGGTTTTATTATTAGATGAACCTTGCAGTAATTTAGATACTAATGCAATTGTCTGGTATCAAACTATGATTGCTGAATTTGCGCAACACAAAACAATTATTGTTTGCAGCAATGCCGTTAAAGAAGAGTATTTGTTTTGCACCAACAAAATAGAGATAGAAAATTACAAGTGATAAATGACAAAGCAAATTCTTCTTTTAATTATTGGGATATTTTTAATTATTCCAATGACTGTACTAATCATTTCGGGTAATATAAATAATCTCCCTAACTCAGATTATTTGGCAAGAAAAGCTAGCAATGTTTTTATTATGGTTAGTGTCGCTGGCATTATTTTAATTGTATCATCAATCAGAGGAATGATAAAACTAAAAAAATGAAAATACTAAAAATTCTATTCGTATTAATTTGTTTTTCATTTACACAGGATGATAATTTAATTTTGTGGCAGGAATCTAATAAGGTTGCATGGACTGATTTTAAAGCAGCACCCAATGCTTCGTCTCCTTACAAAGCATTTACCGAAAGTGAAATTAAATCGGAGATTGCTGCAAAAAACAATGAAGCACACATTACTATCAAAACCTTTTTCGATAAAAATAAATCGTGGGTAAAAGACAAAACAGACGAACTACTTGCACATGAACAATTGCATTTTGACATAACTGAATTGTGGGCTCGCAAGTTCAGGCAAAAGATAAAAGGAAAGACCTTTAGTTTTAAAACCTTTCAAAAAGAATTAAAAGCTATTCAAAATGATATATATAAAGGAAGTAAAGATATGCAGACAGATTATGATAAAGAAACCCAACACTCGGTAGTGGTTGCCAGCCAAAAAAAGTGGGAAAAGAAAATTAAAGCAGATATAGAAAACCTAAAGGCATTTGCTGCCGCTGAGGTTAGTTGTACGCTTACTAAATAATTTTTTACTTAGGGAGTCTTTCTTGGGCACGGAGTAAACTCTCTTTAAAATCTTTATCATGGGGGTTTAGCTCAATAGCTTTGTTATAGTCATCGACCGCTTCTTTATAATTGCCTATGTTATATTTTGCTAACCCTCGGCTATAATAGGCATAGGTGTTCTTAGGATTTAACTCAATAGCTTTGTTATAATCATCTATAGCATCTTTATAATTCCCAAAATCAAATTTAGCATTAGCTCGTGTATAATACACGTACGCACTTTTTGGGCTTAGGTCTACAGCACTAGATAAATCATCAAAGGCCTCGTTATACTGCCTTAAATCAAATTTAGCATTGCCTCGTGTAAAGTAAAAGCGAACTATCTTAGGGTTTAGTTCAATAGCTTTGTTAAGGTCAGCAATAGCATCTTCATATTTAAATAATTCGTTTTTTGCAGCACCCCTATCGCCATACGCATCTGCATCTTTTGGGTTTAGCTCAATTACTTTTGTAAAATCTTCAATAGCTTCGGCATACTTTTCCAGTTGGTATTTTGCCAAGCCTCGATTATAGTAAGCATCTGTATCTTGCGAATTTAACTTAAGTCCTTTAGTAAAATACTTAATAGCTTCTTTATACTCCTTTCTTTGTGCAGCGGTATCTCCTTTATCAAACCAATACCCTGCATCTTTTTAACAGAACACACATAAGAAATAAAAACTAAAACGTAAAATAATAATATTCTCATAATTACTTCTTCTAATCAAATATAAGCATTTTTATTTACCTGTTTATTTTTTGAAGGTACAACTCAAATAACTCTTAGCATTTTTGGTACCAATAGTTGCTAATTGCCAACGAAGTTTACTCAATTCGACCTAACTCTCTATCAATCTGCAGGAAAAGATAAGAAAACATCTAAAATTATGCCATTAGGCAAAGAACTGTAAAATAGCAAGAAAATTATACACGGACTCATTAAATAATAATTCTTGTTTATTGTATTTATTTTTTATATTTGTGTTAAATTATTGTAAAATTTAACCCATGTTAAATTAATGAAAGTCCTTTCCCTTGTTGCAATATTTATTGGATGTGTAAATGCAAATGCACAGACTACAGAACAAAAAAAACAGCCATCTCAGCAACAAACTGTAAATCCAAAATTGAAAGAAAGGGCAATGAAGGCAAAGGCTATTAGAACCCATGCTCATGCTGCAAAAGCTGAAAATAAGGTTGGAAGAACCGCAGTATGCCGGATTGCAAGGGGTTACCGAAAATCGACACCCTATCAGGGTAGAACGGCAGAGTTTTTAAGCATGATGGTGGTTGATAAACTACCTGCTGATTTCCCTAAGTATGAAAAAGGTACAGGTATTAAATATTATAATGATGTAGTTGAAAATTACTGTAGGAAACATTGGAGATATACTAAAAGACGGGCCGAAAAAAAAATTATCTAGGCGCTAATAAAATCAACTAAATTATTTAACAAGTTAATATATAACCACCGAAATATGAAGGAAGTAATTATATGCAGTTTGTTGTTGTTTTGTTGTGTTTTTAGCAACAATGTGTTAGCACAGG
>CAVXOV010000068.1:0-18903 GCA_963763345.1 uncultured Candidatus Saccharibacteria bacterium
ACGATAGACAAAATGCAATTATCTATAAATAAAAAACACCCTGTCTGCGCAAACGGAGGGTTACTTATTATAGGAAAATGGTATTATCATAATACCATTAAGCTTACAGGGCTACCATAATTGCTTAGGGTGTTACCTTTTACAATTGCCACACGAAACCAATACAATTTACCGGGTGTTAATCCGGAAATTTGATGCTTTACCAAAGTAGAATAGCCCGCATCTATCCAGCTGGTAGCTGTTATAGGGTCGGGGCTATATTGCCACTTATAGCTTGCATTTTTGGTTTTTTGCGTTTGCAAATTAATAACACCGCTTAGCACACCGTGCTGCAAAGTTAGCGGACCGCTGGTTTTTACTCCATGAACTTTAACACTAAAACCACTGCTCAAGGCAATTGTCTCGTTGTCATTGCTCAAAAATTCAACACAGGCAGCCATCGCTTTCAACGTGCGCATCAGTTTATGCATAGCGTCTTTCATGGTTGCAGTAGAGGTTTTATCGCCTTTCTTTTGGTTGCTAAGTGCCGTACTAAATGCGTTAGTAACTGTTAGCAGCGTAGCAGCTGTAGGAAACAAAGCTGTAAAATTGGTATTACCATTTACACTGTTGTAAATATGGTTACCCAAATTAAGCTTCATCGTAGGCGTTAAACCTTTCTGTTTCATGATTACTTCAACTGTTTTCATTTTGTTCAACGTTTACAACTTTTACCTGCGGGGTTATATTACCTACTCTCTTAAGTAAGCCCAAAAACCTTTTGGGTTGCTTGGTTGGCCGCAGTGCCAAGTGTGTTTCTATTTCGTGATACATAACCATATTTATACTCTATCAAAAAGCGTGCCAAACTTTTTAATTTTCATCTATTTAACAGAGCTTAACATATTTTTGAGTTTATAAAATGTTTGCACATTGATGAGATATGTTGACGACGACATATAATACATTGCACGTAACACGAGTGCTGCAACACGTGACGCGTAATACATTGCACGTGATATGAATGCTGCGACACGTGATAAAGGATATGCAATACGTGACACGTAATACGCTACCTGTAACAAGTATACCGAAACACGTGATAAAGAACACGTAGCACCTCACATGCAATACGTTTCACGTAACATGAGAGCTACAACACGTGATAAAGGATGCGTAACACCTGACACACACTATATTGCACACGACATGTAACACGTTAAAGACGACAAGAGTGCTGCAACACGTAACAAAAGATACGCAACACGTGATGTGCAATAAACCACACGTGATACGAATGTTGCAACAGGTGGCGAAGATACATTGCAAGGGCAAATAATTACTTAGGTACTTAACAATAGCTTAACCTTGCTCTTGTATAAATAATTGCTATTTTCGTAAAACCTAAAAAAACATACATGAAGAAATTACTACTTAAAGCAACCCTTGTACTAACTGCTAACTGCCTACTGCTAACTGTTAACAGCTCTGCCCAAATAATTACAACCATAGCCGGAAATGGAATTGCAGGTTGGAGTGGAAATGGTGGTATAGCAACGGCCGCAGAGTTAGACCTCCCATCCGGAATGACAATTGATGTAATAGGAAATATTTATTTTGCTGACATTAACTTTAACTTTATCCGCAAAATAAATACGGCAGGCATTATAACAGTAATAGCCGGAACCGGAACACAGGGTTTTAGTGGAGATGGGGGACAAGCTACTGCTGCAGAATTAGGATTGCCATCCTCTGTAGCGATAGATGCGGCAGGTAATTTATATATTGCCGACCAAACTAATAACCGCATACGTAAAGTAAATACTGCTGGTATTATAACAACTGTTGCCGGAAGTAATACACAAGGTTTTAGCGGAGATGGAGGACAAGCTACTGCTGCAGAATTACATTATCCACAAGGTATAACTTGTGATGCAGCAGGTAATTTGTATATAGCTGATGTTATTAATGAAAGAATAAGATTAGTAAATACGGCAGGCATTATAAGCACATATGCAGGAAATGGTTCGGGGGGGTATAGTGGAGATGGGGGACAAGCTACAGCAGCGGAGTTATATGATGCATTTGGGGTAGCTATAGATGCAGCGGGTAATTTATATATAGCTGATGAGAATAATAATCGAGTGCGTAAAGTAAATACTGCTGGTATTATAACCACAGTTGCCGGAAATGGTACAGCAGGATTTAGTGGAGATGGTGGGCAAGCAACTAACGCAAAATTAAGTGATCCATGGAACGTTGCCATTGATGCTTATGGTAATTTATACATTTCTGATTCGGGTGATGGTTATGTACGTAAAGTAAATTCTTTGGGTATTATAACTACCATTGCAGGAAATGGAATAGGTGGATATAGTGGAGATGGGGGACAGGCAACTAATGCTTCGTTAAGTCCAGATGGGATAGTTATTGACGCTTTAAATAACGTATATATTGCTGATAGAAATAATAATCGCATACGTATGATTTGCAATGCTCCTGATAACGTTTCAGGTATAATAACCGCACCAAGTGCTGCACCTATAACGGCAGGTAAAGTTTATGTTTACAGACCAAACCCCATACATAATGGTTTATTAGATACTGCGGGTTATACCACTATACAAGCCAACGGGGCTTATACTTTTACTAATTTGCCCTATGCTAATTACTATATAGAAGCTAAAGCTGATACCAATGTTTACCCAACTGCAGTTGGTACGTATTACAGCACCAAAACCAACAACTACCCAATGGGATTCTGCTATCTTTATAAATCACCGTGGTTGTGCTAATACAAGCTATAGTGGTTATAACATTACAGTTATAGAAACCCCTGGTCAAACAGGTATGGGTAGTATTAGTGGTAACGTTACGGCTAATGCAAGTTTTGGACACAGGCTGGCAGGTGGTTATAACAATGTAATGGGTGCTGTAAAAAGCGTTGATGTAAAACTTGGTAAAAAACCTGCAGGTGGTTGCACTAATAGAACTAGTATGATGCAGCAGGCAATTACTCTTTTACACAGTTAGATACCGGCACGTATGTGGTATATGTAGATATACCCAACTTTACAGATACGATTGTTAACCTACATGTTACCTCAACTAATTCTTCTTACACAAATGTAAACTACTATGTAGATTCTGTAAAGGTGCATTATTGTGCAAATCAAACTACGGGTTTTAAACAGGTAGCAGGTATCAATGAGCAAGTATCTGTTTATCCCAATCCAACTTCAAACAGTATTCAGGTATCATTGTCAGGTAATATGGATAACACAACCATAGAGGTATATAACACCATTGGACAAAGAGTTAGTGAGACAGCCAAGCAAGTTTAACTCAATTTGAACCTTGCAGGTTTTAGCAATCGCATCTATGAACTAAGAGTATTAAAAAACAACACACCTGTTTATCAAACCAAAATTGTAAAGCAGGATTCAGACCAAACACAACATGAAGAAAGTACTATTAATTTTAGCAAGCGTATATTGCTTTAAATATCAACGCCCAAATAATAACCACATACCGGAAATGGAACAGCGGGTTATAGTGGAGATGGGGGATCGTCTACTGCTGCAGAATGCGCCCCTTGGGGAATAGCTTTTTGATGCCGCAGGTAATTTGTATCTTGCTGATGCTAGCAGTCGCATACCGCAAAATAAATACATTCGGTATTGTAACAACTATCGCAGGAAATGGAACAAGTGGTTATAGTGGAGACGGAGGGCAAGACTACTGCTGCAAAATTATATAATCCTACCGGAGTGGCAATTGATGCCGCAGGTGATGTATACATTGCTGATTTAAATGATGCTTGCATACGCAAGGTAACTACTGCCGGTATTATAAGCACCTATGCAGGAAATGGAACAAGTGGTACTATCCGGAGACGGAGGGCAAGCTACTGCTGCAGAAATAGCCGGGGCATACGCAGTAGTTTGTGATGCTGCAGGTAATTTGTATATTGCTGATAATAACAGCTGCATACGCAAAGTAACTACCTCAGGAATAATAAGCACCGTAGCAGGAGGTGCAATAGCTGGGTTTAGTGGAGATGGCGGAGATGCAACCGCTGCAGAATTATTTGATCCTACCGGAGTGGCAATTGATGCAACAGGTAATCTTTATATTTCTGATAGTTTTAATTCTCGCATACGAAAAGTCAATACACTAGGTATTATAACAACTTTTGCAGGAAATGGAACAAGTGGTTATAGCGGAGATGGAGGGCCAGCTACTGCTGCAGAATTAATGTTTACAGATGAAATAACCTTTGATGCTGCAGGTAATTTGTATATTGCTGATTATCAAGGTAACCGCATACGCAAAGTAAATACCGCAGGCATTATAAGCACCGTAGCAGGTAATGGGACAGCAGCTTATGGTGGTGATGGTGGTCAAGCTACTGCCGCACAATTAAATCAACCTCCAGGAGTAGCCATAGATGCTTCAGGAAACTTATACATTGCAGATAATAGCAATAACCGCATCCGCATGGTTTGTAATGCTGCTGATAATGTATCAGGTATAATATCTTCGCCAAGCAGTAGTGTAATAACAGCAGGTAAGGTTTATGTATTTAGACCAAACTCTATACATAATGGTTTATTAGATACAGCAGGTTATACCACTATACAAGCCAACGGGGCTTATACCTTTATCAATTTACCTTATGCCAATTATTATATAGAAGCTAAAGCAGATACTAATACATACCCAACAGCAGTTGGTACGTATTACAGCACTAAAGCCAATAACTACCAGTGGGATTCTGCAACATTTGTAACCCACCGCGGTTGTGCCAATACCAGTTATAGTGATTATAACATTACAGTTATAGAAACCCCTGGGCAAACAGGTATGGGTAGTATTAGTGGTAACGTTACGGCTAATGCAAGTTTTGGACACAGGCTGGCAGGTGGTTATAACAATGTAATGGGTGCTGTAAAAAGTATTGATATTAAGCTAGGCAAAAAACCAGCCGGTGGTTGCACAAATAGAACCAGTACAGATGCAGCAGGCAATTACTCTTTTACACAGTTAGATACCGGCACGTATGTGGTATATGTAGATATACCCAACTTTACAGATACGATTGTTAACCTACATGTTACCTCAACTAATTCTTCTTACACAAATGTAAACTACTGTGTAGATTCTGTAAAGGTGCATTTTTGTGGTTCATTAACTTCGGGCATTAAACTAGTAGAAGGTAATTATGAGAAGGTAACAGTTTATCCAAACCCAACTTCAAACAGTATTCAGGTATCATTGTCAGGTAATGTGGATAACACAACCATAGAGGTTTACAATACCATTGGTCAAAGAGTTTTAATGCAAACTTTGCAAACCAATTTAACTCAACTTAACCTTGGTAACTTTGGTAATGGCATTTATCAGGTAAGAGTATTAAAAAACAACACACCTGTTTATCAAACCAAAGTAGTAAAGCAGGATTAAACTAAATAAACAACTATTATGAAAAGGTTAATTACAATTCTGTTTTTTTCTCAATTCTCAATTCTTACATCTCATATCTGCTCTGCTCAATATTTGCAATGGGCTAAAAATGTGGGTACGGCAGCTAATAAGGATTATGGAAGATTCATAGCTGTTGATACAAACGGAAATACCTTAGTTACCGGAACCTTTCAGGGAACTGCTGATTTTGACCCTAGTACAGGTGTAGCAAATCTTACATCAAAAGGTTTAGAGGACATTTATTTTGCTAAATACGATGCCAATGGAAATTATGTTTGGGCAAAAAGCTTAGGCTCAATTTCAAGCGATTATGGCTATGGTATAGAAACCGATAATTCGGGTAATACATACATAACAGGTTTCTTTCAGGATACTGTTGATTTTGATCCAAGTGCAGCAACAGCTACTATTACCTCGATTGGTAACGAGGATATCTTTTTTGCAAAGTATGATGCTAACGGTAATTATGTTTGGGCAAAAAGCATAGGTTCTACTCGAACCGATTATGGGTCGGCTATAAAACTTGATAAAACAGGTAATATATATGTGGTAGGAGTTTACCAAGGTTCGGCCGATTTTGACCCGAGTGCAAGCACTTATTCGCTTACTGTTACAGGTACCGATGTAGATATTTTCTTTGCTAAGTATGATGTAAATGGAAATTTTATTTGGGCAAATAGCATTGGTGGAAGCGGACTACAAAATATAAATTCTAACCTAGATATTGATAAATCGGGCAACGTATATATTACCGGCTATTTTCAGGCAACGGCTGATTTTGACCCTAGTGCAAGCACGGCAAATTTAACCTCGGCAGGCGGATGGGATATATATTTAGCCAAGTATAGTAGCAACGGAAACTATATATGGGCAAATAGTATAGGCTCAACTACCGATGATTTTGGTGCTTGCATAGATATTGACTTAAACGGAAATGTATTATTGAACGGATATTTTACTGGAACTGCCGATTTTGACCCGAGTGCAACAACTAATACGCTTACAAGTAGTGGAAGCGATGACATCTTTATAGCAAAGTACGATTCGTTAGGTAACTACAAATGGGCAAATAGTATTGGCTCTTCAGGTAGCGATTATGGTTATTTTATTCAGGCTGATATTTATGGAAATGCTTATGCAGTGGGTTCTTTTCAGGGAACAGTAGATTTTGACCCCAGTATAGGAACTACCAATTTAACTTCATCCGGTTCGGACGATGCTTTTTATGCCAAGTATGATGTGAACGGTGCTTTACTTTGGGCAAATAAAATTAGTTCTATTGGCACAGATGCAGGAGCAGCAATTAAATTAGATAAAAAAGGGAATGAATACGTAACAGGTTATTTTGGCGGCGTTGCTGATTTTGATCCAACTATAGGTGTAACTAATTTAACTCCTGTGGGCACTCAGGATGTTTTTTTTATGAAATTATACGTTTGTAATACACCCGATACTATTTCAGGTTTAATTACCGGCCCCGGTGCAATACCTATTGATTCGGGAAAGGTATATGTTTATAAATACCAGCCTGGCCCTAATGCAGGGTTTTTAGATACCGTTGGTTTTGCTGTTATAAATAGTAATGGTATATATAAGTTTCCTGCTTTGCCTTATGGCGATTATTTTGTGGAAGCAGTTGCAGCAACATCTTACACAAATGCGGTTAGTACCTATTATAGCACCAGGGCTAATAATTATCGTTGGGACTCTGCCACATTTGTACCCCATGTGGGTTGTGCTGGATTGCATTATCCTAACATTAATATTACCGTTATTGATTTACCCGTTCAAACAGGTACGGGTATTATTAGTGGGAATGTTTTTGCCGAGCCCAGCTACGGAATGAGGTTAGCGGGAAGTTTTAATAATGTAATGGGTGCGATAAAAAGCGTAGATGTAAAACTAGGTAAAAAACCGGCTGGAGGCTGCACCAACAGAACTACTACAGATGTAAGCGGTAATTACTCATTTACTCAATTAGATACGGGTAGTTATTTTGTATATGTTGATATACCCAACTATGTAGATACCATTTCTATTTTGCATTTAACCTCTGGCAACTCTAATTATGCTAACATAAACTATTGTGTAGATTCTATGATGGTTCATTATTGTTCCAACTATACAACAAAGATTAATCAGATTGGAGTTATAAACGAACAGGCATCAGTTTATCCAAACCCTAACAATGGTACTTTTACTATCAAACTAAACGAGTATGAGAATACTTCGGTTGAGGTGTATAATACCATTGGGCAAAAGCTTCTAAGTCAGGCATTACAAACTAATCTTACTCAACTAAGTCTTGCAGGGTTCAGTAATGGTATGTATCAGCTAAGGTTATTAAAAGGTGGTAATTCTGTTTATCAAACCAAAGTAGTAAAGCAAGAGTAATTGTTTTAGCTTTACTTTTTAGAAGCCACATATATAGAGGCTACACCAAAGGTTAGTATTTGAAAGGATACGTTAGTATAACCACAAGTGCTGATTATTTTACAAAGGTTTTCTCCATAAGGAAATACTTCTACTGATTCGGGTAAATAAGAATAAGCACGATGGTCTTTAGAAAACAATTTACCAATAGCAGGTGTTATGTGTTTAAAATAGAACTTATATACTAAACTAAAGAAGCCCTTTGGTTTAGAGAATTCTATAATTACCAAATCTCCGCCGGGTTTTAATACACGCAGCATATCTGTTAACCCAACTTCTAAATTCTCGAAATTACGCACACCAAAGCCAACCGTAATGGCATCGAAGTAATTATCGGCAAAGGGGAGGTGCTCGGCATCGGCAACCTGCAGCGTAATTTTATCGCTAAGATTTAGTTTGTTTATTTTCTCTTTACCCACATTCAACATCCCTTCTGAAATATCTATACCGATAACTTTCTTAGCATTGGTCTTCAAAGCTTCAATGGCAAAATCGCCAGTACCCGTAGCAATGTCTAATATAATTTGCGGTTGCTTGGTTTTTAAAATGTTTACTGCCTTTTTGCGCCAACCTTTGTGTATGCCTAAAGATAAGAGCGAGTTTAAGAAATCGTAGCGGAACGCAATGTTGTTAAACATCTCAGCTACCTGTTCTTTCTTAGGTTGGGTTTGGTTGTAAGGAGTTACTTCTGACAATTATCGTATGAAATCTAAGTTCAATGCTTCTTTTAAAAGCTGGTCCTTATCTAAAGGAACAACCCCCACCTGCTCACACACCAAGCCACCTGCCAGATTAGCTAATGCTGCGGTTAATATGGGATTGGTTTCCAAAGCCAGACATAAAGCGGCTACACTTATTACGGTATCACCAGCACCTGATACATCAGCAATGTTTCTGAAATGCGCTGGTATAATTTCTTTGGTGCTACGCGAGTTGGTGCAAATTCCTTTTTCTGAAAGCGTAAGTAAGATTGTATCTATTTTTTGTTTTACCCTAAAGCTGCTGATTATCTTTTGCAACTCGTTCAGGTTATCGGTATTAATGTCAAGCTTTAAACCTTCTTTCAGTTCTTTTAAGTTTGGCTTAAACAAGGTAACACCTTTGTAGTTTAAAAAGTTTTTCTTCTTAGGGTCAACCGCAATAGGGATACCCAGCTTCTTAGCTAAATCAACTGTTTTATTAATAATTTTATTAGTGATGAGTCCTTTGTTGTAATCTTCAAAAATGATTACATCAATTTTGTCGTGCTGAAGAATGAACGAAATAAGTTGCAGAAGCTTGGTCGGTTTCAGATGCAATAATGTCTTCTTCCGATTCTTCATCCACACGCACCAACTGGTGGTTGTTACCAATCACACGGGTTTTAACGGTAGTAACGCGTTCACGCGATTTAAGAATACCTTTCTGACTAAGTTTTTGTTGCTTTAATAAATCAAGAAAAGCCAAACCATCATAATCAACACCAATTACACTACACAAAATAGGTGTAGCACCTAAGGCCTGTAGATTAAGAGCTACGTTTGCTGCGCCACCTAAGCGCTTTTCTTTTTGTTTAATGGTAACAATAGGCACAGGTGCTTCGGGCGATATGCGCGATACATTACCCCACAGGTAGGAATCAACCATTACATCGCCAATAACCAATACATTCAGGTTGTTAAACGATTTAAACAGTTCGCGGATGTGTTCTTTCTTTACGGAATATTTCTTCATTCTTTACTAACTCAGTTTTTCAACGGCTTGTTTTATGCGTGCAATAGCTTCGGTTAGTTTTGTCTTCTGATATGGCATAACTGATACGCAAACAGTTATCATCGCCAAAAGCAGCACCCGGCACCATTGATACGGCAGCTTCTTCCAGAATATACATGCACAAATCAGTGGCGTTACTAATTACCTTATCATTATGTTTTTTGCCAAAGAAATAACTTACATCCGGAAACACATAAAAAGCTCCATCGGGGTTGTTGCATTTAAACCCTTTAATAGCATTCAATCGCTTTTACCACTAAATCTCTTCTTCGTTTAAAAGCATCGCGCATAGGGTATGTAGTTTCCGCAGATAGTTGCATGGCAGCAAACATAGCTTTCTGTGTAATGCTGCACGTAGCAGATGTAATTTGCCCTTGCATTTTATCGCAGGCTTGCGCAATCCATTTAGGAGCAGCCATTATACCACCGCGCCAGCCCGTCATGGCAAACCCTTTAGATACGCCATTTATGATGATGGTGCGTTCTCTCATTCCATCCACGTGAGCAATGCTGGCGTTTTTACCAACAAAGTTTATGTGCTCATAAATTTCATCACTCACTACATATAATTCTTTGTGTTGTTTAATCACCTCAGCTAAAGCACTAAGCTCTTTCTCGCTATAAACAGAGCCCGTAGGGTTGCAGGGCGAAGAAAAAATCATCATGCGCGTTTTGCTGGTTATAGCCTGTTGCAACTGCTGAGGAGTTATTTTAAAATCACTTTCAATAGTAGTGTTTACCATCACTGGTTTAGCTTCGGCTAGTTTTAATATTTCGGTATAAGTAACCCAATAAGGCGGAAGGAATAATTACTTCATCACCGGGGTTAAGCATGCAAAGCACTACATTAGCAATGCTTTGTTTAGCCCCCGTAGAAACTACAATTTCTTCAGGCGTGAACTCTAATTGATTATCACGTTGAAACTTCCCGCAAATAGCTTGACGCAATTCTAAGTAACCGGAAACATGCGTGTAGAAACTAAAATTATCATCAATAGCTTTTTTAGCTGCCTGCTTAATTACATCGGGTGTATTAAAATCAGGCTCTCCTAAGGTTAAGCTGATAATGTAACTCCCTGCGCGCCAAATCTCATTCTTTCTTGCCATAGCAAGCGTTTGAGATTCTCCTAATGCCTGTACACGATTGGATAAATACATAGTATTTTATTAATGCTTCAAAACTAACAAAATGTTTATTGCAAAGGCTTGCTAATCTTAATTTGTTTTGGGGTTCTTATACAATAACCTCTCTATGTTATTGAGCTTATAATTATCCGATTTTTTGTAAATGCTTTTAGGAAATAACTTGTTTCCTCCTCTTCTTCTCCTTAATAATAAGAGAAAGCTCCCTTCCCGTTTGGCCTTTTACCGAGGTATTTTCCTGAGCACGACGAAGGAGATAAGGCAGCACCTCTTTAACCGGACCATAAGGCACATACTTAGCCACATTGTAGCTTGCGCGTCGATAGGTTATAACTAATATGGTCGCTCATGCCCAGCAGTTGTGAAACTGTACACGCGTTTATCAGAAGGTAGTATATTGTTCTTTTGCATCAGGTCAACTAAAAGCATGCTGCTTTGTTCGTGTGTGTGCCGGCACAAATGCTAACGTTACTAATGTTCTTTATGCAAAGTTCCAAAGCAGCATTGTAATCATCATCGCTTGCCTTTTTTATCGGGTTGTATGGGCGATGGATAACCCATATCCTTGGCGCGTTTTGCGCTCCTTTTCCATATAGGCACCACGCACCAGCTTGGCACCAATGTGGTAGTTTTTTTCTTTAGCTTCTTGTATCATTGTCTAGGTACACAAACCTGTCGTGACGGTATAGCTGATAGGTGTTGTATATAATGGCCAGTTCCTTATTGTATTTCTTTCTTTGTTTTCGGTAGCCAAATCATCAATGGCGGGTTGTATCCAGCTTTCTTCGGCATCTACAAAAAGAGGCTTGTTATATAAATAAGCCTGCTTGCGGGTATTAGCCCCCACGCGGCGTTTTACGCGTGCCCACTCATCGCGTTCAGGTGCCAGGGTATTTCTTTGGCACTTACCTTTTCAAGCAACGCATAGCGCGCCAAACCCGTTACCTTAAACACACAAAAAGGAATGTTGCTGTCTTCTTTCGCTCGGTTAATGGTCTCAATCGTCTCTTCGGTGCAGGCATCAAAATGGCTTCAGACTCCTTACCTTCTACCGAGTAATCCAGTATGGTACCTATGTTATATTTGGCCAGTTCTTTAATCGTTTCGTTGCATTCGGTAATGGTTTCTCCGCCCAACAAACTGCTTGTATATGGTATTTTTTATAATGCCTTTTATGGGCAGGCGCATGCTCAGCGCCATGGGTAAACAGCCCGCCCAGCTTCACAAAAGTAGGGTTGCCAATAATCTTAAACAAGCGGTAAGAGCGTATCAGCCCCCGCATCGTTTTTAGCTACAAAGGCTTTTTGGGTATCATCAAATGAAATCATACAGGCGCAAAGATAATTTTTGGAATTCAGAATGGTAATGGAAATCCCCTCACACATTTTACTTACTTTTACACTCAGCTTATGCAGCCCATCAAATCAAGCGATATTATGTTTTTTTCGAAGAAGATGATTTTCATCAGCTTGCCCATTTCCTCAAACAACATAGCTTTTCAAAGCTCTTTATTCTTTGCGATACCAACACCCGCCTACATTGCTTACCCCTGCTTATCAAACACAACCCTTCTTTTAAAAACGCCCCCCTACATACCATCCCTGCCGGAGAGAAACACAAAACCCTTGATACCGCCCATGCCTGCTGGAACTTCCTGCTAAAGCACCGTGCCGATAAAAATGCTCTGCTTATTAACCTGGGTGGAGGCGTGGTGTGCGACCTCGGAGGCTTTGCCGCAGCTACCTACAAACGGGGCATTGCCTGCATAAACATACCTACCACCCTGCTTGCCATGGCCGACGCATCGGTGGGTGGAAAGAACGGTATAGATTTTATGGGCTACAAAAACCTTATCGGTACCATTACCCAGCCCCGGGGCGTGTTTGTGCACCAAGCCTTTTTACGCAGCTTGCCTGCCCGCCAACTAAACAACGGTTTTGCCGAAATTATAAAAGCAGCCCTCATTGGCGATAAAAAACTGTGGACTAACATCTCTGCGCCCAAACCCAAGCCACAAGCCACCTTTATATACCGTGCGGTGCAGCTAAAGAACCGCATTGTGCGCAAAGACCCTTACGAAAAAAACATACGTCAGGCGCTTAACTTTGGGCACAGCGTGGGGCACGCCCTCGAGGCGCATTACCTACATAGCCCCAAAAAGCAGTTGCTGCATGGCGAGGCCATTGCCATAGGCATGTGTGTAGAGCTTATGCTGGGCCGCCTACTAAAGCGTAGCAAGCAAAAAACCGTAACCAATGCCCTTGCCTATATACAGCAACACTACCCCCTGCCCACCTTTACCGCCCGGGAAATAAGCGCCTGTATGCAGCTAATGCAGCAGGATAAAAAGAACAAAGCCGGCAAACTAACCTTTGCCCTTATAGAAAAGGTGGGCAACCCCCTCATTAACATACAAGCTACTGCCGCACGGGTTCAAGAAGCCTTTGCTTTGTACAATGCCTTTGCGGCTAACAAAAAAGCACACAAGTTGTAGTCCAAACACCTCGAAGGATAGCTTTTTGTCCTCAAAGGATAGCTAGTAGACCTCTCGGGGTCGCAAGTAGCACACTCAGGGTCGCAAGTAGATGTCTCGGACTCGAAAGTATCAATTCTGGTTGCAAGTATCACACTCGGGGTCGAAAGTATCACGCTCGGGATAGAAAGATGCTCTTCTCCTGATAGCTTTTTGCTCTCTCCGGATAACTTTTTGCCATCTCCGGGATAACTTTTTGCTCGCTCAGGATAGAAAGTTGCACGCTCGGGATAACTTATTGCTATCTCGGGATAACTTTTTGCTCACTCGGGATAGCTTTTTACTCGCTCAGGTTAGATATATATATGCTTTTGGCGGTTTTTGATTAGCTTTGTTTTTGGCTTTAGGGCGGTTTAAGTAATTGTAAATAATTACAAACGACACAAACTAATCATAGCCGGTAGTTATGTGCAAGCCTTCGACAAATGACAAAAAAGACAAAAAAAGATAGGCAACGATTCAATGCTTTAGTTGTCAAACTTGACGACCAGCATGCAGACCCAAATATTGGACAAATTAAAATCAACATTACTCTTGGTGAGAAATTAAAGTTCACTTAGTACATAACAACCAAATCGTTCCCAGTTTAAAAAAAGTCCAAGGTTATTTCGGACAAAATAAAACAAGAACATTATCAGTTGTTCCAAAAGACCCAGATGACCACTCCATGAGCCTTTTGAAAAAATTACAACGATATGACAAAATCATTGGTGTCGACACCAATACAAAAAACATAATTGGACAGACATTCTCTATCGGCATTGCTTGCCATCTCATTGGACAAATTAACCATAATGATTCAACTATTAAGTGGACATTCATTCCAATCAATCAGTTGTTTGTTCTTCATGGCAAAGGCGACAAAATTGAAAACAGAAACTGGAAACAAGTCATAGAATTTATTTTACAACACAAAAACTATCAACAAGGAGAAAGAATAGGAATCATTGTTGACAGCGACCTGGAAAACATTGACAGCTTTAATAGTCGACAAAAACCAATAATTCCAGACTTTCTATTTGCCGGACAATTTTGAGTTAATTTATGCAAGTGACAGAGCTATGGACGAAATCCTAAATAAAATAATTGGACATTGCCATAGCATGTCATCGGACGCTTTAAAAAAATTAGAGAACAATTTAAGCAGTAAGGCCAGTACATAACACACGTTAAGCCGCAAAACGGGTGACTCGGTAAATCAAAACATTTCGTATATTTATTATCGCATTCCCAGCCGACGCATTACGCTTTCAAAACCGT
Organism: uncultured Candidatus Saccharibacteria bacterium; assembly: GCA_963763345.1. Classification (GTDB taxonomy): domain Bacteria; phylum Bacteroidota; class Bacteroidia; order B-17B0; family Aurantibacillaceae; genus PALSA-968. The sequence goes on from CAVXOV010000068.1 coordinate 14,588, forward strand.
TCTGCGGTTAGCGTAGGAACGTTAGGGGTATTAATCAGTAAATAATTTAAGCATGGCAGGTGGCAAACATTACTGGCTTTCTGAAAAACAAATGCAGAAACTGGATAAGAAGCATATTGAAGATATAAAAAAAACATTCGATAGTTGCTTAACAGAACCTATTGATATTAATATGGCTATGCAGCCAAATAAGGCAGGCTATAATGCCGTTGCACTTACGGTAATGGTTGGTGTGGCGCAATATCTGAAGATGCGGATTAACTATCTTGTCGAAAATAAAATTCAACTTATTTTTTCTGATACGGAAGGAAATGATATACCCATTTCCCAATGGGTGTGGAGCAAAGAGTTTCAGGATTGGTTTCTTACACCTCCGCGATGTGTTTCCGGGTATCTTGTTTTTTATAGGACCTAAAGAAGCCCGTTTTTTGTTGGCAGCCGCCGAAATAATTAGCAACATACCCGCCAACGAAGTGCAATGGCATACGGGTACTACAACAGCTACTTTTCATTTTTCAAATGGAGAGATGGATGAACTGGAAGAAATATTAAAGTATCAATGCGAAAGTTTTATACATTATTGTTTTGATACCGGCTTTAACCCTGAACCTTATGTAACCGCCATGCTGCAGGAATTTGGCTTTGCCGCGCCTTATAAAGAAATAGAAGCCATTTGCTTAAAACACAAAGAAGAAAGAAAATACAGCATTACGTTTTAAATTACAAAGCCACTCCCGCAGAAATGCTTTTCAGCATTCAGCGAAGCCAAATAAAAACTAAAACGATGAACTAATTGCAATCCGTAAGTCATACCTTGCACTTAAATGTAAATGGAGTGTATATCTTAAGTGGCGCATCTTAAAAAGAAAGTATAATCAAAGAAAAAGAAAGTAAGTAAATTGCCGAAGATTAATCTTCGGCAAAATTGCAACCCATAAAACTCTCTCATAAAACTCAAACCATAAACGGAACGGTAAACCTCCCTGCTTCTAAAAGCATCAGCAACCGTTTGTTATTGATGAGAGCCGTAGCAGGTTTTACAGATGTGGAAATTCATAACCTCTCCAATGCCAAAGACACACAGATATTAGAAAGCATAGTAAACAAGCTACCGCATAACAACACCATAGATGTGCACGACGCTGGTACCGTGATGCGTTTTTTAACTGCCTACCTCAGCTGTCTGCCCGGCGAATGGATACTGACAGGAATCGAGCGCATGCAGCAACGCCCCATTGGCGCTTTGGTAAACGTGTTGCGCAACATGGGTGCCGATATAGAATATTTGAAGAACGAGCATTACCCACCCTTAAAGATACGCGGCAAAAAACTAAAAGGAGGCAAGATAGAGATTGACGGGAGTGTAAGCTCGCAGTTTATTTCTGCTTTGCTGATGACAACTCCTTTGTTTGCAGAACCTTTGGAACTGCACATAAAGAATGAACTTGTTTCTACCCCTTATGTAGAAATGACTTTACTGTTGATGCAGCAATGGGGTGCAAGCTATGAGTGGAAACAAAACATCATCAGCGTTAGCAACAAGCCATACAAAAAACCGACTGAAAAAGTTTTTGTAGAAAGCGACTGGAGTGCGGCATCTTACTTTTACAGCATCTTATTACTTGTCAAAGCAGGAGAAATTACCCTTCCGTATGTATTTAAAAACAGTTTGCAGGGAGATAAGGTGTGCGCAAGTATATTTGAACAGCTAGGTGTATCTACTACCTATACAACCAACAGTGTTGTATTAAAGAAAACAGATGCACCCCTGCCTCATTCTTTCACTTACGATTTTACTAAATGCCCCGATATAGCACAAACACTGGCTGTTTGTTGTGCGGCTAAAAATATAAAAGCAAACCTAGAAGGGTTGCAAACATTGTCAATAAAAGAAACCGACCGTATAGCAGCCATCAAAACCGAGTTAGAGAAATTCGGTGTAGAGGTTTTTGCCTCTAAAGATTCTATGGAGATTAACTCTTCCTTTAAAGCACAGGATAAAAGAATAGATACATACAACGATCATCGCATGGCTATGAGCTTTGCCCCGCTTGCTTTGTGTTGCAATGAAATTGAAATAGAAAACCCAACGGTGGTAAAAAAATCATTCCCGCATTTCTGGGATGAGTTAAAGAAGATTGGATTTAATATTGCATAGGATTACTTAATTAAAGTAACTGTTCCCTTATAAGAATGTGATTTTCTTAGTGCATCAGTTGCGGTAATCATATATACATATACATCTTCTTTTGCAACAGTACCTCCTTTAGCACCATTCCATCCCTTAGTGATATCACCTGAAAAATATATCTCATTACCCCAGCGGTCAAATATTCTCATATCAAAAGTTTCCACATAATCTCCGATGGGTAAAAAAGTATCATTGATACCATCTCCATTTGGAGAGAAAGCATTAGGAACATATAAAGTAAAATAAGGTTTAATAACTACGCATTGTTGGTTGGTATCTTTACAACCGAAACCATTTGTGGCAATTAAATTAACACAGAATTTTCCGGTATCCTGATAAATATGCACCGGGTCATGCAATATACTTGTAGAATCACTGCCATCTCCAAAGGTTTGCCAAAGCACATTTTTTATATAACTACTTGGAGCTGTAGATAAATCGGTAAATTGTATAGTAGGGGCCAAAATATTAGCAGGGTCAGGCATGTACGTGAAATCTGCTACCGGATGGTTATAAACAGTAATCATGTTGAGTATGCTATCGCGCGAAACGCAGTTCTTATCAGATGTAGTGGTAACCTGTATACTATATACTCCCGGTTTGGTATAGCATTGTGAAGGATTAGCTGTAGTACTTGTAAACCCACCTCCTAAATTCCAAACGTAAGAAACAATATTAGGTGCAGGTGCCTGAGGCACAGGGGTATTTGTAAAATTAATACACAAAGGATAACATCCGTTTTGTTTATCAGATACAAAAGTTACCTTAGGCAAAGGATCAATAATTACATCAACTGTAGAGGTAACTGAAGGTGTTCCGCAAGCATCCAGTAGTGTAACAGTATAAGTAGTAGTAAAAGAAGGTTGTACCGTAATGTTTTGCCCTATTATAGCACCGGGGTTCCAGATGTAGGTAAACGTACTATCCCCACCGCTGCCGGTTGCGTTAAGGTTAGCTGTAAATCCATTACACATTTCCCCAGCAGGGTTTACGGCTATAAAACTTAAAGGGTTTCTTACATTTACCGTTACGGTATTAACCGCATTACAACCTTTCATATCAAGTACCCCTAACGTGTATATAGTCGTGGTAACTGGGCTTACAGCAGCAGTATTACTTATCACACCAGCAATAGAATAAGTATAGGACTGGGCAGTATTACCGCCAGTAGCAACTGCCGTTAAGGTTGTGCTGTTGCTTATACATATAGTTACCGGAACACTTGAAACAGTTAACACCGGAGGTTGGGTAATGGTTACCGACGTTGTTGCCGTGCAACCTTGTGCATCTGTTACAGTAGCTATATAAGGATTAGGCTGTGCAGGTAAGTTAATCGCAGTAGAATCTGGCTGTGGGGGTACTGAATTCCATGAATACACATAAGGTGTTGTACCGCCCAAAGATGTTGCAGTGGCACTACCATTATGGTCTCCATTACAAGAATCATTATGGGATACTAAAATAGAAGTGGTTAATAAAGGAGGTTGGGTAATGGTAATAGAAAAAGTAGTTTGACAACCATTCTGATCCTGCGCGCCAAACGTATAATTCCCTGCAGAAAGACCACTAACAGGTTCTACCCCTGTTGTTACCCCTACTTGTAATGGGTTTAATATACCCACTGAATAAGTAGGCCCTGTTCCGCCTGTAACTGTAGCGGTTGCACTACCATTACTTAAACCATTACAGCTAACATTAGTTTCTGTAGCGGTTAAGGTTAATGCAGGTGGTTGGGTAATGGTAAAAACAGATGCTATTGTACAACCATTCTGATCTTGAGCTCCATATGTGTATGTTCCAATAGCCAGTCCACTAAAAGTTTCTATTCCTGTTGTAATACCTCCTTGTGGTGGGTTTAATATACCTACTGTATAAGTAGGGCCTGTTCCACCCGTAACCGTAGCGGTAGCAGTTCCATTACTTAACCCAAAACAGGTAACTTCAGTTTCAGTAGCTGTTAAAGTTAAAGCCGGAGGTTGTGTTATATTTACAGTAGTTGTCGCCGGACAATTGTTAGCATCCAACACCGTTATCGTATAAACCTGTGCCGTTAAATTATTTGCTATAGTGGTAGTTCCACCTGTTGGAGACCAGCTATATGATGCATAAGGAGTTGCTCCGCCTA
>CAVXOV010000069.1:0-4015 GCA_963763345.1 uncultured Candidatus Saccharibacteria bacterium
CGTGAACTCTATAAAATTACCAGAGATTTTGCCAACTTGAAGGGTAATGAACTGGTGTATGATTTATATACCGGCACAGGTACCATTGCTTTGTTTGTGGCTAAGCATGCGAAGCAGGTAATAGGCATCGAATCGGTACCCGAAGCTATTGAAGATGCCAAAGAAAACGCCCGCATAAACAGTGCAACCAATACCGCCTTTTATGCAGGAGATATGAAGGATGTATTGAATGATGATTTTATAGCCGCCAATGGCAAACCCGATGTTATTATTACCGACCCGCCTCGCGTGGGTATGCACCCCTCGGTAGTGGCAAAACTGCTTGAACTGGCTGCACCTAAAATAGTGTATGTAAGTTGTAACCCGGCATCGCAGGCAAGAGATATTGCCCTTTTGTCCGAAAAATATAAAGTAAGCAAGGTGCAGGCGGTAGATATGTTCCCTCAAACCCTGCATGTAGAGAATGTGGCATTACTTGAGTTAAAGTAATTCAGTTTGCGCGCAGGTAAGTTTGTTTCGAACTTACGTGAATTCGTTCCGTGCGCCTGTAAGTTTGAGCTGAACTTACATGAATTCGTTTCGTGCGCCTGTAAGTTCGAGTTGAACTTACAGGATTTCGTTTTGTGCGCATGTAAGTTCGAGCTGAACTTACAGGAATTCGTTTCGTACGCAGGTAAGTTTGGGTTGAACTTACAGGATTTCGTTTCGCGCGCAGGTAAGTTTGAGTTGAACTTACATGATTCTCCATACAATATGAGTGAAATTAACTACGCCGATTGAGAAACCGTAGTGTGCAAAAACGGACTAAAGGCGCTCATAGCACCCGTAGTGCCAATATAACAGGCGGTGTACCACACATCTTGTTTGGCTTGGGTGGCTAAAAACGTGCTTATGGTGCGGAAACTACCGCTAAACGTATAGTGTGAGAACTGAGACAAATCGGTAGGTGCCGTAGTGCCCATATAACGTTTTAGCCAAACAAACACAACGCCATACGGCAAGCCCGCACTCTCGGGGGTATCGGGGTTGTGCGCGTCTATGGTATGCGATAAATGTTTTATGGCGTGCATACTCAGCAGCGGCATCTGCTCCGCTAAATGCAGGTTAGCAGGTGTTTTAGGGTCAGGTATCGGTATGTAAAAGAATTGCCTGTCGGCTTCGGTTAATAAGCCGGGGGTTAATTCGTTCTGCCCCTTTAAATTCATTCGCAAAGGGCGTATAATAGCCAAACCGTTTTTCTTTAGCGTGTTCTTTTGTGTTTTAAGAATACCGCTGCGCGTAGGTTTATTTGCCTGAAGCGGATATACCGACAGCCACGTATTAGGTGTGGTATCATTGCCCAACATGGCTACCAAAACATCATAAACAGTGGTAGCAGGTATGCCCAAGCGTTGCCATGTAGGGGTTGTAGGCGCACTACTGCCCACATCAGGTATTGCCAAATGATTCATTAAAGCTACAAACGCAGTATTAAAACCGTTATCGGTGGCAGGAAACGCCTTGTTCTTTCTTTTACTCATGTTGTTGTATTCTTGTTATAGTAAAGGTACAAATTATTAACGATAAGATAACGTTGTTTAGCTGCTTTTATTTCTTATTTTTGATGAAAGATAAAAACAACCCCATGCTAAAAAAGCTATTTCTTTTTCTTATCGTTATTGTAAGCATAACAAAGCAATCTCAAGCGCAAATAATTACTACGATTGCAGGGAATGGAATTGGAGCAGGTGGTTATTGTGCTACATGCTATGGGGGAGATGGTGCACAAGCTACCAACGCAGAACTCAGTACTCCAAGATGCATTTCTTTGGATCGCTTTGGCAATCTATTTATTGTTGACGAATACAATTACCGTATAAGAAAAGTAAACCGCTCCACAGGCATAATTAGCACCATAGCTGGAAACGGAAACTATGGCTATGCAGGTGATGGCGGCCCAGCCACAAATGCAGAACTCTACCAACCGGAAGGAATTTTTGTGAACGACTCTGGTAATGTGTTTATTGCTGATACATACAATTATGTAATTCGAAAAGTAAATGGATCTACAGGCATCATTAGTACTATAGCCGGAAATGGAACAGCTGGTTATGCTGGTGATGGCGGCCTTGCTACTAACGCAAAACTGAACCGCCCTGATGGAGTTTTTATCGATGGTGCGGGCAATATTTTTATTTCGGATGGGCAAAATTATAGAATTCGAAAAATAAACAACTCCACAGGTATCATTAGTACTATAGCCGGAAATGGAACGGGTACTTATTCAGGCGATGGAGGGCAAGCCACAAGTGCTGGTCTTACTGGCCCGGCGGGAATTTTTGTGGACAGATTTGACAATGTGTTTATTGCAGATTACTGGTGTGCCAGAATTAGAAAAATAAATGGCTCTACAGGTATTATTAGCACCATAGCGGGAAGTGGAATAGCAGGATACTTGGGAGATGGAGGGCAAGCTACAAGTGCACAGATTGACAACCCAATGGGAGTTTTTGTGGACAGTATTGGCAATGTGTTTATTGCCGATCAATACAATAACAGAATAAGAAAAGTAGACGTGTCCACGGGCATCATTACTACCATAGCTGGAAGCGCAACGCAGGGCTATGGCGGCGATGGCGGCAATGCAACTAGCGGAGAACTTTATCTCCCGCTTGGAGTTTTTATGGATGGTTCCGGAAATATGTTTATCGCAGATGGGACCAATAACAGGATACGCATGGTAACTGCCCCATTACAATTAAATGTAAACTCACCCCAAATATGTTCTGGCACATCAACTACATTAACTGCAAGTGGTGCAAATTCTTATACATGGAGTACAAATGATACAGGAGCTTCAATTGTAGTTTCACCAATTGCTACAATAAATTACACTGTAACTGGCACTAATACTTTATTTAATATTAGTAATGCCTCCACAGGTACGGTAGTATCGACCGTATCGGTAAGCCCAATCCCACTAGTAAATTATACTTTAACTAACGTTTCACCCCATTATTGGGATGCTGTTCCTGCTTATTCTGCTAACGTAGACAGCACTCGGTGGTATTGGGGCGATGGGCATGATACGTTGGCACTCTATCCGAGCCATGTTTATTCTACACCTGGTAGGTATAATATTTGTGTAACGGCTTATTCTGCTTGCGGAGATTCTGCCCAATATTGCCAAAACGATACAGTTTACAGGGCTTCTAACAGTACAATGGTTTATATAAATGTAGATAGTAGTAGTGCGCACAACACAAACCTCTCTCATATCTCAAGTCTCAATACTCAGGTCTCTCTATACCCCAACCCCAACAACGGCACTTTTACTTTGCAGTTAAATGAGTATGAGAACTCAAGTGTTGAGGTATATAATATAATAGGAGAATGTGTTTATCATCAACCAACTACATCAACTATTAATCAAATTAATATGGCGGGTTTTGCCAATGGCATGTATCAGCTAAGGGTGTTAAAGAACAATAACCCTGTTTATCAAAGCAAAATACTTAAGCAAGAGTAAATTATTTCTTAAGGTTTATCAATAAAAGTTCTTAACCACTTTATAGCAGATTCTTCATCCGAAAAGATACGAGAAGATGAGCTTGGTTTGTGAAATTTGATAAAAAAATTACCAAGCAGTTTGTTAGCTAACAAATTGGTTACAATTGCACCGCCATGCGCTTTTTAGATCTGGCAAACTCTTCTCTTGCTTCAAAGCTTATATCACCAGATACATTAGCATTAAACAGTATGGTATAATCTTTACCTTGTGATAATTCCAAAGCTTCGACAATGGCTTCTTGGGCATCTTTTTGCCCTAACTCTATACCCTCCGGCACAGTCATTCTTATTATTTGAGGTTCAATAAGTTGGAGGGATATCTTTTTAGTGCTAACCATATATATTAGCTGTGCTAATTGGAATGCAAAATTAACCTTTTATTCTGTAATTGATATGATAGCAGGCTTTGTAAGTTTTTATCATATTGATAAGGACATGTAGGTTATTAAGACGATGTTAACACTTT
>CAVXOV010000070.1:0-37109 GCA_963763345.1 uncultured Candidatus Saccharibacteria bacterium
GCGTGCAATCCAAAGCCGCATAAACAACGTATCCCAACAGGAACGTCTGTTACAGTTAAATGGGTTGCGCCTGCCAGCGGTACAGCTTACTTATATCTTGCTGTACTTGGGGAAAATGACAATGGAAGTACATCAGGCGACAAAGTAGCTAACTTAGCTTATGTGTTAACACCTGCCGCGTCAAACCCTCCACCAGTTGCTGCGTTTACATCTTCCAAGCTCTTCCACCTGTACCGGACAAAGCATTACACTTACTGATAATTCTACCAACACTCCTACCTCTTGGGCATGGACTATGACAGGGGGTACACCTCCTTCTTCTCCTTCTCAAAACCCAACTGTTTCTTATGCCATGCAGGTACCTACACCGTTAGTTTGGTAGCTACTAATGCAGGTGGAAGCAGTACACCTGTTTCTCATGTAATAACTGTAAATGCTATACCAAGTGTAACTGCAAATTCAACAACAATTTGTAACGGAAGCTCAGCATCGTTAACTGCAAGCGGCGCTACCACCTACGCTTGGAATACAGGTGGTACTTCAGCAACTTTAAATGTTAGCCCTACAACTCCACAACCTATTCGGTAACAGGTACAACAAGTGGTTGTTCTAAAACGGCAACTGCTGTAGTAACAGTAAATCCTTTACCAACTGTAACAGCACCTTCTCAAACAATTTGTACCACGCAAACTTCGGCAACACTTTCAGCAAGTGGGGCAACTACATACTACTTGGAGTACAGGCGGAGCAAATCCTACTTGTGTTGTAAACCCTACCTCTACTACTACTTATAGTGTTTGGGGTACTACAAGTAGCTGCAGAAGCACAGCAGTACCTGTTACGGTTACAGTAAAATCATGCACATCCGGTATTGAAAATTACAACATTGCCAACCAAATTACTATTTTTCCTAACCCTGCCAGCGATTACTTAAATATTAATTTAGGCTTGTTATGGGTAGCAAAACTGCTGAACTATATGATGTATCAGGCAGATTGATTATGGATAAAAACACCGAAGGAGAAGCTATCCAATTGAATATAGCCGATGTTGCTAAAGGCACTTATTTTGTAAAGATAATGAATGATAAGGCGGTTGTTGCCGTTAAAATGGTTATTATTTCCAAATAATAGCTTTTATTATATCAAGGGGGGGTTACGTTAACAAATAGTTAAGTTTAGCGTTTACTTAAAGGAACAGGATTGTTTTTATGATTAATGCGTTAAATTTGCTGCAACAAAGTTAAAACAACATGAACAGAAAAATTATCTTAACCTTATTTAGTGGTGCAGCTATTATGTTTTTATCGGGCGCAGCTATAGTAAACAGTGCAGGAACTTCAAATTGGACAGGATCTCCTGTAGATGGGGGATCAGGTAGTGGTGGACAATGTTCTGCTTGTCATAATGGTGGCGCTTCAGGTATACCTACATTATCTTTAACCTCTACTCCTGCATTTGGCGGTAGTGGTAATGCTTTACAATACACCCCCGGCACAACCTATACTATTACCATAACACCGGCAGGCAGTTATGCTGTTTATGGAATGAATTGCGAGATTCTTAATTCTCAGGCTACCAGTGGGGTTAGTGCTTTTGGTACTTGGGGAGCTGCTGTAACTACTAATTGCAGAATATTTGCTGCTTCAGGAGCTTGGCCAAGTTGTTTGTCTCATAATATGGTTTCTACTACACCTTGGAGTTGCAAATGGACAGCACCAGCCAGTGGAACCGGTTTTATTTATGCCGATGTTCTTGGATCTAATCATAATGGTGCTACCAGCGGAGATCAAGTATCTAGTGTTTATAGTTATACGTTAACTGCTACATTAGGTGCGGGTATTTCCACTGCTAAAGAGAATGAAACTAACATAGCGGTGTTTCCTAATCCAGCAACTAATCATGTAACCGTTGATTTTGGTAAGGCATCAGGTACAAAAATTGTTCAGTTATATGATGTAACTGGCAAAATGATTGCCGAGAAAAATACGGAAGATGCTAGCGAACAACTTGATTTAACAACAGTAGCTAAAGGCACTTATTTTGTTAAAGTATTAAACGATGCTAAAACTGTAGTAGCCGTTAAAATGATAATGGTTTCTAAATAATAATTTGATTATACGCGTTAGAGCAAAAGTCCTACAGAAATGTGGGACTTTTGCTTTATAAGAACTTAATACTTCAGTTTTACTTTAGTATTTCTTGCTAAATTTGAACCCTCATGTAAGATTAGAATAAAACATAAAAATATGCAAACAAGAAAAACAATTTTTGCAATGATGGTAGTGTTAGGTATCATACTCACCTCTTGCTATTGGAAGAACTGGGATACCATTCATAGTGTAACTCCGGGGGGTTCATCATCAAGTTCTACAACTTGTACTGTTCCTGCAGATTCTATTTTAAATACAACTACCGGATTAAATGTATATCGCCCAGATACTGTAGTTGGTAACGGAACTATTATGTCTTATAGCATAGACATTAAATCAATAATAAGTACTAAGTGTGGCACAACTGCTGCTTGCCATGGCTCAGGAGCAAGCGGGTTAAACCCTGATTACTCTACATGGGCTGGTTTATATCCAAATTGTAAGCATGATACAACCTTGTCGCTAGTTTGGCAATGTATTGCACATGGTACTCCTTACGTAATGCCAATAACAGGAAATGCAGCACTCACTACCTGCGAGATGAATAAAATAAGAAACTGGATTCACCAAGGAGCCCAGAATAATTAATCATAAATCTTTCTTTAAAAATATATGAAAGTAACTGTATCTAATTGCACTAAGAATTTATTGCATGTATCTTTTTTTGTTCTTTGTTTTATGTTTGTTGGCAACATACATGCGCAAACAACAACACCTGCAAAAAGCACTAACATTACAACCATAAACGGTAAAAAATATTACCTGCACAAAGTAGCTCATGCACAAAGTTTATATGGGATTGCAAAAATATATAATGTAGATACTAAGGTTATTTTAGATGCCAACCCTGGTGCTATGAAGGGTATTGTTGTTGGACAGGAATTGAAAATTCCGTTTACCAACTCTACAAGCACTACCACTACTGCCAAACAGGTGGAGCAACCGAAAACTGTTGAAGAAGTTAAACCACAAACGGAAGAACCGAAACAACAGCAAGCTACTTCAACAACTGATGCCAATACTTCTGGACAACCTGATTTATTAAGTATGGTAGATGATGGCAATGCCAAAAAAGAAAAGGAATATGTTGCAGCCACTTTTAAATCAACTAGAAACATTAACTTTCATACTTCGGAAATATTGGGAAGAAATTGCCTTGATTTTAGGATACAACATCGTTTCGCACCTTTAAGTACGGGTGCTAATAACGCTTGGGGTATTGACGGACCAGCCAGTTTGATGCTTAGTTTGGAATATAGCTATAGTGGTCGTTGGATGGTGGGTATATCAAGAAGTAATATTCAAAAAATGTCGGAAGCTTTTTTTAAATGGAAAATACTACGGCAGGTTAAGCACGGGCTTCCTTTTTCGGTTACATATTTTGGCGGACTTTATTATTCGGCTGCTACCAATGCATCTTTGGCTCAAACATCACCGGATTTTTATAATCCTAAGGGTGTAGGCGATAGAATGTCATACGTACATGAATTAATTATTGCCAGCAAAATTACACCTTGGTTATCTTTACAAGTCGCCCCATCTTATGTGCATTATAACTTGGTAGGCTCTACTATTGGTTTTCAGAAAAACGATTGTATCGCTGTTCTTGGTGTTGTTAGAGCAAAATATAATAAGCGTCAGGCAATTATTTTTGAATATGGGTATCGTACTAATACAAACTATGCATCAGTAACAAATGGGGTGGCAACTCCTTATTACAACTCAATGGGTATAGGTTGGGAAGTTGAAACCGGAGGACACGTATTTCAGGTATTCTTAACTAACTCAACCGGCATTATGGAAAATCAATACATTATGGGTACTACAGGCAGCTGGTCGAAAGTAGGAAAGACTCCATCAAGCATTATGATTGGCTTTAACATTACCCGCATATTTGCTCTTTCTAAAAAGAGTGATTAATCGCTAACAAATTATTACAAATAATTTAGTGTTAATTATAATTAACGTAATAAGTATAGCTATACTAAAAGGGTAGCTTTGTCGTTATATAAAATCATGTCGCAATTAAGAATAGTGAGGGTATTAGTGTTTGTTGGAATTCTTATTTCTTTAACAACCTGTAGCTGGAAAGCCTCTGAACCTAGTGTTTGTTTTAGCGAAAACATACTTCCTATATTTGTTTCAAAATGTTCTATGAGTGGATGTCATGGACCGGGTTCTAAAAGGAGGTCAGATTTTACAACCTATGAAGGCATTATGTCTAAAGTGGTAGCAAAACATCCTTTGCGTAGTCAGATATATACAAAAATAGAAGGTCTTAGTGCTAATATGCCTCCTAAAAATTATACGCAGCTTACATCACAGGAGATATATTTAATTAAAGCATGGATTAGCATGGGAGCTCAAAATCCATCTAATTGTGTTACTGTTTGTGACACTACTTCATTTAAATTTACCGAAGATATACAACCTATTATGAATACCTGGTGTGTGGGTTGTCATAGTACAGCGGGTGCCAGCTCAAGTGGAAATGTTGATTTATCAAGCTATTCAGGCATTGTAAATGCTATTGCAAACAACCAGCTGATGGGTTCTATTAAACATAGTTCAGGATATAATCCTATGCCGCAAGGAGGGGATCAACTTTCAAGTTGTCAAATCTCCAAGATACAGAGCTGGATAAATTCGGGATACCCAAACAACTAATCTATATAAGGTTTTATAGGTAATTTTACAGCCCTTATGCCTGCCATACCTAATCTATCTGTTTTTCTTATTATTCTATTAGGGCTTTGGGGTAAGGCTTTTGCGCAACAAGATTCTACTAAACTTCCTTTTGCTATTGCTCACGAAAAAAAACTATCTGATGAAGATTTAGCGAATAAAAAGGAAGGCGCTTATGTTACCGCTATTCCGCAGTTTAGTTCCGACCCATTGAATGGTTTTGGTTATGGGGCAGAAGGAATGATATACTTTAATGGCAAAAGAAAAGACTCTTTATTTAATTATTCGCCTTATAGAGCAAAGCTTTCTCTTGCTGCTTTTAATACCACCAAATCTCAAAACGAAATTGTTCTTGGTTTGGATGTGCCTTATATTTTTAGAAGTAAGTGGCGTGTAAGAATGGAAGGAACTTATGAAAATGACCCTAACATGGTTTATTTTGGTGTAACAGAAAAAAGCCTTGGTTCATTAGTCAACCCACAAACAGGTGTCAGCTATAATAACTATGCTAATTATACGGGCTCATTATCTTCTACCTATAAAAATTATAACCGCTATAAGGAAAAGAATAATGCGATGATGGATATGAGCGCAGAGCGTTCCTTTTTTAAAAGTAAAATGCGTAGTTTATTCGGGTTCAGGTATGCTAACATGGGTATTTTTCCTTATGCCGGTAATTCTCTTCTGCAAAATGATTTTATGAATGGAAACACCTTAGGGGTTGGCAGAACCACAGTAACTATGGTTCAGGCAGGCTTGGTTTATGATACCCGTGATTTAGAGGGAGACCCAGGGCAAGGGTATTTTTGCAGAGGTAACCGATGAATTATCATTAAAAGCTTTGGGTTCTGATTATACCTTTAATAAAATCTTTGCGCAGATTAAAGTTTATCAGCGTTTGTTTCCTTCCATGTTTAAAAAATTAATTTTTGCCATACGCGGGGGAATTGCTGCACTTAACGGAAATGCTCCCGTTTATGAATATATGGAAGAGTGGAGTTCTGAAGGAGGTGTTTATGATGTAGTGGGTGGAAGATTTACGTTGCGCGGGTATAAGCAGGCACGTTTTGTGGCTAATTTCTTAGATTTTGTGAATATTGAATTGCGCGCTCGCTTTGCGCAATTTACTATATTAAAACAACATCTTGCTTTTAGTGCCGTGCCGTTTTTTGATATTGGCGGAGTAGGAAATAACACCTTTCAGGTTATTTGAATATAGTGCTAATTATCGCTATGACGAGGGTTTAGGCTTGCGCATAGCCTGAAATGTAAATACGGTTCTTCGCTTTGACTATGCCATTTCAAAAGAAGATAGTCAATTCTTCTTTCAGTTCGGGCACGCTTTTTAGTAAAAATCTTATTTACCTATTGCCATTAAAACCTCAATATCATTAGCTTCAATAGGGATGTTAGCCATTAAATTAACAGGACCTTTTTCGGTAATTAAAATATTATCTTCTATACGTATACCAATACTTTCTTCGCGTATGTATATGCCGGGCTCGCAGGTAAACACCATGCCTGCTTCGAACTTGCGGTAGCGGTTGCCCACATCGTGCACATCTAAGCCAAGGTAGTGCGAGGTGCCATGCATAAAGTATTTTTTATACAGCGGTGCATCGGGGTTTTGTTTCTTTACATCATCGGCGCTTAGCAGGTTAAGTTTTATTAACTCCTCTTCCATTAATTTACCTACTTCTTTTTGGTAATCTGGCCATTACGTTACCCGGTACCAGCATTTTAATGGCAGCCTCATTACACGCAACACGGCGTTGTACACTTCTTTTTGTCGGAGCGTGTATTTACCGTTTACGGGTATGCAGCGCGTTAAGTCGGAGTTGTAGTTAGCATACTCTGCAGCCACATCAAGCAATAATATATCGCCGTCTTTGCACTGCAAACTATTATCAATATAATGCAACACGCAGGAGTTAGCTCCGCTGGCAAAACAGGCGTGTACGCAAAACCGTTGCTGCGGTTGCGCGTAAACTCGTGTATCAGTTCGGCCTCAATTTCATATTCCCACACGCCGGGCTTTACAAAACCAAGCAAACGACGAAATCCTTTCTCGGTAATGTTGCAGGCTTGTTGTATAAGTTCAATTTCGGTTTGTTGTTTAATGGCACGTAAGCTATGCATTAGTGGGGCACTACGCTCATACTCATGCAAAGGATACTCATTCATGCACCATTTTACAAACGGGCCCCCGCGGGTTTCGTTTTCAACCACGGCACGCACATGCTCGTTGGTATTTAAATAAACATGCTCAGCCTCTACAACCAACGAACGGAAAATAGTTTTGAATTCGCTCAACCAATAAACTTTTTCAATACCGCTTGCGGCAGTAGCTTCGACCTTAGTTAGTTTGTGTCCCTCCCAAATGGCAATATGTTCGTTGGTTTCTTTTAAGAATAATACTTCTTTATGAACGCCATCTTTCGCATCAGGATATATCACCAAAATGCTTTCTTCTTGGTCTATCCCGCTTAAATAAAACAGGTCTGAACTTTGTTTAAAACGCAAACTACCATCGGCATTGGTAGGCAGTATATCATTGGCATTAAACACTGCCAGCGAGTTAGGTTTTAATAAGGCTTAAAGCGTTTGCGGTTGGCAACAAACAACTCTTTGTGGATGGGTAAATATTTCATTGAATATTATTTTAACGATTTAAATAGCACATAATCCAGCACCACTTTTTCTGTAAGCGGGTGTGCCTGACAGGTAAGTATATAGCCTTGTTCTACTTCCTTATCAGTAAGTGCAAAGTTGGCATCCATACTTACTTTACCCTCCAGCACCTTAGCACGGCAAGTGCAACACACCGCACCTTTGCAACTGTATGGTGCATCAATACCAAATTCAATAGCAGCATCTAAAATGGTATCGCCGTTAGCGGCTAAATCAAATGTGTTTTCAATACCATATTGCAACACGGTAACTTTAGAAACTCCTTTAGCGCCCAATGCAACAGGCTTTTCAGCATTAGCTAAAGTTTCTAATACAGCCGTAAAATATTCTATGTGTATTTTTTCATTAGCAACTTTTAATTCTTCTAATACTTGTTTTGCGTTCTCCATCATTGGTCCCGGCCCACAAATAAAAAAATCATTATTTGCTTTTAAATCAATATGAGTTCCAGCAATAGCTTTAATTTTCTCTTTAGTCATTAAACCTTTATAGAGGTCTGCAATGGGTTGTTGCGGCGCATCATAAACAAAAACAACCTTTACTTTATCTTTATTATCAGCAGCTATTTTTTCTATCTCACTTTTAAAGATAGTGCTTTCTTCATTCCTGTTGGCATATATAAGTGTAATGGTGCTTTGCTTTTCTATGTACAGCACACTTTTTAAAATACTCATCATAGGTGTAATGCCACTGCCGCCTGCAAACAACACATAGTTCTTTTTATTAGCACCCGATAATGGTGTGTGGAAGTTGCCCATTGGAGTCATTACTTCCAACTCATCGCCTGCTTTTAAGTTACGGTTGATATATGTAGACGCTCTGCCGTCTTTAACTTCTTTGATGGCAATACGTAATTCCTTTCGGCAAACGGACTAGTACATACGCTATACGAACGGCGGATTCTTCTCCGTTGATATTAAGTTTCAGGGTTAGGTATTGCCCTTGCTTGTATTGATATTCTACTGCCAATTGCACAGGTACTTCGAACGCCACAGAAACAGCATCGGGAGTTTCTCTGCGAACATCACTTACTTTTAGTTTATAAAATTTAGCCATATACTATATTAGAAAGAATGCAAAAATAGCAAAGAGTTTAAAATAGACCCCAATAAAAATCCCCGCACCATTGGCGCAGGGATTACCCAACTATATTTAATAAAACTTTAAGGCCTCTCTAAACCCGAAAAGAAAAAGTTTGCTTCAATAGCAGCGTTCTCATCACTATCACTGCCATGCACTGCATTTGCAGCAATACTTTTGGCAAACAGTTTACGTATAGTTCCGTCAGCAGCTTTAGATGGGTCGGTAGCACCTATTAAAGTACGGAAATCAGCAACAGCATTGCTTTTTTCTAACACAGCCGCTACAAGTGGCCCACTGCTCATATAATCTACTAACTCACCATAAAAAGGACGCTCTTTATGTACTGCATAAAAATTACCCGCTTGTTCTCTGCTTAAAGCAAGGTATTTCATGGCTTTAATTTTAAAGCCGGCTTTATTTATCATTGCCAATATAGCACCAATGTTGTTAGCTTCAACAGCATCAGGCTTAATCATGGTAAAGGTTATATTTGTTGTCATAATCTTGTTTTTGGGCTGCAAAGATAATAGTTTATTATCAAGATGGGAAGCCCTACTTAATTAAATCATTCAATAAATTCTCGGTACTTTCTTTCATTTTTGTGTAGGCAGAACCCGTTGCTGGACCATTATAGCCGGTATATATTTTTGCTACTTCGTGATTTTTATTTAAGTAAATCGTTGTAGGAAACGCAGTAACTGAAGACAAAAAAGGTAAACTTTTTTGCGCATTAGCTGCCCCGCTTTGTCCGGTAATTAAGAATTCATAAGGAGCGCCATATTTTTCCTTTAAACGCAATACCGTACTTTTTGCTTTTTCAATGTCATTTGTTCGCTCATACGCTAAGGCAATAATTTCAACCCCTTTGGGTTTGTAATCGTTATACAAACTACTGAGGTAAGCTGTTTCATCCATGCAATTAGGACACCAACTACCCATTAGCTGCACAATTACCACTTTGTTTTTATACTTCTCGTCTGATAAAGATATTTTAATCCCTTCTGTATTAATAAAGGAAAAATCTACGGGAACTCCTTTTACCGTTTGAGTTATGGTATAGGGGTCTCTTAATTCAAATTTAGGATTGTTTATAGCCTTAAACTTTTCATGTCCCCATACTCCCGAATAAAAATCGCCAATGATTTCATCCTTTTCATTTATGATTGCCAAGAAAAGATAGGCATGTGCGCCGTCAAAAGCAGACAGGTATAAATTCTTTCCATCGGCAATGCCTTCCAAATAACGATAATCGCCACTCTCGCTTAAAAACGTGCCCTTAACAATTTGTTTGTTTTGTGTAAAAATGCCAATGGCTTTGCTACTATCGGGCGTGCCTATACCAAAAGTTGTTTCCCATCTTCCTTCTACAATAACACGCGTAATAACTTTGGCTTTGAAACGGTCTGTTTGCCCAAATATAGCTGAGAAAGGGACAACTTTGTTTTCTTTTTTAGAGTTATTAATCCATACGCCTTGCATTAAGCCCGGAAATATTTTGCATTTAAACTCGGTATCAAACACAGGCATTTTAAAGAAAAGAGAATCACCTTTCATTTCTGTCTCATCCACCACAATTCTTTCTTCCCCATTAAAAATAGTAAGCGTAGGTTGCCCATCGGCGTAATACACATTAAAAATAAAAGGAAGCTCAATTTGTTTTTTTGTATCAAGGGTTAATACACCTCGCCAAAGTCCCTCGTTAATATGAATTTGAGCTAAAGTAGGTAGGGATATAAAAAATAAAATGGCTTGCCTCATCATAATCTCATCTGTAAAAACACCTTAAAAGTAAAAAAATAAAACAAATTTCGCACCTTTAAACTCTATTATGTCAAACAGCTTATCCTTTAAGGAAATATATACGATATTTATTAAAAGCAAAGAACGAGCATAGTATTCATTCGCCATTTGTGTTTAAATTATATACAGAAGTAATTACTGATAAAAACAGGTTTTATGCTTTTGATGAGTTAGACAAAGTACGAAAGCAACTTTTAACTAATCAGCAAACTATTGAAGTAATTGACTTGGGTGCAGGTTCAAAGAAGATGAACAACAAGCGTAAAGTATCGGATATAGCTAAGTATAGTATAGCGAACAAAAAGTATAGCGAATTACTTTTTAGATTAGTAAATTACTTTAAACCAGAATCTGTTTTAGAGTTGGGGACTTCGTTGGGTTTATCTTCCTTGTATATGGCGCATGCTGTTCCTAAAGCAAATATAGTAAGTGTGGAAGGTTGTCCTAACACATACACTTTTGCCAAACAACTAATAACAAACTCGGGAGTAAAGAATATTGAACTGATAAACTCATCGTTTGATGATGCCGTTGAAACTACTCTTCAAAATAAAAAATTTGATTTGATATATATTGATGGTAATCATACCTATGAAGCAACTATAAAATACTTTCACTTATTACTTAAAAACGTAAATGAAAACTCACTTTTAATTTTCGATGATATCTATTGGACAGCCGGCATGACTAAAGCTTGGGAAGAAATTAAAGCACACCCAGCAGTAACACTTACTATAGATTTATATAAAATAGGTCTTGTGTTTTTCAGGAAAGAGAATAAGCAGAAAGAACATTTTTATTTGAGGTTGTAGAACTACAAATTAGTTACCACCTCCGCCTCCCCAGCTGCCACCACCATTTCCACCGCCACCACCGTTGCCTCTCCAACCGCCACCGCCTCCATCGCGCGGAAACCCATCTCTTTTCTCAGGATTTTCAATAGGGATATCACCTCCATTTTTAAAATGTTTAATGGTATAGGTAACTACCAGCATATAATAACGGGTAAGTACATTTGTCTGGCTATCCTGTATGTAAGTATCGGTTACAGTACGACTTATAGCATTGTTTTGGTGCAACAAATCAAAAACACTTATACGCACATCAAGTGCTTTACTCTTTAGAAATTTATATCCAAGGGCTGCCGTCCATACTAGATAATTTTGGTTATACCCTTGGGCAAGTCCAGTATATAAAGTATGCGTAAGATTCGTGTTAAAGATAATTCCTTTATAAGGTAGCCAATTAAATTTAAAAGTAGTAACCTGATTGAAGTAATTATTATCCGATTGCTTTTGGAGGGTGTTTTTTACAATGCTGTAATTGCCGGTGTAAGATAAAGTAAAATCAACCTTCTCGCTAATGTTGCTGCTAATTACAAGCCCCTGACTAAAATTATAATTGTTGGCTAAGTTCTCTTGATTATTTATTAAATCAGGAATCAAGTTATAAGTAAAGCCCGTATTGATATTAAGATTTGTTTTTAATTTACTGATTGGAAATCCATAGGTCATAAAAGTTTTTGCACTTATATAATTATTCAGGTTAACAGGTTTAGTAAGCTGAGTACCCGGTTTCAATATATAGTTAGTTGATATCAGAGTTGGCGTTGATGGAATTATTGTGGAGTTTGCCACATAATTAAGAATGTAATTACAATAAGCATACACCATAAAGTTAGTGGCTTTGGTAGGGTTTGTGCTACCGTAGCGCAGGTTAATAGTTTGCTCGTAATCTTGTTTTAAATTTGGGTTTCCGGTAGTTAGTAAAAGCGGGTTGCTGTTATTAATTACATTTTGCAGTTGGGTAATGCCCGGGGCAACGGTAGTAGTTCTATAGGTTATCCGCAGATTTTTTGTTTTAGAAAAGCGGTAATTAAAAAAAGACTGGGGTAAAACACTTTGAAAAGTTTTGTTCACACTTAGTGTGTTCGGAAATTGTTCGGCACCTGTAAGCGTAGCATACTGAAAATTTACGCCCATCATAAAATTTAATTTACGGGTTCGGTATCTATAATTTAAACCACCGCGCTGATACATATATACATTAGAAAAGTTATTAGAAAGAATGGTGTCTAACTTGTTATAAGAATTATCCAGGCTGTCTTTATTATACGTTCTCTTATCGGTATTGTTTGTATTAAAGGAAGGATTGTAAGTAGCCATTAGCTGTCCGTTTTTAAAAAGAGGCTCGGTATAAGAAAGGTTAGGCGAATAGGTTTGCCCCAGCGTATTCTGATTATTTTGTTGATTAAGTGGTGGCGGTATTGTGCTGTCATTATTTTCGTAATAGATGTTTGAAGAATATAAATTACCGTTTCCAATTTTTGGGTTGTAATCAGTAGCAACACTTAGAGAAACTGTTCTGCGTCGTTTTTTAAATTTATGTCTGTAGGTAGTAGTGCTTGAAAAATCATAACCCGAATTATTGCCAAGCGTTTGCGTAGTTGTTCTGCTTTGATTGATACCGCCGCTTACAATATTTAAACCCGATAAATCTGAGGTTGCCTTGTTTTGCTGCCAACTATATTTAGGGACAATGATAAGTGAGTTAGCAGAATCTATCGTGTACTCAAACCGTATGTTTGCCCGATGGTTGGCATTGGTGTTTCCTGCATCGGCATCCTGATCATAATGCAAGCCATTCTCTTTAGCAATAATATAATTTCTGCTTAGGTCAGAAATATTGGTATTATCGGCATAATTAAAAAAGTAACTGCTTGTTATCTTTATCTTCTTTCCCCAACTATCGCTGTAGTTCAAGCCTATAGCTTGGGTTGCTGTAATACCCGACTGCTGACCAACCAAAAAATTATTGGAAGAATTTCCTCCGCCTCCACTGCTTACACCTAATAAATCCTGAGAAGAAAAATTTTGTGTATTAATGTTGTTTGATAACTCTAAAACAGAAATGCGCCTGTCTCCATTAAAGAAATTCATATTACCTCCGGCATTATACTTGTCGTCTTTACTGTTAGTATAGTCATCGCTTACTCCGCCACCTGCATATACCTTACCGAATTGCCCGTTGGCTTTTCCGCTTTTGGTAATAATGTTTATTGTTTTTTGTGCATTGCCATCGTCAAAACCTGTGAACTGTGCCTGGTCGCTGGCTTTATCAAACACCTGTATTTTATCTATAATATCGGCTGGCAGGTTTTTTATGGCAAGGTTAGGATCGTCTCCAAAAAAAGGTTTGCCATCTACCAATACCTGCTTTACCTGTTCGCCATTAACGGTAACGTTACCCGACTGGGTAGATATGCCCGGCATTTTATTTATCAGGTCTTCGGCAGTGGCATCAGGGTTTGTTTTGTAGGCATTGGCATGTATTTGGGTGGTGTCGCCCAATTGCTCTACATGGGTTTGCTTGGCTTCTACCACAGCTTCTTTAAGGGTTACGGCAGATTGTTGCAGGGTGAGTTTCCCTAAATTAATATCACTGCTGTTTACAGTAATTTTTAACTCAAGCGTTTTGTAGGTAATAAGTTCTGCCTTTAGTTTATAAGAACCGGGAGGAACATCAAGTGAAAAGTTTCCAATTAAATCTGCCGAAGTGCCTTTTTGTTGTGTAGTATCTGCCTGATTAATTAAAACTACAATAGAGCCTATTAAGGGAGAATTATCTTTAGCGTCTAAAACCTGTCCGGATATTTTTACAGACTGTGAAAGACAGATAACGGGTAGCAAGTAACAGGTAGCAAGTAACAGGTAGCATTTATACCTGATACCTGAAAAACGATACCTGATACCTGATACTTGTTTACTGCTCACTGGTATTTATTTAGCTGCCAATCTTATCTTAGCCCAAAAACTATTGGTTACATACATGGGGTTTACTTCAACCGCATTACCCGCCCGCATATTACGTGCGTTTCCACCGCCGGCTGCGCCATTCATGCCGCCTCCGCCCATTCCTCTTCCGCCCATACCACTGTTGCCACCCATGCCGCCCATTCCGCCGCCTGCACCGGCACCCGGCACACCACCACTGGCATTGCTGCTGCCATCATCTGTTTTTTCGGGGGCAGGAAAGCCCTGTATGGTTATCGAAAAATCGAAATTTTTCAAACTGTCTTTAGCTGTCAGTTTATCTTTGTAAAAAGTTTTAAAGGGAATGGCCGCTTCATAAATCATGATATTATTTACATCCCAGTTAATGCTAACCCTTATTCCGAATTCATTCTCAGAAGCCGCTAAAAAATCAGGTACGCCGCTTTTAAAGCCCGTAAGCTGCACCTGGTTTGCTTGTTGCAAAAACTTTTTCTTAATGGCTTCTAAGCTATACGCATGTTTATTGCCATCTCCCGAACGGTTAGTTGGCTGAAAATCATCCGAACTTTTATCGGGTACGGGAAACAAAATACCTACCGCTTTATTTTTTTTAGCCAACGTATCAAACCAAATGTAGATGCCATTGCGCACCACCTTTGCTTGCGACAACTCATCTACAATACGGGCGCACAAATAAATTTTATCGTCATCGTTGGTAAGGCTGTAATTCAGTTTGGTATCGGGGTCGTAAAACCTAAGGGGTATGCGCCACTCAGATGCAGTTCCATCAACCGTTACGGGCGCTTTTTGATAGGTGCTTTGCAGAGCCGGAGCATGAGAACATGAAACAAGTAGCAAGTAACAAGTAACAAGTAGCAGGATACCCGTTAAATTTTGAATTTTGAATTTTGAATTTTGAATTTTTTGCATACCTGTTGTTTTTAGAATAAGCCATAAAACTAATTCTATTTACAGACTTACCCGCAGGCTAAAAGTTATTTTTACTTAAAATCATTTTTAACCTGTTTTTAATCTTGCACCCGTATGGGAAAATTGCTTACCCTTGAGGGAAAATTACCCACCCTTAGGTAAAAATTGCTCACCCCAGAGTAAAAATGATTTTCCCTCGGGTAAAAATTGCCCACCCCTAAGTGAAAATAATTTCCCCTTGGGTGAAAATTAATTTACCTCGAGTAAAAATTGCTCACGCTTGGGTAAAAATGATTTTCACCTTGGTAAAAATTACTTTACCTCGAGTAAAAAACATTTTCAGCCGGCTTTGCAAGATTTAAAAACGACTTAAAGGCACTTTTGCCTTTGCTTTAGCAACAAATAAGTTAGCTGAAATGTTTTACGCACACCATATGCGCCACGCCTTGTATATGGCTATGCGTATGGGTTTGTTTTAGTAACAATTTAATTTAGTATGTTTGTTTTATAATGAAGAAATATTGTATTCTCTTTATATCTATTATAGTTTTT
This sequence comes from uncultured Candidatus Saccharibacteria bacterium, assembly GCA_963763345.1. Taxonomy (GTDB): domain Bacteria; phylum Bacteroidota; class Bacteroidia; order B-17B0; family Aurantibacillaceae; genus PALSA-968. The sequence continues at coordinate 15,667 of CAVXOV010000070.1, forward strand.
AGTTTGTTGTTTTCATGCAGAAAAGAGGAAGCTACAGTAATAGCGGTGCCTAAAATTGTTATTGATACGGTGCAACATGCGTGGCAAGCAGAGCCTGAGTTTAATAATGGCGACTTAGACATTACAAACGCTATAGTAAGTGAAGGCAGTGCGCCAGTGGATAGATATAAAGCCTATTTTTGGGGAGCACAGAATGATGATTATTATATTATCGATTCTACTACTCCAGGACATTGGGCAAGTTCCCAAGGAATTAGTTTATATAATGTAAGTACTAACCGCAGACCTGCCGTATGCAAAGATTATTTTGTTTTTGCAGATGTAAGCGGACAAGGCTATGTTGGATTCATTAATCAAAGGAATAATCTGTTTGGTTCCACGAACTTTAATAAAATGAAAACCTATGATGCAAGTTTTGTTGCCTATCCAAACTTTAATTATAATACCCTACCTATTAATAGTATAGATATAAGCGATTCCGAAAGGGTAATAATTCCGGTAATAACAACAGACAGTACTAAAGGATATTTTTACCTGTTTGATGCAAAACCAGACCCTCTTGGAACTACAGTTATTCATGTTTCTAACTTTCATAAGGTAGCTTTTGGGAACACCTATCTTCAAGGAACGCCTTATTTAACTCATATAGGAAACAGGTTTTTAGTGCCATACGATTCTATGCATTTAATAAGAGAAGATTTTTCGACCAAAGCTATAGCTGGTTTGGAGGATTTTACTTCTGTTTTTAAAGCTAATGGCTACTATTACGCGGTTGGATTTAGCGGGAAAATATATGAAACTACCGATATGGGAGAAACATGGGCTTTAAAGTTTAGCTTAAATTCTTTGGTAATAATCATAAATTTTGATGGCAATTTAATTGCTTATCACAATGACCAAGTTTGGATGATAACACTTACCTCAACAAGCCTTACTCTAAAAGAAATAGTAAACGATGGTTTAACTGGCAAGACCATAAGCAGTATAGTAAAATACAATAATAAAATTTGGATAAGTACAAATGCAGGGGTCTTTTCAAGACCTTATTCGAGTTTTTATCAGTATAAATAATTACCAACGCGCCAAATTCTATATAGGCGGGAAAGTCTTTGTTGTTTTATTGCTCTACCTTTGCAGGGATTATATAACCCTTGATAAAACTAAACAACATACAAAAAGCCTACCACATTGGTAAAAGCGAGTTTAAAGTGCTTAAAGGCATAAATGCGCATATTAAAGAAGGCGAGTTTGTTTCTATTATGGGCTCTTCGGGCTCGGGCAAATCTACCCTGCTAAACGTGCTGGGCATATTAGATAACTACGATAGTGGAGAGTATTACCTTAATGGCACGCTGGTTAAAAACCTGTCGCAAACACAGGCAGCGCATTTGCGCAATAAGTTTCTGGGTTTTGTGTTTCAGTCATTCAATTTGCTTTCGTTTAAAAACGCCATGGAGAATGTGGCGCTGCCATTATATTACCAAAAGGTTTCGCGCAAAGAGCGCAACAAACTGGCGCTTGAATATTTAGATAAGGTGGGTTTAAAAGACTGGGCGCATCATTTGCCCAGCGAACTAAGCGGCGGACAAAAACAACGGGTAGCCATTGCCCGCGCTTTAATTGGTAAACCAAAAGTTATTTTTGCCGATGAACCTACTGGTGCGTTAGATTCTACCACTTCGTTGGAAGTGATGGATTTGTTTAAAGGCATCAACGCACAGGGCATAACGCTAGTAGTGGTTACCCATGAAAACGACATCAGTAAAATGACGGACAGAATTATCCGCCTGAAAGACGGATTGATAGTGGATGAAGAAACAACACCGGAAGCAGTAACAGAAGCCCATGTTTAACCGCGATAACTGGCAGGAAATATTTGAAACCATAGGCAAGAACAAGTTGCGCACGTTTCTTACGGCCTTTAGTGTGGCATGGGGTATTTTTATTTTGGTAGTATTATCAGGTGCAGGTAATGGGTTGAGGAACGGGGCGCAAAGTCAGTTTGGCAACGATGCTGCTAACAGTATTTGGGTAGATGGCGGCAATACCTCTATGGCGTATAACGGGTTGAAACCTAACCGCGAGATAAAACTAACCAACGAAGATTTTAGTGTACTAAAAGATCAGATAAAAGAAATTGATAATGCTTCGGCTATCTATCAGGGGCACAACAGCAAAACATTAAGTTACAAAAAAGAACACGCGGGTTTTTTAGTACGTCCTGTAATGCCCGACCATCAAAACCTGGAATGCGCTGTAATACTAAAGGGCAGGTTTTTGAACATGAACGATATTAATAATTACAGCAAAGTTTGTGTGATGGGCAAACCTGTGAAAGAAGCTTTGTTTAAAGATGAAGATGCCATTGGCAAATACATTGATGTGGCAGGTGCCAACTACATGGTAATAGGTATTTTTAATGACCCGGGCAATAACGACAACAATCGCATTTACATTCCGCTTACTACCGCACAACGAGCCTGGAATGGAAAAAATTATGTGGAAACTATGTGGCTTAGTACAGGCAGCGCCGGTATAGAAAGAAGCGAAGAGATAACCAAAGAGATAAGACAGCTAATGGCAAGACGACATAACTTTAACCCTGACGATATAGATGCCTTAGGGGTTTATAATAATAATGTGCAGTATGCCCGCACCATGGGTATGCTGGATGGTATTAAAATATTTGTTACCATCATTGGCATATTTACTTTGATAGCAGGCATTGTAGGCGTAAGCAACATCATGATGATTATAGTAAAAGAACGCACCAAAGAAATTGGCATACGCAAAGCCTTGGGTGCAACCCCGTTATCCATTGTTAGTCAGATAATATTAGAAAGTGTTTTTATTACAGGCGCTGCTGGCTATACAGGCTTGGTGCTGGGCGTAGCCTTAATAGAAGGTATGCGTAAAGTTGGCGTTAACAGCGATTTCTTTAAAGACCCCGAGATTGATTTCGGTTTGGCAATTTTCTCTACCATATTGTTAGTAGTATCCGGTGCCTTGGCAGGGTTAATACCCAGCATACGCGCCGCAAGAATAGAACCTGTTGTTGCACTCCGTGAAGACTAAATAATGGTAATAGATAGGGATAATTGGCAGGAAATATTTGCAACAATTAAGAAGAATAAGTTGCGCACTACGCTGACCATGTTGGGTGTAGCCTGGGGTATTTTTATGCTGGTTATTATGTTGGGTGCAGGCAATGGTTTGCGCAATGGTATTATGGGTGCCTTTGGCGGCATAGCTACCAATAGTTTTTTCTTATGGACGCAACCCACTACCAAACCATTTAAGGGATTAAAATCGGGCAGAACTTTTTTATACGATAACGCCGATGTGGAAGCCTTGAAGCAGTTACGTTCTCTGGATATTGTTTGTCCGCAAAACCAATTAGGTGGTTTCAGACAAAGCAATAATGTGGTGCGTGGTTTAAAAACAGGCACCTTTAATGTAATGGGGCAATACCCCGAATTTATTTTGGTAATGAAAAAGGATATTGTGAAGGGGCGTTTTCTGAACCAAAAAGATATTGATGATAAAAGAAAGATATGTGTAATTGGTCCGCGTGTGCAGGAAGTACTTTTCAAAAAAGATGAAAATCCAATGGGACAATATATCCGTATTAATGGTGTGTATTTTATGGTGGTGGGTTTAACCCGCGTTAGCCGAGGCGGACAAGAGGGGCAGGAAGATGCGCAGGCTGTGTATGTTCCTTTCACAACCTTTCAAAAAGCATTTAACTTTGGAAATAAAGTAGGTTGGTTTGTAGTAAAAGCAAAAGATAATATCACGGCAGAAATAGCGGAACAGGAAGCCATTGCCGTATTAAAAGAACGGCATAAAATTGCTCCTGATGATAAAGTGGCGATAGGACATTGGAACATGGGTGTTGAGTTTGGTAAGATTTCAGGATTGTTTACCGGCATAGAACTTTTAATTTGGGTGGTTGGTATAGGTACATTATTAGCGGGCGTTATAGGCATCAGTAATATTATGCTGATAGTAGTAAAAGAACGTACCAAAGAAATTGGCGTGAAACGTGCACTGGGTGCAACACCCGCCAATGTAGTATCTCAGATATTACTGGAAGCTTTGTTTATTACAGCCATAGCAGGCTATGCAGGTTTAGCGGCAGGCATTTATTGCTTAGAGGGATTGAATATTTTAATAGGGCATGAAGAAGGTTCTATGTTTACCAACCCAACCGTTGATATCAGTATTGCAGCAAAAGCATTAAGCGTAATTATTGTGGGGGGATTAATAGCGGGCTTTATTCCTGCGCGCAGAGCAGTTGCCATCCACCCCGTAGAAGCATTAAGAACAGAATAAAATATAAACCATATGATCAAGAAAATAATTAAAATCACACTACTTATTTTAGTACTCTTCATTTTTGGGTACACCCTTTTTTACCTCTACAACAAATCACAAAAACCTCCGGTGGTTTATCAGACACTCACTCCCTTTGATACAGCTGTCGTAAAGAAAACAGTAGCTACAGGTTCTATTATTCCACGTAAGGAAGTAAATATGAAATCGCGCGTATCGGGTGTGGTAGAAAAGTTTTATGTGGTTGCCGGACAGGAAATTAAAGAAGGAGATGTTATTGCCCGTATAAAAATTATTCCAAGTATGGCTAACCTGCAAAGTGCTGAAACGCGCATTAATCAGGCAAAAGTAAGTCTTGATAATGCCACGATAGAATACAACCGTAATAAAGATTTATTAGATAAAGGTGTAATTGCTAAAGCTGATTTTCTCCCTTCTGATTTAAAATATAAAAGTGCCGAAGTTGAATTGAAATCTGCTGAAGATAATTTACAGATTATTAAAGAAGGTGTAAGCAAAAGTATGGAGACTGCCTCTAATACGATTGTAAAATCAACCATTACAGGTATGGTGTTGGATGTGCCAATTAAAGAAGGAAGCTCGGTTATAGAAAGTAACACCTTTAATGAGGGAACAACTATTGTAACCGTAGCCAACATGGGCGAAATGATTTTTGAAGGCAAGCTTGATGAAAGCGAAGTTGGCAAGGTAAAAGAAGGTATGCCGCTAGTACTAACCGTTGGCGCTATTGATGGAGAAACCTTTAATGCAAATTTAGAATACATTGCCCCTAAAGGTGTTGCCGAAAACGGTGCTATTCAATTTCTTATTCGTGCTGCTATGAACAAAGAAAAGAACAGCACTTTTTTACGCGCGGCTTATAGTGCAAGTGCGGATATTATCTTAGCTAAGAAAGATAAAACCTTAGCTATACCCGAAAGCGTTTTGCAATTTGAAAAGAGCAAACCTTTTGTAGAAGTAGAGAAATCTCCAAACGTTTACGAAAAGAAATACATTAAAACCGGCTTATCAGATGGTATCAATATTGAAGTACTGGAAGGACTTACTAAAACTGATAAAATAAAGATTCCTTTATTAAACACCCCTCCTGTTGATAAGAAGTAAAATAAGCTAAGGTGCTAAGCGCTGCTTAACCCACGCTCCCTTTTTAAGGCTATAACAAATGCGATCGTGCAGGCGGCTTTGGCGCCCCTGCCAAAACTCATAATAGCTTGCTTTCAAAATATACCCCCCCCAGTTCTTAGGGCGTGGTACATCGGCGGTATATTTTGCATTAATGGCATCAACTAATTTTTCAAGTTCCTGACGGTTTTTAAGCACTTTACTTTGAGGCGATGCACAGGCCCCAATGCGAGAGTTATGTGGGCGTAAAGCAAAATATTCATCAGAGATGGCTGCGGGCGCAATTTCTATTTTTCCTTCAATACGTATTTGTCGTTCCAATTCGGGCCAAAAGAATAATAGACATCCGTAAGGGTTTTCTTTCAGTTCTTTTCCTTTGCGACTATCGTAGTTGGTAAAAAAGTTAAAACCATTATTCTGCATTCCTCGCAGTAAAACAATTCTTGACGATGGTCTTCCCTTTTTATTAACCGTAGAAAGAACCATACCGTTGGGCTCGTTTGCTTTGCTTTTTATGGCTTCTTCAAACCATGTTTCAAATTGCTTAAATGGATTGTTGTTAGCGTCTTTTTCATCAAAAGAAGTTTTTGTGAAATCACGTCGTAAATTTTTTGTAACTTCATTGAGGGAATTATCCATGTTGTAAATTTATAGCCGCAAAGATATTTAAAGATTAACTATTTAGAGATTGACAATTATCATGTCGCTATAGCTCAATCTTAAATACATTAAATGAAACAGAGATGCGTATCATACAAGGACAAATATTAGTTGCCTTACCACTTTTAAACGATGGAGATTTTAAACGAACCGTTATATTGCTTGCCGAGCATAACAAACTGGGCTCTTTGGGTTTTGTAATGAATAAGCCCATGCACATTGCTTTAAAAGATGTAGTACCTAATGTATATAATTTAAACCTACCTGTTTATTATGGTGGGCCTGTGGCGCAAAACCAATTGTTTTATGTGCATACGGTGGGTAAACAAATTACGGAGAGCGTGCATATACAGCAGAATTATTATTGGAGCGGGAACTTTAATCAAATAGTTGATGGATTGAAAAAGAAAACCATCCTGCCCGAGCAGATACGTTTTTTTATAGGTTACTCGGGTTGGGGCACAGGGCAATTGCAAAAAGAGATGAAAGAAAAACATTGGGGTTTGCTCAATTCTACTACTATCGAACTAATAAACAAACATCCCGATGATATTTGGCCCGAACAGGTTTCTCGCCTGGGAAGTAACTACAAGGTATTTGCCAATATTGCGCAGGAGCCTAGTTTAAATTAGCTCATTGCTTCTATTCTTTACTGGTCTTGCTGTGAGTGCTTTGTGTTTTACTGACAATTACAAACTCTCCATTGTAGTCAACAGAACCCTCTGTGAATTAATTTGTTTTAGCACTTTTCTGCTTCTGCTCTCTAGAGCAGGAATGCCGCAATGCAAAATACTTTCTGCATTATATTTTACTTCATTTCGTAGGTCAGGGTACTTCTTGGCAATGTTAGCCATCACACTTATAGAAAAAGCTCTTACGGCAATAGGTTCTTTAATACCGTATAAGTAGTGATTACTTATTTCAAAAAGTTCTCCGCAATACTTTTCAGGTATATCAATGTCTTCCAGTATCCGCACGGCATTTCTTCTTATGGCATCATGAGCTATTTTATCGTCCATTTTTTTAATCATCTTACCAAACCAGGGTCTTATTAAGTGGGGGTGTTTTCTTACACAATAACTTACAGGATAGGCTGCTCGCTGAGCCACGCGGTATTCGGCAGTAAGCATTAACGTCATTAGTTCGGCGAATTTCTTTTTATCGTTACCTATATAAGCTACAATTTTATCTTTTTGTGCTTTAGAGTGTTCCTTTATAAGTTCTTCCCTTATATTCATGTTCCGTCAACTAATTTATTGCGTAAGCAATAGATGCTACCGATACCTTTGTGTTGGTACTTTTTTGCAGTTGAATAATACAGGCTTCCAGCGTAGCACCTGTTGTTATTACATCATCAACCAACAGCACATTTTTGTTATTTAGCATCTCTGCATGCTCAATAGAAAAAGATTGTAAGATATTTTCTGCGCGCTCTGCTCTTGTTTTATTGGTTTGTGTTTTGGTAAAACGATATTTAATAAGCACGTTCGTAATAACAGGAACGCCCAACACCTCACTTAAACCTTTGGCAAAATATTCGCTTTGGTTATAGCCTCTTTTTTGCATTCCTTTTTTGTGTAAGGGCACAGGAATTATATAATCATACGTAAGCGATGTATTGCTTTGCTTTAAATCTTCGGCATACCATTTGCCTAACAGTTGAGCTACTTCCGGCTTACCTTTATACTTTAAGGCATGAAGCATTTTTTGTACCATTCCTTTCTTTTGAAAGAATAAAAAACTACTTGCCGACGTAATATCAACTCTCCCATAAAATATTCTTTGAAGCGGGTTATCTTTTTGTAAATGATACTCTGTTTTGGGAAGTGTAATATAACACCGGTTGCAAATGTGCTGTTCGTGCTTATACAAACTGCCGCTACAAGCCACACATACACGTGGGTATATAAGCGAAGCTATATCAAGTAAAAAATCCTTTAGCATTTTATAAAGCATGACTATTTAAGACTTCAAATTACCCATTTAGCTTATATTTGCAAAAATTTATTTATGAGTGATTCTCGTGTCAGGTTGCGTTTTGCGCCAAGTCCTACCGGTGGTTTGCACATGGGCGGTGTGCGTACTGCTTTGTTCAGTTATTTATTTGCCAAAAAGCATAGCGGCGATTTTGTGTTGCGTATTGAAGATACCGACCAAACCCGTTATGTAAATGGTGCCGAGGAGTATATTATCAATTCGCTTAAATGGTGCGGTATTGAACCCAACGAAGGTGTTGGTTTTGGTGATGGTCCCTATGCACCCTACCGACAAAGCGAGCGCAAGGAGCTGGGTATTTATAAAAAGTATGCCGATAAACTAATTGAAAGCGGACATGCCTATTATGCTTTTGATACTGCCGAAGAGCTGGATGAGATGCGCAAACGGTTGGAAGCTGCTAAGGTGGTGGCACCGCAGTATAATGCGGTATCCCGTCAAAACATGCGCAACGCTACAACGCTTAGCGAAGATGAGGTAAAGAAATTATTAGCCGAAGGCACGCCTTATGTGGTGCGCTTAAAAGTGCCGCGTAATGAGGAGATACGTTTTCATGATATAATACGCGGGTGGGTGGTTGTAAACTCCACACAGGTAGATGATAAGGTTTTATTAAAAAGTGATGGTATGCCAACGTATCATTTGGCGCATATTGTAGATGATATTGAAATGAAAATATCTCATGCCGTGCGTGGCGAGGAATGGTTACCCTCAGCGCCTGCGCATATTTTAATTTACAGGTATTTAGGTTTGGAAGAACAAATGCCTAAGCTGGCTCACTTGCCTTTGATATTAAAACCGGATGGAAACGGGAAGCTTAGCAAGCGCGATAAATCGGGTATACCTATGTTTCCGTTGAATTGGTTTGATGAGCGTACGAATGAGAGTTACACAGGTTACCGCGAGAGTGGTTTCTTTCCGGAAGCATTTGTAAATATGCTGGCCATGTTGGGTTGGAATTCGGGTACAACGCAAGAGATATTTTCAATGGAGGAATTGATTAATCTGTTCTCTTTTGAGCGTGTAAATAAAGCAGGTGCTAAGTTCGACCCCGAGAAAACAAAGTGGTTCAACCAACAATACCTTCGTAAAAAATCGGACGAAGAGTTGGCAGAGTTGTTTGCGCCGTTTCTTAAAGAACATAACATTACGGTAGATAAAAAATTTGCTGTTGGCTTTTGCAAATTGATAAAAGAGAAAGCACACTTTGTAAATGAGTTTTGGAATTTAGGTTCTTTCTTTTTTATTGCACCCACTGCTTATGATGCAGAAGTATTGAAGAAACGCCTGAACCCGCAAACGCTTGCTTATATTAAAGAAGTAAAAACTGCTTTTGATGCTATACAAAACTTTACAGCCGCAGAAACAGAACATGCTTTTAAAGCTGTTTCAGAAAAACTAAACATACCAACCGGACAGGTTATGCAGCTATTTAGAGTTGCTATTACAGGTGTTGGCGGTGGCCCGGCTTTGTTTGAAATGCTGGAACTGTTTGGCAAAGAAGATTCTTTAAAGCGATTGGATAATGCCATTGCTTATTTTGAGAAGCAGGGTTAATTTTAAGATGTTAGATTTGAGACATTAGATATGAGACAGCATTATGCCCATAGTTTTATATCTCTTCTCTTACTTCTTGTTTCTTGTATCTCGTTTGCACAAAACGTTACCATTAAGGGTATTGCTCCTACACACAAGGGCAAAGAGATTTCTGTTTACCTGTATGATGATTTAATTACCCAATCGCAATCGCTACAATCTAAAGATACCGTTGATGCAAGGGGTAATTTTGAACTGACGCTTTCCACAAAACACCCGCAAATAGCGCTTGTTAAAACAGGCAACTTAACAGGTACGCTGTATGTGCAACCAAATTTTATATACGGTATTATCTTTCCTGAGAAAGACAGCTCACGCTTTGTTGCCGGTGGAACTGAACAGAATGTAAACATTATTATTAATGGCGACAGCACCGAGCTTAACGCACGCATCATAGATTTTAATACTTGCTTTGATGCTTTTTGGGAGAAGAATTACAAATCATTTGTTTCAAAACAAATTCACCAAAAGTTAGATTCGTTTCAGTTACAAATAAGCAAGCGTTATGAAAAGGTAAAGCTCTCTTATTTTAAAACGTATATAGAATACACGTTTGCTACCTTTAATGAAAGCACGGGCAGACACCATGCTTACTTAGCCAAGCGTTACCTGATTGATAAACCCATCAACTATACCAACTACGAGTACATGACTTTCTTTAACCAGTATTTTAAGCAATACATACAACGGCAAAGCGCTACCAAAGACGGCAATTTTATTTTAGATGCTATTAATGAACAGGGTGAGTACAAGCACTTAAATGAATTGTTAAAGAATGATGCCCTGCTTAAAAATGATACCCTGCGCGAGCTGGTTATTCTAAAATCGCTTTATGATTTATATTATGTGCCCCACTTTAAGAAAGATAAAATAAAGCAGATACTGGAACAGTTGCAGGCTTCTACTACGGTTGCAGAGCATAAAAAAATTGCCTTTGATGTGTTGCGTGATATCAACAACATGCGCACCGGGCAGTTGGCGCCTGCTTTTGTTTTGCCCAACATAAAGCATGATACCATTACGCTAAACACTTTTAAGGCGCGTTATGTGTACCTCAACTTCTTTGCCACTTGGTGTACCGATTGTTTGCAGGAACTAAAAAAGCAAGAACAACTTTACCGTAAGTATGGAGATAAAGTAATGTTTGTTTCTGTTTGCACCGATGATGATACGTTGGCGTTTAAAAACTTTGTAAAGCAATACTCTACTTATAAATGGACAATGTTATATGGTGGTAAAAATAAAAAGCTGGCAGAGCAATATAACTTAAAAGCCCTGCCGGTATATTACCTTATTAGTCCTGATGGGTATTTGCTGCAATCTCCCGCCAGCAAACCCGATGAGGGAATAGAGTTTAAATTCAACCAGATATTTAATATTAAGAATAAGGGTAAATAGTTGAGCTTGTCTTGGGTTATCCACCCATTCCGCCTCCGCCCATACCGCCTTGGTCATCGCCGCCTTCTTTCTTCATTTGTTTTAGCTTCTTGAAGAGACCCGAATCCATCTTGCCAAACATATACGTCAGAGTAAGTTTAATATAGCGTGTTTCTCTTCGGCGCGACATATCCTGAACATAATCAGTGGTATTATAATTATTGCCAAATCGTTTGCTGTTAAACACATCACTAACCAACAGGGTAAAGGTTAGCTTCTGCTTAATGTTTTTAGAAATAGTTACATCCATAAACTCGGTAACACGAGTTGTACCCTGCGGTATAATTTGCGGTGCCTGATAATTGCCATTTACCTGCATAGTAAAACTCTTAGGGAAATTATATTTAATACTTGCTTTGCCCGTCCAGCTATAGCCGCTGTTGTTTATTAGTTGTACACCGTTCAGGTAATTAATAGTAGTATAAAAAATATTAGCATTAGCCATCAGGTCTAAGCCCTTAACGGGGGTAAGTTTTAAGGTATTATCAAAACCATACACAAACTTGTTTGTTCCGTTCTGGTAGGTATTAATCAATACGTTGGGATTGCTTATCTCGGGGTACGCTATATTGGTAATAGGGTTTTGGGTATAGCGCAGATAAAAAGAAGAAAGAAAATTTAGTTTCCACCAAATGATATTGTAATTAACCTCGCCAATGTTTACAAACTCAGGCTGCAAGCCGGGGTTACCTCTTTGTATATTGGCATTATCCGACGAAAAAACAAAAGGCATTAACTGAAAGAAATTAGGGCGGTTTATCTTACGCGAGAAGTTTATCTGGAACTCCTGATTGTGGGGTAGTTTTTTAGATAAATAAACCGCAGGAAAGAAACAGTATTGCAGTTTATTAAATTTAGAATCGGGATAATAATAAGAGAAAGAAGTATCCTTATTCGTAATAGTACCTTTAAAGTACGTCTCTTCAAAACGAAGACCCGCCATGTAGTTAATGCCCCAAAGCTTACTGCTATAATTGGCATAAGCGGCATTGGTCATATTAGTGATGTTGTAATTATTAGTAAGGGCGGCATCAGATGTATAAACACCTGTACCCGTAGAATCATTCAACGTGTTTTGGGTGCTAAAAGAACGCTGCATATAACTTCTTACCCCGGTTTCGAACTTAGTATACTCATTAATAGGATTTACAAAATCTGCCTGATAGGTATACATCCAGCTGGGGGTACCGCCGGTAGCCTTTTGTACAACATCGGGAACAGGGTGTGGAAAATAAGTTGTATAGGTATAAGTAGTATTCATCTGTCCGCCATTTAAAGTTAAGTTGGTTGTAAACTCTTTACCTTGTTTGGGGTAAGTGTGTTGGAAATCTATTTTACCGGTATAATTATTAAAAGAAGTGTTTGAGATGTTTTCCCTTCTTCCTGTTAGGGTTGAAATTATTTGATCATTAATATCATTATAATGAAAATGCTGTACATCATCATTATGAAAAGAGCCATGCACGTATACCCCAGAAACGGTAAGGGTGCTGCGGTTATTTATATAATAATCAAAGCCCGCACGGGCAAACTGAAAAGTTTGCTTTTGTGTATTGGTATCTGTTTGGTTATAATATTTTAATATTTTACCTGAATCAAGACCGTGAGGTATAAGTGGAGGTAATACAATACTATTTCTGGTTGTAAAACCATCATTAAAGTTGGTTTGCGTATTGTAGTTATACATACCAAACACATTAATCTTACCCTGCTTCACATTTAAAGAAGCCATGCCGTTATACCTATCGTTACTTAAAGGGTCAACATGCATATTATTAGTTCCCATACCTCCCATAACCATGCCATTATAACCGGGTAAGTTGTTTTTCTTCAGAATAACATTTAGTATGCCGCCTGTAGTAGACGCATCAAACTTAACAGATGGGTTGGTAATAATTTCTACCCGGTCTATTTGGTCGGAAGGGATTTGCTGAAGGGTGAGCGTAGTAGGTTTTCCATCTACATAAATAGCTACTGCGTTATTGCGTAAAGACACATTCCCATCTGCATCTACCGTTACACTCGGTATATTTTTCACCGCATCCAACCCTGTACCGCCTCGAGTAGAAATATCTTTGGTTACATCATATACTTTGCGGTCTATACTCATTTGCACCGCAGTCTTTTCATCAGTAACGGTAACTTCTTTCAAAAGCTCCTGATCGGGCTGCAGCATCAGGTTACCTAAATCCTTATCAATATTCTGCATATTGATAAACATCTTTTGCTCTATGGTTTTATAGCCAATAAAAGAAATGCGTAACCTGAAAGCCCCAAAAGCAAGGTTATCTAAAGAGAAATCTCCGTTGGTTTTAACCAAGCATCCGGCAACCGCGCTGTCTTTATCATACCAAAGCAAAGCAACCGAAGCAAACTCAACTGGTTCTTTGGTTTGTGCATCTAATATTTTACCATACAAATGCCCAATGCTGGGCATTTTACCACCCGGTGCTCCTCCCCCACCCCCCGGAAACTGAGCCTGAATATTTAAAGCAAAAAAAACGGCAATTATAAAGAGTAACTTCTGTTTCATAAACTAAATTCTATCTGATATTTTGCGCAAATATACCCTCAACTAAACATACGCTCCAATAACAAATAGGCATAAGCCAATACATGGTAGGCAAGCGGTGGTTTTTTATCGGTAACACGATGTTTTTAAAATAAGCTGCGGCAAATTTACAGGAAGCAACCTAATTCTTAGGTTAATTTTGATAAACGGCAATTGTATGGAGATAAACTGTATTAATTTTCGTTAAAATAGCTTCTTAAGAAATCAATCACTTGGGCTTTCTCTTCTGTAACTTCCGACCATTTTTCGGGACTTTTTTGCTTAAGATACCTATTTAACTGCAAAATAACAGGCCGAAAGGAAAAATGGCTGTGCCAGCGGATTAGAGAAAAATCCGGTGGAATAACCGCTGTGCCCGCGGATTAGAGAAAAATCCCGTGGAATAACCGCTGTGCCCGTGGAATAGAGAAAAATCCGGTGGAATAAAGACTGTGCCCGCGGAATAGAGAAAAATCTCGCGGAATAACGGCTGTGCCCGCGGAATAGAGAAAAATCCGGCGGAATAACGGCTGTGCCCGCGGAATAATGAAAAGCAACATGATATTTCCGGAAATAACATAAGATGCAGAAAAAAGCAGTGATTTTTGTTTAGATTTGTTTGAAGTAAATATAGCGGAGGGTTATATGCAATTATAACAATTAAAGTAAACAATGAAAAAAACAGAAATAATATTAGTAATACTATCAATAATTGTACTTGGGCTAAAGTTGCTTTTAATTCCAGGCATTAATCTCTTGGTTATTTTGACTCTTTCTGCACTTGCAATGCTTTATTTCTATTTTGGTTTTGCACTTTTCAACAACATACAATTAAGGACAATTTTTAAAAAGGATTCATACCAAGATATAAGTTCATTAAGAATTCTTGGCGCAGTATGTTCCGGACTTGCTTTGTCAATGGCAATAACAGGGATACTCTTCAAATTTCTATCTTGGCCTGGTTCTTTTGCTAATTTAATGGCTGGACTTGTTGGAATTATAATTGTTGCAATTATTGGGACAATTAAATATTTCAAAAGCAAATCAAACTATTATACTAAAATTTTCAAACGACTTATTATTTTCGGTGTACTTACACTCACACTTGTACTCATACCTCAAACAACATGGATTGAGCTAAAATATAGAGATAATCCTGCTTTGTTAGATGCGTTAAAAAAATCTTTGGCAGACCCAACTAATAAAGAGCTTCAGGACAAAGTAACGGAAGAGCGTGAGAAAACGAATTAAAGTATATTAATTGCATTCCCCGCTCGCGCGAATTGTAATCCGTGCTTTATTTTAATGTGCTGAACTTCAAGCGGGCTTGTTTCTTTCTTAATTAAAGTTAAAAAACCGGTAATTGGCACGGTTTTTGTAGGCTTTGTTTTAAAACACAAAGCCGTGGCAAAACAATACCTTATAGTAAGTTTATTTCTTGTATTAAGTATAGCCGCAAACGCCCGCACAGGCAGCTTACCTAAAAGGAAAATGCCCAGCAAAACACACAACTTTTGCGGCAGCGGTATAGTTACTTTAGTGGGTGGCACCGAGGGGAAGTATTTTAAAACCATTCGTTTTGCAAACAGTCATACTAAAGTGCAGGTGCATAAAACGCCTGTGGTTAAAAAAGTACCGGTAAAAGCTCCGCCATTGCCTATGCCCAGTTTAAAAATAGATTTTATTGGCGGTACAGATAGGTATCAGGATTCTTGCGCGGTAGATTCCATCATTAAACCATTGGCAGCTTACTTGCAGGCAAATGAAAAAGTAAAAATAAACCTGATAGGAAACACCGGAGGAGACGACAAAAATGTGCCAACCGGAGGCGGAGAGCGGGTGTACAAAGCAATAACCAAATTAAACGGAAAAGAATCTACCTACGGAGAGCTAATGCAGGCAAGGGCCACCGCAGTTAAAAATTATTTGGTAAGCAAATACAACATAGCAGCCGACCGAATGAAAACAGAATTAGGTACTCAGCAACGCGATGAAAATAACAGAACGGTGGGCGTGGAGGTAAGAAAAAGTCTGTTAAGAAGGTTTATAGATAACTTACTAGTAAAACTATAAAGCCTACTTCCTTCCTAGAATATTAGCACCAAGGTATTCGCGATTCATGCGGGCAATGTTCTCTAAAGAAATTCCTTTAGGGCATTCTATTTCGCAGGCACCTGTGTTGGTACAGTTTCCAAAACCTTCCTCATCCATTTGTCCAACCATATTTAACACGCGGGCTTCTTTTTCAATTTGTCCTTGTGGTAACAAAGCCAACTGAGAAACTTTTGCCGATACAAACAACATAGCCGAACCGTTTTTACAAGTAGCTACGCAAGCACCGCAACCTATGCAAGCCGCAGCATTAAAAGCATCATCGGCGTCATCTTTAGGAATAAGAATATTATTGGCATCTTTTGCATTGCCGGTGTTTACAGATACAAATCCTCCGGCAGCAATTACTCTGTCAAACGCAGAACGGTCAACCGCCAAATCTTTTACAATAGGAAACGCTTTACTGCGCCAAGGTTCTACCACAATGGTATCTCCATCTTTAAAGCTGCGCATGTGCAACTGACAAGTAGTAACACCTTGTTTTGGTCCGTGCGGGCGACCATTAATAAACATGCTGCACATTCCGCAAATGCCCTCGCGGCAATCGTGGTCGAAAGCAATGGGTTCTTTACCTTCTGTAATCAGTTGCTCGTTTAGCACATCAAACATTTCAAGGAAAGACATATCAGGCGAAATACCTTTTACATTGTGCGTTTCCAAAGTGCCTTTAGCATCTTTGTTTTTTTGTCTCCAAACCTTTAAGGTCAAATTCATATTTCCACTCATACTCTGTTATTTAAGCGTAATTACGTTGTGCCAATTTAATGTTCTCAAATTTCAATTCTTCCTTATGCAATTCCCACTGGTAGTTTCCTTTGTTTTCCCAGGCACCTACATAAGCAAAATTATCATCATCGCGTTTTGCTTCTCCATCTGCCGTTTGATATTCTTCACGGAAATGCCCGCCACAACTTTCGTTACGGTTTAAAGCATCCATACACATCAATTCTCCAAGCTCTAAGAAATCTGCCACACGACCTGCTTTTTCCAGCTCAGGGTTAAACTCATTTGCTTCTCCGGTAACGCGGACATCTTTCCAAAACTCTTCGCGTAGTTTTTGTATTTCGGCAATAGCAGAAGTCAATCCTTCTTTATTACGCGCCATACCACATTTATCCCACATAATTTTTCCAAGTTTTTTATGGAAGTGGTCAACCGATTTAGTTCCTTTAATTGTCATTAGTTTAGTAATACGCTCCTGTACCTCAGTTTCTGCTTTTACAAAAGCCTCGTGTGTAATAGGAATAGCTTTAGTACGAATTTCTTCCGATAAATAATCTCCGATTGTATACGGAATCACAAAATATCCATCAGCCAAACCTTGCATTAATGCAGATGCACCTAAGCGGTTAGCGCCATGGTCTGAGAAATTGGCTTCGCCCAAAGCATATAAGCCCGGAACCGTTGTCATTAAATTATAATCAACCCAAAGTCCACCCATGGTATAGTGAACAGCCGGGTAAATACGCATAGGAACTTCGTAAGGGTCCTCGCCGGTAATTTGTTTGTACATATCAAACAGGTTACCGTATTTTTCTTTTACTACTTCTTTACCCAGACGGATAATTTCTTCTTTGCTTGCATTGTGTAAGCCTTGTTTGTTGGCTTCAATTTTTCCGTAACGCTCGGTGTTAGCAGCGAAATCTAAATAAACAGCCATTTTGCTTGCACCCACACCAAAGCCGGCATCGCAACGTTCTTTAGCGGCACGGCTTGCTACATCACGAGGAACTAAGTTGCCAAAAGCAGGATAGCGACGCTCTAAGTAATAATCTCTTTCTTCTTCCGGAATGTCAGTTGGTTTGCGGGTATCTCCTGCTTTTTTAGGAACCCATATACGTCCATCGTTACGAAGTGATTCTGACATTAAAGTTAACTTAGACTGGTGGTCGCCGCTAACAGGAATACAAGTAGGGTGAATTTGTGTGTAGCAAGGGTTACCAAAGAAAGCCCCTTTTTTATGTGCTTTCCAGGCTGCGGTAACATTGCTTCCCATGGCGTTGGTAGAAAGATAAAATACGTTTCCGTAACCACCTGAAGCAATTAAAACTGCATGACCAAAATGTCTCTCCAATTTTCCGCTGATTAAATCTCTCGCAATAATACCACGGCATTTGCCATCTATATTAACCACGTCAAGCATTTCATGACGGGCAAATAACTCTACAGCACCCATACCCACCTGACGTTGCAAAGCAGAAATAAGCACCTAATAATAATTGTTGTCCGGTTTGTCCGGCTGCGTAAAAAGTACGTTGCACCTGTGTTCCACCAAAAGAACGGTTGCTTAAAGTTCCGCCGTATTCGCGGGCAAAAGGCACTCCCTGCGCTACACATTGGTCTATAATAGCGCGCTTGAAACCTCAGCCAAACGATGTACGTTTCCTTCGCGTGCGCGGTAATCGCCTCCTTTAATAGTATCGTAAAACAAACGGTAAACACTATCACCATCATTCTGATAATTTTTTGCAGCATTAATACCCCCTTGAGCCGCAATACTGTGCGCACGACGCGGAGAATCCTGAAAGCAAAATACTTTTACTTTATATCCCATCTCGGCTAAAGAAGCTGCTGCCGATGCACCGGCAAGACCTGAGCCTACTATAATAAATCTCTAAGCTACGCTTGTTAGCCGGGTTAACCAAATGAACGGTAGAACGGTATTTAGTCCATTTTTGGTCTATCTCTCCCTGAGGAATTTTAGCGTCTAATTTTGGTGAAGTTGCCATATAGTATAACTTTTAATGCTTAAATTATTTAATGATTCCAAGACAGACGGTGATTGGGATAGCTGCAAACAGCGCACAAACTAAATAGAAAAGATGGTCTAATTTCCTGATTTAGCCTATATATTTCTATGGTTCTGGAAAACCGAGTGTTTGAAAGGCTGATGGAAAGCCGTGTAACAAGTGGTAGCACAAAGAAATAACACCGACCATATATATAGCCACAAAAACAGGGTTAGCAAATACCTCTTTCATGTGCGCAAACGTATCATGCTCTGGTACCTGAAATACGGCAACTTTAGTAGGAATCCAAAGTTTGCTAATCACCACAAAGAAAATAAGTAACAAAGTGCCCAACACACCCATACTGCGGCTATACCATTTGCTGTTAGCCTTGCCATCGGTTACGGCATATTTTACATGACCTGGGTTTTGTTGTTGTGCATCGAAGAATAAGAGCTTGTATCATGTGGGTAAAAATACCGGCAAACAACACAATCTCCATAATACGTATAAGTATGTTGTGAGCCATAAAGTGCGCAACTTTATTAAAAAGCACCCCCCATCGTTTACAAAAATGCAGGATGTTGTAACCCACGTGTACACTTATTCTAAAAAGGTTATGAGGATAAACCTGTAATGCCAGTAACTAATTTTTTAGCCTATACTCGACTGAAGAAAATTTTCTTTGCTCATAATATTAAATACGTTAACGGGTGCGAATTTACATACCGAAAGCCACACTATCAACCTAAATGTGAACAAAGTAAGTTTGTAATGATTCTAAAGTAAAGTGCTAGAAAGGCTTAAATACAGTTAATTGTATTTAACACTGATATTCTTGGTAGCATCTATTGCTTTACCATCCTTAACGGCTGGTTGCCATTTCTTAATGGATTTAATCAGATTAATTACATCATCAGAACAAGCAGCACAATTAGGTATAGGTTTGGTAACTTTCTATGCTTTGTACAACTCCATTTTTAGTAACAGTAAAATTATACTGTGATTAAACCTGATTTATCGGGCGAAGATATTTTTAAATTCTGTTTAGCATAGCTGACAAAAGCAGAGTCTCCTTCATAAAAAAGGAGCTTTAATAATGGTTTGTAGTTGTATTTTTATCTGAATCATAAGCATAAAGCCCTGCTGTTTTTTTGCTTTCCTCTGCAACTAATTTTTTGTTCAATTGGTGCATTAACCGGCGCAGAAGTAATTATCTGCCGAGAAATGCCTCCTAAAGCCCTGAGTTGGTTGCTGATTACTTCTGGCATTGCTTTTCTTTGCTTTTGCTTTTTCATTACCATAACCGGCACCGCCATTTGCTGCTGCATTACGTATTAGTTACGGTTTCATTAGCTGCAATGGTTTGTTCTGGCTGATTAGGTGGTGGTCCCTGATTTGCAGAAGTACCCGTAGTGGTAACAACATCACTTTTATCAAGAACTTTAGTTTCATCAAGTATAATTTCATCTCCTCATCCTTTTCGTCTTCTTTGATCTTTTATAGCGATAAAATTATGAGCTGTTGCATAATCTTCATGTTTAACTTTAGATTTTTCTTTAGCTGTTCCTTATATTCAGGGTCTTTATTTTCCACTTTGGTTTTTGGTTCAGTTGTGGAGCAGGTGAAGAAGTGCTTAGCTTTTTCTTTTGATTTTTCGGCTAAGGCTAAAGGCTTTATCTTACTCGGGAAATGAATTCTTAAGCAAGAAAATTAAACCAATAAGTAATAATAAAGTAGCTGCAGCACTGAAATAATAAACTGTTTTTTTCTTTATTTACTCTCTTCTTGTCAACAATAACATATCTTATTCTTCATTAGATTGAGTTTTTCTAAAACATCTTCGTTATTCTTCACCAACTTCAATCCTTCCAATGCTTCACGGTCAAAATCATTTCTATTCGGCAGGCGCATCCTTCCCTTCCTTAATAAGTTTAAGAAGTTCTTCTTTGCTGTATGTTTTATGCTTGTCCTTTTTCCTGCATGGTTTTCTTCCAACCTTTATCTTTAAATTTCTTTTTCCGTTTTGTATATAACTCTTCACTTGGTTTAAATCTATTAGAATTTGTCATTTCCACAATTTGCGTATAGCTTTTATCTTTTAAATAAAATAACTCCACACAAATGCGTTGTCCCTCATCCAAATCTGCCAATGCTTTTTCAAGCAAAGCATACTCCTCTTCGCGCTTATTAGCTTGTAGATGTTATGTTTCTTCACTATTTTCCATAAAAACCTTTACATCTTTTTCATATTCAAGCGCCCGCTTTAAATTACTCTTTGCAGAACGAAGCTGCATCAGGCAAAAATTTTTACTATACGTAAAAAGCCAACTCTTAAAATATTCTACTTTATGCTTTTTTCTAAATCATCAAACAGTTTGGTGAAGATGTTTATGCTGGTATCATAAGCCTGCCCTTGCTCCTTATAGTATTTCATGCACAAACCAAACACCAGATGAGAGTATCGCTTGTATAACACACCCACAAAATACTTGTTGCCCGTCTGCCTGTATTTTCTTTATCTAACAGTTCGGTATCACTTAGTTCTTTATGAAGATTGCCTTTCAAAATAGGTTGTTAAATGTAAATATTATTTATGGAATTTGTTTTTTACCGTACATTTACAAATAGAAAACAATTAAAAATCATATCCTATGAAAACTCAATTAATAGTGCCCGTAATGGTTTGTTTGTTCTTAAACGCTAAAGCAAACGAAACCGAAAAGACAGTTAAAACAAAACCTGAAAAAGTAATTGTGTACAAGAACGGTGCGCAAATTTTCAGGCAGACACAAACCAACTTAGTTGCCGGAGAAAATAAGCTGGTGTTTGAATGGTTGGAAGAGGGGGTAAGCGTTAACAGCATTCAGGTGGGAGGCAATGGC
>CAVXOV010000071.1:0-17726 GCA_963763345.1 uncultured Candidatus Saccharibacteria bacterium
GATTCGGCGCATTCAGATTCAGCAGGGGCCGCAGTTGGCCAAGCACCATCGTGGCCTGACTCGATTTGAGCTGCTGTTCTGCGGCAGAACCACCACACGGTTATTTACCGAGTCTGCCACATAGAGCAAGCCACCCGAAAACACCGCGGCGCCGGCAGGGAGAATCCGTCCGGCCCCGCGGTTGAATTCCCCGCGTTGGCATCACCGCTCGAAAATCCGGGCCGCCCTGCTACCTCGGTGGCAGCCTGATGAGTGGTTCCCGGGGTCCATTGTTTGACCGGGGCAATGACAATCGTCGTCGACGTTGGTCACGGGCAAGCGCGGTTCCCCACTGTGAGGTTGCCGGGCTCATCGAGCTGAGCTGCCTCACCGCGGGAGGCGGCGGGTTGCGGATTCATTCTCAGGATGCGCCTGGCTCTCCGGGATGAAAACTGCGACGTCCACATTACAAAAACGCCCGCCCCGGCCGCTGATGCGTTCATTTATTGATGAACAGGCCTGCCGGCCCGTATCGAACGCTACGCCGGTGGAGCGTTGATATTGCTCGTCAGCGAGAGCAGCGGACTGGGAAACCGTCGAGGGTGTAAGTGCCGGTCACGAAGTCCGGCTGTCCGAGCACCAGATCCGCGGCCTGCCCGAGAACGGAGTCTGCGACCAGAGAAGCCGGTTCCAAGCGGAGAATCCGGTTGTTGCTCATCGGCCACCCGTAATATTTCCCGATGCGTCGAAAGCCGGGTACTAGTCCAGGGGTTGGGAAGGCTGTCGTCAGGTTCAGAGCTCATGCTGATTTCTCGTTGGCGCCGTTCGCCGTAAACGATGTCTGGCCCATTACAATAAATCGTGGTTGCGCACCGTTGTGGACAATGGCCGGGAAACCGGACGATTCGGTTGTTTCCTGAGTTGATGATGAATACATTGCCCTTGGTGATCAGAACCAGGCCGTTGTTTGCAGCGCCTGCTGGCGAAGTGCTGGATCTGACTGATGAATGTGGTGGCGGAATCCAGGCTGACCGGATCATCGGCTGTCTTTCCGTTGGCGAAACTTACGGCATTTTTGAACCCGAGGACGCGGTTGTTGACGGTGTCAGTCACGTAGAGCGCCGGGGCTGTAGCGGAAGTGTCGAGAGCCAGGCCTTCCGGGAGATCGAATTCGCGACCTTCCACCAGGTTCGGGTTGCCATTCTTGATCCTGGTCGAAATCCTGGCCGATCACCCTCACCAAAGCGGGTTTAGTGTGATCTGGCTGAGATGAGCTGGCTGTACCAAGCAGGATAAACACACGACTGAGGTACAAGAGCCGGCATGCTACCTTCTTGTTCTGATTGCATCGGCAGCCTGAAGAGGTCTGCGTGAAAAATGAGGTTATTGAATTGTTTCGGCCGTTAGTTATCTGAATACCTGGCCGCTCGGTGTGGGGTTTGGCACTACTCCGAGCCCGCGGCCTGTTCGATTTCCGGTTTGATCTGCCCGTTCACTGCGCGGCGGCGCTGCGCGACGGCAATGCCGACATCGGGCTGCTCCCTTGCGCCGAACTCGACCGCCTCGGCCTCGATTTTCTGCCGGTATCTCGCAAGTATTGCCCGCCATGATCCGCGGCGCAGCATCCTGCTGATTTCGCGCCGGCCCTTCGACGCCATCCAAACGCTGGCCGTGGGATCCAGCTCGTGCATACGTCGGTGGCGCTGGCGCGGATGATTCTTGCCGAGCGTTATGGATGCCATCCGGTGGTGACGCCGCATGCGCCGACGCTCGAAGAAATGCTGGCCGCGAGCGATGCCGCGCTGATTATCGGCGATCCGGCTTTGCGCGTAGATATAGCGGCGCTGCCATACCGGACTCTGGATCTGGGCGCCGAATGGGTGGCATGTCGTCGCGATTATATTTGTGGCCTGGGCCGGCCGCAGAGAAGTCCTGACACCGGAAGCGCGCGAAGCCTTTCTCCGGCAGCTGGCGCTGGGCGTGACTATTCTGGATGAAATGGTGGAAGACGCGTCACGGAGCGCGGCTTTCCGCGGGAACTCGCGCAGGCGTATTTCACGCGCCACATCATATATCCCCGACGGCGCGTCATCTGGAAGGCCTGGCTTTGTTCCGGAAGCTGGTGATGGCGCTCGATACTCTGCCGGTACCGGTTTAATTGACGCAAAACTATGCAGCAAATTGGGTTGATTTCGGGGGCGAAATGCGTTTGACTCTCCCGTTGGCAGCGCTGGGAGCTTTCTTCGCGTTGACGGTGACGGACAGAAGCGGGCCCCCGTCGCGGCTTCGGCAGCGGTTCCACGCCGGGCGTGAACCTGCCCATCCAGCCGTCTCAAAGCGCGCCCACCCAGTCGCCCGACGGGCAGACTCCAATTCCGCTTTCCGGCACCGTAGTGATCGAAGGCGACGGCGGGCCCGCTGCAAACGTAGCGGTCAAGCGGGTCTGCGGCAACATCCCGCGCACGGTGGCCCTCGACAAATCCCAAAGGCCAGTTCAGCTTTCAGTGGATTCTTGGTGTGGTTGTGCCGGAGGCTTCTACTGGGTCCATACCGCCCTCCTTCAGGACACAGGTTCGGCATCGGGTTCAAACAGCGCGGCCTCCGGCACTGTGGACAGGCAGCCGCGCAAAAAATGCTGCCCGGCGTGGACAAATCCATGGTCATGGTATTGATGTTATAGTTTATCATGGCCATGACAGTAAGTCGGTTCGTGATACCATACATAGGCATCAGCATGTGCATTTGCATATTCATCTTAGCGGGTGCTACGGTGTAATTAGTCCAAACCGCAGTATTACTAACCGAGCTTGTACCACTTTGGTTGCCCTGCATAGCCATGTTCATATAACCGTAAGCAATACCAAACTTTCCTTTTTCATGCACATGGTCAACCATTATACCTGCCGGGGCTAAGGCATCAGGTCTGCAACAGCAGAAACCATCACATTTAGTACTATCTTGTCCTTTGGTTGAACTTACCACAAATGTTTGCAGTAACGCAACCAAAAGAAGAATGTTTACTTTCTTCATTATGATTTAATTAAAATTAATAACTACTAATAGATGCAAAGGAATTGCACCGTTAAAAAGACTTAGTAATTAAGCTTGTGGCGGATGAAAGATATCCTTTAAATAGCTGGAAGGAAGTTTATTACTGAATGTATTCAAGTAACAGGTAGCATTGTCAGGTAACAGGTAGCACCCTATGTTAAAGCAGAATAAAGAATTAACATGCACTACATTTTCTTCCTGATTAGAGTTACCCTTAGTTGTATTTCCATCAGCAGGAACATCGGCACTTGCCTTTTTTAATTGCTTCATCAAATGGCATTTCCCGTTACAATTCATCTTGGGTTTATTGCGGTTTTCGCACAGGTTTTTGGTAATGTATTCTTTGTTAAGCGCGTAATCTACTAAAGGAAACAATGGTTTTAAAACCACCAAACTGTAAACACAAAGAAAAAATATAGCAAAAGATTTACGCAACATCTGTCCGCAAACTTACAAAATTTTCTCATTTCACTTGAAATGACAAGGTTTTTTATAAGTAATTTAGCATCCGATGATTTCAATAGATAATACCCTTTTATCGGATGAACTTTTTACCGAGAAATTTGTTTGCGATTTAAATGCCTGCAAAGGCGAGTGTTGCATTAGTGGCGAAAGTGGTGCTCCGCTTGATTTGGATGAGTTACCCCTTATTGAAGGTGTGCTTGACAAAGTAAAACCTTACCTGAACAAAAAAGGACTAAAGGCTATCGAAAAACACGGTGCTTATGTATTAGATAGCGATGGCGATTATACGACTACACTTGTTGGTAAAGAAAAAGAATGCGCCTTTGTAGTGTTTGATGAAAACAAGATTGCTAAATGCGCTATAGAAATGGCGCATAAAGATGGGGTTATAGATTGGCAAAAACCAATTTCTTGTCATTTGTATCCCATTCGTATTACGCCACATAAAACCTACGATGCCCTTAATTACCATCGTTGGAAAATATGTAAAGATGCCTGTGCCTGTGGTGTGAAACTAAACGTGCCTGTGTTTAAGTTCTTAAAAACTCCGCTTATACGCAAGTATGGAAAGGCCTGGTACAATAAAGCAGAAAAGGCTTATAAGGAGCATAGCGAACTAAACAAAGCTTGAGTGTGCACGCTTTAGTATTAAAATCTACCGGAAACTTGTACAGATTATGTACAGATAAAGGAGATATACTAATGGCAAACCTTGCCGGAAAGATTCGTTTAGAGTTACGAAAAACTACCAGTCCGTTGGTGGTAGGAGATTACGTAGAAGTTGAACAAAGTAATGATGGAGCACTCATCACCAAGATATACCCACGTAAGAATTATATCATCCGCAAATCGCTTAACTTAAGCAAGCAAACCCATATACTGGCTGCCAACATAGACCAAGCCTATTTATTGGTTACGCTGGTATTTCCGCGCACATCTACCGGGTTTATTGATAGGTTTTTGGTTACTACCGAAGCATACCGAATACCTGCCAAGATTATCTTTAATAAGATAGATTTACTGGATGCTTCACTTAAAA
This sequence comes from uncultured Candidatus Saccharibacteria bacterium, assembly GCA_963763345.1. Lineage (GTDB taxonomy): Bacteria > Bacteroidota > Bacteroidia > B-17B0 > Aurantibacillaceae > PALSA-968. Next base: position 4,535 of record CAVXOV010000071.1, read on the forward strand.
AAGTGCAACAGGATTTAGTTAGCATGTACACTTCTTTAGGATATGAGTGTATTGAAATATCTGCCTTGAAAGACGAAGATGTTACTAAAATTAAAAATAGTTTAAAGGATAAACTTACCTTACTAATGGGGCATAGTGGCGCAGGTAAATCCACACTCATTAATAATATACAAGCTAATTTGGGTTTAAAGACAGGTAACCTTTCTGCTATGCATTTAAAAGGAAAACACACTACTACCTTTTCTGAGTTACATAAACTGGATGACGGTGGTTATATTATAGATACCCCCGGCATAAAAGAATTGGGTCTAGTTGAAATGAAGAAAGAAGAAGTGGGACATTACTTCCCTGAATTTAGAAAGCTGATGAACGAATGCAAGTTTAATAACTGTACACACACCAACGAACCAAACTGTGCGGTTTTAAAAGCTTTGCAGGAAGGAAAGATTTACGAAGAAAGATACCACAACTACCTTGGCATACTTAACAGCGACGAAACAAACTGGACTGAATGGGAGAATAAGTAGTTGTTTATCTCCTATGTCATTAAAATAGTTATTATGGAGATAATGTTGATCAGCAACCAAAGTAATACACCTTGTATTAAGGGTTTTATGCCTACCGATTTAATTCTGTCTAATGATAATCCCGCTCCTATTAAAAATAAAGTTACAGTTAATCCTTTCTTGGCAATAAGTACTGCGTATCCGTATTCATCTTTGAATTGGGGTAAATAAGTACTTAGACACATAGCCAATATAAAAAAGCCAATAAAGTAAGGAATGTTTATTTTCTTGTTTTCTCCTTTTGCAAAAAATACTGTTAAGATAGATAGCGGAATTATCCACAAGGCTCTTTCCAGTTTTACAGTAGTGGCTACCTGCAATGCTTCTTGTCCGTATTTTGCAGAAGCACCAACAACCGAGCTGGTATCGTGTATGGCAATGGCACACCAAAGCCCGAATTGATGCTGCGTCATATTAAGCCAATGCCCTATGGTAGGAAAAATAAGTAAAGCCACCGAATTCAATACGAAGATTGTTCCCAGCGCCACACTCATTTGTTTTTCATCGGCTTTTATAATAGGCGATACAGCTGCTATAGCACTTCCTCCACAAATGGCTGTCCCACTTGATATTAAATAAGAGGTCTTTGCATCCGTTTTAAGCCACTTGCCCAACAACCATCCTGCAAATAAAGTAATACAAATAGAAAAAACAGTAAACACCAAACCTTCTTTACCGGCTTCTATGGCATGGTGCAAATTCATTCCAAAACCAAGTCCTACTACCGATATTTTTAATAACCAATTAGTTGCTTTATGGTTTAAATGTAAGTATGGATGCCCAATGGTTTGGCTTAATAAAAAACCCATGAGCAAAGCCAAGGGAGGGTCAATAAAAGGTGTTAAACAAAAAATGAGTGCTGTTATAAAAACAAGTTGCTTTGCTGTTTGATTCATCTTCTCACGTCTTAACTTTGCATCATATAAAACTGGAGTGAAAAGTAGAAATTTAAAGCCGATTGGCAAAAGATTGTTGATTGAACTTCTTTTCACCGATAAGAGACCTCCGCTCACCTACTTTCTGTATGTACTAACCTAATAGCCATAGGTTTTGGGCTTATGCTGCACGTACATTTGTGTATTAATTACAAAATAAAAATGGAAACAGTAGATCAAAACAATCAAAACAATAACCCCAACCAAAATTGGGAAAACAGATTTAATGAACATATAAAGCGTCGCCGTGTAGGTAAAATATTTGGTGGTATTGTTGTTGTTATAGTAGGTGCTGCTATGCTGGCAAGAGAAATGGGTGTTTATTTTCCCGAGTGGCTTTTTAGCTGGCCCATGCTGCTGATAGTAATTGGTTTATTTGTGGGGGTAAAACACTCTTTCAGAAACTTTAGCTGGGTAGTATTAATGCTTATTGGTGGTGCTTTTTTATTGCAGGATTATACCCCTTATATGCACATAAAAGAGTATTTCTGGCCAATACTTATTATCATGTTAGGTTTACTGATGATATTTAAACCTCGTCGTCATTACCATAGCGAATATTACCGTAATAAATGGGAACGTAGATTAAACCGCAGAGGCGACAGGAATTTTTGCTCTTATAAAGGAGGGGCAACATCAACTGAAGATATGGTAAACGTAGATATTGTTTTTAGTGGCTTTAAAAAAAACATCATTTCAAAAGACTTTAAAGGCGGTAGAATATCCTGTGTGTTTGGCGGTGGAAATTTGAATTTAAGTCAGGCCGATATAAACGGTACCGTAATGCTTGAAGTGGAGCAGGTTTTTGGTGGAGTTGAGATTATTGTTCCTCCTAACTGGCAGGTACATACCAACGAGATACAAGCTACGTTTGGTGGTATAGAAGATAAACGTCCTATACAAGGTACTGCTCAAAACCTGGAGAAGGTGTTGGTAATAAAAGGCAGCGTTGTTTTTGGAGGAATTGAAATAAAAAGTTATTAAAGAAAATCATTTTAAATGAATAAGCATAAATCAATAAAACTAAATAACATGAACAAGTACATAGCAAAAGTAGTATTCCAAATTGTTAGCGGAAATGGTAAACATACCCCACAATTTGATGAACAGTTCAGATTGTTTGAAGCCAAAACAGAAAACGAAGCTTTAGAGAAAGCCCGTAAGAAAGGCAAAGAAGAAGAAAGCTCTTTTTTAAACGAAAAGAAGGAAAACGTTTTATGGAAATACATTGGCGTAACAGAATTAGTAGAGATACAGAATATGGAAGATGGGGCCCAGATATATGCTTCTACTCAGGAAACAGAAGATGAAAATAACTACATCTATAAAGTAAAACAAAAAGAGCGCACAATAGAAACGCTTAGTAACTTTGCTTATATTTATTAAATAGTTGCCTAGTATACAGTCATACAAAAAAATGGGCTTGTTATATGCCCTGTTCTTTTTCCTGTGGTGGGCTATCATGCACGTGATTGTTATTCACCGTTTTGGGTTTAGCTGGCAAACAGCGTTAATAGACAGTGCCATAAATAACACACTTTTATTGATTCTCTCTTTTGCCATGGTTATGGCATTGCATTATTATACCCCCAGCAGAAGTAAGTCGTTGATGTTATTTGGCTGGAGTATTATACTCTCAATGGCTTGTGCTGTGTTAAGCAAACTTATTCTTTCCAAGATTTATGAGGGGGATAATGCCTATGAGGTTATATGTCACAAATCTTTCTTAATCCGTTTTTGCATTGCTTTTTTAATGATTGGATGGGTCATGCTGTTTAGTTGGATTACCAACACCATGAAATCCAAACAAGAAAGTGAAGTCAGGAAAACAGATGCCGAAAAACTATTGAGAGAAGCAGAATTAACAGGTTTACGCCAGCAACTGCAACCCCATTTTTTATTTAATAGCCTTAATTCTATTAGTGCTTTAGCAGGTTCAAGGCCGGAAGAAGCAAGAAAAATGATACAGCAACTATCCGATTTTTTAAGAGGTACGTTGAAGAAAGACGAACAACAAATGCTCAGTTTGCAGGAAGAACTAAAGCACTTGCAATTATATTTAGATATTGAAAAGGTACGCTTTGGTCATCGTTTAAGTACCGAGATAAATGCCGAAGAACAAAGCTTACAGATGTTATTACCCCCTTTATTATTGCAGCCTATTGTAGAGAATGCTATTAAATTTGGTCTGTATGATACCACAGGAAATGTGACCATACAAATAACTACAAAAGCAGAAAATCAAGACTTAGTAATCAGCATCACCAATCCATTTGATATAGAAACAGCACAACCTAAAGGTACAGGCTTTGGGTTAAAATCAGTACAACGTAGATTATACTTGTTATTCTTTAGAAATGATTTATTGCAAACAAATATCCATCAAAATTTATTTACAACAACCGTAATCATCCCTCAATCAACATGATTAAAAGCGTTATCATAGATGATGAGCCTTTGGCTCGTTCCATTGTAAAAGAATACCTGCAGGAAGATGCAGAAATAGAAATTATACAGGAGTGTGGCGATGGCTTTGAAGGAGTAAAAGCCATTATGCAACACAAACCTGATGTTGTTTTTTTGGATATACAAATGCCTAAAATTACAGGCTTTGAAATGCTGGAGTTGATTGACTTTCCGGTATCTGTTATATTTACTACTGCTTATGATGAGTATGCTATTAAAGCGTTTGAAGCCCATGCAGTTGACTATCTTTTAAAACCATTTAGTAAAGAGCGCTTTAATAAAGCCCTTAAAAAATGGAAGGAGCAGCGTAGCAACGAAACAAAAAACAATACAACTGCTTTATTAGAAGACGGACAAAAGCAACCCGAAGAGCAGAGTAGGGTAGTGGTAAAGAATGGAAGCAATATTAAGATTATACCTGTGCAGGAAATACATTACATAGAAGCTTACGATGATTATGTAAAAATATATACCAAAGATGGCTACTCGCTTAAAAAGAAAACCATGAATTACTTTGAACAGACCTTTAATCCTCAACAGTTTGTAAGAGTACATCGTTCTTACATCCTGCAAATACAACAAATAACTAAAATAGAGATGCTTGAAAAGGATAGCCATATTGCTTTACTAAAATCCGGAGTTAAAATACCTTTAAGCAAAACAGGTTACGTAAAACTGAAAGCTGTTTTAGGTCTGTAAGAATAATTTTCTTTCCGTTTAAATATTATTGTTATTATTGTATAAAAATAACAAACAATATGAAAAAACTAATCTTATCAGCTGTTGTTGCCTCAGCTTTGTTCTTGGCTTCGTGCGGTCCTTCTCAAAAGGATGCTGTAACATATAGCGACAGAATAGTTGCTATCGGTAAAGAAATGGATGCTACTTCAATGATGTTTATCAATCAGATAGATGGTCACAATGTGGATTCTCTTAAACTTGCTTATGGCAAATTTGATTCGCAAGCAGCTTCATCACTTGAAGAATGTAAAAACATGCCCCCCTTTAATAAAAAAACAGATTTTAAGGATGCAGCTGTTGAATACTTTAATGCTATAAGGAAGTTAGTTGATAATGAAGGAAAAGGTATGGTAGATATCATGACAAAAGATACTTCTCAAATAACCGAACAAGATGTTACTAATGTAAGGGCTTTTGCTGCTGCTTATGATACCCAGTATAAGGCGGCTTTACAAAAAGTACAGGATGCACAAGCTACTTTCGCTAAAGAATGGAAATTTGAAATAGATCCTACTAAGTAATAGTATCTTAATTAATTCATAAGTAAAAGAGCAGAACTATAATTTAGTTCTGCTCTTTTATTTTTTACTTAATCAATCTTTTTAAACTATTCTCAATATACCTCTCTGAAGTAAGTAAAGCAGTTTGTATTCTTTTTGCATAACGGATGCTATCCATTACTTCTTTATTCTTTTCATGAAGCTCATTATAGGCCTCATCTACCTTTTGTTTTTGTTGTTCTATAATTGCTTTTTGTCTTTGAGTGATTCGGAATCTTTTTAATAAAAACAAAGAGAATATAACTACAATTACTAATACTCCTCCAACTGCTGCTATGATAACTTGCTGCCTTTTCTTTTCTTCATAGGCAATGGCTTTTAACTTTTCCTGTTCTGCATCTGATTTAATTTTTAGCTCTGCTTCTTTCTTCTCCACTTCAAAATTGGTTTTTAAATCACCCAACTGTTTGCTGTTATCAGCATTAAAAATACTATCGGTAAGTGCTTTAAATTTAACATGATATTCGTAAGCCTTTTTATATCGGTTTGTTTTACTATAAACATCAGATAGGTTTCGGTAGGCTTCTCTCTCCCCATCAATATCTCCCATTTCTTTACACAGTATCAATTCAGAATCACCGTATTGAATGGCTAATTTATAATTAGCTAAGTTTAAATATATCCCACTTATACTGCCGTAGCAAATTCCTATACCATGCTTATCATTCAGTTCTAACCTTATTTTTAAAGCTTTTGTGTAATATTCTAAAGCCTTAGCGTAATTAGATTGCTCTGCGTAAACATTACCTATGTTACTATAACAGGTTGTTATTCCTTTTTTATCATTAATTTCTTCATGTATTTTTAATGCCTTTAAGTTATATTCTATAGCTTTAGGGTAATTAGTTTGATTAAAATAAATAATCCCAATATTAGTATAACAAGCCCCCATACCTTTTTTATTTCCTACTTCCTCCTGCATTTTTAATGATTTAAAATCATACTCTAATGCTTTAGGATAATTGGTTTGATATTCATACACAATACCAATACAGGTATAACAAGCTGCTATACCTGTTTTATTAGTAATTGCTTCAAATATTTTTAACGCCTTTAAATTACATTCTAAAGCTTTTGTATAATTAGACTGATACAAGTAAACAAATCCGGTATTAACATAACAGTTCCCTACCCATTTTTTATCTCCAATTGCTTCAAAACTTTTTAAGGCTTTTTCATAATAGTCTATGGCTTTAGGATAGTTGCCCTGATTCTTATACGATACACCAATAATATTAAGTGCTTTGGCTTCATATTTCTTTTGGTTGCTTTGTTTTGCCAGTTCAATTTCTTGTTTGGCTATAATGATAGCCGTATCAGGGTTATTAGTAAGATAGCTATTTGCAATATCATGTATGGCATTCAGGCGATTGGTATCGGAATTACTTTTGTTGTTATATGCTTTCCACAGAGAATCTATGTTTTGTGCATGAGATTGTTGCACTACGTTCGCAATAACGAAAAGGAATATATATAGCGGGTTCTTCATCTAATTATTCTTTACCAACCTGTTTAAAGAGTTGCTTATATACTTCTCGCTTGTAATTAAAGCAGTTTGTATTCTTTTTGCATAACGGATGCTATCCATCACTTCTTTATTCTTTTCATGAAGCAGGTCGTAGGCTTCATCAACCCGTTGTTTCTGTTTTTCTATAATTGTTTTTTGTCTTTCGGTTATTTTAAATCGTTTAAATAAAAACAGAGAGAATGCAAGCACTAATACCAATACCCCTGCAACAGCTGCTATAATTACTTGTTGCCTTTTCTTTTCTTCATAAGCAACAGCTTTTAGTTTTTCTTGTTCGGCTTCAGATTTCACTTTTAACTCAGCTTCTTTCTTCTCTACTTCAAACTTGGTTTTCATATCACCCAATTGCTTACTGTTATCGGTATTAAAAATACTATCCGTTAGTGCCTTAAATTTTACATGGTTCTCATAAGCTTCTTTATACTTATTTGTTTTGCTATAGGCAATAGCTAAGTGTTCATAAGCCAAGCGCATCCCTTCAATATATCCAATTTCGTTACTAATTTGGATGGCAGCATTGCTGTATTGTATTGACTGTTTATAATCTAATAAATTAGTACATAACTCGCCCATATTAACATAGCAAACCACTATGCCTTGTTTGTCGCCAATAGCTTGCTTTAATTCTAACTCTTTTAAATAATAAGCTAATGCTTTTGGATACTCTTTTTTATCGGCATATATATTTTCCAAGATTAGCATAACAAATGGCTATACCCTGCTTATCGTTCGTTTCTTGGTTTAACTGTAAGGTTTTTAAGTAATAATCTAATGCTTTTGCATAATTAAGTTGGTAGTGATAAACAATTCCAATATTTTGATAGCAGGTTGCCATGCCATCCTTATTATTGGTTTCTTCGTGTATTTTTAAAGCTTTTAAAAAATAATCTAAAGCTTTGGTGTAATCAGATTCTTCAATATAAACAAGCCCAATGTTGCCATAGCAATTTGCTATGGCTTTTTTATCACCAAGCTCTTCTCTTATTTTTAAATCTTTCAGGTAATACTCTAAAGCTTTTGGGTAGTTAGCCTGATAATAATTAAGAAGACCAAAATTAGTATAGGACGCACCCATTCCTTTTTTATTGCCTATTTCTTCGGAGATTTTTAATGATTTTGTATAATAATTGGATGCTGTTGGGTAATCTGATTTATCATGATAAACATTTCCAACAATATTATAGGCATTAGCCAACTCTTTTCTACTTTCCTTAACCGGCAAAGAGTTTGCCAACGCTATAGCCTGATTGCCATATAGCAAGGCAGTATCGTAACTGCTAATGCTACGGTATAACCAACATAATTGAGTAAAATGTAATACCTTATTGGTATCGTTTTTATCTGTTTTTAAGAGAGATTGCAGTGAGTCTGCATTTTGAGCATTGCAGAGGGAAGGCTTAATAAGCATAGTTTGAGAGACAAGAAATACAAAAAGCAACCTTTTCATGCTTTAAAAGTATATAATCTTTAAGGATGCGTGTAAACTTTTTGTCTTTTAGTTAAAAATAAGTAGTTTAGCCCGTAAATTTTAAAACAAATAATATGAAAAAGAAACTTTTTACGGTAGCCATTCTAGCAGTGTCTGCGTCGTTAATTATTATGAGTTGCTCTAAAACAAGTAACACTACCAGTGGAGGTGTATATGCGCCGACTACTAATCCTAAAGGGGCAAATACGGGTGGTTCAACGGGTAATAATTTAACTTTTTCTTCTACCGGAGACCCAAGTGGTACCTATAGTGGTTTTTTATTTACGGTGTCTGAATCAGTTCCCGGATATTCCGTTGCAACTTGTCAAGCAGGATTCTTTATTTCGCCACAGGCTATTCATCCAAGTGTTGGTAATATAGGAGTTAGCACAGGTACTGTTTCTTCTATTCATTTTAACGGTGTTCATATACCATATAGTACGGCTAATCAAAACTACTCAGATAGTACTAATATGTTAGTTTTCCCTCCTGCAGTTTGGTCTATAAGCGGAAACACCACTTTCCCATCTTTTACTTATACCAATACAACTCCTACACCTATACTAACTTCATCTACTTTACCTTCAACCATTATCAGGTCTCAAAACTTTGTTGTGCCTGCAAATGCAATTTCAGGTTGCGATCAGGTTCAAATGCAAGTAGCTGATGGTTTGGGCAAAACTATTACTATGTATTTTAGTACTAGTAGTGGCTCAGTTGCTTTGCCTATAGATTCGTTGACAAAATTATCGGCTACAGCATCTAGTGGAACGATAAGATCTTACTTTAATTAAATACAATGCCCAAACATTTGGTTCTAATAACTATTTGTTTGCATCTGTTTTGGGATACACTAAAACAGGTGTAGTTATCCAGTAACTTTAGCTGTTTTACTTGCAAAAGGGAGGCCAAAAGCTTCCCTTTTTTGTTTTTTACTTCTTAGAAAAGAAGGTTAACCTGTAAAAAGGGCTATTTTATGTTACTTTATGAGTGAACCACTCTTATGTACGAGTATTTAACTGTAATGTTCGAGGGAATCACTACAATGTTCGAGGGAATCACTACAATGTTCGAGAGAATCACTACAATGTTCGAGAGAATCACTGCAATGTTCGAGGGAATCACTCCTATGTTCGAGAGAATCACTGCAATGTTCGAGGGAATCACTCCTATGTTCGAGGGAATCACTACAATGTTCGAGGGAATCACTCCTATGTTCGAGAGAATCACTGCAATGTTCGAGGGAATCACTGCAATGTACGAGGGAATCACTCCTATGTTCGAGGGAATCGCTGCAATGTTCGAGGGAATCACTCCTATGTTCGAGAGAATCACTGCTATGTACGAGGGAATCACTCGTAAACTTGAAGTCGGTGTGGTTATTTGTTAAAAATTAACAGTAATTTACCTTCAAATAGAGGTATTTGTTAAAATCTTACCCGTAAACCCTGCTATCTGCAGCTAAGTTTAGCTACTTTTAGGGCTATAAATTCAAAAGTATGGGAAAGTTTACAACAATAAATAAGGACTATGTTGACTTTAAAAAGGATGATGAAACAGTCAAGTTAATTAAAAAGGAAAAATTTGAAAGCTTTAATGAAAGTATTTTAGGGTTAGGAATAATTGAAACTAAATCATCGCAAATAAATGCTTTAAGTGTTTTATTTGATTTGGAAGGATTTACTAATTTTTGCAGGCAGATTGACCCTCAACTTGCCGTTCCTGAATATTTAAGTGAATTCTTGAAATGGCTTTTTCAGCAAGTTAGAAAAGAGTTAATTCATGAAACATACGCAAATGGCTTTAGAACCTTTTCCGATTTACCGTTTCTTTCTAAATATATGGGTGATGGGGTTTTATTTTTATGGGATACTGAAAAACTATCTGATATTGAAATTCTTAATATTGTAGTGTCAATGCATGAAATATGTAAGCATTACAAAAGCGATTTTTATAAAAAAATTGTAAAGAAAATAGGCTCTCCACCAAAAAAACTACGTTGTGGTATTGCTAGAGGTGCAATATATAGCGTTGGAAATGGGAATGATTTTGTAGGTCCATGTATAAATATGTCTGCTAGACTTCAGAAATTAAGTTCTTTATCCTTTTGTTTTTCAAGGAGAGGATTAAACCCCGAGGTTAATAATTATATTAATAAAAATGTAGCTACTGTGAAAACTGACATTAGAGGTATAGGGTCTGACGAACTAGTTTGTGTTATGAAAGATGAATACTATGCTTTATCAAAATTGGACAAAGAAAAATTCTTAGAAGCATAAACTTACATTGCATAATACAGTTTACTCACAAAATAGCTCCACCAAGCTCTTAATTTTAATCTTTTTAATTGCTTTAAATATAAAGGCACAACCTACCTTCATTCATCCACTAAAAGGAGAGAAGCCTCAGTTAACAGGCAATTATGGCGAGGTGCGCCCCAATCACTTCCATGCCGGTTTAGATTTTAAAACACATGGCACCAATCATCTACCTATTTATGCCGTGGCAGATGGCTATGTTTCGCGTATTAAAATTTCTTCTTTCGGTTATGGCAAGGTATTGTATATAACCCATGCTAATGGGTTGGTAAGCGTTTATGGACATGAATACGGCTTTGCCGATAAAATAAAAAACTATGCCTATGCCGCACAAGAACTTGCCCAAAGCTTTGAAATAGAGTTATACCCTAAACCAAACGAACTGCCCGTAAAGCAAGGAGATGTAATTGGTTATACGGGCAATACGGGTAGTAGTCAGGGACCGCATTTACATTTTGAAATAAGAGATGAAAAAACAGAAGCCCCGTTAAACCCCCTGCGCTATTTAAAGATTGAAGATGTGGTAGCTCCCAAAATACAACGCATTGCTTTGTATAACGAGGATAAATTAGAGAAGCTATTGCCAAGTATAAAAAAGACAGATACCCTTAAAGCAAGCTACCCCATTGGTTTTGGTATAGAGTGTTTTGATTATGAACAACCACAGGGCAACAAAAACAACATTTATAAAGCAGAGATATATGTAGATGGTAAGTTGTATTACCGCCATGTGTTAGATAGTATTCATTTTGATGTAGCTCGTTATGTGAATACGTATTCAGACTATGATTTGAAAAAGCAACGCGGCATTACCATTCAGAAACTATTTAAATCAAAGAATAACGATTTACCTATTTACAAAACCATACACGACAGAGGTTTTATTTCTTTTAATGATGGTGCCCCCCATGCTGTACGAATAGTTGTTTATGATTTCTATAATCAAAAAGATGAGGTTTCTTTTACTATAAAAACAAATACTTCCGCTAAAAAGAAAGAGAGTAGGGTAGAGGTACAAGATTGTTTGTTGCCTTATAAATTGACTACAGCAGATTATAGTATAGAGCTTCCTGCTAAAAGCTTGTATGAAGATGCGCAGCTTAATACTTCTTATCAAAACAATATATTTTCCTTCACTTCAAAAGACTACGATATTCCGTTTCAGAACAATTGTACGATTACTTTAAAAGTACCGCAAGCTCTTTTAAAATATGGCGATAAACTTTGTATAGCTGATATAACTGCTGGTAAAAGCTATGTAGGTGGTACTTTTGAGAATGGCTTTGTAAAAGCAAACACCAAAACCTTTGGTAAGTACAAAGTAGATGTGGATACGGTTGCACCACAAATAAAGTTACTCACGCAAAAGAAATCAGGTATTTATAAAAACGGAGATATTATTTCTTTTAAAGTAAATGATGCGTTTAGCGGAATAGGATTGTTTAAGCTATTTATTAATGGTAAGTGGCACTTAGCAGAGTATGAGTATAAAACCAATACTATATACTTTACCATTGATGAGAAAATATCTAAAGGTAAAGTGATGCTTAACTTACAGGTAAGTGATAAGAAGAATAACCAAACTACTTTTCAAAGTACTTTAGTTATTCAGTAAGTAATTCTTACTAATAATTACCTATTGCCTTTTGGTAGTTAATATTGGCAATTAAATAATCATACACAGCTTTGATATAGTTTTGTTCTGCTGCGCTTAAGCTTCTTTCTGTATCTAACAAATTACTATATAGTAAGGAGCCTAAATTATATTGTTGCTTTTCGTTAGCATATATAATCTTTGATAAATCATAATTGCTTTTTGTGGTTTGCATATTCTTTAAGGCATTGCTTAACTCAGTTGAAGTTTTCTGAATTTCATAATTTATATCTGCAGTTCTTTGCTTTATATCTAAATCAGTTTGCATGGTTTTGAACTTATATTCCTGAGTGCTGTTATAATTCTTGAAATTAGCCGTAATAGGTATACTTAATCTTACACCAAGATAATTAAAGGGTGTCCACCATTGTTTCAATCCATAATCAAGATTTGTATAGGTAAATTGCTTTGAATAGTTAGCAAAAAAAGCAAGTGAAGGCAAAGCATTCTGACGATTCTTGTTTACCTGTAACTTATTATTTTCCTGCTGTAATATCAATTGCTTAATTTCTGTACGGTTGTTTGCATCGGCTTTTGTAGGCAAATCACTAAAAGATAAATTAGGCGAATTAAGCGTATCAGATAAAGTAAGTTGTGTCTCAACAGGCACATTTATCTGATACTTTACATTATTTAAAGCCAAATCATAGTTCTGCTTAGCTTTTTGCGTTTCAACCTTAGCATTTTCATAATCTAACTTAGCTTTTAAATAATCGTTTTCTATTAAGGTACCTGTTTTATATTTTCCTTCTGCTACTTCAGCATATTCTTTATAACGTTGTTCATCATTACCGGCGATTTTATTTTGTAAATCTCTTAGCAACACATTTAAATAAGCAAAAGCAATTTGTTCTCTGATCGTGTTCTCATCCTGTTTGTTTTTTTCCTGCTCTAAAGCCAAACTGTTCTTGGCAATTTTTACGTCGGTTGTAATACCCGGTCTGTAAATATTTTGA
>CAVXOV010000072.1:0-16350 GCA_963763345.1 uncultured Candidatus Saccharibacteria bacterium
AATTAGTGCTTAAAGCGGTTATAATTTTGGTGATAAACGCGGAAGCTATATCAGCAAAAATAATGTGTACGAAATACAATACGACAAAACAACTGGAAAATAGATACCACTAAAAACGAGTGGGATGTTACCTTTGATGATAAATTCAAATTAATACGCGTTGATTTTATAGAACTTTCTTCGTTCATCGGCGAAAAGAAAATTAAAGGTAGTCTCGAAGACCAATTTGGCAAGCTTGGCAAGGTTAGTCACATCAAAGTTTATAAAAGAAAATCAACGATTTGGAAGTTGATTATTTTGAACTTGACCTTATGTACTATGGAAACATCTGGAAGTACCAGGGTTTCGATTACTCCGGAAGAAGCGGAACCATTCAATTAGATGTAAGGGTACAGGAAAAAGGTCTTAAAATGCTGCAACCCCAAATAGACGAATTATACAAAGGCTTCAGGGAGATTAGGTAAGAGTTTTGTTTCTCTTAAAACCTGTAGGTAGCTCCTAAAGAGGCATAACAAATAACATAAGTAAAGGCACTATTCAATAAAAACGTATCAGTTATAGCCCACTTTTATTTGTGGACTTAAATAAAAATGACTTAGCTTGCTTTTTTCATTATTGCCAAACCGTATGGTAATTCCGGCAGGGATATAAAATTGATATAACACAGAACTCTTAATTTTATAGGTATTTCCTAGCATAAAATCAGTCTTTTCATCCTGTAAACTAACACCATTTTTTTGATAGCTATATGCAGGGTTTGTTGTGTTATTAATACCCCTTTCCTTATCAAGCGATTCTCTGATTATTGAAGTAACCGAAAAGTTTACCGATGCACCTATCCCTGCAAAAGCCGATACTCTCTTTTTTTGATTAGTACAAAACACCTGTTGTACATCCAAACCTATATTGGTTGAGTTATACTTAATGCTGGCACCATAAGCAGTTACACTATCACGATAAGAGGGGATGTTATTTCCCGAAGTATAATTACTAACGGTATCTAATCGTTTGGCTATAGTATTACCAAAGTTTGCCGTTACTCCATTATAAGTAACTAAGCTAATACCCACATTGGTTTTACTATGTATAGCGTATCTTTTCTTTTTCTTACTGTAATTATCAAAAGTTAGGTAGGCACCAAACATACCGCCATTACCATTATTATAAGCATTATATTGGGGGTAATTATAATACGGTTTGCTAGCCACAGCAGGCCACATAGCTAATAGAGGTTGTTTAGAAATATGTTTGGTTCCCGCCATTATTGGTAGAGCTACTATATGAGGCAAATGCTCCCATTGCTGAAACACCCGATAACTTATATAAAGAATGTTTTTGTTGTGTACTGTCCTGCGCGTAAACAGATAAGCAAAATAACAAACAAGTAAAATTTAGCGTAAACCTCATTTTACGTTAAACGTAAGTTACTTAAGATATTGCCATTAGTCGGCAATAAATTACAAATAAAAAAAGCCCTTCGTTTCCGAAAGGCTTCTTTATTAATTGTTAGTTAACTATTACTGTTCGAAGAAGTAGTCAATCAGTTTATTTATTTTTTCTACCGTAAAGTCTCCACTTCCTTCAAAGAAAGCATCGATGGTTTTAGTTATCTCATCTGCTGTAATAAATCCATCGTGGTTTATATCCGCAGATCTTAACTCAGCAGGTATTTTGTTAGTAGTGTTACCACCCTTAACTTGATTTTTAGCTTGGTTTTTCTTTGCCTCTGCTTCCACTTTTTTCAGGTAAGCAGCGCTTGGCAATACGTTAAACTGCTTGCTGCGCTCAGGTGCTTGGTTATCCCAATCTTTTTGGTGTTGTGCCATTGCGGCTTCATCAATTGTTACACCGTAACCATCTACTTTGTTTCCTTTGGCTGTGTTTGGTTCTTTATCTAAGTAATCAGGCACTCCGTCATTATCACTATCCAACGGACAACCTTTTTCATCTACTTTAACTCCTTTAGGTGTTCCGTGGCACATATCTTTATCATCAGGCACTCCGTCTTTATCCGCATCTAAATGGTCAACCGACGCAAAATCGACATCTTTATATTGCTTATCAACGGCATCGGCTTTTTTACCAAATTCGTATTTTAATCCGGCATTGGCGGTTATATAACCTGCCGAACCTTTGCCCGAACCATCTACCCAGTTAGATAATACAACATTATAACCGGCACCCACTAAAAAGGTCATGTGTTTACCAAAATTAAAATCAAATCCACCCATCATAGGTATTACCAAAGTACCGGTTTGTCCGTTGGTAGGTATTTTTGTTTCGTAAGTATAATCTCTTCTGGTTGGAATCAAACTGGTGGTAGTAACGCTATTAACGGTAACCGTTTGCAGCGTTGAAATAGAACCATCTGTTCCATAAACATAAGGGTTTCCATTAGCAGCTTTTAAATCGCTGGATGTATTAAACATCATGTAGCCTATACCAGCTTTAATAAAAGGAGAAACGTTAGGATCGCCCTTCATCACGCCATCAAAATTAAGTGTAAGCATTAGCTGCCCTTGTATAATCTGAGATTGAAAATTAGCGAAATAATTGGTTATCGTAGTTCCTGATGTAGTAGTTTGGTTATCTGTACCGGCTAATTTACCGTACATTCCGCCTAATTCAACGCCTAATACCTTGCCAAAACGCTGTTCAACAGATAGAAAATACCCCAAACGAGCATCTAATAAAGGGTTTAAATTGCTATGGCTGCCAATATACCCCTGATATTTTAAGCCGGCAACTCCCAACATGATAGAGGGCTTATGCTTTACCTTTTCTTTATCCTGAGCGCTTACCGAAATTGCCAGTAACAATGTAAATAAGCAAGTTAATAACTTGTTGATAGTAATTTTTATACCCATATGTTCTGTTAAAACTACGCTAAAATTAAATGTTATTTGCGACACCAGCAAATTTAGTATTAAGAAAAGGTACTTTCGTCTATAAGGTTTGTTTTTTTAAACAAGGCTTTGTTGATAGAGAAAACCTTATAAACAGGCGCTTACAAAGCGATTTAACCCAGCCAAATCCTTAAATAAAGTAGTATTACCAAAATCTTCCGCTTTTAACAAATTAGATATAGATTTGGCATAATTTGTATGACATTCAAAGTAAAGAGATGCTTTTTCGGCACCTATATTACCAGTTAAAGTTGCTATTTTTCGATAAAATAAGATGGGGTCTTTATCATTTACAAACAAAGCCAAATTAGGTTCATAGTCTTTTACCCTATTTTGCAGACCTTCCTTTTCTGATTCTAACACATAAGGCGGGTTACTTATAATAAGGTCTATCTTTTGATTATTAGTTTGCTTTAAAATATCTTCAGCAATAGTATCTGATAAAACATCTTTCTGAAAGAAGTTAACCTCAACATTATTTTTCTCCGCATTATGCTTGGCTATTTCAAGGGCATCTTTACTAATATCTAATCCATACACATTTGCATTAGGGATATTCTTCTTAATAGCAATAGGAATACACCCACTCCCTGTTCCAATATCAAGAATGTTGAGTGTTGAGTGCGTTTTGAATTTCTTTATTATCAAATCAACTAACTCCTCTGTTTCCGGGCGGGGAATAAGAACGCTTTCATTTACTTTAAACTTTAAATGATAGAACTCCGCTTCTCCCAAAACATATTGTATGGGGCGGTGTGCTTTTAATTCGGCGCACATCCTTTCCAGCTCTTTTATATCGGCTTGAGCAATTGAAATCTCTCGTTTAGAAATAATATCCGTTGAACTTAGCTTAAGTTGTTTCTCTAATATCCAGTTGATGATGTTTTGCAGTTCGCTTTCGGTATAGATGTCTGCTAATTCACTTTTATAAAAAGTAATTACAGATTGAATGGTATGAGAAGTAGTTTGCATCATGAACGCTTACTTCTCCTTCAACAGATTTTCCAATACATAGAGTTCATCACGCAAGCGGGCAGCTTCCATAAAATCCATTTCTTTAGCGGCACGCAGCATTGCCGATTTTAATAGTCCGATTTGTTTCTTCAATTCTCCTTCGTTCATATATTGCACCACAGGGTCGGCAGCCAGACTGGTATCAAAATTCTCTGTATACGCTTTCACTAACCTGCCATCTACATTTACTTCTGTTGGAGAGAAAGCATCTTGCTTTTTTCTTCCGGCTTGCGAAGGGGTAATGTTATGCTGATAGTTATATTCAATCTGTTTTAATCGGCGGCGTTGTGTTTCATCTATGGTTTGGCGCATACTCTCGGTAATTTTATCGGCATACATAATTACTCTGCCGTTTACGTTACGGGCTGCACGTCCTACGGTTTGTATTAGTGAAGTTACATTCCGCAAAAACCCTTCTTTATCTGCATCCAATATCGCAACTAAGGATACTTCAGGTAAGTCCAGTCCTTCACGTAAAAGATTTATTCCTATCAACACATCAAACATGCCGACGCGTAACTGGCGTAATATCTCCACACGCTCTAATGTATCTACATCCGAATGTATATAACGGCAGCGTATATTAAGCTTGGCAAAATACTTGGCAAGTTCCTCTGCCATGCGCTTGGTAAGGGTGGTAACTAAAATACGTTCATCCTTTTCAATAGTTTTATGTATTTCTTCCAGCAAATCATCTACCTGATTCTGGCAAGGACGCACATCTATCTGAGGATCTAAAACACCGGTAGGACGAATTAACTGCTCTACTATCACACCCTCCGACTTTTGTAATTCATACTCGGCAGGTGTAGCACTTACGTAGATGGTTTGATTTAATAAACTTTCAAACTCTTCAAACTTTAGCGGACGGTTATCCAACGCGGCAGGCAAACGAAAACCATACTCCACCAAATTAACTTTGCGCGAGTAATCGCCTCCATACATGGCTCTTATTTGTGGAAGCGTTACATGGCTTTCATCCACCACAAACAAAAAATCTTTAGGGAAATAATCCATCAGACAGAAAGGGGCGCATGCCGGGCAAACGTCCGTCTATATAACGCGAGTAATTTTCTATACCACTGCAATAACCTAACTCGCGCATCATTTCCAAATCATGTTCCACACGCTCTTTCAGGCGCTTGGCTTCTAAAGCCCTTCCGTTCTCAGAGAAATAATTTACCTGCAACATCATATCATCCTGTATTTGTCGCATGGCTTTTTGCAAAGTCTCGGGGGCGGTAACATACATGTTGGCAGGGTAAATAATATACTCGCTAAAGTTTTCAATCTTCTTGCCCGAACCCGTATCAAAAGTATCTATGCTCTCAATCTCATCGCCAAAAAAGCAAACACGCAAGGCATAATCGGCATAGGAAAGGTTAATATCAACCGTATCGCCAACCACACGGAAACTGCCACGGGTAAACTCCTCGGTAGTGCGCGAATACAAACCCTGCACCAACTGAAACAGAAATTTATTGCGACTGATGCGTTGCTTAACCTTAATGTTCACCAAACTCTTTTGAAACTCCTGCGGGTTGCCGATACCATAAATGCAGGAAACGGACGACACCACAATCACATCCCGTCTGCCTGAAAGCAAAGCCGAAGAGGCACTCAAGCGAAGTTTCTCTATCTCATCATTAATGGCTAAATCCTTTTCTATATAGGTGCCCGTGGTAGGCAAATACGCCTCGGGCTGGTAGTAATCGTAATAGGAAACAAAATACTCAACCGCATTTTCAGGGAAGAACTGCTTTAACTCGGCATACAACTGCGCCGCCAGCGTTTTGTTATGACTAAGCACCAGCGTGGGGCGGTTTACCTGATTGATAACATTAGCCACCGTAAACGTTTTGCCCGAACCCGTAACCCCCAGCAAAACCTGATTCTTTATGCCATCGTTTAAACCCTCTACCAACTGCTTGATAGCGGTGGGTTGATCGCCGGTAGGTTGGTACTCTGATGTAAGTTTAAAATTCACGAAGCAAAGTTATTTACTTTTATCATACTTACTTTCTTTAACATTTATAACGTTTAAGATACCCAGTTTAACATAGTTCTTAAATTTTTCACACTTATTATGAAAAGGTTTTCCTCCTTTTTAGATTTATTAAGAAACAGCATACTTCTTATAATTTATCGAGGATATATTTTTGCCAAGCATTATTAGGTGCAGAATAATTTTAATCGTATTAAGAATTTAATAGTTAACTGATGATTATTTCACACGCAAAGAAGTTTATCTTTATTCATAATTATAAGGTTGCAGGTACAAGTATTCATAATGCATTAAACAAATACAATAATCCTTCTTTTTGGGGTTCTACATTGGTGGACAAAATCCGGTTATTAACGAAAAGACATCCTGCGATTTACACAAAAGAGTTTGAATGGCATATAAGCGCGAAAGAGTTGAAATATAAATTACCCGCTAATATATATGATTCATATTTTAAGTTTGGCTTTGTAAGAAACCCCTGGGATTGGCAGGTTTCACTTTATACCTATATGTTAAAGAATGAGAACAAACACATCCCCATCATCACCTTATTAAAAATATGAAAAATTTTGATGAATATATCGAATGGAGAATTGATAACGACCTTCATCTTCAAAAGGATTTTTTCTATGATGAGAACGGTACTTGTTTAATTGATTTTATAGGAAAATATGAAAATTTACATCTTGATTTTAATAACATATGTAAGCACCTGAATGTAAATAAAGTAGTTCCACACCTAAATAAAAGCAGAGAAAATAATACTAATTATATAAATTTTTACAGCAAGAACTCGATTAAAATGGTTAATGAAGCTTTTAAAGAAGATATCGACTTGTTTGGTTATACATACCCTCAGTTATAGACTTTGGCATTACAATATATGACTTGAATATTTATCTTTCTTAACTCTTAGCCAATAACAAATTGTTTTGTTCCGCTCAATTCTTAATTTTGAATGATTTTGAGCAACTTCTTAGATACTCCTATTGAATATTTAAAAGGCATTGGTCCGCAGCGCGGCGATATGCTTAAAAAGGAGTTGCAGATTTTTACCTATTATGATTTGCTGAGCCTCTACCCTTTCAGGTATATAGACCGGAGTAAGTTTTATAAAGTAAAAGAGATAACCGAGGAGTTGCCTTATGTGCAGCTAAAAGGCAGAATTATAAAGACGGAGTTGCTGGGCGAAAAGCAGAGCAGGCGTTTTGTAGCTTACTTAAAAGATGATACGGGAGTTATTGAATTGGTTTGGTTTCAGGGAGCTAAGTGGCTGGAAGGAAAATTTAAACCCGATACCGAATACATTGTGCTTGGCAAACCATCTGAGTTTAGAGGTAAATACAACATACCGCACCCCGATGTGGATTTAGCCAGTGATGACAGCATTAAATTAAATTCTGTTTTGATGCCCGTGTACCCCAGCACCGAAAAACTAAAGAGCAAGGGTTTAGATAGCAAAGGCATATTAAAGTTGCAGGAGGTGTTGGTGCCTCAGTTAGCAAACAAGGTAGAAGAAACACTTCCTGAAAACATACTACAACAATATAAACTGATTGGTAAGGAGCAAGCCTACAAGCAAATTCACTTTCCCGAAAACGCACATCTGCTAAAGCAAGCCGAGTACCGCTTAAAGTTTGAAGAGCTATTTTACATACAGTTAAGGCTGTTAAAGAGCAAGCACTTCCGTAAACAAAGCATGCAGAGTTTTGTGTTCGAAAAGCTGGGGCATTACTTTAATACCTTCTTCAATGAACACCTTCCCTTTGAATTAACCAATGCGCAAAAGCGCGTTATAAAAGAAATACGCAACGATGTGCGCACGGGTAAACAAATGAACCGCCTGTTGCAAGGCGATGTGGGCAGTGGAAAAACCATCGTGTCGCTTATGTGTATGCTCATGGCGTTGGATAATAATTTTCAGGCATGTTTGATGGCTCCTACTGAAATACTGGCACAGCAACACTTTCAAACGATTAGTGAATTAGTAAAACCTTTAGGCATTACATGCGCTTTACTTACAGGCTCGGTAAAATCAAAAGCCAGAAAAGAAATACTAAAACAGTTAGCTGACGGAACGCTGCAAATAATCATTGGCACACATGCGCTGTTGGAAGACCCCGTGCAGTTTAAGAACCTTGGCTTTGTAGTGATTGATGAGCAGCATCGTTTTGGTGTAGCACAACGCGCCAGGTTGCACAACAAGAATGTGAACCCTCCGCATGTATTGGTTATGAGCGCTACGCCTATACCGCGTACCCTTGCCATGACTTTATACGGAGATTTAGATACTTCGGTTATTGATGAATTGCCTCCCGGTCGTAAGCCCATACAAACCATACATTATACCGATGCCAAGCGTTTGCGTTTATATGGTTTTATGAAAGAGCAGATTAAATTGGGCAGACAGGTGTATGTAGTGTATCCTTTAATTGAAGAATCGGAGAAGCTGGATTTAAAGAATTTAATGGAAGGGTATGATTCTTTGTCGGAACAATTTCCGTTGCCTGAATACCGCATCAGTATTTTGCACGGCAGGATGGAAAGCGATGCTAAAGATTTTGAGATGCAACGATTCGTAAAAAACCAAACACATATTATGATTGCCACTACTGTAATTGAGGTGGGAGTAAACGTACCTAATGCCTCTGTAATGGTTATTGAAAATGCAGAGCGTTTTGGTTTATCGCAATTACATCAATTACGTGGTAGGGTAGGGCGGGGGGCAGACCAAAGCTATTGCATACTGATGACTTCTTATAAATTATCTCAGGATGCTAAAGTGCGTATGCAAACTATGTGCAGAACCAATGATGGTTTTGAAGTAGCTGAGGTTGATTTGCAACTGCGTGGTCCGGGTGATATTGAAGGCACTCAACAAAGCGGTATTCTTAATCTTAAAATAGCAGACCTTGCCAAAGACCAGCAAATATTGCAACTTGCCAGGCAGGTAGCTACTGATATTTTAGCTACCGACCCCGACCTATTGCATCAACAAAATAAATTATTAAGTCAGCAGTTAATTCGTCAGAATAAAACAAACATTAACTGGGGTAAGGTTGCTTAATACAATAAAGTGTTTATTGAAACCTTAATGTTTAAGCTTGTTTAACCAATACCAAACTTCATAAGTGGTATACAGCATATAATAACTCATGGTACATATACCAAGTGCCATTTTACCCTCTGCAGCAAAGTATAAACCAAACAGTAGTATAATAAGACAACTAAACATCTTAAGAGCGGTTAATGCCAAAAAGGTATGCGTAAACTTGTTTTTATTTTCGGCTTGCAGAGCGCTTTGTAGTTGTCTGTTTAGTACAAATGAAAAAGCAGTAAAGTAAACACTAAGCAGAACAACGTAATACAGTGGAATGTGAAACTTTAGTGAAGCAAAGAATGTTATAACAAATACAAGCACGCTAAAAATTAGCAGTTGCAAATAATAGTTAATCTTTGGCATATCCTACCTTAAGAAATCGGTGTTGGCATATATCATTAAGCCAAGTATAATAAAAAGCCCAACATAGTTAGCGTAATAAAGCACTTTATCAGGCACTTTACGACGACTAATCATTTCAATAAGGATAAATGCTATATAACCTCCATCAAACATTGGAATGGGGAGAAAGTTCATAAAGGCAAGCATTAAAGAGAACATCGCGGTACGTTTCCAGAAGTTTTCCCAATCCCATGTTTCGGGCATGGTTTTGTACATAGTATAAAAACCACCTACTTGCTGATGAGCATCTTTTACAGTAAACACCACCACAATCGTTTTAACCTGCATCATAAGTGTTTCGTAAGCATCTTTTGTTCCTTGAATAAGAGACTCGCCTATACCAAAACTAACCTTTTCTGTTTTGATAAACTTAGCACGTTCAGGAAAGAACCCAATACTTCCTTCTGCTGTAACGCTTGCTTTAGTATGTATGGTATCGTTATCTCTTAATAAGGTAATATCAATATTCTTACCTGCATCTTTTCTAACCTCTCTTCTAAACTCATCAAAGAATAGGGTAGGGGTGGAGTTAATAGCCAGTAACCTATCTCCGTGTTTAAGTCCGGCTTTCTCTGCCGGAGAACCTTTAATAACCGAATCTACCTCGGCCGGAGTACGCACACCAATAAAATCGCTATGTTTTAAGTTTTTAAGCAGTAAACCAATCTGGTCGCTGGTAATAGGGATGTTTACAGTTGCCCCATTGCGCTCTACCTGAACTGTTTTAGCTACATTCATAATCATTTCTAAAGGAACCCGTATCAAAGAAGTAACAGGCTTGCCATCTACACTGATTACTTTATCTCCGTTTTTAAAGCCCATTTTTAAAGCCAAAGAATCGCAAGAAATACCGTAAGTAAGGTTCTTTACAGGCAATGTTTCTTTACCCCAGCAAAACAATACCATCCAGTAAATAAAAATGCCTAAGAACAGGTTCACTAAAATACCCCCCATCATAATTAAAAGGCGTTGCCAGGCTGGTTTAGCACGCATTTCCCGAGGCTGGGTGGTCTTTGGTAAGACTTTTATCCATCTGTTCATCTACCATACCGGCAATACTAACATATCCGCCAAAGGGAAACCAACCGATGCCATATTCTGTATCACCAATCTTCTTTTTAAAAAGAGGGAAGTTTAGTACACCTGCAAAAGGGAATAAGAAAGTCGAAGAATAAATAGAACTTATCTACACGGCATTTGAATCTTTTGGCAAAAAAGAAATGCCCGAATTCATGCAGGGTAACTAATATGGTGAGGCTTAAAAAGAGCTGTAAGAGTTTCATTCGTGAGGGTTATATTTTTAAGACGGCAAAGATAGTAATTATTAGACCTGAGATATAGGATAGAAACCTTTAAGCACTTAAATATAAATTCACCATAATAAGAGGATAAATTGAAAGAATGGTCTCATTCTTCATAGCGATGGTCTCATTCTTCTGAACAAACGTCTCATTCTTCATAGCGATGGTCTCATTCTTCTGAACAATGGTCTCATTCTTCTGAACAAACGTCTCATTCTTCATAGCGATGGTCTCATTCTTCATAAAAATGGTCTCATTCTTCACAAGTTCAGTCTTATTTTTCACAAGTTCAGTCTCATTCTTCGCAAATTCAGTCTTATTCTTCACAAATTCAGTCTTATTCTTCACAAGTTCAGTCTTATTCTTCGCAAGTTCAGTCTCATAATTCACAAGTTCAGTCTCATTCTTCGCAAATTCAGTCTTATTCTTTGCAAGTTCAGTCTCCTAATTCACAAGTTCAGTCTCATTCTTCGCAAATTCAGTCTTATTCTTTGCAAGTTCTAGTCTTAACTCTGAGTAAATAAGCCCTGTTTCGTTCATAAAAAGAGAGTGAAGCTTGTTTTTAGCGCTATAATTACCGCTAATTTTACTAAATGAAGAGGTTTAACGTAAGGGTGTATGGCATTTTGGTACAGGAGGGTAAACTTTTGGTAAGCGATGAATACATTAAGGGCTATGAAATTACCAAACTGCCCGGTGGTGGCTTGGAATTTGGCGAGGGTACGGCTGATTGCCTGATTAGGGAGTTTAAAGAGGAGGCGGATATTACGGTGAAGGTTAAACGGCATTTTTATACTACCGATTTTTTTGTGACATCGGCTTTCAGTACCAACTCGCAGGTGTTGAGTATTTACTATGTGGTTAGTCACGTGGGTAAAATAAAGTTGGAAGTTTCTGATAAGAAATTTGATTTTAAGAAGAAGATTAATGGTGCACAGTCTTTCCGTTGGATAGATGTAGATACTATTTCAGAAAATGATTTTACTTTTGTGATTGACAGAAAAGTAGCAGCATTAATTGCCGAACAAAAAAGTTCATTTTTATAGATTATGACCCGAGCCTTTAGGCGAACACCATATTACAATAATGAAAAATAATAAAGAAATATGATACAGAGGATACAAAGCATTTTTTTGTTGGTGGTAATAGTATGTGGGGCTTGTTTATTGATATTTCCCTTTGTAAACTATGAAGGATTTCCACCTTTATTCCTTCGCAACCCGATGGATATAACGCCTATTGGAAATTACCTTTCTATACTTACCGCATTTCTTTGTTTGTTTATGTATAAAAACCGTAAGCTTCAGATAAAACTTTGTTATGCTATTATATTTTTTAATGCTTGTTTATTTTTAACCATACTGTTTTTAACCAACCAATTATATGATCATGATTTTGAAAAGAAAACGTTTCTCTTCCCTTCCTATTTGCCCCTACTTGCCATAATAGCTGCGTTTATAGCCAGTCGCTATATTAAAAAAGATGAAGAGTTGGTTCGTTCTGCAGATAGAATCAGATAATTAATTTAAAGAATAAAACACCATGGTAACACGCCCGTTTAATTTTAAGAAGTGGATTGATGAAAACAGAAGTTTATTGAAACCACCCGTAAACAATAAAGTAGTTTACAAAGATGCCGAGTTTACTATTATGGTAGTTGGCGGACCAAACTCGCGTAAAGAT
This sequence comes from uncultured Candidatus Saccharibacteria bacterium, assembly GCA_963763345.1. Classification (GTDB taxonomy): domain Bacteria; phylum Bacteroidota; class Bacteroidia; order B-17B0; family Aurantibacillaceae; genus PALSA-968. The sequence goes on from CAVXOV010000072.1 coordinate 12,412, forward strand.
TATCATTACAACGAGAGCGAAGAGTTTTTTTATCAGTTAGAAGGTGATGTGGAGGTGCAAATTCAGGAAGATGGTAAAGCAGTTAATGTTCCTATAAAGGAAGGGGATATATTTTTGTTGCCTCCTAAGGTGCCTCATAACCCAAAGCGTCCTGCCAATACGATTGGCTTAGTAATAGAGCGCCGTCGCAGAGATACCGAAAAAGATGGCTTGCTTTGGTTTTGCGAGAAGTGTAATCATAAATTATATGAGGAGTATTTTACCTTAACGGATATAACTACACAGTTTCAAGGTGTATTTGAGAAGTTTTACACCAGTGAAGATTTAAGAACTTGCAAGCAATGCGGCACAGTAATGCAGCCTCCTGCGGTAATAAAATAAAATTTATTTATGCAAGAGTTACTGGCTTACCTACGCAACAAACATGGCTTGTGGTTTAAGCTGACTGTATTTTTCTGCAGTTTGTTTTTTATTGTTTGGCTGCTACCAAGTAACAATTCGATTAAGCTTTCTTATCAGTTAAGCAAACCCTGGGATAAAGAAGATTTAATTGCTCCTTTTGATTTTGCGGTGTATAAAAGTGAGGCGGAAGTAACTGCAGAGAAGAAGCAGATTAAGCAACATGCTGAGTTGTATTACATCTATAATGATTCTTTATTCAGAAAGAATAGGATTTATTTTTTTTGAATAACAAACTAAGCAAGCAGGAAGAAGCTGTTTGCGAAGAACTATTTAAAGACTTATCTAGCAGGAATATAATTGAATTGCCTGATACGACAATACCCGAAAACAACCCGCCTATACTGATAGAAAAAAATAAAACCGTAGAATCTGCCAATTTGCATGATTTTTATACCCTTACGCAAGCCGATAGTTTTTTGACAGAAAACCTAAAGAAGCATTTTGATATAAAATATCATTGCGTTTAATTGAAGCGATGGAGAATAGTTTGGCGCATACATTAGCATTTAATAAAAGAATTACATCGCAGAATTTGCAACAACAGTTAAGCAATGTAGTATCTATAAAAGATAAAAATATAAAGGGGCAATCAATTATAAAGAGGGGAGATGTAGTAAATACAGATAATGCAGCCGTACTACAATCTTTACAAAAAGAAATAAATACGCAGGATTATAAGAGTCGGAATTCTTTTATCTCTTTTCTTGGAAAGGTAATTTATGTGGGTTTATGTTTATTGATGGTATTCCTGTTTCTGGGCTTGTTCCGCACCGGAATATTTTCGCGCAACACACACATCAGCTTTATCTTTTTACTGATATGCTTATTTGTTTTAGCCTGTGCTTTGGCAGCAAGGAATCCGCTTATTAGTATCTATGCCATTCCTTTTGCTATAGCTCCTGTTATTATCCGCACCTTTTTTGATACAAGAACGGCTTTGTTTGTGCACTTAAATATTATTCTGCTTTGTGCTTTATTTGCAGTAGAACAAAAGTTTAACTTTTTGTTTATTGAATTACTTGCCGGAATTGGCACCATATTTAGTCTGGCTAATTTGGTAAGACGCTCACAGCTTTTAATAACCGCGGTAGTTACCTATGTCATTAGTATGCTTGGCTTTTTTGCATTGAATATTTCTTCCAATGAAAGTTTAAGTTTTTCTACTACCTATCCTTTTTTGGTTTCATCGGCAGCTTTGCTTTTAGCTTATCCTTTAATTTATGTGTTTGAAAAACTGTTCGGTTTTGTATCAGACTTTACTTTGCTTGAATTAAATGATATCGGGAGTAATACCTTGTTAAAACAATTAGCAACGGATGCACCCGGAACATTTCAGCATAGTTTACAGGTAGCCAACATGGCAGAAGAGGCTATCAGGCTGGTAGGAGGGAAACCCTTGTTGGTAAGAACAGGCGCTATGTATCATGATATTGGCAAGCTTAAGAATCCTTATTATTTTATAGAGAATCAATCTTCTAAAATAAATCCACACGAAGATTTATCGTATCAGGAAAGCGCTAAGATTATCATTAATCATGTTATTGACGGGATAGAAATGGCACGGAAAGAAAGATTACCTGAGCAGATTATTGAATTTATACGAACGCATCACGGAACAACTCTGGCCAGTTATTTCTATTATAAGTTTACCGAAGAAAACCCGAATACAAAACCTGATGAGCATACGTTTCGTTATCCGGGTCCCATTCCATTTAGCAGAGAGACGGCTGTGCTAATGTTGGCAGATAGTGTGGAGGCATCATCCAGAAGTTTAAAAACCTATGATGCTGTAACAATTGATGATCTGGTAGAACGCATTTTTAAATATAAAATGGATGAGAACCAACTCATCAATGCTGATTTAACCTTGCGGGATTTAACCTTGCTAAAGAAAATATTTAAGAAACGTTTAATGAATATGTACCATGTACGTATCGAATATCCTAAGCAATAGCTATTTGCATTTTTGATTGAGTGCCTGAATAGCCGGCACATAGCCTTTTTGATAAGCAATTACCAAATCATTACACCCGTTTTGCCCGAGATTTAATTTTGCAATACCACTTAAGTACCAGGCAAAAGCATTGCCAGGGTTTTTAGATAAAACAAAGTTTATATCATTCAGTGCATTAGTGAAATCATTTGTTTTACCATAACAAATAGCTCTATTCAAATAAAGCTGTTCATCTGCATAATGATTGGTAATCGCATCGGTATAATTCAGTTATGGCAGCCAAAAAATCATTTATATTTTCAAGGCACAGGGCTCTTAAAAAATAAGCTTTGCCAATATCTGATTTGATAACTATTGTTTTATTAAGAACATCCAAGGCTGTTTTGTACTCTTTGCTATTTATCAGTAAAGTTGCCTTTTGTATGTAAGCAGGGTAATAGGTTGGAGCAACAGTAATGGTTTTCTCATAATAAGTAATGGCTTCTTCTGTTTTCTTTTGAATAGATAAAGAGGTTGCCTTATTATACAATACCTGATAATTTGTAGCATCAATAACTAATGCAGCCTCAAATAAAGAATCAGCTTTTTTAAAGTTATTCTCGGTCAAATACTCGGAGCCTAATACATTCATTAATAAATCCGAATTTGGATTGTTAGTTAGAGATTGTGCAAATAAAGTGTGGGCGTTGCCGCACGCGACGGACGCCCCGGTGAAGAGGAGGATCGAGCCGATGTAGTAGTTGCGCCGCCCGAAGCGCGCGGCGAGGAAGCTCGTCATCGGGATGATGATCACGTTGGCGATCGCGTACGCGGTCACCACCCAGGCCACGTCCTCCAGCGTCGCCCCGAGGTTGCCGCTCATGTCGTTCAGCGCCACGTTCACGATCGACGTGTCGATCAGCTCAATGACGCCGCGGTCACCACCGTGAAGGTGATGATCAGCTTGCGCAGTCCATGCTCGGCCATGGCGGTCCGGCCCTAGTCCCGCACCCGCACGGTCGCGTCAACGCTCATCCCCGGGCGGAGCACGTGCTCCGGTGCCGGGGCCTGGGCGAGCACGATCTTCACGGGCACGCGCTGGGTGACCTTGACGAAATTGCCCGTCGAGTTGTCGGGGGGCAGGAGGGCGAACCGGGCCCCCGTGGCGCCCGAGATCGACTCAACCTTGCCGCGGAAGACGACGCCCGGGAAGCTGTCGGCCTCGAACTCGACGTCCTGGCCCGGCTTCATGTGGGTCAGCTGGGTTTCCTTGAAGTTCGCGACGACCCAGACTTCGGACTCGGACGAGATCGAGAGAAGCGTCTGGCCCGACTGGATGAACTGGCCGGGTTCGACGTTCTTCCTTGAGACCAGGCCCTCGATCGGCGCCTTCACGGCGCAGTAGGAGCGCTGAGCCGGGCGAAATCCAGCTCGGAGGCCTTCTCGGCCGCCTCGGTCTGGGCCGCGGCGACTCGGGCGGCGGCGACGGCGACCTGCGCCTTCGCGGTCGAGGCCTCGCTCCTTTGCGCCTCAAGCTGGGCCGC
>CAVXOV010000073.1:0-82598 GCA_963763345.1 uncultured Candidatus Saccharibacteria bacterium
TTCCGTTCAGGTGTTCGAACTGGGCGTTCCGGTCTGGATGGTTCGTCCCTTCCTTCGTCTTACGGTTAGCCTGCAGGCTATAGCCCAGTTCATGCAGCAAGTCGGCCACAACCTGGTGACTGACCTGATGTTTCAATCGCTTCAATTCCGCGGTCAACTGTCGGACGCTTTTACAAGTCCAGCGCAGCGGAGCCTCCGGGTCGCCCCGCGTGGTTGACTCCAGCGGCGCCTCCAAATCGGACCGGATCGCAGCGTCCTTCTCGACCGCCTTCTTGCGGCCGCCCCCTTGCCGTCTCACTCGCCCGGCGACCAGTAGTGTGGGATCTTTTAGTTCTGCTATTCCTTGCCGGATGACAGGCCGCGAGATTCCCGTAGCTCGCGCCACCGACGATATGCCACCCCGGCCTATCGCCTGACTCTCGGCTGCCGCCAGCAGACGCCTCGTCCGCTCATCCAGAACGGCAGTCAGGGCCTTAAAGCGTGCGGCGATTGGGCCGTGTCCACCACTTAGGGCAGTATACGCCAAAACATTATTATATGGAAATGTTATTTCTAGACAGATCCTAAGGTCAACCAATCGAAACCCGACCGGGCCATGACCCCGAGTGGCGTACAAATCACCCAGCGACAGCCAGGTGCCGAACGAAGGTTTGCCTAGATTTCAACGTGCGTTTGACCGGATTGGTTTTCATCGGCGGGTGCGGATCCTTGAAGGAGGGGAGGGAGTACGCCGGGCCTGGTGTTTCGCCGCCGGGGGGCCGACCGATCCATCATTGTCTGCACAGGGCTGTTCGACTGCAATCCCCTTCTCCGCCGCCCCGCTAGCGGCGCGGACGGCGCCAGTCAGTTCTTCGGACAGCTCTTTGGGCCATGGCCCCGTCCCAACCGAGTGGGAGCTTGGGTAGTTATTTTTGCGGAGGGCTTTCGCCGGCTGCCTCGGTTACCGGTGTGTCGTACAGATCCAGGAATTCCAATTGTTGAAAGCCTTGCAAATACTGGAGTCCCGCGTTGGTGACCCGGGTTTGGGTTCGAGTTGCAGTAGTTGCCAACCCGCTCATTCCGCGGAGGTGTGCCAGCCCGGCGTCACTCACCTGGGTGCAATCAAGGAGCAGGCACTTCATCCTCCACCATTTCGGCCAAATGCGCCAGTCCGGCATCTGTGATCGCGGTCGAGGAATTTGCAGGAACAGCACATCAATCTTTGCGAAGCGACTTCAGCTCCGCCAGGCCGGCATCGGTCACGCGCATCCCGTGTCCGCACAGGCATGTGAACTGCCGGTTCTTGGCGAGTTCCGAGCAGACACGATCTCCCGACCGGGCAATTGAGTGAGCATCAATTGATCGAGACATAGCAGAGCGAGCCCAGATAACGCATGCCCCCATCGCCAAGGTTTGAGTTCGTGAAAATGGCGACCCGCAGGTTGACCAGCCGAGCAAGGCTTGCCAGGCCCGCGTCGGTAAGCCGCGGGCAGGAAGCGTGAGCTCAAACTCCACAAACTGCGATGCACCTGCCGAGTGCGCGAGACCGATGTCGGTGATCGGGCTTCCGACTATGCTGAACATCTGCAGATTGTGCAGATGCGTTAACTCTGGCGAGCCCGGCATCCGTCACCCGATTTTCGCCAATACTAAGCTCTTCCGCCTGGCGAAGGTCGGCAATCAGTTCGAACTCGGAATCTGAGCACGGTTTCTCATGAAATTCGACGCGATGCACGGCGGCAAAAAAGTCGTCGCCTAGCAGCCGTCGCAGCCGCGCGGCCCAGGAAGGGAGGAGTTATCCATCCCGCCCGTCAGCCATAGTGCTGGCCAGCATACAGCACTGTTCCGCCCCGACGTTCGATCTCTGCTCACCGCCTGCCGCCGGGTACGCACTTCGTTCACTTTCCAGCCCAGCGGCAGCGCTGGCGCAAGGATAAGCGCGCTAGCAGGGAGCGGAGCCCGAATTGCAGGCGGCGGCGAGTGAAATGTCCAACCATGCCGGATATTCTAGCCGGCCGCGGGCTGGCAGTGAAAAAACTGGAAATTTTCGCCGCGCGACGGCTGACAGGGCGACGTTATAATAGCGAAATTGTACGCCAAATGCTGCCAGGAGCGCGTGTGTGATCGAACGGAACGGCCACGACTATGTGACTGTGGCAAAAGTCGGATCCATTGCCGATGGGCATGGCATGACATACACCGTGGGCGAACGGCTGGTGGCCGTTTTTCTCTCGGATGGCGAATACTACGCTATCGATGATCTCTGTCCCCACATGGGCGCCTCGTGGGGCCGGCGAAGTTGCGAGGCGTGGTGACTTGCCCTTGGCATGCCTGGCGATTCCGCGTGGCCGACGGCGCCTGGGCCGACAATCCCCGCGTCAAAATCGATCGCCACGAAGTCCGCGTGGTGGGCGAAGACATCCAGATCCGCGTCATTGACTAAATGACGCGAGGGAAATGAAATTCGAATTCCGAAACTCGAAATTCGATTGAATGTTTAAAGCACGAATGTTCGAATTTCGGCGATTGGAAATTCATTCGAATTTCGGATTTCGTCATTCGAGTTTTACGCTCCCGCGTTCATTCCCTTCACAGCGTCCACTTCTCTCCCGGCTTCAACACGTGCGGCACGGTTTGCGTCTCTTCGGTGACGCGATTGGCCCAAGCCTGCCGGAATCCTGGGCAATGGGCGGGCAGGTGTTGAAGTGCGACGGCACGACGTGCTTGGGGTGCAATAGATTAACAGCCATCAGCACACGTCGTCGGGCCCCATGGTGAACAGATCGCCGATCGGCAGCACGGCCAGGTCGAGTCCTACCGAGCCGATCAGCTTCATGTCGTAGAACAAGGCCGGTGTCGCAGGCAGAGTTAGATCCGCAGCTTCTCCGGCCGCCAGCCACAGCAAAAAGCCGCTGGGGTTGCCACCATACGAGGCCGTAAGGCAATTGCGAACTGTGATGGGCAAGGGTCAGTTGCACGCACCGAACGGCTGCTGCGATCCGCTACTCTCGCCTCTTGTTTTTGTAGAACCAAAACCCTGACTCTTATGCATAGATCGGCTATCAGCAGCAATCTCACCATAACTTTTCCCAAGCAAAGGATTAAAAACACCTACGTCAATTTTTAATTGGTCGGGCGCTGTAGTGTTTGTGCCACCAAAATTAAAGGTATTCCAAAAAATGCGTTTAGCCTGCCACACTTGTGTATATGCTAGTTGCTCGGGAAATCTTTTAGGGTCTGCTGCCGCATCAAAAGCCTCTAAAGCCAGTATAGCCGAAGCGGTGTGATGCCCATGTCCGCCCTCTCCTGTAGTTGGAAAACGGCAGATAATAACATCGGGTTTAAACTTCCTGATTACCCAAACCACATCAGCCAGTATCTATCTTTATTCCAGATGGTAAAAGTCTCTTCCGGGTTTTTAGAAAAACCAAAATCATTAGCCCGCGTAAAAAACTGTTCCGCTCCATCTGTTCTGCGAGCCGCAAGTAACTCCTGCGTGCGTATTAAACCCAAAGCCTCACCTTGTTCTTTCCCGATTAAATTTTGTCCGCCATCACCGCGGGTAACAGATAAATAGCCTGTACGCAAATTTCTTTCTTTAGCCAAATAACCAAGCAAGCGCGTATTCTCATCATCCGGGTGAGCTGCAATATAAAGTACAGAACCAACTGTATTTAGTTTTTTTAACGATTGCAGTATCTCTGCAGAATTCATTTGTGGTGAATTCTGAGCCTTTATCAATTGGCTAACAACATAAATACCTAATAGAAAAAATCGTCTCATAAATCAAATTAATTACGGGTAGAAATTTAGATAATATTAGGGGAGTGAAATACTAATAATTCAAAAAAGCCACCTTTTTAATAAAGTTAAGATTTTCGCATGGTCAATCTTATAGTTTGCGAATAAAATCAAAATAATTACTTCTTTCTTTCACCCACTTGTTGTCTCCACATAGCAAAGTATAAACCTTTCAGGTCGAGCAAATCATTATGCCTGCCTTGTTCAATTATTCTGCCATGTTCTAACACATATATCTTATCCGCGTTCATTATGGTAGATAAGCGATGAGCTATCATGATGGTTATTTGTTCTTTCTTACCCGAAATATCCTTTATGGTTTCTGTAATTTCAACTTCGGTTAAAGAATCTAAAGCAGAGGTAGCTTCATCAAATATTAAGAGATTAGGTTTGCGTAGTAAAGCTCGGGCAATAGAAAGCCGCTGCTTTTCTCCTCCCGATATTTTAATACCTCCTTCTCCTATAACCGTATCAATTCCTTTATCTGCCCGAAGTAATAAATTTTGACAAGCTGCTTTGTTTAATGCATTTAAACAATCTTTGTCAGTGGCGTCGGGTTTTACAAATAATAGATTCTCTTTGATAGTACCTGCAAACAGTTGTGTATCCTGAGACACGAAACCTAGTTGCATACGCAGTTCATCCAAATTAATATCGGTGGCTTTTTTATTATTATAAAGAACTGTACCACTCACCGGATTATAAAGACCTACTAATAATTTAACTAAGGTCGTTTTACCAGAACCTGAAGGGCCCACAAAAGCAATAGTTTCACCTTTGTTTATGGTAAAAGATATATTTTCGACAGCGTTTGTTTGAGCTGTTCTGTGTTTAAAAGTGACATTACTAAATTCTAAACCTTCAATAGCTCCTAGTTTAATAGGGTTTGTAGGTTTTACCTCAACAGGAGTACTCATCAGTTTCTCAAAATTTGCAAGGGAAGCCTGCACCTCTCTGTAAGAAGCTACAATATTACCTAACTCCTGTAATGGATTAAAAATAAAGAAAGAATAAAAAGTAAGTGTTAATAATTGACCTACATTGATTTCGTTTTTAAAAACCAAATAGTACAAAACAAAAACAAGTATGGTACGCAATAGGTTAACTATAGTACCCTGCACAAAACTTAAGCTACGTATAAAGCGGACCTTCTTTAGTTCGAGTTTTAATATTTTACCGGTGATAGTATTTAGTCTTCCAATTTCGGAAGTGGTTAAGCCTAAACTTTTTACTAACTCTACGTTGCGTAACGATTCGGTAGTAGAACCCGCTAAAGCTGTAGTCTCTCCCACAATTGTTTTAGAAATAACTTTAATTCTTTTACTCAACAGGTTACTTATAAAAGCAAGTATTGGTCCTGTTATAAAAAACACGGGAGCAATCATCCAATTGGTTCTGAAAGCAAAAACTAAAACAAAAGTAAACCCAACCAATGTTTGAAATATTACACTGATAAAAGAGGTAATAAACTTCTCACAATCAAGGCGTACCTTTTGCAGTTTACCCAAAGTTTCTCCACTTCGTTGATCTTCAAATTCCTGAAAAGGTAAATCTAAAGAACGCTTTATACCATCCTGATATAGCTCTGCACCCGTACGTTGAATGATAACACTGGTAAAATAATCCTGAAAGTTTTTGGCAACCCGCGACACCATAGCCACCGAAATAACCCCCAACAAATAAGGTATTATATCATGAATAAACCGTGCTGTATCTCCTTTATAAGTCTCATGTCCAACACCAAACCTGTTTAATATCTTCCCGTAGATATAAGGGTCTAACATAGAAAAACACTGGTTGATTGCCGCCAATAATAGTGCTAATAAAACAACGGCTTTATAATTCTTTAAATAGGATAAAAGAATTTTCATTTAAAAAATAAGAAGTAGCAAAGATATGGTTTTAGAAAGTGTTTTATTACCTAAATAATTCTGTACCCTTACTTTCATGACCACTTTTTTTATTTTAACCGGTGCATTAATTTTTATACCCGGTTTATGTAAATCCTGCGGAAACAAAACAACAAATTGAGTTTGGGCTAACTTTATAAAAGAACAGGTATCATCATATAAAGCGTAATCATTCTCTATATCATATTCCTTACAAGGTATCTGCTTATTTAAGGGACTTACGCCTGTAAACTTTTCGCCATAAAATCAAAGCAAAAAAAACCACTAGGTCTGTATAAATAAATATGCCTTTTCCCATTTTTTTGTTAAAAATTGACCGCTTATCGAAAAAAACCTACCGTTAAAAAAGTTCTGAGTCAAATTTTTATTTTGCTCCTGCGGTTTTCATAAATTTACATAACACTAAGAAAAAAAGGAGGTTTATACATGAAAAAAGAAAACACACCAACAAACTTTTAAAGCAGCCGCCAGTGCTCCTTTAAAAAAGCTTCTCTTTAAGGCTCGAAACTTCCCTACAGAAGAACGAACCGGAACTAAAAAATCAATTACGTTCTCAAATAAATAAACATCATGAAAAAAATAACTAAAGCCGTTATACTTTGTACGGTGAAGACATTGTTAGTTTAAACAAACTTGCCTTAAAAGTAAAGAACGCTATGACCACTAATGCCGGTACATTTCCGGGTACTGCTGCACAAGTAGCTACACTTGGTACCGATCAAGCCATGTTTGCCACCTACATTGCCAATGCTAAAGGCAATCTACCGTTAAAAACCAGAGAGACGAACAAGCGGCTATAGTTCTTGCCGATTTGCAAGCCTTATTAGTCCGGTAAATACTGTAGCCAAAGGCGATACGGGTATTATAGCCCTATCGGGCTTTCCTACCAGTGCCGACTATACCCCGCAATCTATACCCGCAAAATAGTAATCAAACGTATAGTTGATGGTGAAACTACTTTAAGCGCTAAAATTTTTATTGAAAGCTTAAAACAACCCCATTTAACCTATACTGTAAGAACCACTACTGTAGCTGGTGCGGGCCCAAACGACCCAAGCTGGAAGATGGTACTAAAACCACCAGTATGCATAAGTTAATTATACCCAACCTTACCCATATCAGGATATATATATAGATGTATATGCCAGCAATGCACACGGTACAGGTTTAACCAGCGACCCTATGGCATTTAATGCTTAGTAACTAAAGCTATCCGGAAAATAGCCCAATGCGCATGATTCATTGAATTATGCGCATTTTTTTTGTTTTTAGGTGGTCGGAAACAAAGTTTCACGCACAGGAAACAAACTTTCCGACACATGAAAGAGACTTTCGCGCACACGCAACAAAGTTTCACGCACAGGAAAGGAAGTTTCCGACACATGAAAGAGACTTTCACGCACAGGAAACAAACTTTCCGACACAGGAAAGAGACTTTCGCGCACACGCAACAAAGTTTCGCGCACAGGAAAGAAACTTTCCGACACAGGAAAGAGACTTTCACGCACATGCAACAAAGTTTCACGCACAGGAAAGAAACTTTCCGACACATCAAAGAGAGTTTCACATTACGGAAAGGGAGTTTACAAGCAGAGATTTTAATCTTAAGACTCAATAATATATAGGCGGCTTACATTTCCGCTTTTAACTTATTTGCCTAATTTGGTGCTGTATTAAGCCAAGTCACGGAAAAATATTATTTATTTATGGGGTTTATTAATTTTATATTCAATCCATTTAATAGAAAAATTATAATTGCCTTATCTATCTATCATGTTTTAATCGCTTTTGTTTTTAATTGGGCTTTTCCGTTTACCGTTTATACACCAGATACACCAAGTTATTTTTTTGCTGCTAACATTAAAGAGTTTTGTGGGTACAGACCTTACGGATATTCTGCTTTTATTAATTTTTGCATGTTCTTTTATCAAAGTATATATACCATTATTATCATTCAGGGGTTCTTATATTTAACGGCTACTTTACTTTTTATTTTTACAATAGAATATCTTTTTCCTTTTAAAAACAAGGCTCTATTTTATTTATTTATTGTTTTACTCTCTTTATCCGGACAAGCATTCTTTTTAAATACTTCTCTAATGAGTGATAGTGTTTTTATAAGCCTGTCAATTATTTGGGTTAGCAGTTTATTGCATTTACTTACCAGTAGCAAGAACAACTATTATCTTATTATTTTAAATCTAATTACCTGCTTTCTTATTCTTAAAATAAGATATGCCGGACTTATTTATCCGGTTATAGGCTTACTACTTACACTTATTATTTATAGAAAGAAATATATAAAACTGGTTATATGTTTAGTTGGTTTTTGTTCTGTTTTTTTGATAGTATATCAGCAAGGTGTAAGCCAAAATAAAACTAAATATGGTGTTAATATCTTTTCTGCCTTTGGAGGATGGGCTAAATTGAATAATGCCTCAGTAATTATACCCGAAATAAAGAAAGAGACAAAAGAAGATGAAATACATTTAGTAGAGGCATTTCAACCTGAAATAAAAGAAAATATAAGCCGAAAGGAAGAGATAGTTTTATTAAATGCCGGATTTAAAGACTATCCTGATAGTATATTCAGTACAAAAAATGTTCTTACAAGTCAGCTAATGTGGTCGCTGTCCTATCCTGAAAAAATGTTCTATCTTAATTATATATATGATAAATATAAACAATATGGTCCTTTACCCTGCTATGTATACTGTGGCAAACTATATAGTGAATATGCTGATTACTTAGTAAAAACACATACTTCAACTTTTATACGTAAATTCTATCTACCTAATTTGCTTAGAACAATCCACCCAAAAGATGAAGGGCAAGGATATGTGGCTATAAAGGTTGATGAAAACATCAAAAAAGTGTGTAATACAAGCTTTGATTTTTTTGCATCCAGATATAATATCTACGGAACTATTATTTCTCTTTTCGATGAAATAAAATATTTGATTTTAGTCATTATATTTCTTTTGGCTTTGATTTGTTTTACGTTAAAAAGGCATTTCAAACTACTCACAGACAACAGGCAGGTATTTTTTTTATTTTCTTTTTGCTTCTTAATTATTAATTCTCTGTTTTTAGCATGCTCTATTCCCATATTCTTAAGATTTCTGGTTGTCAACGAGGTTCTGCTCATTGCTTCAGTTTTTGTTTTTTTAGATGAGTTTTTAGTCAGAGCATTTCCAGTTCACTCAGGCTTGAATTTTCCGTACCTCAATTAGCAAGTTGCCATGTAGCGCGTAAAGCCTCAAAATAAAAAACCCCTTTAAATAAGGGGTTTTGTGTGGTAGCGAGAGGGAGAATTGAACTCCCGACCTCAGGGTTATGAACACATCGCCACCCCTGCAAAACAAAGCATTCGGAAGCAAAATCATGCAAAAGGAGACAAAAGGAAGGCAAAATCGCACACCAATATTGCACACCTATAACCCTCACGGCAACACTTTCAAATTTAATTAAATGATGCCCGAAATTCTAAAGGGGATTGATTTGTTTTTAATTTGAATAGCTTACTGAAGGACTGCGAATGTTCAAATCCTAATTCATAACTGATTTCTGCAACGGTAAGATTAGTAGTAGACAATTTTTCTTTAGCTTTTTCAATCAGTTTATTATGGATGTGTTGTTGTGCATTTTGTCCGGTTAAGGAGCGTAACATGTCACTTAAGTAACTTGGTGACATGTTCAGTTTATCTGCGAGAAAATGTACTGAAGGTATTCCTTCCTTTAGTAATTTTTTGTCATTAAAATGATCATCTAAAACTTCTTCCAGCTTTTGTAATAAGTTGTTATTTAGAACTTTTCGAGTGATAAACTGGCGTTTATAAAAGCGGTTACTATAATTCAATAATAACTCAATTTGTGAGATAACAACATCTTGGCTAAAATCATCTATGGTACCATTTAATTCTTCCTCCATATTTCTAAAAACAGAAATAATAGTTGCCTTTTCCTTATCTGAAAGGTGCAATGCTTCATTTACTGAATATGAAAAGAAACCATATTGCTTTATTTTTTTTGCTAAAGGATAGCCGGCTAAAAAATCGGGATGGAATAGTACAGTAAACCCGGAATGATCTTGATTGATTTCACCGTTTGCACTTACCTGGTTGGGTGCCTTAAATAACAAACCACCTTCATCAAAATCATAATAGCCTTGTCCATATTTTATTTTGCCTGTCAGGTTATTTTTAAGCGAAATTTTATAAAAGCTGTGTACGAAAGATACCGGCAGCTTAGTCACATCTATTTTATTGTCTTTGTTTTCTACCAAACTTATCATAGGATGCAAAGGCTTTGGCAGCCCAAGCACCTTATGTAAGTCAGACAACGATTCAAATTTATGTGGGCCGCTTTCTTCCTTTTTCATACTGTAAATTTATTACTATTTATCGTAGACAAGAAGCTCTTTATTTGTTCAGGGTATTCATGAATCTTTCAGGATAGCGAGTACCTGATGCAACTCCCACTGGCATAACCGCATCAATACTTTGTAAATCTTCCTTGGTAAGTTTTATGTTTTCAGATGCAATATTTTCTTCGAGATACTTTATTCGTTTTGTGCCAGGAATTGTAATAATATCTTCACCTTGAGCCAATACCCATGCAATTGCTAACTGAGAGGGGCTACAGCCTTTTTGACCCGCCAATGTTTTTATCTTTTCGACCAGCTCAAGATTTTTATAGAAATTCTCACCCTGAAAACGTGGCATGTGTGCACGATTGTCTTTGATGTCTTCAGGTTTTCTAAGTTCACCACTTAGAAAGCCACGACTCAGTGGAGAATAAGCAACCAGTCCGATACCCAATTCACGAATTGTAGGTAGAACTTCGGATTCAATATCACGAGTCCAAAGAGAATATTCTATTTGAAGAGCAGTAATAGTATGAACAGCAGTAGCCTTACGAATGCTTTGAGCCGATGCTTCAGAAAGACCGATGTATTTAACAACACCTTTTGCAACCAGTTCGGCTAATGCACCAACTGTTTCTTCAATAGGAATATTAGTATCGACCCGTGCGAGTGTATATAAATCAATATAATCGGTTTTGAGACGCTGTAAGCTGTGCATAACAGCGTGACGAATATAATCTGGATGACCATTTACTGGCCCATAACCCATTGGAGAAGCCATCATTCCGGTTTTTACAGAGAGAAATGCTTTGTCTCTTTTTCCTTTAATGGCCTGTCCAATAAGCTGTTCGTTGTGCCCGGAAAGATAGAAATCGGCTGTATCTAAAAAGTTGTGCCCAAGTTCGAGTGCTCTTTCGATTGTTGCTATAGATTCTTTTTCATCACTTTGTCCGTATGCACCAGACATTCCCATGCAGCCTAAACCAATTGCTGAAACCATTGGGCCATTTTTTCCTAATTTTCTTTTCATGATTTTTGTTTTTTAAATTAATACGACAAAGTTCTGGCTAAAGTATTTATTGAATGTAGCCTAATTGAGGATTGTTGTAATCAAAATGAGGTTTTGATTAGCTAACGGTTCTTTCTTACCCCTGTAAACGTGACGGATAAAATTGAAAACAGAAAGTATTATTGAAAATTATTTTCTAAGAAAAAGAGAATGCTATTTCAGATAAACCTTTGACAATGTTGTCTAAGGTTATTTTGTATTAAATGTACTGAGCCATTTAATTAGTTTAATTTATAGCTTCTTCTGCCTGATCAAATATAGCATCTTCTGTAATCCAAATTTGGTCTGAAAAGTAACTTCTAAGTTCAGCGATATAATTTAAGTCTTTATTACTATGTCGATTGTCATTTTCAACGTTCGTATTAAAATCTTCGAATGTGGCAGACGTTTGAATTGTTTCCACTATTCCTTTAAGAGTCTTTATAAAATTCTCTTTATAATTTTCAAACTGTTCTTCAGTGATGTTTTTCATTCTTCTAAAATTTTATATAAAGTTAAAAAAATTAATTAAAAGTATGTTCGATAATCCAAATAAACCGGAAGGATTTGCGTAATTCACACAATCATTTAACTAATTGCAAGAACTGCGTATAAGACATCATTAATTCAGACTTATTATTTTCATAGAAAGCGTTATTAGGAATATAAAAATTTGAAGCAGTAATCTATATCTCATTTGTTCCGAAGTTTACTTCTTATTTTTTACATACTTGTCCAAAAACTTTTCCATACCTACATAAAAATCAAACTTGTTGTCCTGATTATTAAAGCCATGCCCTTCATCTGCCTTCACCATATACTCTACATACACTCCACGTTTCTTTAAGGCTGCTACCATCTGGTCGCTTTCAGCCCTATTCACTCTTGGGTCATTGGCACCACATGAAATGAAAAGTGGACATTGAATTTTATCGGCATGAAGTGCGGGCGATACTTTCGCTAACATAACACTGTCTTTAGAATCGCTTGGGTTGCCAATCGTTTCATAAAACTGTTCAATGTAAGGCCCCCACTCGACCGCCAATGATTTAATGAATGTGAACATATTACTTGCAGCCACATCCGCCACTCCTGCGGCATACAGGTCAGGCGTTGATGTAACACCAAACAGTACCACATTACCACCAAAGCTACTTCCATAAATTGCTATGTGTTTGGAATCTGCAATGCCTTCCTTCTTTAACCACTCTACACCATCAGTTACATCATCTTGCATCTTACCACCCCATTGTTTAAATCCAGCCTCATAAAACTTTTTGCCATAGCCTGTGCTTCCTCTAAAGTCCACCTGTAAAACAGCATAACCACGGTTTGCCAAAAATTGTACTTCAGGGTCGTAACCCCATTCATCTCTCGACCATGGGCCACCATGTGGGTGAACTACAACAGGCAGGTTTTCAGGTTCCAAACCAATAGGTAGAGTAAGATAACCATGTATTGGCAGACCATCTCTTGCTTTATAAGTAATGGGCTTAGTATAGCTCATCTGCTTTTCGTGAATCCATGAATAAGGATTGGCAACCTCTTTGGTTTCCCTCGTTTTAAAATCATAGAGGTAATATTTGGGCGGAGTCCGGTCATTATAAATTACAACTATTGCTTTTGTCATTGCATCATCGCACCCAGCTATATCATTGGTGTAGCCTTCAAATTGTTTGTCAAACTCTTGATATACCTGCTGCCATTCCTTGTCAAAGAAATAGCGCTCGGCCTTTTCTCCTATCCATGAAACGGAAACCAGCGTTTTCTTTTTCTATCATAAAAAATACGACTAAGGTCATAGTCTTTATTACTATAAATTTCTTTTACCTCTTTTTTGGCCAAAGGATCATATTCAACTAATGAAACCTTATCTCTACCAATGTTTGATAGTGCATAAATATTCTTGTTGTCTTTGTCAAATGCACCGACAGAGAATTGTTCCTTGAAAGATGTTCTAAACAAGGGAGAGAAAGTATTTTATCACAACTTCTATAGCCCCATGAAGTATATAGGCCATCCGGCTTTGAAGCTAATCTTATAGCACCGGTGTTGTCTGTAACCCAAGTATCATAATTCTCTTTTGTTGTCGTAGAGTAGAGTAAGCGCGCCTGTTTCTACGTTGAGGCTTAAGGGTCGATCAATCTTTTACCCTTTTGTTAATACCAACAATTAGCTCCTTTTCCTTGCCAGGTATTTGCCTCAAAGCGCTAATCACATCTGTACGGAAACCAGGAAAGGGTGTCAAAGCCCTCAAGTTGCTACCATCAGCCTTTACTGAAAACAGTTGGAAGTTCTCATCACCACCTATATCCTGAGTATATACAATCCTCTCGCCTTTCCAGAAATAATCCTCAATGCTTCGCACCGTGTCATTCGTTACTCGTATGGCAACACTATCTGTTACCTTCTGTGTAAAAACATTCATTTTGCCTTTGTAGTCAGCTCGGAAGCTAAAATAATTACCATCCGGCGAAATGCGGAACGAGCTTTTATCACCGTTCTTGAAGAAAGATTCCACATCAATCAACGGTGCAGGCATTTCTTTTTCCTTCGGCTTATTTGATTCACATGAGGTAAGAACTAAGAGCAAGGCAAAAAATGTTGATAGAAATATATTTCTCTGAATAACCTTCCTTGTATTAACTATGTGCGTCAAAATGACTTCTAATATTTTATGAAAATATAATTCTGATAAATGTATTGAAATAAAATGGAAAAATAGTTTACGTCTTAGAGGGGCAGATGTAATTCTTTAACCAAACCTAATGCTTTGAAGTAGTAATATTTAATTCCTTCAGTGCTTTATCCATACTTTCAGATGGAAATCCTTTGGATTTTAAATATATGAAATCCTCTTGAAGCATCTTCTCCTTTGGATAATCAGCTAAGAGTTTCTTATCTAAAAACAAATTGTAGTACCTAATTGCGTTTTCATATTCATTGCTCAATAGATATGCGTGTGCCAGATTTACATACAGATATGCCTCAGAAGGATATAGTATCAAGGCTCTTTTATATAATTGAATTGAACGGCGAAAGTTCTTATTTTCTAATTCTGACCAGGCTATATCATTAAATGTTGAATGAGATGCTGTCGCAGAGTCTATGTTTTCAATTCTGATAGCATTTGGAAAAACCTTTCTTTCCAACGATTCGCTTAAACCCAACTGCCTTTCCATGTTCATCGAAATAAAATTGTTTATCTGCTAAAAATTCTAAATTAAAAAAATCGGATTTTGTAGTGAAATACATTTCTACAAATTTTCCGCTCGCGTAATATGAATAAGCTCCATCTTTTTTCAGAATAGCAATCAACTCATTTTCGGCACTATAGATTCCCTCATATTTTTCCATAGGGACAGTAGAAATTGGGATAACCTTTCTTGCTACTGGCTTTTCAAAACCTTTCCACTTGTACACAGTTGCAACGCTGTTTACTATTTCTTGCAAAATGGAACTATTGTTAGTTGAATTTAGAAATATTACAACGGCATTCCCACCTTCATAACTTGCATAGTATAAACTTGTGAACCCATTTCTGGAGCCGCTATGTTTAAAGTATTTTTCCGTGCCAATTTGGTCTACGAAAACTCCGAGCCCGATGCTATCTCCGTTAGGAGAGCTTGCAATCTGTGGAGTTAACATCTGTTTAGTTATTTCCCTCGATAGTATCTTATTTGATTTACCTTGATAAGACAACTGTGTTTCTATAATGTATTTACAAAAATCAGTCGGCGTTGACCAAGCTGCTCCGCCTGCCTGCTGTGTAAGAAGTCTATACTTGCCTTGAACTTCTGCACCTGATTGGTCATATCCTGTTGCAAGATATTTCACTCGGTCAGGCGGGGCAGGTTCATCGTAGAATGTGTTAGTCATCTTCAAGGGGGTTAAAATCTTTTCATTTATATAATCCTTATAGACCCTCTTCACTATGTCGGTAATAATTAGCATAGAAATGGTTACGCCGCCATTGGAATATTCAGGTTTCAGTCCGGGTTCAAAAATTGAGCGGACAGGAGGTGAAGTAGCAGGTGGGGTTCCATCAAGTATATTGTAGACATCGGGAAGAGTATCTTGCTTTCCATAGTCAGAGCCACCTCCCTTTAAGCCTGCACTGTGGCTCAAAAGATTTGCAATGGTTATTTTCTTGTTATGTGAGATAGCAGTATCATAAGGAAACCTCCAAGAAGTTAAATAATTGTTGATGTCTGAATTAATGTTGAGTTTGTTTTCCTGTTCGAGTTTTAATATTCCAATCGCATTGAGCGATTTGCTAATCGAACCTATCTGAAAATACGTCTCTGGTGTAACCGGTTTTTTTTCCGCGATGTCAGCCCATCCATAACTCTTTGCCCACTCCACTTTAAAGTTATGAACGACAGCAATACTCAGACCATTGATTTTGTAATAGGTCATTCTTTCCTTCAATGTCCAATTGGAATCGCCCTCTATTTTTATTCTGCCGTATAAACCACTTTCAAATTGTTTAATCCTTTCTTCAATCTCTGGATCATATTTTATATGTGTTACTTTCTCAGTGACTTTAATCTGCGCTTCTATCTGTGTCGCAGAAACGAATAAAAGAAAAAGAAGAAGTCTCTTCATATAGCAAAATATTGGAAAGCTAAGTGCAGTTTTAATTAATTGCCCAACTTTAGTTTGTCCAATTTGTTTTTTGTTTCAGTGTGAAATTTTAAGGCCAAAGCTTTAGTGTAATTGTCGATTGCTTTTTGCTTTTCGTTCTGAGCAGAATAATAATCGCCTAAACTGTCCAAAGCGTTGGCACTTTTTGGATAGCATTCTATTTCTAATTGGAAGAACGCTTTTGATTTGTCAAACATTTTTCTATTTAAGAAGTCGTAACCAAGTGCATTAAGTATTGGTTCTGGTGGAAGTAAATTATATTTTTTATAATGAGTTAAAAGTAATTTTTGCGCGGCATCTGCACTAAGCTTTTCATCGTATAAAGGGCCAAACTCGAATCTGAAACCTTTAAAGAAAAATCTAAGTGCGTCA
Source organism: uncultured Candidatus Saccharibacteria bacterium (assembly GCA_963763345.1). Taxonomy (GTDB): domain Bacteria; phylum Bacteroidota; class Bacteroidia; order B-17B0; family Aurantibacillaceae; genus PALSA-968. Next base: position 16,124 of record CAVXOV010000073.1, read on the forward strand.
TATTCGCTTGGTACTGGAATAGTCCCGTGGTCTTCGTCGGGATAATATTTAGAATTCCATTTTAGTCCGTTAAAAGAATATTTTTTAAGGTCATCTTTTAATTCAAGTATTGCTCTTGTATGTTTTGTATCATCAGATTTGTCTTTTCTTACGAGCGCGGTGTCCATTCCTGCATCGTTTGCTATTGCGAGGTAAAGCATCTTGTTATCAAATTTATTTTGTTTTAAGGCTTTCTCGGTTTGTTTAAGCAGTTTCCTATTGTCCCACCACATGCTTGGGTCTATTACAACATAATAATTAAATAAATTTGGATGATTAATCATTGCATTAATAGCGAACAAACCACCGTTTGAATGCCCGACTAACATTCTATTTGTCGAAGCAGGATAACGTTTTTCTATGTATGGCATTAATTCCTTTTCTAAGAACATAGTAAAATTCTCTGCGCCACCTGAAGTTTTTACTTCATTGCTATCCGCACCAGTAGATGTTACGTGAGAAGTAGTAAGGTCTCTTGTTCTGTTTTCGGATGTTTCATTGGGAATGCCAATTATAATCATTTTCGGACATTTTCTTTTTGAACTTAGAAACATCAAGTAGTCCGTCATGGAATAGAAGTACACATTTCCATCTAATAAGTACACAACAGGAAGTTTGTCGGTGTAACGCGATGTGTCAATGTCGGGAACATAAACCCACAATTTTCTTGTTTCCTTTAGGGTTGGTGAGTACAGAGAGTCGAGTGTACCAACGCTAATTATAGATTCCGATTGCTGAGCACTTGAAAAGAAATAATTAATAACAAGTGTTAGGAATAGAATTTTCCTCATATCATATACATTATTTACAACAAAATTATAAATCTAATGCTGATATTCATTTAGATTTTTTAACAACCACATTTTACATTTGTTTCAATAACGCACTGTTGGCTGATGTGGACTTTTAACCTAACTGCTGAGTAGCTTAATGCTGTTGGCATGATAGAAAATACGCCTTCATCTAAGGAACTTCTATTACAGTACAATAAAGTCTTCCAAGTTCGCCGCCATGAAGGCGGTAGAGAGATAGTGATTTTTCAATACAGCATCACTTGAAGAACCGGTAAACAACTTTGCATTTGGCCCGGCGGCCATAGTGAGTTTGGTCATATACGTTTTACGAAGGCATTTGAACTCTAAATCACGTTTCGTAGCGAATTTTATAAAATGTGAGAAAGCACGGGATAGGAAATCCATACCCCCGTAAACTGTTGTAATAAGCCCCGTATCTATTATTAAAGCATCTGTATTCTTCTTTTCAGCGTAACCTAATTCATTAAGCAAGGCCAATAAACTTTTTGTAATTGGTATGTATTTCATGCGTTCATCTGCGCTATTATGTAAGCCCATGATTTTATTTACTTTAAGGTTCGGTATTCTACAGACCAACTTTGTACCATCAATAGGAACAATATCTGACCAACGAAGTGAAATTAGCTCCTCACGACGGAGCCCCGTCTCCAGTCCCAGTCTAAATGCAGGTTTGAGCCATTCCCGATACTGGTTCTTTTTAGTCTTGTGATTGTAACCGTTCTCGCTTGTAGTTGCGGCAAGAAGTTTTTCAAATTCTTCTTTTGTAATTATGGCTACTTCCTTTTTTACATTGTGAATAACGACGTGATTAAATGGGTTGTGTATTTTCTGATTTTTTACACGTATTAGCCAATTAAAAAGTGTCTTCATGACACCGATATACTTTGAGTACGTCTTTAAGCTGTATTTAAGGTCATTCAAAAGATATTCGTGAAAAGCGTTTACTGCAATATCATCAACATCACCTGGCAGTAACCTTTCAAAGTGATAGCCTGCTTTTTTCAATGCCGCTTTAAAACACTTGAAAACACGGGTTGAATCATCTATGTGAGCCTTTGACCTATGCCGTACCAAAATGGCTAATGTGTTTACGCCAGAGATAGCATCTAAGTATTCGGTGATGTAGTGGCTAAGCGTTGTATCATGTTTTTCCTTTTTAAATTTTAATTTATGAAATCCTGACTGCTGCAACTCTTCTTTAAATTTTGCCATCTCTACAAGCGCCTCTTCTAAGCTGGTAGAATTTAAAATGCGTGTTCGTCTTGCACCAGGTACACCGGGGACACATGCGATAAGGTTGTAGCGGTGACGGTCTTTATATTCGCAAGAGGATATACCTTTGCCGGTAAGCCCACATTTCTGGGAGACCTGATACTTGCACTTTAGGCATTTTCGTTTCAAACCTGTTCTGCCATACTTGGAGGGTATCTTCAGCATTTTCTAATCTTCTAAAAACCGCAAAGCAGCGGCACTCATTTTTTGTTTCTTTTGCTTTTCTGTTTTTGCAACAGTTTCATTATTTAAAACCGGTTTAATTTCTTCGTCGTTTCTGATGGCATTCATTATCTCGTCCGCGTTGTTGTAATTTACAGTTACGAATTTGTTAAGCATACCCTCAATATGTAGCTCTACAAAATTCTTAACCGTGTAAGTTTTTTTGCCAATCATTAGTAAGGGTACTTTCTTTTTATTACACCAACTTCGTACTGACCTCATATCATCATAACCGAGCAAACTACATAGCTCAGTAATTTCAATAAGCCTGTCACTAAGCCTGGTAACTGGGCAATATAATTCGTTATTTTGGATGGATGATTCTTGATGTTGCATTTGCACTATCGTTTGTCGATTAGAAATTTAGAGTTTTACGCAGATGATAGAATTTTGTTGCCTTAGGCGCTTGGTTTTATTTCGCCCTTTTCTTGATGCGCACCGGTTTTTTGGCTGGCTTCGTTTTCGCTACAACCACGTTGGGTTTGTATAGAAATGGTTCGATGTTTTGTAACGGCACACCTGCCTTTTGCAAAATGTTTATGTAGATATGTTCACCTATGGCTTGCATAAAGGGTGGCATTATTGAGTTTCCAATTCTATTCCAAAGTTGGTTGTAAGAACCTGTGTATTGCCAATCATTGGGGTATGCGCATAACTTCAACAACTCATTAATTTTAAAATTGCGTTTCTGTTTATTTTCTGTTGCCCAGATGTTAGGCGTTTTGGTAATGGTATTACAGATGCCAGTTTTATGTTTAAACTTCTTACCTGCATAACCGTATTGTATCCCATCAAGGTATGGAAGCACATCGCAAATTCTTAACCCTTCAAGTGAACTTGAAGGTGCAGGGTAAGAAGCCTCAACACCCAAAGAGCGATGAACGGCAATTATTATAAAACGATTTCTGCTCTGGGGTACGTTATAACCGGAAGAATTTAAAACAACTTGAACTATATCATATTCTCTGCTTAGTATAGCTAATTCATCTTGCATCAAATTGTAGAACGGAGCCATATTAATTTCGGTCAACCCTTCAACATTTTCTAAAATCCAGGTCTTGGGTAGCAAAGCCGGTATATAGTACCTAAGGGAACGTAGAAACAGCAGATTCCTTTTATCATACGGATTACCAATGCCAGCACTTGAAATTCCTTGGCACGGGCAGGCCAAAAGTAAGGTATCTACAAGGCCTGGGTAATTGCAAACTCCCTCATAATGAGCTCGATTCGTGTTTTAAACAGATCCCATCCTTCTATGCGTGTAGTTGGGAAATTTAATTTATAGCAGTCTCGCGCGTGCTTCTCAAAATCAACAGCCCAAGGGGTGAAGAAGCCTGCATCATGCAGGCCTCTATCACCTCCGCCCCAACCACAGAACAGCGAAAGAACGATATATTGTAATTGTATTAGTTCACTCATTGTGTACCCCCTCTCTCTTCTTTAGTAGCAACCGCTTGTCCATCCCCATAGTCCTCAATCAATGCCTGAAACTTTCTACGGCGTGGGCAATCCTCGCAAGCCAACTCATCCTTCTTACCAAGTGGTATCTCTCCCTTATTTATTGATGGTTTGGCTGTGCGGTTGCGAGCCACATTGGACGCCTGATTTAAGGTCATCAGCTTTGTATCCATGTTATCCAATAATATATCACTATCCTCGTGTGCGCAGACAGCTTTAAATTCGGTTACATAACGTTCGCTCATACCAAGGATAGTTCCTATAAACTGACGGACTGTCAAGTCACTTGCTTCATTATCACCGGCAGCAGTTTCTTTAAGATACTGCTTCGCATGTTTGTCGAGCAGCTCAAGCTTCTTAGCTTTCATTTTATAGGTAACATGGCGGCCACCGGAGTTTAATATCTGCATGATTTCAAACGCACGTTGCTTATCGACATCAAGCACAAGACAAGATAAGTGTGTAAATCTGGCAGCCTTTCCTGCGTGCCAACCACGAACACCATCGATAATCCAATAGCTGTCTTTTTTACGAGGATAAACGATTAGAGGTTTGTTTTGACCAAACATCTTGAAGCTATCAGTAAGTAGGTGATGCCGGTCATCAAACAATAACGGCCCGTGTATCTCCTCATTCTCCTGCATGGGGACAAGGGTTTCTACTGCTATTTCCACTTGTTGGGGATGAAACATACTTATGTATGTCCTCACACCATCGGGCATGGCAAGCCCTTCTTGAGATTTTTTTCTCATTTTCATGTTTATTGGTTTTAGTTGTTATTGATTTTAATTCAAATAATACCCCGAAGCTTTGCTTCGGGGCTATTTATTTTAAGCAGCCATTTTACTTTCGTAAAAACCGCGTGTGTAGCGGATATATTGAATATACGCCTCCATAGTAGAGTTAAGGTTACTTACTGAACTATCATTCATCCCTTTAGAATCACAATCATTGAACCAAGCCATTTCTTGTCTAATACCAGCCGTATCCAATCTATCAAGTACATGCACGGGCAGATGACATTTATCCATGAAGCTAATTAAATTAGCCATGTAACTCTCTACCCGAAAAGCATTCTCCCTCCAATATATTTCCTTTCATAAACGTAACGAAGGAATTTCCTAAATCCATTCAAGCTCCTTAACGAGAAAGCCGGATTATTCATGCGCATGCTACGCATAATACTTTTGCTACTTTTCAAATTTTTATTTTTCATGTTTTCTTTTTTAGGTTATTAATTATTATTTTTATTAATCGATAAAAGCCATTCAGGAGCTGTCTGTGGACTCTGATACCGATATTTCAAAGAACGAAATGCAACCAATAGAAAATCAAATTATAATAAAAGAACGGTGGTGATTTCTATTAATTACTCAGTGAAATTACTATGGCAGTACCTTTTTATAATTAGGTATTTGACGACATTGTCGGTGTTTGTCGGTTGATTAATTCAATAAACACAGGGGTTCTGTAGTTGATTAAAATATTCCAAACAAAATAATTCAGTATTTTTGAGCCATATAGAACTGTCGGTTTTGTTGTCGACTTAGTAAAACAAAAAAAGGCATCATCAGATGCCTTTATAAATTTAAAACGGTTTAAATTTTATTAATTTATTTTATTGTCAAATCATAATTGTCGGTCAAAAAACACAATTTTAAGGCATTTCAACACATTTGTTTTAATCTTTTATCTTTAAATTATCGTCTTCCTTTAAGAGGTTTGAGCAGCAAGCCTTAAGTAATTCCAATCGTTCTGAATTTACTTGTGAATCTTTGTACCTTCTCAGTGATGTCTCAGTAAAACTATTTTCAAAGCATTCATGTACAGTTTCCCATACACTTACTTTGTTGTCAATAGCATCATATATCCTTTTTATAAAACAGCATAATTCAGGAGCAGTGCCAATCCATATTACTTTTTTAGTTACCTGTTCACCAGAAAACATCTTCTTAAATTGTGGTAATGTTGTAGAATCATCAATAAAGTGCCCATTCTTTAAACTATCCTTCATAAACTCAAGTGCTTTTGAATTCTTTATTTTGGAATAGTTCTTAAGCCTTAAAGAATAATATATGTTCTTTTTTGGTAGAAGTTTATTTCTTTCACTATTCAATTTTTCTTTGTGTAGATCAATTCTTTCTTGTACAAGTTTACCTGTATTCTTAAGGAAATTTAGATTACCATTATCATAAAGTGAAATATATTTCATTATAACTTCCTCATATTCTCGGAACCCATCATTAATGGCATCAAAATAGTTGTCAATATTAGTGGTATCTATTAAAAACAATTGAGGTTTCGTATTTTCGTATGGTTTAAAGCCATCATTTGTTTGTACAAAGTAGCCCCTATTTGTAATTTTGGATAATTCATAATCTTCCAATTCATTTGTATTATCTTTTATTTCCTGTTGATTGTACTCCTCTATTTCCTTTAGAATCTTTTCTCTATTATATTTTGCTTGGTTTTCTTTGAGGTCTTGTTTTAGTTCATTTATAAGTAAGGATATAGTATTACCACTGCCTGTACTAATCAAGTAGGAAATTTCCTTATTCATTATTTCTAATGAATTGAATAGCCTAATTATCGGATCATATACTGCATCTTCAAATATTTTATAATATTTTTTATCACGAATTTCTTTTTTATAGTCCTCCGAATAAAAAAAAGTATAATATTTTATATACTGGCTTGGGGTGATGTATTTATTCAAATTTTCATTGACAATTTCCCGTGTAAAAAGCATTACATTATTTTTTGTTCAAAAATAAGGTATTTATCTATTTTGCATGGCTATACTTCATAAAGGTAATTTTGGGCAAATTTGCCCAAAATGTCGTTTTATCCTTATTACTCACATTATACGCACTTTTCGGAGGAATATTTATTTTGGGCAAATTTGCCCAAAACTGAAAATCTTTAAGAGTTATGTTGTGAAAACTCGTCGTAATTTAAAACAAAGTAAAATGATACCTTTAGCGATAAAGAAGTAGCAGGATCGCTAACAATGACATCTATAAAAAATTGATAAAGCTTAAACGCTGAAATGAGAAAGATTTTATTAATAATTATAATTTATATCATGAACACACAATCAAGTATGGCTAATCCAAGTGTTTTAAAATACCTTGTAAGGCAACCTAAAATTCAAATAACAAATCCTCCTGTAATAATTTTACTACATGGATTTGGAAGCAATGAGCAAGATTTATTTTCATTCGCAGATCAATTACCGGATAAATATCTTGTTATTTCAGCAAGAGCACCATATAAATTAGGTGAGGGTAGCTACGCTTGGTATCAGATAGATTTTTCCACTGGCAAACTTGTTATAAATACTGAGCAGGAGGTTAAAAGCAGGAATACCATTATTCAGTTTATTACGGAGTTAAAAAAAGATTTTTCTTTTGATGAAAAGCAGGTTTTTCTTTTAGGTTTTAGCCAAGGAGGGATGATGGCATACAAGTCTGGGATTAACAAGGCCTGATTTAATTCATGGTATTGTTATAATGAGTGGCCTATTACTTGAAGAAGTGAAACCGTTTATTGCCCCAAAAGAAAAGTTAGGCCAATTAAAAGTCTTCATTTCTCACGGAACAAACGATCAAACTATAGGCATTCATTATGCAAGAGAAAGTGTTACATATCTTAAAACTCTAAATATTAATCCATCATACAAAGAATATACAGAAGGGCATGGAATAAATAATGCCATGTTTATCGACTTAGTGAGTTGGTTAAATATTAATTTAAAAAAATAGTTATTAAAAAGCACAACCCTATTTTTATCATGGAGTTTAGGTGTGTACTTAACTATTAGAAAGGTTACAATACCTGCTTAATAGAGGTAATCCCGCTGATCTTAGCTTCTACAATCTTCCCCATTGGTTTACCATCTCGTTCTATTTCCAGTATAAATAAAGGATGATGCAGATTTAAAACGCCTACTTTAAAAACATCATTTACTTTTAGTTGACTGCGTTTAGCGGAAATAACTTTGAAATAAGAATTACCAAGATACTGAATTACAACATGGGCATCAGGCAGGTAAGTGTATTCATATTTTTCATTCTTTCTTAGCTTTGCTGTTTTTAATTCTGTGATGTGCGTAGGTTTTGTTCTTGCTGTTCTTATCAAGTGGGGCTATTAGGTCGTCCCAGGATGTAAACCCCAAATAGTTACTTAGTACATCTAATGTATGAGCTCTTACATCGTGTGTTCCTTTAACAAAGCCGAACAATCTTCTAAGTGTGCTGGTGCTCAGTTTTAAGTTACACTCAGTGAATATTTTCTCCGATAGTTTAGTACAGTCCCTTCCGTAGCGGATTTTAATACCGGACTTAGTTTCAATCTTCTTTTTTATTAATTCTGATAACACGCAATAAATGTATAGCGCAATATCATGCGTAATGCAGAATGGAAACTATGAACTGAAAAGAATTGAGTGAACTGCAATGAACCATGAAGAACCCATAAAAACTGTATGGAACAAGGTTTTTTTCCAAAATTTATATCGGAATACATTCGTTTAAAAACAAAATCTATGAAAACAATTAAATCAATTCTATTGGGTACTATGGTTGTAATAGCTGTTAATCTTCCGGCACAACAACTGTACAAAACGTATTATGATTATAAGAAAACAAAAGTCCATGAAGAATACGGAGCAGATAGTTATGGCGTTAAGAATGGTTCCTACAAAGAATACTCAGAATATGGCGGAATTATAGTTCAAGGCACCTATAAAAATGATAAAAAAATAGGAATATGGACTGGCACTCTCGACGGTAAGAACAAAGTTGTTGAGACTTATGACAATGATGGGAATAAGACTGGTTTATGGACAACAAACTGTCTTGATTTTCCTACCTTTAAATATAGTGAAGGACACTATTTTAAGGGAAAAGAAGATGGTATTTGGAAAACATACTTTTGTGAAGCGCCAAAGGTTGCCACCCCCGGAAACATAAAAAGCATAGAAACATATTCAGCCGGTGTTAAGAATGGTAAATGCACATATTACTACAATGAAAATGTATATGATAAATCTGGATATAATATCATACTTGTTCCCGGGGATAAGAGGAAGGCGAATATAAAGTAGGTTTAAAAGATGGACCATGGAAAAGTTATCACAGCGACGGGACTTTGTTTAAGCAGGAGAATTATAAAAATGGCATGTTAGAAGGTGAATATCAAAGGTACATTAATGGTAAACTTTTTTCAAAAGGTAATTATAGGAATGACAAATTAGATGGCGAATGGATTTATAATGATACACAAACAGGAGAACCATTGGCTAAAGACAATTATAAAGACGGAGTAATTATGGGGGAATGCAAACAATATCTCGATTCCACTGATCATGTAGTCTTTGTAAAAGCCAATGCGTCAATTTATCGAATTATAACTTATGATGGTAAAGAAAATAAAAAGTGTAAGGCAACAGACTATTATCTAACAGGAGAGAAACAATGGGAAGGGACTATTACTGGAGGGAAGCCTGATGGGTTTTGCACCTATTATTATAAGAATGGTAAAAAACAAATGGAAGGGGTCATGATTCACGATGCAAATAATGACGGTATCAAAGATTATCGAGACGGTAAGTGGTTATTTTTGTTTGAAAGTGGGAAGATTTATGCTGAAATTGTATATAAATATCTTAACCAAGATAGTTATGAAAACATAAGGAATAAACAAATAGACAAAGGTTCAGACGGTAATAATGTAAACCGCGAAATAATAAGTGCAAAAATCTATGATGAAAGCGGTAAATTGGTACAGGTTATCGAAGACCATATATTAACGAATAAATAAGGGCGCAAAAAAATGAGGTGAGAAACATTAAGGCAAATAGTCAATCACAAACTCCCTTCATTTGCAAAGCTGTAGAAGCCTTCATCTGAGAAGATGATGTGGTCTATAAGTTCTATATTTAATATTTTACCGCTTGCCCTAATCTTCTTGGTGGGTTTTATATCTGCCTCGCTTGGGTTGAAATTTCCGGACGGGTGGTTGTGCGCAAGCAAGATATTGCCGGCTGCTCTGTGTATTGCGATACGAAATACTTCATGCACTCCTACCAAGCAGCCTGCCAAAGTGCCGATGCCAGCCAGATCAATATATTTTATAGTATTCCTTCTTGTTAATCCGATAACATATAGGTATTCCTTATCGTATTCAAAGGGCTCAAGGTTAAGCCGGATTGATTTTAATACCTCAACTATTTGCTCTGCCGTTTTTATTTGTTTCTTCTCTAAATGTGAATGGTCTATCAACATTTAGCTAATGTATCCCGGTTGCCTGAGTGGAAAATAAATCCTTTGAAACTTAAAATTCGTGCCATAAAATATTTTCCTGCCACTATTTTCTTCTACACTCGCCAATATGATATGCAATTCACATGGGCAGAACAATCAATTACAAATTCACAAGAGAAGGTAACACCAGGTGTACTGACGCTGAAATAGAAACCTTTATACAGGTCAGAACAAAATACACCACAGGCAAGCTTGCAGAGGTGTGGAGTTGTGATGCGTTTTATCCTGAACCCATTAATTTTTTTCCCCATTGGGATGGCACAAAGAAGATTGAAATCAAAATTATTCTCAGGGAAGAACTGAATAACGGAGACGGTTATGATTATTGTAGTTACATAGAGAATAAAGTCGAAGACTTAATGCAGGGCAAAGCAATTAAGATAGGTAACCGGCACGAATACACCTTTGATAAAAAACTAAATCGGTTTGAGGCATACAAAATACTGGCAAATGAAGAATGGGTTATCATTAATAATATAGACTTAAAAACAATTCATGGTTCTGTTAAAGTGCAGGGCAATGAATTGAATGCTGCTTTGACATACTTCGCATTAAAAGAGCTTACTATGCTGATTCCGAAAGCAGAAGTAAAGATAACCGACGGTGGTGAGTTTCTATTATGTCCTATCAGAATGAAACAGGGAAAAGCTATTCCTGTATTAGATGATATGTTGGAGCAAATGCAACACTTAGCCTACAAGATGCTCATGTCACCCGGTTTTGAAGGCAACATCTTAAACAAACTGGAACACAAAGACTTCTGCCATGAATTCAAAATGGAGTTGCAGATTGATAATGGTTACGGAAACATGAGCCAGTATATCAATGAAGCGTTAAGAAACATCAAAGAAATAGAGAAAAGAATTTATGACTTAACTCCCAAAGATAACTACAAGGGTAAAAACACCTTGTATTTCTCCAACATGCAGAGGCTCAAAATAAAAGATTGGTACGATGCCGATTTATTCACACGAATTAACCAAGTTAATCCGGCTGACTTCCTTACATATAAAATGAAACCGGCAACCGTATTGGATTATGGCGAACAGTATTACGGTTTAAGTGATAAGGATCCCGAAGCTGAAAGCTACAAACGTATTGCGCAGTTACAGAAGGTTTTAGGTAAGCTGGGTATAAATAACAACCTGGAAGTCTTAGGTGAGGATAATAAACAATAATGAAAATTAAACAAAAGGATATGAATTTAAAAAGGTATAAAATCATTACGGTAGAAACTGGAGAGAGAATGCACGACTTTTTAGCCGTCAATGATAAGGAAGCCATTACATTATTTGATATTTATATTAAACGTATCTGCACTGTACATGGAGAGGAGTTGAAGCAGGAGTATATTCTTAAAGAAGAACTGGATGAGCTTAATGAACGCATTGTAATACAGATTTTTTTGTTACCGGTTAAACGGGCAGATACCAAAAAAGTATTATATAATAAACAGGAAGTAGGTATTTATTATACGTCGGGAATTAATAAGGAAAATGAAGCTGATACTTGGATTAATGTAGTTGTGAAAGGCGGCAAGAGAATAGAGTTAAAAGGAAAAGCAGCAGTTAAATTATTGAAGAAGTTATAACACCTTTATGAAAACAATCGCAGATACCTCACTATTGGCATGGCATTTACAAAACAATGTAATGCCTTTACTTAGCCTGACAACCATTGATAAAATACTCCATACCGTTTGTGAATTCAATGAAGGCAAACTAAACCTTGATGATAAAATATTTATAGGTGCACCTGTTACTGTCGGGGAAATGTTTGAAGATTTAAAGATAGAATTGGATTTATAATGAGTACGTCTAAAAATATATTTCATCGCGTTAGATATAAACTAACAATGGACACTAAAGAATATCGTAAGGGTTACATAAGCCCAATTTGGAGCAAAACACTGATCATCCCGGTTATTTTAAGCTATGAGTTGTATAGAGCCGATAAAAAGACTTTGGTAAAAGTGTTCACTATTCAAGAAGCAGAAAACTACCTAAGCCAGAATTTAATTTGTAGGGGGTAAGACTTGTAATAACCATATATGAATAAAATCCTATGAAAAGCGATAAAGTAAATATACAAATCCATGTTAAACGATTACCACTCAGAAACGATGCCATGTTTTATTATGGTAAGCACATAGCAACTCTTACCAAAGGCACTCGTAAAATCTTCATTGAAAGTGCCGGTGAGATGCAAGCCTACTTTAAAGAGAATGGTGCTTGTTATAAGAATGAAATGCTGGCTAAGGAATTACACTCACGTAAAATAACAGACAGCAAGTTGTCTGATATTTGGGAAGGTGATAAGATTAAACTGAATAATTGGTTCCGTATATATGATGAATCAAAAGATAGGGAGATAGGTATTGCCGGAACTTATGATGGAGCTATTGAACTTGCTATGGAAAGAATAAATGAAGTATAGCATGGCAAGGAAAAAATATAAAGTAAAAACCCATTTCATTTTTGAAGGTGAATTTGAAGTGAACGCTGATAATAAACCGCAAGCCAAAGAATATGTTGAAAAACATTGCGGACTAATCATGGGTGGGGGTATTCATACTTCATTAGGAACGGATGTTGTACTTAATTGGGAATTCTTAACTCATGGAAATAAAAAAATCATATCAATCATAAAAGCATAGTAAATGGAAACCTTTAAATTTTACATAGACCAGAAGATTACCACCTGGCAAAGAGTTCGTTTCACCATTGAAGCTGAATCCGAAAATGAAGCCACCGAAAAAGCAAAAGAGTTCTTAAAAGACCCTGACGAATGCCCCGAAGAAAGCGAGTATGAAATCATGCATGAAGCTAACCGAGATATGAGCGTTGAAGAGAATATAGGCAATGCTACCCGAGAATTATACAATAACAAGGGGCAGGAAATTGCAAACAACATAGAACAAGAATAAACTAATCATTCATCAAATGGATAAAGCACTAAAGAAGCACCTGAGAAAAATCGTGGATATGTATATTGGCGATGAACAACGTCATTTTATGGAAGCCCCTTGTAAAAAACACATCTATGCCAGTTTAAAAAAGGTGGACGAATTTCTGGTTGGTGACAAAAAAGAAACCGAAAAATCAGTTATAAAATGAAAACGATACTAATCAAAGCACCCATAGCTTATAAATCAAATGAGGATTATGAAGACAATCCTTCATCTATAAAGACTACGATTAATAAAAAAATGTTGGATGCCATCAATACTGCTCGTAGAGTTTTGAAAGAGAACAAAACCTTTAACAGTATTAAAATTGATACAAGTGCTGAACTTTTAGATGATGATGGTAAAGGATCTAAATTCAAACCCTCTGCTGAAACACTTATCGTATATAAAGATAGTGGCGTGTTTTACTATGCGCAATCTAAATATGACTCTGCAACATATATAGAAAGTGAAGATTTAGAAATTTAGAACAGGCAGATGATTCAACTTTACTCGGTGAAATAGTTTAATCTATACAACATTCTTAAAGACTTCCATAATGTCCTCGCCATATTGATGCCCAAATGTTGCCAGACACCATACTTTCAATAGCATCTTTTCATTAGGCGTAATCATGTCGATTGCTTTCTTTAGTTCTTTACGGAAAAGTGTTTTATCAAAACTTACTTTATCCAGGATTTTTTTACTTAACTCAAACATGGCGATAATTGTTAAGGGTTTATATAAAGCTCTAATGTGAAATTAAACTATTTATTGTGTGAACGGTTTATTTTTAGCAACTATTAACGTTGTCTCTCAAAATAAAAAATCCTGCCCATTGCTGAGCAGGATTCTCAATACCCTTTTGGGTTACTTATTATTTTAAGTGTTTAGAAAGATGCTTAGCCATTTCAAACATAGATACCTGACTCTTACCACTAAATATTGGCTTCAATTTAGCATCAGCATTAATCATTCGTTTGTTCTTGCTGTCTTGTAGTTTATTGGCTTTGATGTAAACCCATATATTCTTAACTACTTGTGAACGTGGAATAGGTTTACTTCCAACAACTTCTGCTAATGCTGCACTTGGGGTAACAGGTTTCATTAGAGCTGGACTTGCCTTGCGTTTCACTTTTTTAGCCGGAGCCTTTTTTACAACTTTCTTAGCTGCCTTTTTTGGTGCTGATTTCTTTGCAACTTTTTTGGTCGCTTTCTTAACTGCTTTCTTTGCCATGATTTTTGTTTTTTTGAGATTAAATTAATTGTACAATATCTCAAATATATTAAATCTTCTCAGGGTAAATCAAAGAACATCTAATTATTTTTCATCAATCTGTTTAAACTGTTTGTGATATACTTCTCCGATGTAATCAAAGCGGTTTGGATTCTTTTGGCATAGCGTATGCTTGCCATTACTTCTCTGTTTTTTTCATGTAGTTCTTCGTAGGATTTATCAATTAATGCTTTCTGCTTGCGCGTTACCTGTAAAGAACGAACCACAAAACCTGCAAACACCATTACAATAATCAACACACTCGCTACGGCATAAATAACTAACTTTTGTCTTTTATCTTCTTCGGCGGCTAAGCTGGCTTGTTTATCGGCTTCTGCTTTAGCAAGAGCTTCCTTCTTCTCAAATTCAAAATTTATTTCTTTGCGGATCATTTGCTTTTTGTTCTCTGCGCTAAAAATGGTATCTTTTAGTAGCATGGCGCTTTTGTAATGTTGCAACGCTTCCTTATGCCGCCCTGCTTTTTCGTAAAGAGCACTAAGCAATTCCTCATACTGCCTTTCATCATCTTGTGCGCCTGTTTCTTTAAAAATTTTCAAAGCATCTAATAAATAGGTTTCGGCTTCTTTATACTTTTTTGTTTCAATATATAATGAACCTATACTACCGAGATTGATTGCAATGCTATTTTTATCTCCCAGTTCTTCCACCATTTTCAACGCCTTAAAATAATAATCTAAGGCTTTTGTTTGAAGTTCCACCCTCTCCTTTGCAGAGAGTTGGAGTGAGGCGGCTTGATATTGATAGACAATTCCGGTGTTGCCGAGATGTCTTGCAATTCCATTTTTATCTCCCAGTTCTTCCGCCATTTTTAATGCCTTTAAAAAACAAGTTAATGCTCTGGGGTAATCCTTTTGATTTGCATAGACAATTCCGATGTTGCCGAGTTGGGTTGCAATTCTTTTTTTATCTTTTATTTCTTCATTAATCTTTAATGCCTTAAAATAATAACCTAATGCTTTTGGATAATCGGCTTGATTTTGATAGATAACTCCGATATTGCCGAGGTCTGCCGCAATGCTATTCTTATCTTTAAGTTCTTCATCAATCTTTAATGCTTTTAGATAATAATCTAAAGCTTTAGGGTAATTGCCTTGTCGGCTATTTACATTTCCGAGAAGATTGTAGGCGGAGGCTTTACCCTTCATCATTACGAGTCTCGGATCTTTATTGACACATTGCTTCACTTGTTCCTCATTTGCAATGATGATGGCAAGGGCTGAGTTGGCAAAAGCAGTAGCGGTATCATAAGAGCCACTGCGCCAATATATTTCAGTGAGTTTGTTTAGGTGCTTGACCTTATTGGTATCTTCTTTATCAGTTTTTATAAGGGTAAGCAGGGAGTCAATCTTTTTGTTTTGCGCAAAAGAGACCTCTATAGAGTTTAAAATAATTATTAGATAAAGAAATAGCCTTTTCACTTTGGTTATATTGAAGTCTCAAATTTATAATTATTATATAAAACAGTCTTTATTATAGAGAAAGCATAATCTTCCACTCGCAGTTATCGGTTAATATAGCTGACAACTATTATGCGATGTTAGATATAAGCCCCTTTACAAAGACATTCAATCAGATATGCTATGGCAGTGATGAATCAAAAGTGTTTGAAGATTACCTCGACATTTGTATTTGCTGTTTATCCGGCCAGCGTTATGAAGATGAATACTTATCCATCATAAAGAGATACTCAAAAGAGAAAGTTGATTTGTTTGTTACCCTGTTTAGCCACATGGTTATAATTATGGATAATAATGGTGCAGGTTTAGCAGATTGTCTTGGTGAGTTCTTTCAAACACACATTACAAGAGGCGCACACGGACAATTTTTCACCCCGCCTCATGTTACGGATATGATGGCACAGATGACGATGGGTGAAGAAGCTAAAGAGAAAACTATCATGGATCCGGCTTGTGGTTCAGGCAGGATGCTACTAAGCGCAGCCAAAGTATCACGTTGTAATTATTTCTTCGGTGCTGACTTGGATAATCGTTGTTGCAAAATGACAGCCATAAACCTTTGTCTGAATGGTTTAATCGGGCAAGTCGCCTGGATGAATTCCCTGACGTTAGAGCATTGGGGCGGTTATGAAATATTCTATGATGAGAAACGTATGTGTGTGCCTACCATAAAGAAACTAAATGCAGGCGAAGGTGTTCTTGCTAATCAGAAGTTTAGTTACAATAAGGAAGAAGAACCAGCCAAAGAAAAACCGTCCAACAAATCACCCATACTGGTTTCTCAATTCAAAATGGATTTATAATCTTCTGCGGAAAACCTTCCGCAAAAAAAGATATATAAATAAAATAACCACAACAGCCATGATAGAACCAACGCACACTATTATATTCAGTAAAGGGGAAGAGCTTGTATTAAAGTTTGACGGAGAAGGAGATGATGGCGACCAATATTTTTCAAAGACGATGCACTGTTGGGATTTTGAAAGAAATGAAAAGAGCATCTTATCTGTTAAGGTTAGAGTAGCTCAAATGTCAGAGACAGAGAGGAAGTTCCTGCAACGTGAAACGGACGTACAAGATAAAACCACCAAATCTGCGGACGGTTCTGGGGAATCTTCATCTGAAAAGGACTAAAAGGGTAGCCCCGATAATTCTCTTCCTGAACAATTTTAGCCCCAAGCTAATAGTTTATATGGGCTATGGGGTAAATGTTTTCCTCGTCTGTTCAGGAGAGCCGAGGAAGGGTATTTAAACGGGCTTCTATATGTCCTGATGGATACTTCCAGTCGTATTCATAAGATACATTCGCTTCGTTTAGCTAAAGTAGCAGATAATCTTAAACGGAAAACCATTAAAAATTAACCAATGAATAACCAAATGACAAAACCTGTAGAAATAATAGTACCCTTCACGCCGCTTACACTAACCGGAAATGAAATCTGTGCCATCACAGCCCGCCCGAGCATGGGAAAAACCACCTATGCACTAAACCTTATCAAAGAGAACTCTTTTGTACTTAACAATAAGAAGTGCCTCGCGTATTTCGTTGGCAACAACAAAACGAAGGTTGAAGCTCATCCTGATTACAAATCATTAGGCACAAGAGACCATATCAATTTGCAATGGACTTCCTTCGGCAGAGAGGATGGTTTTATCTTTGATGTGAAACGGGATGTTAGAAAATTTAACCCGGAGTATATTGTTATAGACGGCTTCGAGAAATTATTTAACCGTTACGAGTCGGATTTAAAACTCATGCCGGAGGTTGACATCTTACTTTCAGATTTACGTTTGCTCTCAGATGAAAGGAAGATGCCTATTATTATAACCACCCATGTTTTATCCACGGCAGAATTAAGAATATCACCACCCCGTCCGGCTTTATGTGATTTAGGTTCAAACACGCTTGAGACAACTGCCGATGTAATTTTGGGACTTAATTCCCTATATTATTATGGATATGAATTGAATTCCAATCTTGAAGATATATCTAATACAATGGAATTGTATCAACTTAAGCCTTGGCGTTTTGAATTAGAACCTTACCAGTTTTTGACTGATAAAAAAACCGGCATGTTTTCTCCAAAAGAACAAAAGGGATAGCTTCGGGTATGTTAGTTTATAAAAAGAAGAAGTTTGTACGTGGGGAAAAGTCCAAAGAACTGAAACCGGAAGTCGAAATATCTGCGCTAAACCATTGGCTGCATAGTATTGTACTGCCGGAAGAAAATTATGAGCTTGCATCTCTAATTAAATCCCGAATTGATCGCATCAGTTCCGAGACAACCAACTCCCTTCGGGATTAAACCAAATTAGTAATTTTGCTCTCCATACTATAAGATTGTATGGTTTAATTTCTTGAAGATGCAAAAGAGAAAACTTGGGAATACAGATTTACTGGTTGCGCCTATCACTTTTGGTTGCAATGTATTCGGATGGACAGCGACTGAAAAAACATCCTTTGAATTATTAGATGCTTGGACGGCGGCAGGTTTTAATTTTTTAGATACGGCAGATGTTTATGCTAAGTGGGCGACAGGTGTGGGTGGAGAATCTGAAACCATCATTGGTAAATGGACGAAGCAAAGAAACAACCGGGATAAAGTAATCATCGCCACCAAGGCAGGCATGGTGGATGCGGTTGGTACGATAAATATTTCTAAAGCATACATAATAAAAGCAGCAGAAGCTTCCTTAAAACGCCTTCAAACTGATTATATTGATTTATACCAGACACATAAAGATGATGTATCGGTACCGGTTGAAGAAACTTTGGAGGCGCATCAACAACTAATTAAAGAAGGTAAAGTGAGATGGATTGGAGCTTCTAACTTTTCCCCTGCCAGATTGAAAGCGGCTTTAGAAGCGAGCAAAAAACATAATCTACCACGTTATGAGACGCTACAACCGCTCTATAACTTATACGACCGTGAGACATTTGAAAAAGAATTAGAACCCATCTGTGTCGAAAACAATATCAGTGTCATAAACTTCTATTCTCTCGCAGCCGGATTCCTTACAGGTAAATACCACACTAAGGATGACTTATCTAAAAGCGCAAGAGGTGCGCGTGTTGAAGGATACCTCAATGAAAGGGGATTTAGAATTCTAAAAGCACTTGATGAAGTTGCCGCCCAATACAAAACTACAAATGGAGCCGTTGCCATTGCATGGCTTCTTGCGAGACCATCGGTAACAGCACCCATTGCAAGTGCCACCACCTTAGCACAATTACAGGAGTTGATTAAATCGGTAGAGTTGAAACTGAGTAGCGAGACTATTGCTCTGTTGAATAAAGCAAGCGACTGGAAATAAAAAAAGGATGGCTTTACAATCGTATTGGGTAGAACCAAAGAAAAGTATCAGACCAAAGAAACTGGAAGATGAACTTACTGCCATTGCCATAGAACAGGGTGCTATGTGTGGGATTGAACTGGACGAAGAAAACAATAGGGCGCAACTTACCACGTCAAATGCCAAATTAATAGAAGCCCTACGTAAGAATAAGAACTATAAAGTGACCAAAGTTTCTTCCGAATCCTAAGTGCCTAAAACCCAATAGTTCTATCACACCAAAAAATATTTATAAATATAGTTCTCAAATTGAGAACTTTTCAGTATCTTTGTGACATACTATTAAACCATTCAGTCTGACCAACCCGTCTGGAGAGATAGAGTTAATTAATAACAGTTCTTTCAAGTCATGTAAAAGAAAAAGAAGATGCACATTATCTCAAGACCGAAACTCATAGAGTTTTGGAAAAAGCATCCCGATTCAGAAACCCCGCTTCGTGTTTGGTTTAAAAAAGCCAATCAATCAAAGTGGAAGAGCATCAATGAGCTCAAGGCAGATTTTCCGGCAGCCGATTATGTTGGAAATAACCGCGTGGTTTTTGATATTAAAGGGAACAAGTATCGCATCATCGTCCTTGTATTTTTTACAGGACAAAAGATGTTTATTCGTTTTGTAGGTACTCATGCTGAGTACGACAAAATAGATGCCACAAAGGTTTGACGAAACCTGGTAGCTGGCTGGCAACAAAGCCATAAGATGTTGCAAAAGAATGAAGAACAAGCTGAAGAATCAAATCGTAGAACAAACTGTAGAATCAAAAGAGTATGAAAACCGTTAAGCCAGTACGCACAAAAGCAGAATATAAAGTTGCTCTCGCAAGGATTGAAGAGTTAATCGCCTTTAATCCTAAAAAGGGAACAGCCGAGTATGACGAGCTCGATGTAATCGGTACGCTCGTATCTGCCTATGAGGATATACATTATCCGATTGACGCACCCGACCCTGTTGAAGCGGTCAAGTATGTAATGGAGGAAGAAGGATTAAAACCTAAAGACCTCGTTGTATACTTCGGCAGCAAGGGAAACGTCTCGGAATTCCTCAACCATAAGCGAAATTTATCTGTACGCACCATCAAGGCGTTACACGATAAATTAAAACTCCCTTATGAAGTGTTGCTTGCTTAAATGGATAGTTAAAAAAAGTAAGAGCCTCGGTTATACCGGGGCTTTTTTGGCTTAAATGAGGCGTATCTTAATACAACAACCCGTGTTCTAAAAAACACAGGTTGCATTTGATTTTCTGTTTTGGGCAAATTTGCCCAAAATATTTACAGATACAATTATGAATTTAAAGCCAGCATCTTAAGAAGTGAAACTGGCATCCCATTTACCCACTCCTCAGTATGGTTAGAGGGTTCTGCAACATTCACCTCATAATTAACAGACTGTCCGCAAAGCTCATTCAGGCAAACCGAGATGTCTTTTATATGGAGAGACAGCACAGAAGCATAGTTATCTTTTCTGTAACCACCGAACAGACATAGAGTAATTGGAAGAGGTGGACGTCCGAGAGCAGCTAACTTTTCATCCATCTTCTTAACCCACGAATAGAATGCCTCGGAACACTTAACCCAGTAGTTCGTATCTACTTGTCCGCCCAGGTCATCTTGCTCATGGGAATCTGCGCCGTGCGCCCATAACACATAATGTATCTTGTTTTCAATTACGGCTGCTTCAATTTTATCAAGGGCGCGCACAAGTGAATGATAATAGGATAAGTTTTGTCCACGTAGCTGTGGGAAGTGGTATTGCTTTGGAATAGCAGAATCCAGTTCAGGTACAAACTTCCTTGAGTTCTCAATCGAATTGCCATAGTGTCCATCAAGGTCAAGCATCGCCATGGAGACACAAAATTCCTTGTGCAGCTTTACCGATGAGACTACTTGTCCTGAAAAAGTACAGAAGCCTGAACCACCCGAAGGGCGTGCATGGTGGTAGCCTGAAGAAAATGAGTGTGATACCTGTGAAGGATTTAGTATCGAGTGCCTTAGTGCCTCATATAAACTTGCATTGGTATATCGAACGGACTCAGCTAACTCTTTACTCCAAGGTAGCATATTGGAAGAACACAAAGGTTCGATACCATTAAAGAAGGCCTCAACGTATTCTTCGGTATGTGCTATTTTAAAATCATCCTTCTCAAAGGGGGCGAAGTCGGATTCGATTTCAAGGTGCTTACTTATCCCCAAGCCCTCGAGGGCTTTCATTAGTAGCATGGGCTTTAGAGGCGAGCGCGAACATCCGTTTATAATGCTCGGATCTGTGTTTACCATCTTGTCTGTGTAAAACACTTTTATCTTGTGGTTTCTGGTTTTATTCATAACCTGAATTTAACCAATACCTGGCTGCGGAAAACCGCATCCTTAGCAGTTTTTAGAGCCTTGTTACGGAAGGCTTGGTAGGTCTGGCTTGTGGGGGCTATTCCATAAGTCGTTTCTTTCTGCTAACTTCAAAGTACGCTGGAACACCTACTAAAACAGGTGTTTCCGCAGATAATCAGATATATAAAATATAAACTAAAACCAAAAAGTATGGAACCAAAACAAAAAACGGAGGAAGTGATACACTCCTTTCTTCAAAAGCATGAGGCATCTAACATTGAGGCGATAGAAGCCGGAACTGGTATTTTCAAGCTGAGTATTCATAAAGCTATGAAGAAACTTATCGAAAGCAAGAGAGTAAGTATCGATGAAGTGAACAAAACCTACTCTGCTCTTATTGCAGGTGAAGAACCAAAGAAAAAACATAAAGCGGAGAAAGCCACCAAACAACCTGTTGTAAAGAAAGCCGACTTAAAGAAAAAGGATGAGGCTGTTCTCATCAAGGAAGGAGGAAGAGATACATCCAAGTATATCTTCAACAAAGTGGCGTATGCAAAATCTCGTCTGGTATTAAATCTTTTAAAATTCCATGTCGCCAAAAATCCAAAGATTACTCTACCCATTCTTCTAACGTTGTTCAAAGATATAAAGAGTCGCTACGGTATACTTGTTTCTACCGCCGAGGCCGCTAAGATTGAGCAATCCTCTGGAAGAAAAAGGCATTTTGTTGCCGCAGAGGACTTAATTTTAATACAGGGAAGGAAGCACGCATGTAACAGTCAGTGGGATTCTAACAACTTCCAACAGTTCGTTTCCATTTGTAAATCTATGAAGTACGACATCAAAAAGCAGCAATAATCATTGCCATGGTTATGTTGCGATAAGGGAGAGCAGAAGTGCTCTCCTTTTTTAGTTTAAACATCTACAATAGAAACCAATGACAGAAAAGAGAAGAAAATATATGGTAGTATTTGATACTTATATGTTGATGGCAAGTATTGCCGGTTTATCTGAAGAGAAAAATCAGGCGTTAATAGATATGCTGAATGAATCTTTCGATGATGGGGATTACATTGGAATATCAGAGCATACAAGACGAATGATAAAATTATTCGGTGTATCTGAAAAGGAATTTGAGCTTACTCACAAGCTGGCAAGAACGCAGGCGCAAATACAAGATGAGATTAGGAGTAATTAGAACCTGCACCTTGCTTGACGCTCTACAAGAAGTTTTGGTCTACCTCTAACCCGTGTTTTTTAGAACACAGGTTGATTCTCGCCTGTAATTACCGTTTGAAGAGAAAAGAAACCCCGAGTTAAATCAAAATACCCTGCTAAGCACTGATACTAAAACGATTCCTGAACACAACTCGGTTGAAGTATGGGTTCATAAGGATAGTTTTAGATTGCTGCATTGAAGATTGGTGATACCCACACCACTTTTTACCACTCATCATTCTTAAACTTCGTTACATTAATGTGACGAAGTTGTACAGTTTTGGTTTCTTATTCTTAAACCTTATCACATTAATGTAACGAAGTCGTACAAAATCAGTTTTGGTTTCTTTGCTCGCATGAAGCCGTACAAGATATTTTATACCTCTTAGGCCTCGCGTTGCTCGGCCCACTGTACCTTGTCCTAAACACTTGTTAACTTATTAAATAAATTTCGGGGGTCTGGCCTCTCACACCATCTTACAATTTTCTGGGATCTGGTCTCTCAAACCATCTTACAATTTTTGGGGATCTGGACTGTTACACCATCTTACAATTTTCGGGATCTGGTCTCTCACACCCTTTAACACCTTTTAGATATGTTAAATATCTTTTATAGAATCTTATATAATATAATCCAAACCCTGCCAATTTGATAATAGTTTTACGCGCTTCTACGTTAAATTGTTTCGCTTTTTTGAAAATTTATTTTCAATAGCCCTTAAAGTCTTGGTAAACAGCTTGTTTATTTTATCAAAGGCTGAACCTTGTGTCAGTTTTGGGCAAATTTGCCCAAAATATTGTTCCTATCTTTCGGATACCAATAGTTTTCATATCCTTCCGTCACTCTGTGCTATCTGCCTGACGGCACCTTTATACAAATCGGCAGCTTTTAGAAGCTCCGAAATGCGCTCGTAATCTGCCGGTAACATATCTGATAGGTTTAACAGGATTAGGTGCGCCTCAGCCAGTTTAAGTATCAGTTCGGCTTGCCTCATCTTGCGACCGGTACCGATATTGAATTCCTCTTGTAAAAAGTCTCGTTTAGAAGCGCCCATTTTGATGTGTAGTTATTTTTTGTATTTTATATACTTGAGAAAAGGTAACGGATTTGGACTTCTTTGCATACAGAATTTTTACCACACTCGCTGACGAGCTTGTTTTGCTTTTTTGAAAATTCATTCTCTGAACTCTTCAAATAGAACAAAAAGTATCTGCCGGGTATAATCTTTAACTGAGCGCAGATTGCGTTGGTGGAAGTAAGATTACTAAACCCTAAGAAAAATGAAAAAAAACACTGAAGGGGAGGAAACACCCGAGTTAATTGGTGAACTCTATGTTCCAAGAAAAACATTGGCTGCAATAGAGAACGACATCAGAACACAGCTTGAAATTGTGGAGGATTTGATTGCATACATAAATAAGCAACTGGATAAGATTATGGATAAGCAATCTCCATTTTATGACAGGCAGCTTGATATTAGTGAGGAGATGGAAAAGTTCAAAAAAAATAGAAAAAGAAGAGGGAAGATTAACGGAGGAAGTAAGAAAACTCCACGTAAAGGCAAAACACCTCGCAAAAACACTGCTCTCGACAATGAATCCATTTCCAAGATATTATATGAACTTGAAAATGAATATAAGAATTTGCAGGCTGAAATAGAGCCTCTTGATATTCTATTCGATATGTTGCTGGCAGAGAGGTCTCCATTACTCAAGAAGAGAAATAAAATCACTAAGAGGCTAAAATCCATTTTGGAAATCCGCAAAGAGCCATGCAAAAGCTAAATGATAATGCTCTTCTCTTATTGAGAGACGAAACAATCCTGCTTTGAATAAGTAGAACTTTTATATCAGAATACACTGATATATTAAAAATCAAAAACAATGATAGAAACACATGGGGGCTACAAACTTGTAGATGGATACGTAACTAAAGACGGCAATGTAATCCCTGTACCAGAGGAGAGAGATTTCTTCAAACTTATTGGTGTAACTTATATCGAGCCGGAACGCCTGGATTTATGAATTTTCCGCCTGATCCCGTAGCTCCTCTACTCCATGTCGCTTGCAATACTCGATATATGAATGTAGATATACGTTTAATGCCCGTTGGATTGTAGAAAGTACATAGTACCTGGTGTCTATTGGAATTGAAATAATGTTCTTATAATCAAAAGCCGTCATACACTCTTGTAAAGACGAGTGCTGCCTGTTTACATCATCTCCCCGTCTGTTTTTAAAAGCATCTTCCCTTGCATCTGACCAATCAGCATAATAGTTTTGGTATTCATCATAGTCAATCCTTAGCGCGTTTTGCATCATTGCGAGAATGAACAGCCTGTCGCTTAAATTTACGTTAATCACATTTTTCATGGCGGTTATAGCCATGACCTCTGTTTGAGAGAAGTTGGTTATATCAGCATCTTCATTTTGGAAGAATTCTAATCGGTGCTTGATGTTATCCATTCTTGTAGTTGTTTGTTTTATATATTCCGCATATAACGCCAAATGTTTTAACGGAACCACCTGTTGCCGGATTTTTTTTCGTAAATTTATCTTCCTCATAATTACATCTTTACGATGTGATTTTCCTTATACTAAATATATTAGTATGAATTAGCTAAAATATTTAGCAAATTTGACTTCCCAATTTCCTACTCATGCAGCGCACGATTGTACACATGGACTTGGATAGCTTCTTCGTCTCCTGTGAGCGACTGGTTAACTCCGAGCTGAACGGCATCCCCCTTATCATAGGTGGTGGCTCTGATAGAGGTGTGGTTGCCTCATGCTCGTATGAAGCAAGAAAGTTTGGTGTGCGCTCAGCCATGCCGGTGAAACTTGCCTTGCGCCTATGCCCCCAGGCAAAGGTTGTTAAAGGTGACATGGAACTCTATTCCAAGTATTCCCATCTTGTTACGGATATAATACAAGATAATGCACCCGTAACAGAGAAGGCGAGTATCGATGAATTTTATCTCGACGTAACTGGCATGGATAAATTCTTCGGCTGTTACAAATGGACGAATGAACTCATAGATAAGATAATGAAGGAAACGGGTTTACCGATGAGCTTTGGTTTATCCGTAAACAAAACCGTGTCCAAGATAGCAACCGGTGAAGTAAAACCATTAGGCAGAATAGAAGTACCACAAGTTAATGTCAGGCCATTTTTAAACCCGCTATCCATAAGGAAGATACCAATGGTTGGTGATGCTACATTTACGACGTTGGCACGTATCGGTATCAGAAAGATAGAAACCCTTGCCGATATGCCCATTGATATGTTACAAAAACTATTAGGCGTGAACGGAGGCGTGCTTTGGAGAAAAGCCAATGGTATAGATGATACCCCAGTAGAACCATACTCAGAAAGAAAATCACTTTCTACTGAAAATACATTCGACCAGGACACGATTGATATTCCAAGACTAAAGAGTCTGCTCGTCTCAATGGTAGAAAAGTTAGCCTTCCAATTACGAAGCGAACAATGGCTCACATCCGTTGTGGTTGTAAAAATTAGATACAACAATTTCGATACGCACACGCAGCAATGTAAAATTCCTTATACCTCGGCAGACCATACTTTAATAGAACGAGTTACTGAACTGTTTGATAAAATTTATCAGAGAAGGATGCGAATACGATTAATCGGTATCAAGTTTACCGGGTTAGTGAGAGGCACTTATCAAATCAACCTGTTTGATGACACCACAGAGATGATGTCTTTGTATCAGAAGATAGACAGAATTAAGAAACGCTTCGGATATAATGCAGTTCAACGCTGTGCCGGCATGAAATTAGTCAACAAGAAAATTACAGTTAAGAAGTAAATGTACCTCAACTGCCATTCATACCACAGTTTGCGTTATGGCACGATACCGGTTGATGAATTGGTAAGGCAGGCTAAGGACTGTCATGTTCATGCCATGGCGCTTACGGATATAAATACGACTACAGGCGTGTATGATTTTATATTGGAATGTAAAGAATATGATATAAAACCACTCGTCGGTATGGAGTTCCGGCATCAGAACAAATTACTATACATAGGACTTGCAAAAAACAGAAGCGGCTTTGCAGAGATGTGCCGCCTTCTCACAAATCATAACTGCGAGAATACACCTCTGCCCGATTTTGCGCCAGACCTCCATCACGTCGTGATAATTTATCCGTTCGAGAACTGTCCTCTGGTATTAAAGGAGTATGAATACATCGGCGTGAGACCGGAACAACTCACCAAGCTATTTCGTAAAGAATGGAGTAACAAGATTAACCGTATGGTTATCCTGCAACCGGTAACGTTCAGAGAAAAGCGCGAATTTAATCTGCACAAAATATTACGTGCCGTCGATACCAACATCATTTTATCCAAGCTGACAGAGTTTGACTATTGTAAGACTACAGAAAAGATGATACCGATAGATACCCTTCTTGCATACTACAAAGAATACCCGCAAATCATCAAGAATACGGAGACTGTACTCGACATCTGCAATTTTGAATT
This sequence comes from uncultured Candidatus Saccharibacteria bacterium, assembly GCA_963763345.1. Classification (GTDB taxonomy): domain Bacteria; phylum Bacteroidota; class Bacteroidia; order B-17B0; family Aurantibacillaceae; genus PALSA-968. The sequence goes on from CAVXOV010000073.1 coordinate 43,357, forward strand.
TGATTTTAAAACACCTAAGAATAAAAAACACTATACCAACAGCCGTTACAGCGATAAGCTCTTACTCACCAACCTGGCGTATGAAGGTATGGAAAGACGGTATGGAAAAAACAACAAAGCCGCCATTGCCAGAGTTAAGAAGGAACTGGATGTAATAGACAATCTGGGATTCTCCGGTTACTTCCTAATTACATGGGATATTATAAGATACAGTACCAGCAGAGGCTTCCTTCACATAGGCAGGGGAAGCGGCGCGAATAGTATCGTGAGTTATTGTTTAGGCATCACGGATATATGCCCGATTGAATTAAACTTATACTTCGAGCGTTTTTTAAATCCGAGTAGAACAAGTCCGCCGGACTTTGATATTGATTGGAGTTGGAAGGACAGAGATGAGATACTGGATTACATCTTTAAGAGATTTGACACCAACCATGTTGCCTTTTGCGGCACGATAGCCGAGTTTAAATATCGTTCCATTATCAGAGAGCTTGGCAAAGTGTTTGGTTTACCGAAAGCAGAATTGGATGCCTTAACTCACACATCAAAAGAGTTTCATGATAAAAATTCCATCGTTAAGTTAGTACATGATTATGGTATGCTGTTAGAGAAGTATCCCAATCAGCGTAGTATGCACTCATGTGGTATATTAATTTCAGAGGAACCCATCACAAACTTCACAGCATTAGAAATGCCGCCTAAAGGTTTCCCGATTGTCCAGTTCGATATGCACATCGCAGAGAACATCGGCTTTGAGAAATTCGACATCCTTAGTCAGCGTGGTATAGGCCACATTAACGACAGCGTGAAGCTCATCGAGAAAAACAGAGGTGAGAAAGTTGACATCAGAAATATTAACCTGTGTAAAGACGAAGCCAAAGCAAACAAGTATTTAAGTGAAGGCAAAACGCTGGGTTGTTTCTATGTTGAAAGTCCTGCCATGCGTGGGCTGCTTAGAAGATTAAAATGTGATAACTACAAAGTGCTTGTGGCTGCATCTTCCGTAATTAGACCTGGTGTTGCTAAGAGTGGAATGCTGCGCGAGTATATCTTCCGGCACAACAACCCTGATAAGTTTGAATACTTCCATCCTGTGTTTCAAGAGCAGCTTGGTGAGACGTATGGTGTGATGGTATATCAGGAAGATGTCATAAAAATTGCACACCACTTTGCAGACCTCGACCTTGCCGATGCTGATATATTAAGGCGTGCCATGAGTGGTAAGACACGTTCCAAGAAAGAATTTGACGGAGTAAGAAACAGGTTCTTTCAAAACTGTTTAGCCAAAGGTTATCCTGAACAACTATCTAATGAAGTGTATAGGCAGATTGAATCCTTTGCCGGATATTCTTTTTGTAAGGCACACTCAGCTTCTTATGCTGTCGAGAGTTATCAAAGTCTTTATCTCAAAGCATACTACCCGATTGAGTTCATGGTAGCCGTGATAAATAATTTCGGGGGCTTCTATAGAACGGAAGTTTATTTCCATGAAGCGCGAATGGCAGGCGCCACACTATGTAATCCATGCGTGAATAGAAGTGAGCATCTGACTACGCTGTATGGTAAGGATATTTATATTGGCTTTATTCATCTGCATAGTTTAGCAGAAGCCGTTGCTAAACAGATAGAAGTAGAACGAATAACAAATGGAGACTATGCTTCGCTCGAAGATTTTATAAATAGAATACACATTGGAATTGAAACCATACAGATTTTAATTTTTATTGGCGCGTTCCGTTTCACAGGCAAGTCTAAAAATGAATTGTTCCTGATTGCACGAATGCTACTCGCAAATTTTAAACCTGAGAACAGAGAGGGCTTCTTAATACAAGAACCTGTAAGAGAATATAAATTACCTGAGTTAACTCGCTCAGCTTTTGAAGATGCCTTTGATGAAATTGAACTATTGGATTTCCCTGTGTCATACACTCCCTTCGAGCTATTGGAAACTCCATACAGGGGAGACGTTAAAACAAAGGACTTGGTTAATCACGATAAGAAAACTGTCAGGATGCTTGGGTATCTGATTAGCCGCAAGCACGTACCGACTTCTAAAGGGCTTATGAATTTTGGAACATGGATTGATTCAGAGGGCGGTTATTTTGATACGACGCACTTTGCAGATTGTTTAACCAGGTATCCGTTTCAGGGTGGAGGTTGTTATCTGTTGCTTGGCAAGGTGGATGTTGACTTTGGATTTCCGACTATAGTCATTGAAAAGATGGCTAAGCTTCCATTTGTTGCAGACCCCCGTTATGGAGATGATAAAGACGAGAAGGGTACTCAAACAAATCAGAGAAGATGTTAGTTCAACACATCGCGCACCTTATCCGAGTGAAGGTGAGATTGGTTTGCCGAGACGTAAAATGACGGCTACATAAGCGCAAGCTCAGGATATTCAACCGGCTCTTGAACAGCAGGAACATTTGGGTTCTCTTTTCTTGAAGTAATAAGTCTGCGAATGGGGTGGTCAGACATTAAATCTTCATCATAAGGAACAATCAGTTTTTTCTTTTCTTCAAAAGGGACAGAGTCATCTAACCAGATTTTTGAACCCTCCTCTGATAATATTAAAGGCATTCTTTTCTTGGTATTATGAATCCATTCCATTCTTTTATTGGCAGGGGTGGTAACAATCGTGAAAGTATTATGCACTTCATTAATAGCCTGATTCGTCCATTGCTCGTAAAGTCCGGCAAATAAAAATAATGGTTTGGTTTTCGGATAAATGTAGTGAGGGTATGTTAATTTGTTAGTGCCATGATGCCATTCATAAAAACCCTTAACAGGCACAACACAAAACCTGCCCGCTTTAACTGCACCTCTATAAGAGGGCTTGCTATCAATCGTCTCACCCATAGCATTAAGGGTATTATTTCTTAACTTCAATGCAGTTTCCCAATCCTTTACCCATGATGGGATTAACCCCCAACGATATAATTTAAACTCCTTTGCTGAGGTTATAACAGGTTGCTTAAGATGGTCGAAGCCGGAAGCCACATACATTTCGCTTCTGTCTTCTTCCGACCAATTCACCACATAGTCATGTTCAAGTGTATAGATTTCTTCTCGAGTAAAATGAGTATCGTTGTAGTAACACATAGTTAAAAAGTTAGTTGTTCTTTAAACACGATTGATTTTATTTTCTTGTTCTTCATGTAACCTCTTATCAAATCGTTCATATCCGGGTAAAACTGCTTTTGAGAAATCATACCCTTACATTCCTCTAATGAACTGAAAGACTCTGAACTATCCATATAACCATATCCATAGTATTGCCCGTTCTCAATTAGGATAATAGAACGTTCCTCCATATTTCTACCTACATCAATCAGCGCAAAGTTACTTTCTCTAAAGGCAATTTCATCTACAATCTTTTGGGCTCTTTTATTATAATCTTCCTTCTCTTCAACACCTGCGCATATTCCCCTACACTTCTTTAACTGATGGTCGAAGCAAATAGCCTCAGCACTTGTAAGATGGCAATACCTTAAACACAGTTCGTATTGGTCTATCCATGATTCCATTCTCTCTCTGGCACTTGCATAGTTTACAAAAGTCAAAAGAGGGTTCTCAGATTTATCATACTCTACCAATTTGAAGTTTATAATTCCATCCTCTTCATACCAGTCAATACAATGCGTAAACACTTCTGATTTACGCATCTTGTTGAACTTTGGTTTATGTTTCTTAATCTCTTGTGCTTCCAAGAGCAATGCGATAAGCTCGCTACCAGTCTTGATGTGATCGGCGTTATAGAGTTCATTAAGCATCTTCTTACCCTTGTACTCTTTAGAATTGAAATGACCTAAAGCGCGGGTGTACATATTCACGCTCTTGCCAATGTAAACAATCTCATCTTCCTTATTCTTAAAGTAATAGACACCACACTCTTCGGGTAGTTTATCTAAGATATATTGTTTCATCTTATCAATCCGTGATGTCATTAGTTCATCCACTCCCTGATTTTTAAATTGAGGATTGGATGCTTTCCGTTGCAATAGAATATCAAATAGTTTAGCCGTCGCAACGGCATCCCCTTCTGCACGGTGACGCCCTTCGATTTCTATACCTATACTCTCGCAAAGTCTTCCGAGGCTATATGACGGCAAACCGGGTATCAATTTTCTGCTCAGGCGAACCGTGCAAAGCTTATCGCGTTTAAACTTATAGCCAAGCGCCGCGAACTCATCTTTAATAAATCCATAGTCGAAACCGACGTTGTGTGCTACAAAGATTCTGCCTTCTGTCATCTCGATAATCTTCTTGGCGACTTCATGAAACTTCGGTGCGTGTTCCACCATTTCATTTGTGATACCTGAAATGCTAACGAAGTAGGTGCTGATAAAACACTCAGGATTAATTAGTGTGGTGAACTTATCTACAACTTGCAAGCCGTCGTGTATGAGAATGCAAATCTCTGTTATACGTCCTTTTCGGAACTCATACCGGCTGCCGCAGGTTTCTATATCTATGATGGCAAACACCTTCTAACAAATGTCGTAATTTTTTACCTATGGCTGAAAAATATCGAAACAAATTTCACTCCCACCAGTATATTAATCGATGTGAACCATCATATATTGATTTTTCTTCTTTTCAGGAGGGGGCTACTGGTGTGGCCCCCTTTTTTTTTGAAGATTAAATTACCCAAGCCACAAACACAGCCATAAGTAAAAACACCAAATTTATAATTGCATGTTGGAATTCCTTACGCCTGATGTGCGTTAATATGGAACCTGTCATTATTAAGACAATAGTGGCCGCACCCATAAAAGTAAAGTAGCGCGCATGCCATAATAATCTGGGTACGATCACCATAAGTCCGCTCACAAGTTCTATTCCGGCTATTATTTTAATTAAACCCGGCTCAAAATCTTCGGCCCATGTGCCACCACTTGCAATAATCTTTTCCTTGGATTGAAAAAGTTTGAAGCTGCCCGTCATTACAAAAATCAACCCCAGTAATCCCTCTACAATCCAAAGTGCTATTGCCATAGTGTTTTATTTTTATTCATCAAATGTATAAAATATGTAGCTCATACTCTTTGTGAGTAGGTTCTGTTCACACTTGGGCATCCTTTTTATTTCAACAAATACCACCAGCACCTCTAACAATGAGGATGTTTAAAAAAAATACAGATTACTTTTCAAGATGTGCAACTCCTTCCTATATTTGACTGATGACCCTTTACGAAAAACTACAGAAAGCCACCAGCGAAGAAGATGTTAAGGATGCTTATATCAAAGCCCTTGGACTAAAAGAGTATCAAAAGAATTTAATAGATATTCAAACGAAAGAAATATGGTTTGAGGCTAAGGATCATGCTAAACTATCCAGTTATGCCATGTTCACTCAGTTAATGCACTATGTTCAGCAGGCTGTAAACAAGGGTGATTACATTCCACCATTTCTATGCGTAATGGATACACAGAAAGCATCTATTATGAAAAGTGCTGATGTAATTCCGTTCCTCGAAAAGAAAACTATTAAGTGGGGCAAGTCTGCCAGTAAGTATACCCCCGAAGCCTTAGATGCCATATCGGCACACATAGGCACGCACTTTGTTTCGTTTAAAATAGAAACGAATGAAGAGGAGTTTATCTCTACCATAAAAAATGCCATAAAAAGCGGCGATATTATACGCACCCAAATTACACCCGACAACCTAAAGCAGGTGTTTGATAAATGGGTAGCTATGATTGGGCGCGAGATAAAAGGCGTTGCCGAAGAAGATTATGCTCTGCTGTTTTTTGCCGATATTATGCACGATGGCACCTCTGCCACCCACGATGATTTAACCGCGCAACTGTTGCACAAAAACAATGCCCCCGTGTTTAGCCTTGGCGGACATTTATACGAACTGGGCAACAAAGAGGGCTACCGCCAGTTTTGGGCTATATACCACAAACCACCCAAAAGCGAATACCGAGATTATTTATTAGAACGCCGCGATAGTTTAATACCCATAGATGAGCGCAGTTTTAAAGGAGCGTATTATACACCGCTAAATGTGGTTGATAAAGCCTACGATAAACTAAGCGAAACCCTGGGCAAAAACTGGCAACGAGAGTATATCGTATGGGATATGTGCTGCGGGGTGGGCAACCTGGAGGTTAAGCACAGCAACCCCCGCAACATATACATGAGCACTTTAGACCAAGCCGATGTAGATGTAATGAAAGCCACCAAAACCTGTGTGTCAGCCCAACGCTTTCAGTACGATTATTTGAATGATGATATTACCGACGATGGCAAGATAGATTACAACCTTACCAACAAAATACCACAAGGCTTGCGTAAAGCCATTGCCGATGGCAAAAAGATTTTGGTGTTGATGAATCCTCCTTATGCTGAGGCTACAAATGCAGATAATACAGCGGGTGCGGAGAATTCAGATAACAAAGTTGGCGTTGCTAAAACTAAATTAGCCGCAACTGCAATGGCAGATTATGGTAAGGCAAGTAATGAATTTTATACGCAGTTTGTTTCTCGAATAGCTTTGGAAATACCTACAGCAACCATTGCTATGTTTAGTACACTAAAATATATCAATGCACCTACGTTAGATGATTTTAGGACAACTTGGAATGCGAAATATTTAGGAGGTTTTGTTGTGCATAGTAAAGCATTTGATGGTTTGAAAGGAAATTTTCCCATTGGTTTTTTAGTTTGGAAAACAGATATGTTGTCAAACAAGAAACAAACTATAGCTGAAATTAGTACGGAAGTATTAGATAAAAAAGGACAGCCGATTGGAGAAAAAACATTTTACAATTTACCGAATCGGGAACTATTAACAAATTGGATAGAACGTCCAAAAACAAATAAGCAAGATGTAGTACCTCTTAAAAATGCTGTTGTACCTGCAACTGCAACAAAAGATTTGCGTGGTACAAAATGGTCAGATGGTGCTATTGGTTATATGTTAAGCGGAGGAAACGATTTACAACATGCAGGCATACATACAGTAATATTTTCATCAGGATATGGTAGCGCAAGAGGTTATTTTATTAATCCTGAAAATGTATGGCAAATCGCAATTATATTTTCTGTTAGAAGATTAGTCAAATCAACTTGGCTTAATGATAGAGACCAGTTTCTGCAACCCACAAAACCACTAAGCGAAGAGTTTAAAAGCGATTGCTTGGTTTGGATGCTTTTTAACGGCAGCAACCTAACTGCCGGTGCCAATGATTTGGAATGGAACAATAAGAAGTGGAGCCTTGTAAACCACTTTATACCCTATACTGAAGCCGAAGTAAATGCCCCCTCCCGCTTTGAAAGTGATTTTATGGTGCAATACTTGGCAGATAAAACCTTTAGTAAAGAAGCTACCGAAGTATTGAAGCAAGGCAAATTATTATGGCAAGCCTACTTTGCCCATACCGATGAAAGAACTGTGCGAGATGAATTAAAACTCAACCGTCCCGATGTGGGTTGGTACCAAGTTCGCAAAGCCCTGCAAGCCCGCAATGCGGGTAGTGATTATCCACCCGTTAGCTTTAAACCCTTTGAAGAAGCCTACAAATCTCTCACAGAAAAACTACAACCTCAGGTTTATGAGTTAGGCTTTCTAAAGGCCTGACCTCGCTTTACCTTACTACTGACTATGACTTTATATCAATTCAATTCCCTCGATGAAACTGCAAAAGCCGAATATGTGTGGATGAATTGTAGTTACATTGGAAAAGTAAGATGGGAAAATAGTATCCTTATGCTCTATGGAAATCATGGTGAACAAAACTTTTACGTGGAAATAGAATTATTTGAAAATAAAATAATAAAAGTTCGTTCCTTTATCAGAGGAATTGAACTGGATAAATACCTTAACCGAATGGATTTATTGAAACTATTACAGGATTAACTCAATGAAAAAAACAAGCTTAACCCTTCTCGCAATACTGATATTAAAAACAGCTACATCCTTTGCCTGGGGCAAAGTTGGACACAACATGGTTGCAGAGATAGCAATGACGTATCTGAACAAAGGGGTAAAAGATTCCGTACAAAAGTATCTTGGTGAAATGACTTTTCAGCAGGCATCGACATGGATGGATGAGGTTAGAAGCGATCATACCTATGACTATATGAAAACTTGGCACTATGCAGATGTAGAAAAAGATAAAACGTATGTAAAGAGAGATGAAGAAGATGCCGTTAATGAAATTGAGAAGGCTTTCGCCGATTTATCCAAGAAGTCAAAACTTACCAAAGAACAAATCAACATGGATTTGAAGTTGTTGTTTCATCTCATTGGTGATTTACACCAGCCATTACATTGTGGTTATGCAAGTGATAAGGGTGGTAATGATATTAAAATGGAGTTCAATGGTAAGCAAGCTAACCTTCATTCCATCTGGGACAGCAGAATAATTGAAATGAAGCTGACTGATGTTCAGAAGGGAGTATCTGACTTATGTAAACAGTTGACGCCGGAAGACATCAAGAAATATGAAAAGATTGATGTCCTGCAATGGTATAATGAATCAAGGGGTAATCTTTTTATCGTTTATGATTATCCTGAGGCCGGAATCAATGATGCCTATATTGAAAAGAGTTTGCCAATAATAGAAAAGCAACTGATGGTTGCTGGATTAAGATTAGCAAGTGTGTTGAACGAAACATTTAAAAAGTAGATGAAGTACATAGAGAAAAGTAGAATTGAATCGTTCTTGAAGTTGAAAGGCTATAAAGCTGAGATGGACTATAATGAGAATCAGCAGAGCACAAACACTTGCTGGTATAAATCGGAACAGGAAAAAGTTACTGTCCCAAAGAAGGAAGTAGTGCAGAGCAATGACTTACCATTGATACTAACTGATGAGGAGTTACTAAAGGAGTTTAGGAAGTTTTGATTCCAAAAAAATACATTTAGCTGTTTATTTAAAGACAGTTTTTTCAAAAAAGTTACATAAGTAATAATTCAGGGCTTATAATTCTTCAATTAGCACCAAACAAGTAGTTATATCAAAAATTATTTCTAAGTTTGATATAATTTGACCTTATAATATGCCCTTAAATTTACCTGAAGTATCAAAGCTTATCTATGAATTGAATGGAAATGAAGCTTGGCATCACTTTGATAAGGCTACTTCACTTGATGATATTCAAGTTATTAGCACAAACCCTTTTGTAGTTGAAAATAACGGTATCAATTATTTACTTACTTCTGATAAAGGAGATAATAATATTGGCGATTATGACTATGTGTTATTGACTACCAAGAAACCAACAAGACAAAATGTAGTCAGCAATAAAGTAATAATCAAACGCTGGTTGAAGCATATTGATTTTATTAATGCAACGCCAGAAGAAGTTGTGGCTTCGTGGAAAGGCAAATTCAACCTTATTAAAGAAGATACTATGAGTAATATCAAGGGATTGCGACCGCCACAGGTAGGAGCTTTATATTCAATTCTTGCGCATATTGAAAACCCCGAAGACCAGGCAGTTATAGTAATGCCAACTGGAACTGGAAAAACAGAGACAATGTTAGCTACACTAATTTCCAATGAGTGTAAAAAACTTCGGTTTCTGTCCCATCTGATTCACTAAGATCACAAATTTCGAAGAAGTTTATTACTCTTGGCTTACTTAAAGAACTTGGTATTGTGGGTAGTGATTGCCATAATCCAATTGTAGGAATAGTAAACAGTAGTTTCCAAAATCAGCAGGAGCTACAAGATTTTATTTTAAAATGCAATGTCGTAATTTCAACAATGGATATTCTTACAGCATGTACGAATAGTGAGAAAATACTGTTGAATAACTCATTCTCGCACTTCTTTGTTGATGAAGCGCATCACTCTGAAGCCAAAACTTGGAAGGAATTAATTGCCAAGTTTAGCAAGGAGAAGGTTTTTTTGTTCACTGCTACTCCATATCGAAATGATGGGAAAAGTTTACAGGGAAAAATAATTTTTAATTTTCCTCTACGTAAGGCGCAGGAACAGAAATACTATAAACAAATTAATTTTCTCCCAATAAGAGAATATAATAAGAAACTGGCTGATGAGAAGATTGCAGATAGATCCGTAGAGCAATTAAAAACTGATTTGGCCGCCGGATATAATCATATATTGATGGCAAGGTGCATGAGTAAGGGAAGAGCGATTGAAGTAATCACATATTATCAAAAGTACCCTGAGCATAATCCTATAATGGTTTATACTGGTATTGCTGGTCTAAATAAAAAAATAGAAGCAATAAAAAGAGGCGAACATTCAATTATAGTGTGCGTAAATATGTTGGGAGAAGGTTTTGACTTACCTAATTTAAAGATTGCAGCTATTCATGATGAAAGACAAAGTTTACCGATTACCCTTCAATTCATTGGCCGATTTACTCGAACATCTTATGATGAGCTGGGTAATGCAAGCTTTATTACTAATATCGCATACCCGCCAATTCATGATGAGTTAGACCAATTGTACGCAAGAAATGCAGATTGGAATTTGTTGTTGCCTCGCATGAGTGCTAATGCAACTCAAAAAGAAATTAATATAAGGGAATTTCTTGACGGATTTCAAAACATTAATCAGTCTGAAGTGCCATTCGGAGAAATCAATCCTGCGATGAGCACTATCATATATAAAAATATTAGCAATGTTTGGAATCCCACAAATTGGCATTTAGGTTTTCCGGGAATTGAAAATTATGATCATGTCTTCAGTGACACAAACCATACAGATACTCTTGTCGTAATTTTAGGTAAGATAGAAAGGGTTGAATGGGGAAGTTTTGAAACGGTGCAGAATTTGCAATGGGATATTGTAATTGTTCATTGGGATTTACGGCCAAACATCAATAGAGTATATCTTAATTCTTCATTAAAAGCATTTTCCAGTAGCTCATTGATGGAAGCATTATTTGGAGAAGACCAAACAAGTTTAATAACTGGGATGAATGTATTCAGAATATTTCACAACGTGAATAGACTGACATTGTATAACGTTGGAACAAGAAGGGGAATCGGTCAGGATATAACTTTTCAATCCTATTACGGAAAGGGAGTTCAAGATGGAATTAGGGAATTAGAACAAGGTACACTTATCAAAAATAATATTTTTGGAGTTGGTTATAAAGAAGGAGAAAAGGTCTCATTGGGATGTTCTGTAAAGGGAAAAATCTGGTCTTACCAACGAGGCAATCTGGATGAATTGACAAAATGGTGTAAGAAGATAGGAGAAATTGTAGAGAATGATGCCATTGACCCTAATGTTGTTCTTCAACATACCCTTTCTATTGAGAAAATTTCAGAGCGCCCTAACGTTGTGCCTACTCTCATTGATTGGCACCCGTCTATGTATGAATTCGCAGAAAATCGATTTCAATTCAACATTAATGGAAATTTGTTTGACTTGACTGACATCGAATTAAATATTTTAAATCCGAGCGCAAATGGAATTCTGCAATTCTCTTTAGACACTGCACAATATTCATTGAATTTTGAAATTCAAATTGGTATTCGTACAGGAACTGAGGAGTTTTATTTTAATGTTTTAAAAACCAATGAGACTGATTGCAACGTTTCGTATGGAAACAAAAATTTTCCAATATCAAATTTCTTTCAAGAACTAACTCCTATAATTTGGTTTGCTGATGGGTCGCAACTGCTGCAAAACTTATATGTAAAACTTAAGGTACTCCCGGATTTGATTCCATTAGATAGTATTATTCCTGATGATTGGAATGGCGTGAATCTTGCGAGAGAATCTCAGGATATAGACCCTTTTATTCAAGATTCTATTCAATACTATTTTATTAATAAAATAAGAGATGACTTTCAGATAATCTATGATGACGATGGCAAAGGTGAAATTGCAGATATAATAGGAATAAATGACGCAAATGATGTTATTGATATTCATTTGTACCACTTAAAATATGCCGCGGATGGGGCTGTAAACAATAGTATAGATAATTTCTATCAAGTTTGTGGTCAGGCGCAAAAATCTTTGAAGTGGAAACATAGGGAAGGGAGAGAATTTTTCAATCATCTTTTTAAGAGAAGGACTAAAACACTCAATGGGACTTCATGTAGCCGAATTATTAAAGGAACAGAGGATGACTTAGAAAATTTATCAAATCAAGCTAAGTATACAAAACCGATGAATTTTCATATTTACATAGTTCAACCTTCTTTAAGCAAAGCAAATGCTTCAAATGACATCCTTTTAATATTAGGTAATGTTCACCATTATTTGGCAACTGTTGGTAATATAGAATTGAAAGTATATTCAAGCAATTAGTTTCATGGCAGAAATCCCTAAATCTCATCGTAACGAATGGAAGTCGAAGCGAAATTTCGAAGAACTTATTGACGGGCTTGAAATGTACATGCCATTTGGTTGGGCTATTAGGGATTATGGAATAGATGGGCAAGTTGAAATTATGACTCCAATAAAGGACAGTGATAGTTTTAGACCCGAGGGAAAGTTTTTTCAACTCCAGTTGAAATCAACTGAAAAAATAAAAATTGTAGGGAAAAACATTTCATTTACTGTACCAGTAAAAAAAATCATCCAATGGTACAGCACAAATTTGCCGGTAATGTTTGTCCTAAAATGATTTGGCAAATACTAATTTCTTTTCCATCTGGATTGACGATAAACTAATTAACGGTCTTGAAAAATCAAATCCTGGGTGGGTAATACAGGAAAGTATCACAATCAAAATTCCATTCGCAAATGAATTCAAATGCCACACAGCAGAAGTTATAAAAGATTATGTTTTAAAATGGAAAATTCCTTCAAGAAAACTTATCCAACCAGGAACTTATTTTCACCTTAAGGATCAATGTTTGGCAAATCTCAATTTGTACTCAGAAGTTAACAAAGCCTTTAATTTCGAGTCAATTAATAATTCCATAAAGGCCCTAAATAATCAGATAGAACAAGCTACCTATAGAATTGCCATTACAGGCCCCTCGAGAGTAGGGAAAAGCACATTAATTAATGCACTCTTAAGGATGCAAGGTGTTTCACCCACAGGGATTTTTCAGACCACTGGAGTGCCTATTCAGATACTACCTGCAAGTGAAAATTTTGTAAAAATTCTATTTAAAAATGGTAAGACTATAATTGAAAAATTTTCTAAACTGGTAGTAGAAAGTTATGCTTCACAAAATCAAAATGAGGATAATAATAAAGAGGTGGCACTTTTAGCAATACATTTAGCTAATCGGCAGCTGGAGCATGGAGTATCTCTATTTGATATTCCAGGTCTCGATGACCCTGATGAAAATATTTTTCGTTACACATGGAGTACAGTTACAAAGGCTAATGCAATTCTGTATTTGATTGATGCTTCACCTTTCGAAAATGGGGGTTATATTTTTAAGAGTGAATATAAAAAGCATATAATGGAGTTAGGTCAATCACTCGATAAGATATTTTTAGTATTTACTAAAATTAATGCTCTAACTGGAGATAAGTTAGAGAAACTTAAGGAACGGGTTACTCAGGATTTAAAGAAATTGAGTCTTTTTGATAAGGTTTCTGAAAAGGTTTATTATCTAAGTGCTGAGGAAAGTTTAGAAATTAGGCTCAATAAGAGAAAAGGAATTGACACGGTTCAGAAATTAGAAGATGATATATGGAAGTACCTATTGAAAGAAAATAAAATCGGATTGGTAAATCTGAATTTTGTAAACAAGGAAATTTTAAACTCCACTGTAGACTTCGAAGGCATATTGAACGCAAGATTATTTGATGATAAAAAAAGAAGAAAACTTCTTTCTGTTCTCGAGGCTGTGAAAATCAAAATCCCAGAGTTATCCAAGCTTTATCACAGTCGTGAAGTTGAAATAAGAAAAGGAATATCTAACTCAATAGAAAACCAAAAACATAATTTATTAGCTGAGCTTGCTAAATATTTAGATTCCTTCCCTGAAAATGTAAATCTTCCTAATAAAAAGGCGCTACAAAATTATTTATCTCAAGGAGGGCATAAAACCTTGGAACAGACAAATATTGAATATGCTCATCAGGTAAACTTATTGAAAGAAATGATTGACAATTGGATCGAAGAAAACCTAAAACAAGTGAGAGAATTAATAGCAGGTAATTCTGAAAAGAAACTGGTCGATTTTTCTGAAGTTGAAAAATTTGATACCCCTTCTGTCGACCTTTCAACTTCGTTTGGTGTCGGATTATTAACTGGTATTATAGGGTTTATAATAAATCCACCTGCTGCTATCTTAGCAGGTATCTCTGGATTCTTCGCAAATTTATTATTGTCCTCCTCTGAACGAAGAGCAAAGCAAGTGAAAAAAATAATGGATAATGCAAGAGTATGTTATGATGAGCAATTTAAAAAAATAAATACTGCATACATAGAGTTAGTTCAAGATCATTCCAAATTGATTATTAAATATGCAAATAATAAAATCAAATTATTTTTTAACGACTTACGAAACCAAATGAAACCCCTTAGTAACGAACTATCTGTCAAAGAAGTAGAACTCTATAAAAAATCATTTGAAGAAATTGGAAGGATAAGGGGAAAGGTCAACAAATTGAATGAGGAAATCAACGGCTGGTATGTTGCTGTTTAATATCTTCAAGGAGTTAAATATTTAACGAAACTATTGTGAATAATCCTACAATATTTACGAAATATCCATATTAAATAGTCCTCGAAACCAATTAATCGTCTACAATGTTGGTGCCATTAATGGTAATTTATATGTGAGTTGGTTTTACTTCTTACCTTTTTGGCTTCGTTTTTTTTTTTGTGATTTTATCCCTTAATATTGCTGCAAGTTCGTACCTCTCTTCCATAACAGCTTTCTGTAATTGCGTGCGAAGAGAATCTAAAGTAATTTTACCACCGCTCGGTTTAACATTTTTTATATGCTCTGAGTAATCATATTTTCCGTTAAGAATATCTGTAAACATCTCCTCAATCATGATAACAAAATGACCTTTCTTATTTGGAGAATAAACTAACAGTTCATGGTTATCATCATCTGTAAAAGCGGTATATCCTCCTATCTTTTCCGCGAGCCCGTGAGCTATTATGAGTTGTGAAGCACCGAGAAATTCATCGGCCATAGTATCGTTTGGAGAATGACAGGCTGTCCATGCTGAAATTAAACCGATAGTTTGAGGATAAAAATCTCCCACACCATATTTCAACCCGGATTGTTGTTCTAAAAACTTTTTTACATTTTTATAATTGACACTAAATAGGTCTATATTTCTTCGAGTGCCATCCTCAAATTCTATAATCGTCTTTGTTTTGGTCATACGTTTTATTATTTAATAACAAATATAAAAACTCCAGTATAAGCTTGCAATTAAAAATACAAATAATCAGAATAGATATTACAAGCTCATATAAACATCAGCTATCTGTTCCTGAGTGATACCGATATATTTTCTGGTGATTGCTATTGATGAATGAGAAAATATCTCACTCAGGTAGATTAGGGCACGTTCACTTTTGTTATCAGATTCATATACGCGCTTCCCAAACGTCTTGCGCAAAGTATGGCTGCTTGGGTTCTTTACCGATACATGATACTTTGCAAACAAGTACTTCAATCGCTTGTTTACATAGCTGATAGTGATTGACGCACCCCAGCGGTTGGAAAACATATATCCATTTTCATTGAAGCCATCTTCTAACCTGTGTTCGTTTAAACACAGGTTAACTGCTTCACTCACTTTAGCATTGATGGTTATTTTTCTACGCTTGCCGGTTTTCTCTTCGGTAAGAACTAATTCGTCTTTATCCGCAATGTCACACCAGCGCAATTTGAGCAGATCACCTATGCGCAAGCCGAAGTAACACCCTATAGTTATAAGTAGATAATCCCGATACAATTCATCCTGCATCAATCTTTGTGTTAACCCAAGCATGGTATTCCAATCCATACCGGAAGTCGCCGTCTGTTTCTTTCTCATGTTTTATTTTATACCCGAGTATAGCCGTAAACAGCGAGAATAGTCCTCTTTTTAGCGTTTTTAGCACTAACTGGGACAAATAATGAAGCCTCTTTTGCTATGTAGCTGGTTATCAAGCATAGTCCCACTTTGAGTATTAGTGGGACTATCTGGTTGTAATTTTCCTGGCTGAAATAGTTGGAAATGAATTTCAGGGCGAATAATGAAAAAAGGGGGCATTGCCCCCTTATTGGTAATTTCAGTGCCTTGTGCCGCCCTTAACACCAACGCCCCAAGTTTTAAATTATTATGTGGAGCGTACGGGGATCGAACCCGTTCGCAGGCATTACCTTTAGTATTACTACGAAGGTAATAAATATTTTCCTCATTTCCAAATCAAATTAAAACTTAAAGTAATATGCAAGGGCTTGCTGCTGGCGTCAAAAAAGTTGCCATGTTTCTTGCCCTCGTCGCAGCAACTCTCAACACAATCCTATCCTGTTGTACCCGGGCGGGAATTGAATTTGTAGAAACCAAAGGTCTATATTGTTCATCCCAAATTATTACCTCATCGAACTCTTTTCCCTTTGACTTGTGAATAGTCATGATAAATATTCCATGCCATTTTCTACTTGTCATGGAGAAGTGTTCCTGAGTTAAAGCATCGTCAATCATCGCGGTGGCATTCTCATAATTATTTTTAAGCCTCCATACCTCTGATAGTCGCTCGCTTAGAATTGCACCTCTGTTCAATAACTTTAAATATTTTGCATCCTCAAAAACATTCTTTAAGACTTCATGCGTGGATTCACCAAATAATCTCCTAATTGCCAACCAATCCTCTTCAGGTATCCCTTTCAGTACAAGCGAACCTCTTTTTAGTAGGATGGCTTCTAACTCAGAGATAAGAAGAAGCCTTTTCTTTCCAGTAACTTTACCTGTACTCAAATATTTTTCAATCGCCTGCGCCAATTTTATATCATTTTCACTAATTTTATTTTTCCTGCCCTTAAGATGATTCATCACGGCTACCGTTAACAAATTGAAAGCAGAATGCCCTTGAGGTTCTATTACTTGAGCAATTACATTAGCTGCCAATGATGGTCCGGCTGGGTCTATTAATACTTCGTGAAAATATTGTGGCATGCGACCAGCGGTAGACAAGTATGAAGATACCTGTAAAGTGTCTTGCTTTGACTTTACCAATAGTGCTATTGACCAATCACTTCCCTTCGACTTTTTAAGCCTGGCAATACTTTTTGACAGAGTTGTCTTGATTGAAAACTTAGGTTCATTATAGTCCACAGTGTATCTGCTTATAGTTACATTAGTATATTGCTTCCCTATATTAGTTCCAGTTAACAAATCGTCTCCAAATTGAACAATATCTGTATTCGCGCTTCGATTGTTCTCTTTACCTAAATCGAATCTTAGACCTTTAAAGTGCGTTATAAACTCAGGTATTCGAGAAATAGATGCCCCTCTGAATTCGTAAATTCTTTGTTCTAAATCAGCAAGGGATATTATTACACTCTTCGCACCGAGTAATTTTATCATTCGCCATTCATGCTCATCTGTATCTTGGAATTCGTCTACAATAATATACGGATAGGCGTCGGAAATAATTGAACAAACTCTGTTAGATTTTTGCAATATATCACCAACAAATTCGCAAAATAAATCGAAACAGATAACACCTTCGACATCGAGTATATCCTTTTTACATTTGACTTGTTCTTCTGGAGTAAGGTTAGATGTTCGAGCAAAAAGGTTTGGAGGTGTAATTAATTTTATCGAACGAAAGCTCTTTGTAAGGTAGCCGTATGACTGGATTAACTGCCAAGAAAAACCGTGATAGGTATTGATTTCGATAAATCTTTTATGTTCATTTGTCACCAAGTTACCTGCTTGCTCCTCAACTCTACCCACAGTTGCCCTTGCAAAGCTTAAGAAAAGAATTTTTTGATTTTTACTGAGAAGACCTTTATCTATCACATCCTTCGCTTTTAGTAAAGCTATGGTTGTTTTTCCAAAACCAGGGCCGCCTTCAACAAGTATATGACCATTACTGGCTAATATCTCAGCACGCTTATCACAAATTTTAATCACCTTCTCTTCTACATTCATTTCATCTCAGGCTTCGGGTCTAATTGTTTTTTAATGCTTCCCAGAACTGTAGTGATTGTTTTGGGGATGTCAGCTACCTTCGCACATAGTTCAATGAGTTCCGATGAAAATCTATCACCTTTACCCCACATCAAATAATTTCCAATCTCCTCCTTCAAGCTTGAAGGATTATTTACATCTGGTTTAGTCAAGTGCGATGGCCAAGCCTTGTCTTCCTCAATATTGGTGTAGAAACTCTTTAATATTGGGGCATCTGTTCATTAACCAACAAATCTTCAAACCCCTTAAAGGAGGACTCAAAGGGGAAATGAACATTTTTTGTAATCAATGCCAATGGTGCTGATTCCTGTTTATCAAATACCGCAAAAACTGTTTTACCAAGTTTAGAAAAATATTCACCCATGATTGGAATATTGCTTTCGGACTTTACATCAAAGACTGCAACACCTAACCCCTCTAATGAACAATAGTTTTTTGAATCCAATTCACTTAATCTTCTTGCTGCTGCTGGATAAGCTGTTGCCTCAGTTGCACCTTCTGTTAGAAGGATTTTCTTTGCAAGTAAAGCTTCTGCAAACCGTAATCGAAATTCCGAGTTATAGGACTTGGGCTTAATGATTGAGGGAAAATCAACAGATTTACTATTGAGAATACCGTTCTTATCTCTCTGAACTAATATAATCTGAGAAGGAGAAAACTCTTCAAGTACAAAAGGGGAGTGGGATGTAAATATCGCTTGGGTGGACTTATTTCTGATATTATTTATTATACGTTTTTGAGCATAGGGAGGAATTGCAATTTCTGGTTCCTCCATTGCGAAAATAACGTTCATCTTGGATTCGGCAATCATCGATAATAATGCAAGTACCATCGTATTTATTGTACCTGTACCCTGATGTTGAAAAGGCGCACTATACATGCCTTCACCTGTGGACATAAATATAGTAAGTGTCTTCCTTAAATGTTCCCTTGTCAGATCAGATACTCTTAGATGTGGCTCTGTCCCCCAATCAGAGGGAACAAATTCCTTAAGAGCGTCTTGAACACCAACAAGTATGTCTTTTATTCCTGCGGCTGGATCAGTAGCAACATCGGTACTTCTTAGCTGGGTTAATACATTCTCCCACATCTTGGGGCGAACTTCTCTGATTCGGAGAATTATATCCAAAAGTGAGCCACGCTCCATACTTAGTGCCCTCGTACCAGTTCTAATCGCTCTCAAGTAAAGGAAGCCACAATCTCTCTTATCATTTTTAGAGAACTTCGCAAAAGCTTCGTCTTCACGTACCGGAGAACAAAAAAATGTATCCCCTTTGAAATCATCATCTTCGGGGTCATAGTAACCGACGAACTTAATTCGTAATGCTTCTTTTACTTCTTCCCCGTCTACTTTATCTATTGAGTTTTCTTCGAGAAGTTTTTGGGTTTCTTCATTCCAAAATTCAAGATTGTTCTTGAACTTTCTTTGTTGTTCGACACTCAAATCAACTACAAGCACTTCAACAATAACTTTTGGCGATTGTCCTTCTGGGATATAATAAACACCGTTGTAGAAATCATGTTCGTCCACTACTGGAGTTCTGTACAGTCTATCTGGCCCCAATACTAAATCTATTGCTTCGAATATTGTTGACTTACCTGCATTATTATCCCCAATAAGAACAGTATGGTTATTAAAATAAACTCGACCATTAGAAATGCCCCTAAAATTTTTAATATCTACATACGCAATTTTCATACTTCATATTTTATCGATGCCACTGCTATGGCAAATTATTTAGATAAAAATACGGTTTCTAAATGATATATTGGTCTGAACCATAGATGTTCAACTTTTGCACACCTCGAAAGCTTCCTGGTAAAAATATTGCACACCAATATTGCACACCTGACGTATTTTCCAGTGCAATAAAAAAGCCTCTCGTGTCTGAGAGGCTTGATTCTGCTGGTAGCGAGAGGGAGAATTGAACTCCCGACCTCAGGGTTATGAATCCTGCGCTCTCACCAACTGAGCTACCTCGCCATTTCGGGCGGCAAATATACAGTTTTTTGTATATCTTAAAAATAGCTCTTTTCTCTTTTAAAAAGTTGCTTATTCATACTTTTTTCTGCCGCAAAAAAGTATGGCAAAAAGCCACCACGAAAGCCAACCTAAAGCTTTTCTTGGCGCATAAACTGCCCTGCTCTGCCCAGAAAACTTTCGGTTCGCACCTTTCGTGGACGCCAGCCGCACTCAGCGAATCAAAAAGGTTTAGATTAATTTAAATTGAAACAGCGGGCAGCCCGACCGAACGCGGAGCAGTTTAGCTGGTGCGTTGCAGATCGTTTGGTGTTGACTTTTTGTTTCTTTTTCGTCAAGGAAAAAGAAAGTAATAAAAAATTTAAACAGGCTCTAAAAACATGCGTACTTTAGGGCGTAATTATGTTTGATTATTTAGAGAAAATAGACCAGCAACTATTACTGCTGGGCAATAGTTTTCATACCGCTTTTTTAGATAAGATAATACCCCACCTTACCATGCCCTGGGTATGGATACCCCTTTTTGCCTGGTGGATTTTTGAAACATATAAACTATACAAACTTAAAGTAGCCCTGGTGCTGGTTTTTGTAGTGGTGTTGTTATTTGCTGCCGATAGAAGTTCTGTTTTAATAAAAGATTCAGTAAAGCGCTACCGCCCCACACACAATTTAGAATTGAAAGATAAAGTGCATGTGGTAGATGAATACCGCGGGGGGCAATATGGCTATGTTTCATCGCACGCTGCCAACTCCTTTGCCATAGCCTTTTTTCTGTTCTTGTTGCTCGAAGCTTCTTCTACCAAATGGCTCAGACTAAGTTTCTTTTTGTGGGCGCTTATTATGTGCTACACGCGTATTTATCTGGGGGTGCATTACCCGTTCGATTTGTTTAGCGGGGCACTGCTTGGCACTGTGTTGGCATTTGTGCTGCATAAAGTTTTTAAAAGAGTACATAAACCCCATAAGTCTGTATGAAAAAACATCTCTTAGTTTTATGGTTTGTAGGCTGCAAAGCTTTTGCCCAACTGCCCGAAACCGAATTGTTTTTGGCGGAGGTAGAAACAAAAGGCAACCTGTTAAAGGTAGAAACTGCCAAAAAGATAAGCACACACAAGGGTTATAACAACCAACCTTGTTTTGTAAACAACGATAAGGAGATATACTTTACTTCGGATACAGAGGGTGACAGCAAAACGCATATATGCTCGTATAACCTGAGCAAGAAAGAAATAAAGCGACTTAGCATAACCAACACCAGCGAGTATTCGGCTAACATGGTACCGGGCAAGAACGAGTTTTCGGTGGTAATGGTAGAAGAAGATTCTACCCAGCGCATTTGGCTTTTTGATGTGTTGAAGGGAAGTAATAAGTCTTGTCTTAGTCAGCAGACCGATTCGGTGGGTTACTACACCTGGCTGGGCAAGGACAGTATTTTGTATTATAAATTAACCAAGCCGCACTCGCTGCATGCGTTAAACATAAAAACCAATCAGGAAGTTTGGTTATGCGATAATCCTACACGGTCATTCAGGAAAATAAGCGCCACTACCTTCTTTTATGTGATACACGAAGAAAAACAAAACGAGGTGTATGTGTATGATACCCGTATAAGAAAAGCAACTTTGTTTGCGTTAGATAATGTGAGTACAAATCAGGATTATATATGGCATGCCACCCTGGGCTTATTAAAGTCAGAAAGCACTAAACTATACCGTTATAGCACAGATACCAAAGTGTGGGTAGAGCTGGCAGACTTTGCTGCTTTTGGTGTAAAGAAGTTAACTCGTTTTGCCATCAGTGCAAACGGAAAATACGTAGCTTTAGTTTCAACAAATTAATATGGAAGATTACACCATTTCAACCGATAAAAGCAAATTGCAGGTGGAGGTAATACATCAGTACCTTTCTAAAGAGAGTTATTGGGCTAAGAATATTCCTTTGTCCATCGTGCAAAAAAGCATTGATAGTTCTTTTTGTTTTGGCATGTATTATAAAGCGGCGCAAATAGGTTTTGCCCGCGTGGTTACCGACCATGCCACTTTTGCTTATCTGGCGGATGTATTTATTTTAGAAGAGCACAGGGGTAAAGGCTTATCCAAACAACTGATGGAGTTTATTTTTTCTCACCCCGATTTGCAGGGCTTGCGCCGTTTTTGTTTGGGTACAAGAGACGCACATGGTTTATATACGAAGTTTGGTTTTAAGCTTATCCAAAAACCAGAGTTTTGGATGGAGATAAAACACGATAATTTTTACAGCCCGCAAAACGCATGATACTAACGGGCGTTTATCTGCTTTTGTTCTGCACACTTATTTTTGTACTGCCTTTTTTTAAAAATACCGGCATTAACTCAAGATACTTCGCGGCTGCTTTTCTTTTAAAAATTGCAGCAGGCTTTGCACTTACCTGAATATACACCCATTATTACCCTGATCGACAAACAGCAGATATTTTTAAATACTATGATGATGCAGAGGTGATGTTCTCTAGTATTGAAAACCATCATTACTTAGATTACATAAAAATGCTAATCGGTATAGGAAACGACAACACCTACTTTGATGAAACCTACTATAATAAAATGAATCACTGGTATCGTCATTATGATTTCGGAACGTATAATGATAACCATACTATCATTCGTTTTAATGCTTTAGTAATGTTGTTTTCATTTGGGGTTTTTCATGTGCACACGGTATTTATGTGCTTTATTTGTTTGTTAGGGCTAACAGCTCTTTACAAAACATTCTCGGGCTATTTCCCGCGTAAAGAAAAGCTATTGTTTGCCATACTGTTTTTAGTGCCTTCTGTTTTATTCTGGAGTTCGGGTGTATTAAAAGAAGGTTTGTTACTCTGTGCTTTAGGCTTTTTATTTTATGCCTTCTTCAACATATTTATTCGTAAGAAACATATTCTTCTGAATTCTATTTGCCTTATTGTATCTTTATATTTTATCCTGATAAATAAAAACTATTTATTACTGGCTGTTGTTCCTGCTTTAGTTTGTTTTTATTGTGTAAATAAATTTAATATCAAACGTCCTGTCTTATTTTATACAGGTATTTATGTAGTAGCCTTTTTCGCCGGACTTCTTTTCTCCAATTTATTTTTAGAAGATAATCTATTAGAAACTTTCTCGCTTAAACAACGCGATTTTATTAATGTTTCTAAAGGAGGAGTTTTTATTCAAAACGATAAATTCTTTGTTCGAATTGACCCCGACAAGAAAGTGTATTTAGATACCCTCACTAAAACTAACTTCAAAATAAAACCCGGAAGTACTTATATGTATTGGACAAACGAAGATTTAAATGATACCCTTTATACCAAAAACAGTACCGATACGTCAAGCTATCACTTGGTGTGGGATTTACCCATTGCAGGCAGCACCATACACATTTCAAGATTAGAACCTACGGTTTTCTCACTAATAAAAACAGCACCCTTTGCATTATATAACAGTTTATGCAAACCAAGTCTGTTTTCTTCCAAATCTTTTTTAGAGAAATTCTCTGCTGTAGAAAATGCCTGCGTAATACTATTCCTCATTATTTGTTTGTGGTTTAAAAAGCAAGATTATGACCAAAACCTCTTTGCCATGTGTTTATTTATTTGTCTGATAATCTTATTACTTATTGGCTACACCACTCCGGTAGCGGGTGCTATTGTACGATACAAAGTACCCATTATGCCTTTTCTATTGATGTGCGGCCTGCTTATTATGGATGAATCGAAGCTGAAATTCTTTAATAAACCTAACACATAATTTCTATTTTTGCTCTCCACTATGGGTTTTAAAACTCTTTTCAGAAAAAAATCAGCTACCGAAATTCTGTTACATGGTGATGCATCTGCCGAGCACCATAGCATGAACAAAGTACTACGGGTAAAAGACCTTACCTTTTTTGGTATTGCTGCCATTATTGGCGGGGGCACGTTTAGCGCCATTGGTAATGCCTGTTATTCAGGCGGACCGGCTGTAATTTTTCTGTATATTATTTGTGCCATTGCCTGTGGTTTTACCGCCATGTGTTATGCCGAGTTTGCCTCACGCGTACCTGTTTCGGGAAGCGCTTATACATACGCTTACGTTACTTTCGGAGAGTTATTTGCCTGGATTATAGGCTGGGCTTTATTAATGGAATATTCTATCGGTAACATCTACATTGCTTTTTCGTGGAGCGGTTATTTTACTAATCTACTGGAAGCTATGGGAGCAAATATTCCTTCCTGGCTTACCATTAATTATAAAGAAGCCCACCGTGCTTTTCTGGATAATAAAACTGCCACAGAAGGTTTCACGGCTTGGATGGAAGCCCCACAACTTAATGGTCTACGTATTATTTTTGATTTACCGGCTGTGCTTATCAATATCCTTATTACCTGGTTGGTTTATATTGGCACTAAAGAATCGCGTAACATTAGTAATGCAATGGTTATTATCAAACTGGCCATTATTGTTTTAATCATTTTAGTAGGTGTTTTTTATATTGATATTGATAACTGGCATCCGTTTATGCCTAATGGTTTTGGTGGAGTTATGACGGCCGTATCGGGTGTGTTCTTTGCCTATATAGGTTTTGATGCCGTATCTACCTTAGCCGAAGAATGTGAAAACCCCCAACGAGATTTACCCCGTGGAATGATATACTCGCTTATTATCTGTACAATTGTGTTTATTATTTTATGTTTGGTACTAACGGGGATGGCTTCTTATACCTTGCTTGGCGTTAGCGACCCGCTTGCCGAGATATTTAAAATAAAGGGTGTTAAGTGGATGCTGTTTATTGTTTCAACGGCGGCGGTAATTGCTATGAGCAGTGTGTTACTTGTTTTCCAAATGGGACAACCACGCATTTGGATGACCATGAGCAGAGATGGCTTATTACCTAAACGTTTTGCGTCTATTCATCCTAAATATAAAACCCCCGGCTTTGCCACTATTGTTACGGGCTTTGTGGTAGGTGTTCCTTTATTCTTTACGGATGAAAAATTTGTACTCGATTTTACCAGCATAGGCACCTTGTTTGCTTTTGTGTTGGTATGTGGTGGAATATTAATGTTACCCCGAAGAGCTGATGATGAAGTTGAAACAAAAGGCAAGTTCAAACTGCCTTATGTGAATGCAAAATGGATAATGCCTCTGATTGTAGTTATTTCCTTTTGTCTGTTGCAATATTTCAATTCAGGTTATATAAAAGATATGTTTCAGATAACGGCAGATAACGCACAAAGAAATATTCCTATGATTGTGTTCTTTATATTATGTATGCTGCTGGCTGTGTTTTCATTTATTAAAAACCTTTCGCTTATACCCGTATTAGGCTTACTCTCTTGTTGCTATTTACTTACGGGTATGGAAGCCGCCAACTGGAAATGGTTCTCAACATGGCTGGCAATAGGTTTGGTAGTTTATTTTAGTTACGGATACCGAAAGAGTAAACTCGCTAAAAAGATTTTATAATTAAAGGATATGATTGCATTCATCACAGGAGCCACCGCAGGTATTGGTAAAGCAAGTGCGGAAATATTTGCTAAGAACGGATATGATTTGGTTATTACGGGCAGAAGGAAAGAACGCTTACAAATTCTTGCTGAAGAATTAATAACGGCTTACAACATTAATGTACACACGCTTTGTTTTGATGTGCGGAAAGCAGAAGAAGTTAAAACCAACATAGCATCTTTACCTGCTCAATTTAAAAACATAGATGTATTAATAAATAATGCCGGACTCTCTGCCGGACTGGCTACTCTGCAAGAGGGCAATACCGCTGATTGGGATGTAATGATAGACACCAACGTAAAAGGACTCCTATATATTACCCGACAAATTGCCGAGGGGATGATTGTCCGCAAAAAAGGACATATCATTAATATGGGTTCTATTGCAGGCAAAGAAGTGTACCCCAATGGCAATGTATATTGTGCCACCAAGTTTGCGGTTGACGCGCTTACCAAAGCCATGCGTATAGAGATGCTGCCGCATAACATAAAAGTATCATCCGTTAATCCCGGCATGGTAGAGACTGAGTTTAGTATTGTCCGTTTTCATGGAGATGAAGACAGAGCCAAAAAGGTTTATGAAGGCATACAGCCCTTAGTTGCCGAAAATATTGCCGAAACTATTTATTGGATAGCCTCCCGTCCGCCACATGTAAATATTAATGAAGTGGTAATAATGCCCACCGCACAGGCAAATACCACTACCATGATTAGGAAGTAATTAATTAATCCTGATTTTTTGTCCTACCCTTAGGTAAAACCTCCTGTCGGAAGCATTAAGTGAAGCCAGTTGCATGGTAGTTAAGCCGTAGCGTTTGGCAACTTCAAACCAGCTATCCCCACGTTGCACGGTATAGATGCTTGCATTGGCAGGAAAAGCCGCTATACCATACTTAGATTTACGAATGATAAGCGTGTCATTAAAGGTTTTATTCTCGGTAAACGAAATAAAGTTTGCGGGGTTAAGCGCATGCCCTTTAAACCGAACTTCAAAATGGAGATGAGAACCAGTAGCACGTCCTGTCGCTCCCCCCAAACCAATAGTTTGCCCGGCAACCACTACCTGCCCTGCCTTTACTTTTATTTTAGAGAGATGTGCATAAACGGTTTCCAATCCATTGTAATGCCTTACAATAACCACGTTCCCATAACCGCCATTATAACGGGCAATACGCACCATGCCATCAAAAGCAACAGATACAGGTGCGCCACGCCTTAAATCAATATCAATTCCTTTGTGCATGCGGTTATCTCTCCAGCCATAGTTTGAGGTAACAACGCCAGATATTGGTGGAGAATAAGCCCCTAAAGAATCGTTGGTAATAAGCAGTTTTAATGTGTCTGGCAAACATTCATCGGGAGCCAAGGTGAAACAAGTTTGCTCATCAAACGAGTCATAGAAATCAGCTGCTGGCATATTGTTTAATTTCTTTACTTTCATTTTTTCTAACTCAGCGCTATACCTGTTAAGCATTTCAATAGTTTTGGGAGAAATAGTATCTAAATCTAAAATACTATCCACCATATAAACTAACTCTCCTCTTGATACATGTTTAATGGGTGTGATATTTATTGTATCTCGTTTGGTAGGTACC
Organism: uncultured Candidatus Saccharibacteria bacterium; assembly: GCA_963763345.1. Lineage (GTDB taxonomy): Bacteria > Bacteroidota > Bacteroidia > B-17B0 > Aurantibacillaceae > PALSA-968. The sequence goes on from CAVXOV010000073.1 coordinate 70,499, forward strand.
GGAGGTTTCCCATCTTCTGTTTTGGCAATAGAAAAGGAAATGCTTAACAAAGCGAAAAACAACAAAACATATGAAAAGTACTTCTTCATTTTAAGAAAGGGCGACTAATGTAACAAAAACATTAGTATTTGTTAAATTTTATGAGAAATCTTAACTATTTAGTAACATTAATTATGGCTTGCTTAAACTAATTAGAAGCGTATCCTTTTTCTTTTAAAAAGATATTCCACTCATCTAAGGTTTTACCTTTTAATACGCGGGGAAACTTTGTTTGCGCACCAACTTTTCCTTTGCGATGCAAAAAATCTATGAATAGTTGTGTAGGCAGAACCTCTACAAAAATATCTTTCAATGCTGATATTCGTTCTACGCGATAATCATCATTTACTATTTTTAAATGAGCATCTATTTTTTGTTTTAAAACATCGGTATCAATTTTCTTATCGGTAGCTACATACCATTTGTGTGCAAACAAACTCTGATGTTTAATACCACACACACAATATTCATTAATCTCTATGTTCATTTCAGCGCAGGTAAGACTAAGCGCTTTGTTCATATTATCTACACTTAGATGCTCTCCGCAAAGACTTAAAAAATGCTTGGTACGTCCAGTAATTAAAATCTCCACATCATCTACCGAAGTAAACTTGATTACATCGCCTATTAAATACCGCCAGGCACCTGCACAAGTGCTAAGCAATATAGCATAGTCTTTTTCTTCTTCTACTTGGGTTATATTAAGTGTTTGCGGATTTGGTTTTATATTTCCTTCTTCATCAAAATTCTCATCTGTAAACGGCACAAACTCAAAATAAATACCATTATCGGTAACCAATTGCATTGGGCCACCTGCATCCGGATTGTTTTGATAAGCAATATACCCTTCAGATGCCAAATAGGTTTCAATAAAAGTAAGCGGAAATGAGGTTAGTTTTTCGAATGAGTTAACATATGGACTGATTGCCACCCCACCGCTAACATAAATCCGCAGGTTAGGCCATATATCATGAATGGTTTTTACTTTATAATGATTAATTATTTTCTCAAACAGGATTTGTACCCAAGCCGGAACACCACATACAATTCCTATATCCCAGTTTTTTGCATTCAAGGTCATCTCTTCTAACTTGGTATTCCAATCTGTATATCTTGCTATGCGCGGGCCCGGTTTGTAAAAGAATTGAAACCAAAAGGGAATGTTGCCAGTGGTAATGCCGCTTAAATCGCCCTCATAATAGGTTCCGTTATAATTTAAGTGGGTGCTTCCACCAATCATTAAAATACCTTTTCTAAAATGGTCTTCGGGCAGGTTAAAGTTTGCCGTACTTAATATTTGTCTCACCCCTACCCGCTTAATAGCCGTCAGCATATCTTTAGTAACAGGTATGTGTTTGCTGGATGCTTCAGAAGTACCAGAACTTAGTGCAAAGTATTGTATTTGTCCGGGCCAGGTAACAAATGGCTCTCCGTTAAGCGAACGATACCACCAGTTTTTAAACATGCTGTTGTAATCGTGCACGGGTACGCTTTTGGCAAATGCCTTTACTACATTTTTTTCTAAAAGGAGTTGAGAAAACTTATAATGTTCGCCAAAGGCTGTAAACTGAGCCTTTTTCATTAAAGATTGCAGAACCTTAGCCTGCTTTTTAAAAACACCCTGATTGCGGTTTCGCTTGGGTATTTTTCCGCGAATTTCAATAGTCTTCTTGATTACTTTTCCAAGCAGCGTCATTCTTAATCAATATAAAGTAAAAACCAAATTTAAGCTAATGTAAGCCAATTTCCAACTGATGTTATTAACTCCTTTGTCTATTGAAGAAAATTACTTTCATAAAAAAGCCCGCTTGGTGCGGGCTTTTTTATTCATCAAAATATGCTCTTAGTTAGTCATCGACTTAAAGTCTGCATTATCTCTCCATTTTAAAAACTCGCAATCATCTTTTGCCATAGCTTTTAAAGAAGCATCTTTATCAATAGCCGTTTTTAAGGTAGTTAATCCGGCAGCATCTCCTTTGCGAGCAGAAGCAATAGCTTTTAAGTAATAACTTAAAGCCATTTCTTTTTCAGGGCTTGCATCAATTGTACCGTTAACGCTTTCAGGGCTACCGTTTAGTAATTGTGCTAAGGCTAAATTAAAGCCTTTGTAGCTTCCAAAGTCAGATACAGCATCAGCGTATTTACCGTTGCGTACATCTAAAATACCTTTGTTATAATTAACCTCATCACCAGCACCGGCAGCTTTAGTATAGTAATCCATAGCCGATTTACGATCTCCTGCTTTAGAAGAAATAATACCGGTATTGTTCATTACAATAGGGTTACTGTTAGCATTAGCAGCAGCACGAGTGAAAGCTGCTTTAGCATCATCTACTTTATTATTCATCAACAATACAACACCTAAGTTATTGCTGGTTCTCCAATCGCTGCCATATTGTTTTTCAGCAGCTTGGTAAATACTCAATTTAGTGTTTAAATCAGTAGTTAAAGTACCTGCGTATAATAACTCTTCTACGCTTAAAGAATCAGGGTGTGAAGTAGCTAAACGAGAAATCATATCATCGGTACGTGATTTTTTATCAACCATAACGGTTATCTCAGCACGACGAAGCTTTGGAAGAATATCCGCTCTTAACTCATTATAAGTAGCTGATAGGTTTTTAATTTCTTTACGGCGTTGGTCAGCATCGTTATACATAGTAAGTACACGCAAAACCAAATCCTTATCTTTCATGGTTGAAGATTGTAAAGCAGCTTTAAACCCTTCCCAGTCTTCGCGAGTAGTTATGGTTTTGTATTGGTCTTTGCTTTTACCAAAAGTAACTTTTTTGTCTTCATGTTTTTTAAATGTACCAACCATAGCATCAGTTGCCGTTTTAGCACGGTCTTGAGCTAAGTGTTCGTTTTTATCGGTTTCGCCATCCGGAGAAGCATAAGCAGAAACATCAATTCCTTTAAATTCATACCACTGACTGCTTAGGTTAGCTTTAATAAATGCGCTTATGCCTTTCATTTCAGCGCTATTCATTTCTTCGCCACGAACGTTTGACTGATTAATTACATAATAAATGTGTGTAGTTTGGTTGGCCGGAGAAGTTTTTACAAAAGCATCTTTTGCAAAAATTCCTTTCTCATCATTACGCACCAAAAGCGGAGTAATAATAGTTCCGTCAGCAATTTCAATTCCTTTAAATTCTTTCTCTTTTGTGCTGCCGCTTTTCGAACCTTTCGCGCGAATTTCAAGCTTGGCAACTTTCATGCCCGGCTCGTAAGCGGTACTAAATGTTTTAGAATACGTACCTCCTTTTTCGTAAGGAATCTTTTGTCCGTTGCCGGTTGCACTTTCACCCAATAAGGTAATAGGCTCAAGGGCTTTTTCGCCACCGCCCACATATTTAATAACAGGTGTAATGGTTACAACTGCTTTTTTATAAAAAAGTTTAGCAGGATATTTTCCGGAAACAGAAAAAGCCACACTATCTGCTTTTTCTTCTAAGGGTTTAGGAGTAACATCGTGTGTAATAAGGTTTTGCTTTTTAACCATTTTACCCAATCCATCGCAGGCAGTAAGTAAAATAGCCGACCCCGCTACAATGGATAATAATTTAATTGTATTATTTTGCATGTTTTATTGTTTTAATGAAAAATTACAAGTCGCAATATTAAACATTATTCTAAAAGTAAAAAAATTAAAAGTTGCTATGGATATAAAGCTGAAAAACGAGGAATTAGGCAGGAAAACAATAGAAGAGTTTAAAATGCTAAAGAAAATACCCCTAGTTGTAGTGCTGGATAATGTGCGTAGTTTGCACAACGTGGGTTCCGTATTTAGAAGCTGCGATGCCTTTGCTATTGAAACCCTTTATTTATGTGGATACACAGGCACCCCGCCTAATAAAGAAATTAATAAAACAGCCTTGGGCGCCACCGAAAGTATGAACTGGAAACACGAAAGTGATATCATTACTTTATTAACTAAACTAAAGCAAGATTGTTATACTATTTGTGCTATTGAGCAAACACAACATGCCACACCCCTGCATACTTTTGCCGTTGATACTGAAAAAAAATACGCCCTTGTTTTTGGCAACGAGGTAGAGGGCGTGCAACAAAATGTAATTGATACTTGCGATACTGTGCTTGAAATTGCACAAGGCGGCACCAAACACTCGTTAAACATAGCAGTAAGCGCAGGCGTTGTATTGTGGGAGTTTTTTAAGAAGATTAGCTTCACCAATGCTTAGCGTTGCACAACAACTTTTTTAACGATGCTTTGCCCGCCGCCGCTAACACTAATAAAATAAACACCGTTGGCTAAACTGCCTGCTTCAATAGTGGCATTCTCTCCTTTTTGAGAGATTAAGACAGGCGTTATTTCATTACCCACCACATCAAACATTTTTATGTTTAAAGCCTCGCCACCACTATGTGGCAACGATACCTGAAAACTGCCTGAAGCAGGGTTGGGGTAAACCGATATATAAGTATAGAGATTTGAGATTTGAGAGATGCCTGCTGTGCAGTTTTTTATATAAATACTTTGTGTGGCAGCACTTGTGTTATTAATACAACCGACAGTATTATCAATACCTGTTACAGTATATGTAATATCACTAGTAGGAGCTATAGTTATAGAATTAGTTACAGCATTATTGCTCCAAGTATAACTATTAGCACCTATGGCGGTTAAAGTAGTCATACTTCCACTACATATCGAATCATTTAAAACTTGTATACTAACCGTTGGAGAGGTAGTTGTTGTTTGTGTTAAAGTATAATAAGCTGTATTGGTATAAGACCCTATAATTGATGTTGTAGTTAAGGAATATGTTCCGGGAATACTTGTTGTTAAATTTTGCGTATTACCTGTAACAGGCCCATTCCACTGATAACTTGCCATGCCAGGAATGCCTAATAAGGTTGTACTACCTCCTGCACATAAGTCATTAGACTTTGTTATTAAATTAGGATTACAATTTGCATAGGTATACGCATAGCAAAAATGTCCACCAAGTTCACAATCAGATGTTTCAAAAGTCATGGTAACATTTTGACCTATATAAGAAAGTAAAGAAACACTAACGGGTGTCCAATTATTGTATAGAAACTCGTAATTACCTGTAGGATCAAGGATAGAATCATACCCTCCAACCCAAAATCTGCTAAAAAGATTTATACAATTTCTTGCGGAATCTATTTCAGAGCCAGTGGCGTCGTAAAATTTCACGCAAAAATATGGTTGTTCAATTACAGGATGGGGTGGGGTTGACCCAGAAAAAACAACAGCGTACCAATAGGTGATGGCATAATTAGACGAATTTACTAGAAAAGTATTTGATAAAGTTTGATGGTTATATGGGTGTGTAGGAATCCCTTGGATAGAATTATAATAAGCGCTATCATTTCCTAAACGAATGACATAAGATTGTCCAGAAGGAATAATATTTATTGGCACATGAGGATCAATACCCCCATTACAAATTTCATGAACATAACCCATAGAATTAAACCCGCTTGAATTAAATCCTGAAACAGTTAAATTACCATAACCTTCCAGTTGACCGCTTATTGTTGTATCTCCAGAAGAACCCTGATTATTCCATTTTCCAATCCAATTAGTTAAGCTTCCATTAGAAAAGTCTAGATTATTGCAATTACCAGTTTGCGCCTTTCCATTCAAACAAAATGCTAAGGCTAAAAGGGTAATGTAAATTTTTTTCATATTGTTTAAATTTATGTCACCAAAGATATAAACTTCTTCTACTAAGGGTATATTATCTTAACCTTAAGAAAATACTTATCCTGCTTACACTACTACCAAATCAACTGCCACCGGATAAAATAAGCCCCCAATTCAACCTAAAAGCTACCCGATTGCTGCCAAAACCACCTTTTTCATCATTTCATCGGTACCGATGATGACCTATTCACCGGTGATGAGAACCTTATTACCGGTAACCGGAACCTTCCAGTCGGTAATTGGAAACGTATAGCGGGTAATCGGAAACGTATCACCGTTAGTAAGAACCTTATTACGGGTAGTCAGAACCTTCCAGCCGGTAATTAGAAACGTATAGCGGGCAATTAGAACCTTCTTACCGGTAGGAAGAAACTACTGGCGGGTAAGTAGAACCTTATTACCGGTAAGTAGAAACCCATCGGGGGAGATAAGAACATGGTGTAGGGTGTTTTTTGATAGTTGTTTGGGCTTGCACAACAAAAAAGCCCCGTTACAAACGAGGCTTTAGCTTTATAAACATAATTAATCTTAGTGTTTTTCTTCTCCGGCAGGTTTTTCTTCTGCTTTTGCTTCGCCTTCTTTAGCGGCAGGTTCTTCTTTCTTTTCTTCTGTTACACCTTCCTTCTTTTCTTCGCCGGCTTCTTCTTTTTTCTCGCTGCAACCGGTTTTTCCTTCTGCTTCGCATTTCTTCATGCATTCTTCACTACACTCTTTACCTTCTTTGCAGCAACCATTATCTTTAGGTCCGTCGCAAGCCTTTAAGCAAAGGAAAATAACGAGCCAAAAACTTAATGCAAAGTAAAAAGGTATGCCAAAATAAACTCTTTTGGGTTTCTCGTGGTGTTCTTCGTGGTGTGACATAATATAGTTCTTTTTGGTTAATCTATTATTACTCTCCGTGTTTTTCAGTTGCTTTAGTAGGCTCACCGGCAGTTCCCTCCAATAACTCAGCAGGAATAGGTTGATGGTGGTGCTCGCGCAATTCCCTTTGTTGTTCTTTTAACGCTGGGTTAACTTTTGTTTTGTTTTCTGGGTAACCGCAGTATGTACCTTCAACCAAAACAATAAATATAAGATACGATATAAAAATAGTATAGGGCATTAGAATGGTATATCTAAAGAATTTGGTCTCATCTATCAAGTGCATAAACACCAATACAATTCCACCTGCTTTTACCAAGGTAAAGAATATAAAGAACACCTTTAAAAAGCCACCGCCTAATAACCCCCATTTGGTAGCATTAAAACCAACAAACAGTTCTAATAAAGTAATGGCAAGTAATAGCCAAAACACCTTCCATAGTTTGCTGCGTATTTGTTTTCCATGCGCTTCATCATGCTGATACATGGTTTCATAGCTCGGGTAATCATCGTGAAATTCGCTCATATATTCTTGTTTTAATTAATTATTAAATTGTTACAGTAGGTAAAGAAGGTAAATACAAACACCCACACCAAATCTACAAAGTGCCAGTAAAGACCAACCTTTTCAATCATTTCGTAATGACCGCGTCTTTCGTAAGTACCCAATAACACATTAATAAAGATAACCACATTAATAACCACTCCGCTAAATACGTGAAACCCGTGGAAGCCCGTAATAAAGAAGAAGAAGTTAGCAAACTGAGGTACGCCATATTCGTTATACGTCATATTAGCGCCGTGAATTAATTGGGTTACATATTGCCCTTTATCCACATGCCATACCGAACGCATAGCACCGGCTTCTGTACCTTCAATAAAATGATACCACTCCCAAGCCTGAGAACCCACAAACATTAAACCGCCTATAATAGTAAAGAACATCCAAAGCGTAACTCCTTTTCTATCGTTACGATGCCCTGCCTCTACTGCAAGCACCATAGTAACCGAACTCATAATCAGAATAAAGGTCATTAAACCCACATAAGCCAAAGGCACGTGTGCTGTTACACCCGGAAAGTGTGTAAACACGTTTTCGGCAACAGGCCATACGCTTACGTATTTATGACGGATGAAGCCATAAGCACAAAGCAATCCACTAAACGTTAAAGCATCGGATACAAGGAAGAACCACATGAATATTTTTCCGTAGCTCATGCGGAAAGGTGATTGTCCACCGCCCCAAGCGGTTTTCGAGTCTATTTCTACTGCGTGCGACATATATACTGTTTAAATAATTTCTTTGTGACTAAAAACGCTGCAATTTTAACGAAAATAATATAAAAAAAGAAATAATATTACCCAAAGCACATCTAAAAAATGCCAGAAGATTCCGCATAGGCTTAAACCCAAATGGCTTTGCGGGGTGTACTTGTTTTTCAACGAATTATTTAATGTTATCAACAAGGTAATAATACCTGCAACGATATGAAAAAAGTGCATAGATGTGATTACATATAGTATAGAACCCGCCAGATTGCTCGTTCTTCCGGCAAGTACAATACCATGATGGTATAATTCTTTCCAGCCTTGTATTTGAGAAAAACAAAAAGCTATACCTAATAATAAGGTAATAACAAGTGCCGTTTTAATAGCTCCTGTATTTCCCTTTTTGGCAGATTGTTGCGCCCAATACATCGTACCGCTACTGATAATAATCATGCCCGTACTTATATAAAACGCCGTAGGTAAATTAAACGTAAGCCAGTTTCCATTATCGTGTACCACTAAATAATAACTCAAAAAGGCAGCAAAGAAGATGGTCATACTTGCCATACCCCAATACAGTAGTTGCTTTTTTGCTTTAGCCAACGTGGCTTGTTCTGATGCTTGATTTATTTCCATATTGCGCCGCACATAATAATAAGTTAACCAGGGGTAAGTATAAAAAAGAACCAAACATAAGCTTACGTGCCGATGCTACATCTAATTTATAATAAAGTGTTAAGGCTTGTGCCAAAAAGAACAAGCCGCATAAAAAAGTAAACATACCCGCTGCCCATGTGCTTAAGCCAAACACATTAGGCATTAAACTAACAGGAATTAAAAAGATAGTATAAACTACTATTTGAAAAGCAGAACTTTTATCTCTTCCGCCCAGCGAAGGAAGCATAAAGAAGCCTGCTTTCTTATAATCATCGTGACTAACCCATGCTATTGCCCAAAAGTGAGGAAACTGCCACATAAACTGTACGGCAAACAATATCCAGGCATAAAAGGTAATCTCACCGAAATCAGGAGTAGCTGCTACTGCACCAATTAATGTTGGTATAGCTCCGGGAAATGCCCCCACAAAAACCGAGAAGGGAGTTACTCTTTTTAAAGGCGTATAAACTGCTGCATATAATATAACCGATAAAGCACCCAGCAAAGCAGATAATATATTGGCATAAATAAACAGAATAGAAATACCCCCAATGGCACAAATGCTGCAAAACACCAATGCCTCGGCAGGAGATAAAATGCCCAACGGTAGCGGACGATTGCAAGTGCGGGTCATTAGTTTATCAAGCTCTCTTTCTATTACCTGATTAAAACCATTGGCAGCAGCCGTAACTAAAAAGCCCCCACAAATAATGGCAACCAGTTTTTGCCAAACAAACATATCAGCAACCGTAAAGTAGCTTATAACAGCCGATAATACCACCAAAAACGACAACCTGAATTTGGTTAGCTTAATAAACCCTTGTGCTTTAGAATAATTTACGGCAATAACCTGTGTAGTATCTTCTATTTGGCTTTGGGCTTGAATCACTTTTTGATAAGAAGCCGCAAATTTAATGATTTATGAGTAAGTGAAGATAAAAAGCTGACTCTTATGAGTATTTAATAACTTTCATAAAATCTCCTAAAAAAGATCTTTAAGCAAAATACATTGTATCTTTAAACTCCCAATTTTACCCTATAATGAAACGCCTTATATATCTAATTTTTTTAATTCTCTTTTCGTTTAGCTGTTTTAGTTCTCAAATACTAATCCCGATGGATAATTCCCAAAAAAACCACCTAAAGGCATATGGACTTGCTTACTTTGCACTAAAACACGATATTGAGATATACTGGTTGCTTAACTACCGTGGCGGCAGTTTTATGTTTAGAAACGATAAGGTTTTTATAGATGAATGCAACATACGCGGTATTAGCTATGAGGTAATTCCTGATGCTAAAAGTACTGCCATTTTGCAGGAAATTTCTAATCCTGAAGTAAATCAGGATGCTGTTAAGTTAGAGAAAGCACCTCGCATTGCGGTGTATTCGCCCAAAGGCAAACAACCCTGGGATGACGCGGTAACACTAGTTTTAAACTATGCCGAAATTCCGTATGATATTGTATATGATGAGGAAGTGATGGAAGGAAAATTAGCGGAGTATGATTGGATGCATCTGCATCACGAAGACTTTACTGGGCAATATGGGAGGTTTTGGTTTGGTTCTCGCAACACGGCTTGGTATCAAACCGAAGTAAGAGAGAATGAAGCAATGGCTAAGAAGCTTGGTTTTACTAAGGTCTCACAAATGAAGTTAGCTGTTGCTAAAAAGGTGCGAGATTTTGTGGCGAGCGGCGGCTTTATGTTTGCCATGTGTTCTGCAACTGATAGTTATGACATTGCTTTGGCCGCTGAGGGTGTTGATATTTGCGGACCTATGTTTGATGGAGATGCGGCAGACCCAGACATGAACAAGAAGATTGATTTTGCCAAATGTTTTGCCTTTGAGAATTTTATGTTAAGTACAAACCCTGCAGAGTATGAATTCTCTACCATTGATACTTATAACACGCGCATGCAGAAATACGGTGTAACTAAGGAGAATGATTACTTCTCTTTGTTTGAGTTTTCTGCCAAGTGGGATCCTGTACCAAGTATGCTTTGCCAAAACCATGAACAATTAATAAAAGGTTTTTGGGGACAGACCGTTGCTTTCGACAGAAGTTATGTAAAGAAAAACGTATTGATAATGGGTGAGAACAAAGCAGCTAATGAAGCGCGTTATATACATGGTGAACATGGAAAAGGTACTTGGACTTTTTATGGCGGGCACGACCCCGAAGATTACCAACACCGAGTAGAAGACCCACCAACTGATTTAAGCCTGCATCCAAACTCAGCAGGATATAGGTTGATATTAAACAACGTATTGTTTCCTGCTGCGAAGAAGAAAAAACAGAAAACTTAAATTCTACTTTTCTTATTTCTTATCACTTGCTTCAGTACTAATACTGTTTAGCAAAGGACTAGTTCCATTGGTGATAATAACCTTTGAGTTTCCTGATCTCATTAAAGCTTCGTACATTTTAATTCGATTATTCTCCAATATCTTATCGTTTAATGATTGAGTAACAATATCATTATACGCTTTAATACCTTCTGCTTCTATACGTTTACGTTCTGCTTCTTTCTTTTCCTTATCAATTACAAATTCCATCTTAAGTGCATCTTGTTCTGCTTGTACTTTACTTTCTATAGATGCCATAATTTGTGGAGGTAATACCACATCTTTTAGAAGCACAGCATCAATTACAAAACCATGTTGTTCTATGTGTGATTTTAACTCATCAACAATAGCTTTTTCTACTTTTTGACGGGCAATAGCATACAATTCTTTTGCATAATAATTCGCACTTATAGCACGTGCTGTCGCACGGAAATTACTAAGTACGATTACTTCCTGATAGTTTGTACCAAATTTTTGATACACATTAGATGCCTCTTCAGGGCGGATGTGATACAATAAACTTAATTCAGCATTCACACTTAAGCCTTCTTTAGTAGGTAAGGGTAATGCCTGAAAACACTCTACTGTGCGTGTATTTATCTTAATTACCTTTGTTGTAAAAGGAAAGAAAGCAACGGACCAGGCTGACGAGAACCTCCATGCATTTTCCCCAGTGTTTGTTTAATACCTATTTCGCCGGGTCTAACAACACGGCATGAGGTGGAGCTTATTGCTGCAATAAGACATCCGATATAAATTAACTTTTTCACTATGATTATTGTTTTTTGTTTTAACAAAAGTATTCCAAAGAACTTAGTCAATTTAACACTTAACATTCTTTGTGAAATAATTAAACAAGTATCAGGTATCATTTTTAGGTATCATTACCTACTACTTGTTTATGGTATCTGTTACCTGATTCTAAACCTTAGATAAATCTAATTTCTTCATCTTGGGGTTTAGTTTGTTTATAACGGCAACAACCACAATGGTCATACCTCCGCCAAAAATAACGGAAGGAACCAAGCCCATTAGTCTTGCAGCAAAACCAGATTCAAAACCACCAATCTCATTTGACGAACCTATAAATACACTGTTAACGGCAGATACGCGCCCGCGCATTTCATCGGGTGTCATTAGTTGCATAATAGAAGTACGTATTACCACACTGATGTTATCAAAAGCTCCAGTGAGCAATAGCATAGTAAAAGCAACCCAATAATT
>CAVXOV010000074.1:0-8810 GCA_963763345.1 uncultured Candidatus Saccharibacteria bacterium
AGCAGCAGAGACTTGATACTAACCGGATTGATAAAATTAGTTGAAATATCAGTACAGGTGCGTGCCGAAGATGGCAAACTAAAAAGCGGATGGAGCACCGGCATAACCTACGCATCGCGCACATCGGCATCAATAGCCACTACCACAACCATTTCGGGGTACCCCTACGCCACCGGCGGGCTAAAAAGGGGTTTCTTTTATTGTTTTACAGGTTAAGTATTACGTGTTAAATAAACGTATTTAACACTTTTATTGCCATTTTTTACGTTTTATTAGTGCCGGTGAAGCAGCAATTAAGTTACTGTTTAGCTGTGCAATTAGTACTATTATGATGCGTCATCAGTACTATTAAGTGTTTCATCAGTACTGTTGAATGCAATATCAGTACTGGTAAGTTGTTTCATGTATATTGTTGAGATGCATTTCCAATACCATTAGATGGTTTATGAGTACTGTTGGCTATTTCATCGGTGAGCTTTAGATGCGGCATCAGTAACTTTGATTGAATCATAAGTACTGTTGGATGAGTCATCAGTACTGTTAGGTTCAACACTAAGCTTGTTTTTTTTTGTTAAAAGGGGTGTTTCCTGTTAAGTAAGGACTTAAAGGCTAATTACATTTGAATTTATAGCTTCACTCGAAATAACAAGAACCTAAAAATTTATTCTTTTTCTTTCTCCACCACTAAAGGGCGTTTGCGTACTTGTGTATGTATCGCGCCTATATATTCGCCTATAATGCCTATAAAGAATAATTGCACCGATGAAAGAAGAAGATACCTATTACCATTGGTGCAGAGCCTACATAAAGCTGTACCAGTTAACTAACTTATAAACCAGATAAAACATAGCCACTAAAAAACTGCATATAGCCGTAAAGAATCCAATAAAAGCCGAAAGGCGCAAAGGCAATAGAATGGTTTACAAAACCCAGCATAGCTACATCATATAAAGTAAAAAAGTTTGTACTCGATTTACCTGCTGCTCTTTTATTTTGTGTGTATTCTATCGTTTTAATATCCCAGCCATATTCCATTACCATGCCTCTAAAGTAAGGGTAGGGGTCTTCAATAGTACGTATAACTTCCAAAAACTTTTGGTCGTATAAACCAAAGCCGGTAAAGTTTTCTAATTGTTCGCTGCTTGAGATTCTCTTGATAATAGAATAGAATACTTTGCGGAAGAAAAACATAATGGGATGCTCTTTACTTTTTGTTTTAACACCCAACACCAATGCATGTCCTTTTTCCCCATTCAGCTAAAAACTGAGGAATCATTTCCGGTGGGTCTTGCAAATCGGCAACCATAGCAAAAACTGCATCTCCTGTACATTGCAGCAAACCGTAGTAAGGAGAACGTACATGTCCAAAATTCCGCACGTTAGATATTACCTTAACCCGCTTATCTGTTGAAGCCATCTGCTTTAAAATAGATAGGGTGCTATCAGTAGAAGAATTATCTATAAATACATATTCAAAATCATACTGAGGTAACTTTTCAAAAACAGCGCATACCCTTTTGTAGATAGTCTCAACGTTCTTTTCTTCGTTGTAACAAGGAGTGAATATGGTTATTGTTTTATTTTTTGTCATATTTGTAATCAACAAAAATAATCATTCTGATGGAACATTTGAAAAGAGAAACACTTCGTATAGGATATGAATTAATCAGGCTATCAGAACCATATAAAAAAAACAATTTAAGTTACAGTCGTGTTTTGCCTTATGCCATATACTCACCTTGGTTAGATGATGTTGAATTCCAAAAAGTGTATAAACATATTGCTACAGAATATACTTTGGTTGACGAATACAGATGTTTTGAATTGTGGCAACTTATAGAGCAAACCAATAAATTAGATTCAGCAGCAGATGTGCTTGAAGTAGGTGTTTGGAGAGGTGGAACAAGTACCATCATGGCTAAACAATTGCAACTATTAGGCTCTACCTCTAAAATATATTCGGCAGATACCTTCGAGGGAGTAGTAAAAACATCTTCAAAAGATAGTAGCTATACCGGTGGAGAACACTCTGATACCAGTTTGGATTTATTTACCGGTCTTTTTAAATCTCTTAACCTAACTAACATCATTCCTTTAAAAGGTATTTTCCCTGATCAAACTGCCAATCAAATCCCCGCGGAAACTAAGTTTAAACTATGCCATATTGATGTAGATGTATATTTATCTGCAAAAGACGTGCAAAATTGGATTTGGAATAAGCTAATTATTGGTGGTGTAGTTGTTTTTGATGATTACGGATTTGGCTCTACCGATGGGATTACCAACTTTGTAAACGAACAAAGAAAATTAAGTGATAGAATGGTATTGCACAACCTAAACGGACATGCCATAATTATTAAGCTTAAATAAAGTAGAAAATAGAATCGAACACAGAATCTGTGTAGTGCCTCAACTTTATTTTATAGAGAAGGATTAATGCTTTTTACCAGTAAAGGTATTTCCCACAAATGTTTTGGATAGTGATAAGAAGCAATAGCTAATTTAGGTTTTGAAGTCTTTATAGTATTCTTTGCGCCGTTAAGCGCTTCTATCTCTACACCTTCAATATCAAATTTAATATAAGTGGGTTGTGCCTCTTTATATTCATCTATTGAAATGGTATCAATTTTAACCGTACCTTGATTAGAAATAATACCATCTAAACCACCTGTTACATCAAAATACAGTGTTGTTTTTTTATCGTAAATACCCTTTGGGTTGTAAGTAATGTGGTCAAATTCCTTTAACCTTATTTTTGCTTTATTAAGCAAAGCTAAATCAGGTTCAAAAATATGTACGCTTTTATATCTCTTATTTACAAACTTAATAAAGTTCTCTGCCGAATCTCCATCAAAGCCACCTGCATCAATATACACCTCATTTTCGCCTAACTCAATTACAGAGCTATCAAAGTATTCCTTTTCTATTTTGGTATAAACTGCGTCAATGTATTTCTGATTTAGCGTTAACCTAAATGAAACTAAGTTATCAAACACTCTTTTTGATTCATCATCTTCTAACAAATTAAATACTTGTAAATACTTATCTCTATTAGTAAATAAATCATTTGTCAAATTCTCCTGATACATCTCCACAGGAAAATTTGTTTCATTTAAAAATAAAATCCCAGCTTGTTGATGAGAGAATAGTTTGGTAAACCCTAAGCCTAATAATTGCTTATAAATAGGATTAAAATAGGTAGCAGAAGCTATATAAACCAAAGCATCTTCATCAACAGTATCAGGAGATAAAACAGGGAGGTTATTGAATTTAGTTTTTTGTCTCGCTTGATTATTATCAATAAAGCCAAGGATCTTAATCCCTTTTGAAAACAGGAAATCGAAAATACGCTGCCCCAATTTACCTACTCCAAAAATATAAACGCCTTTGGTTTCTATATCTTTTTTAGATACAGGGATGTATGATAAAATACTTTCATTTATTTCTTTTATTGAACTAAACGATTTTAGTTTTTCTATTCCGTTATATATTTTATCACTCATCTAAAGTCGGTATAATCATATTCTCTTTAAATTCTTCGCGACTAAGGAATGGGAACATATCTTCCATAGGTTTAGAAACCATTCTGCCATCAGGCTTTCTTTCAGAAGATAATTTAGGCGCAAAGTTATATTCAGTTGGCAATATAACCTCACAAATAACAGGTCCTTTAATAGCAAGCACTTCTTTAATTTCCTTCTCTAAATTAGCATCGGTGCTAATTCTTTTAAAAGGTATGTGGTAGGCTTCGGCTATTTTATCTATATCAGGAAAACTAACACCAGAGTCTTTATTAGCACCCACACGTCTTCCAAAAAAATTATCCTGTGTTTGTTTCATAGAGATATAGCCATCATTATTTAAGTAAAATAATTTAATGGCTAATTTATTGTGCGACATGGTCATTAACTCCTGTATATTCATTTGCAAACTGCCATCGCCCGCCAAACAAATAATTTCAGAATTTGGAGAAGCTACACTTGCCCCTATGGCTGCCGGCAAATCATAACCCATACTGGCACAGCCCGAATTCCAAATAACACGGTTATGCTTTTTAATTTTAGCTGCCTGAAAGTAACAGATACAAGCCGTTGCATTACCAGTAACAACCGTAGATTGTTCGGGAACCAGAAAAGAGAGTTGCTCCATAAACACATACGGATTAACGCAGGTCTTTTGGTTTTTATAACTGTCTAATACCGCATTATACTTTTGCTTTCTTTCTTTGCACCAGTTTAGCCAATCGGTAAAATTAAAATCAGCAGGCTTAATTTCTTTATTAAATACAGGAAGCCAGTTTTTTAAATCGGCACAAATAGGCAAATGATATTTAAGCAACGGTTTTTTTAATTCGGCTGCATCTACATCCACACAAATAGTTTTGGCGGCCCTGGCAAAGGCAGGCCAGTTATAGCTTATTTGACGAATGTTGTTTCTGGTCCCTAAAAACAAAACCAAATCCGCATTTTGTATGGCAAAGTTTCCTGCACGAGAGCCAATGGTACCAATAGTACCTACATGCTGCGGATGGTGCCAATCAATAATATCAAAACCGTTTAAAGTAGATAAAACCGGAGTGTTTATTTTGTTTAGCAGTGCATTTAATTCATCTGTAGTATCAGATAAGCGAACACCTTGTCCGGCAACAATAACAGGGCGTTTAGCTTGTTTCAATAAGCTAATCACTTCTGTAATAGATTTAGCCTCTTCCTTGCTTGAAGAAGTATTTTTTTCTTCAGGAATGAATTCTTCTAAATTAGTTTCATCAATCAATGAACCCTGCACATTCATGGGTACATCTAACCAAACAGGTCCGGGTCTGCCATTAGTTGCCAAATAAATTGCTTTCTGCAATTCCTTTTTTACGTGCAATGGATTAGAAATGCAAACCGCATATTTAGTTAAAGGCTTTACAACAGCAACTATATTTACTTCCTGATCGCCCAGTTGTCTTAAATTCAAATCAGGACAAGACATAATCGTTGTATCATATCTAACCTGTCCTGATATATAAAGCACAGGCACAGAATCCGTCCACTGGCCAAATACACCATTCAGCGTGTTTAATCCACCCGGACCGGTTGTTACATTTACAACAGCCAATTGACCTTTTTCACGGGCATATCCTTCTGCAGCTATGGCACAACCTTGTTCATGATGGTTATAAATACATTTAATTTTTTCTGATTTACCAAACGAATCATTCAGGTGCATGGCACCACCACCCGTAACTGAAAAGGCATCGGTAATACCAATGCCTTCTAAATATTGTACAATAAAATCACTTACTTTAATCATACTTTTTTACAATCCACGATTATAGATTAACTTCTTTAACTCTTCGTTTTTAGAATACGGACTATCAATATTATCAATCATTAAAGGTTTATCTTTAGGAATAGTTTTTAACAATCTCTCTCCTGACATTACTTCGCGACAACTCATTTGTCCTTTTTGCAATGGAACGGCCATATAAAAATCTTTATGGAAATCATCGTTAGTTACCACATATCCTTCGGGTAAATCTCTACGAGCATAAACGCCTCTAACTAAAGCATCTAAATAACCGGTTTCTTTTTTAGGTGCTAAGCGTTTTTGTGTGCCCGGAGGGCCACACATTTCCTTGGTTTTGTTGTAGGCTTTAAACCATAAATCAGCCTGCTCGGGTTTAGTACAATAAGATGATACGGCACTCCGTCCATATCAATATCAATATGACGTTCATATGTTCTTGCACCTTTTGCATAAGCAATAGCTGTTGAAATATCCCAACTGTGATACTCATGCGTTGAATAACCAATTACATTATCAGGATAACGATTAACTAAAAAATCAATCTGATTGAGTTCTAATTCGTAATCTTCACTTGGATACATGGCAACACAATGATTCAAAGCCAAAGGAATATCCCTGTTTTTAAAGAATTTAACTATATCATCCATATCTTTTAAGGATGAACCACCAGTAGAAACAATAGTTGGGCGACGGGTAGATGCAATCTTTTCAATTAATGGCCAGTCATTCATATCAGAGCTGGCGATTTTAATAATAGGTAAATCAAAGTACTCGCTTAAATCAACGGATGCTTCATCAAATGGGGTTGCCATAGGAATACAACCACCTTTGCGAATAGCATCAATCATAATCTGAAAATTCTCTCTGGACATTTTAGTATCCAAAGTCTTCTTAATATAACGAATATCTTCTCTGTCTCTAAAATCCTTATGAATAAAAGAATCCACATCCCTGAACTGTAATTTAATTGCAGCTTTTACATTATTAAACCGTACAACCTGCGCAAATTCTTCAATAATCTTTAACCCGACGTTCTAATTTCCCCAATGATTATTTTGCTAATTCTAATACAAATAAATCTTCAAATATTTCATTCTGCTTTTTCATATGTCCACTTTCAATATATTATACAATTCTAGTAAATTATCTATAACAAATGTAGGTTTTTTCTTTACTAAATGTTCTTTTTTTCGTATCCGTATGTTACAGCAAAGGTTGTCAAATTAGATGCTTTACCGGCTTCAATATCCTGAGTACTATCGCCAATCATATAGCCTGAACTTATATTGTTTTCGGCACAAATTTGTTTAACCATTTCCTCTTTAGATATCAGTTTTCCATTACCCATTATCAGACCCTTTTATACTGGAGAAATAAGACGAAATTTCCTTTTTCAAGAGAATGTTTAGGGTAGGTTTTAAGCGTTTGTTAGTGGCAATATGCAACTTGAAATCATGCTCATAAAGAAAATTCAAAACATCTTTAACGGATGGATATAATGGTGTGTTTTGATAAGAAGATTGGTCGTAAATTTCAATAATTCCTTTCTGGCTTCTGCCATTAAAAGGGTATTGTTTTCATAAACCTTCTCTAATATGGCAGACAAGGTTGCTCCAAAATTAATGCTATCAAAATCAATAGAAGAAGGGGTTGAGAATTTTAAGAAATACCTGTCTGTATGTATTAACCATCTCTGGCTTAGAATCAATCAGGGTTCCGTCTAAATCAAATATGATATGGGTATTCACTTATTATTTATCAATCAATAAACAGTCTTTATTCAAACTACTCTTATTATTCAAATACCATTGGTATAATTCCTCTACCGATTTCTCAATAGCTGTAAAGTGGAGGTTTTTCATTCCCTTTCTCAGTAATAAGATTCCGCTGACTCCATACCCAAACCTTCTTGTGCAACTTTTATTTCAATATCCTTCTTGGAAATAGATTTAACCAGTTGTGCCAATTGTAATAATCCGATAGAATTATCCGGTGTAATATTAAATGATTTCTCTGTTGGGGTATGCTCTATAAAATACTCCAGTATGGGCATAAAATCATTAATATAGGGTAATCGATCTTACGATTTTGTCTTAAGGTAATAGACGGTCAAAAATAGCTTTGCAAATAGCATTGGATATAAAACGTATTGCATAATCTTCGTACTTACCAAAAATACCGAAGATTCTAAAATCATATACGTTATTTAAACAAGGCAATAATTTCCCCAAAAATGTATTTGTTATATCCATGTTCATCAAAAGGAATGTAAGTGCCAAAATAATCCTCTTTCATTTTTGGCTGGTAATGCTTCATATCATATATAGCACCACTACCCATATTTAAAAGCTTATCCCAACTATTTTGATATTTAAGCAAGTTGAATATCATCCGGGAATTTGTATAGAGTAAACTATTGGTATCGGTTGCATTGCAATACCCACGCTTGGCAGCAGCATGTATTACAACATCAAAATCATTTTTGGTAAAATACTTTTCTACACTTTCATCATTACTGCAATCAAGTTCGCTACGCTGTGGAGTAACGAGTATGTATCATCTTTTAAATAAAGATTCTGCAACATTCCTTCCAATAAACCCGGTACCACCTGTAATTAGTATTCTCTTCATCAATTAGTTTTCGGTAGTTAAGGAGATTTTTTTATTTCGCATTTTATCAAACACTAAAAGTCCGATGAAAACAAGCAAAGCAATAACAGAAACTAAAGTACCTCTTTTCATATAGCGAGGTTCGAACTTTAACTCTACAGCATTTTTTCCCGCAGGAATACTTAGTCCGGTTAACCCGCAATTTACTCTGTATAGTTTTGTATCCGTTCCATTTACAGTTGCTTTCCAGCCTTCATCAAAAGGAATAGAAAAGAAAAGAATTTTTGGTGCTGCAACAGTAATATCTCCTTTTATATCGCTTTCTTTAAATTGGGTAATACTTAGACTATCCTTTTTTATATCTTTTACATATTGACCATACGCATCAAACGAAAAAGGTGCGGCGGTATCTGCTAGATTAAACTTTTTATTGGCTGCCAATAAATCTTTATCATCATCAGCTATAACACAACCTCTTAATAAGTAAATATCTTTTTGCGTAGGGCTTAGTTTTTTAAAGGTTGTTTCATCTAATACCTGATTATAGGTAAAGCCCAAAGGCAAAGCAAACCTGTTTTTATACACCTTTACATCTCAAACTTGGCGATAGAATCATAACCGAATCCCTGTAAGTAATTATTAGGCCGTTTAGTTATCCAATATTCTCCGCTAACTAAGGTAAATAAAAAAGGATATTCCGCCTTTCGCCCAGCGTGTTCAGTTCTCGTCTTTCGGGTCAATCACATTTAAATCTCCCAAGAAAGAATGTAAATCTTTTGTTGAAGGAAATCTCAAAGGGGTACCATAAAACCCCTTGTACCTTTGCATCATTAATGCTGCTATGCATAGCAAGCCCGAATAGCAACACCGAATCTGAACCAAGGTACTAACATGTAAAACAATAA
>CAVXOV010000075.1:0-33087 GCA_963763345.1 uncultured Candidatus Saccharibacteria bacterium
GCAAGATTTCGGGCGCCGTGTTGGAGGGCACCGTGGAAAATCCTTCCTCCTCACGCGGGTCCATCTTCGTCGGCACCTTTACGCGCGGGGTGCCCAGGGCGCTCCCTTCTCGGGCACGGTGATGGTCAAACCCGGCGCTTTCCGAATCCAGCGGCCGAAGCTGCCCGAATTCTACCTCATGGCGGTGCTCATTCCCTTTACCGTGAACCTTTCAACCATGATCGCCACTCTGCCCGTGGGGCTGGTCGCCAGCCTGCGCCTGTCCGACTCGAACAGCGGGCAGGAGGGAAAAGCCGCGCTTGCGCCTGCGCCCGCTCCGGGCGACCAGACCACCGATCCTTCTCGCCCTGCCCGCCCTGCCCCCCTGGCGCGAAACCTTTGCCCCATAACGGAGATACGGACCGTGGCAATCACTCGCCAACAAGCACTAGTGATGAGCACGTGTATAGGCCCGCTGAGCCTCGGGGTAGCCTCGGGGTAGCCTTTCAGGGTATTCTATTCGGGTCTGCTTAGGGGTATTCTCGGGGTATTTGTCGGGGTGGCTTCTGGGTGCCTACCGGTTGCCTACCAGATGGCTTCAGGGTAGTCTGGGGTGGCCGTAACCCAGTCTCGTCGTTCAAGCTTCGACGTTCAGGCGGCTGACCCGGCACTGCGACGCGGGTGCAACCGGCCACACGGCGGACCGCGGTTTCCTGGGAATTGATCTTAGTTTCCGCCACCCGCAAACCAACATTTGCAGCCATTTCCTGAGAAGCTCCATTTTATTGGGCCCTATCTAAGTGCCATTCGATCACCAGATACTCATTACCGCCCTTCGGTTTCAGCTTGTCAGCCTTTCCGCATTTCAGCTTTTGCCCGTTCAACTTTCCCCTTTCAACTTCCCCAACTTCAGCGCACCATTGCGCGACTTTTCGTCATGGGCGGCACAATTGCACTGTTATCAGTTGGTTGCCAGGTGTCCCTTCCAGGCCAACCCCCGCCCGCTGCCCAACTCAACTAGATGGACAAAGCCACCCACAACAAAATCGTCTCCTTCATCTGGGGCATCGCCGACGACGTGCTCCGCAACCTGTTCAAGCGCGGCAAATATCCCAACGTCATCCTGCCGATGTTTGTCCTGCGCCGGATGGACGCCGTGCTGGAGCCGACGAAAAAGACCGTGCTCGAAACCAAGGAGATGCTCAACCGGCACAGGTCATCACCGAGCGACGCCGCCGCGCTCGCCGCCGCCGCCGGCCAGTCGTACTACAACACCTCCCGCTTCACTCTGCGCGACCTGAAATCCCGCGGCAACCAGCAGCAGCTCCTCTGCCGATTTAAAGAACTCCCTCAACGGGTTCTCGCCGAACGTCCAGGACATCCTCGAAAACTCCAAATTCCGCAACCATTCTCCACCCTCTCCAAGTCCGACTCCCTCGGCACGCTCATCGAGCAAGTTCCTCGATCCCGAAATCAATCTCAGCCCAGAATACCGTCCTCGATGCCGACCACACCGTGCACCCGGGCATGGACAATCACCCCGTCGGCACGGTCTTCGAGGAACTGGTCCGCAAGTTCAACGAGGAAAACAACGAGGAGGCGGGCGAGCACTGGACACCCCGCAACACCGTCCTTGCCTGATGGCGATGCTCATCTTTCTCCCCGATCGCCGATGCCATCCGCTCCGGCTCTTATCTGCTCTACGATGGCGCCTGCGGCATCGGCGGCATGTTAACAGTCGGAGAAGAAACGCTCCCGGGAACGGGCTAAGGGCGGGCAAAAAAAATTGTCACCCATCTTTACGGTCAGGAAATCAATCCGAAACCTACGCCATCTGCAAGGCCGACATGCTCCTCAAGGGCGAGGGCGAGAACGCCGACCACATCGTCGGCGGCGCGGAATGGTCCACGCTCTCCCACGACGCCTTCCCCGCCATGGAGTTCGACTTCATGATCTCCAATCCGCCCTATGGCAAGAGTTAGAAGAGTGACCTGGACACCATGGGTGGCAAGGACGGACTGCGCGACCCGCGCTTCAAGATCGAACACCCGGGCGACGGAATTCTCGCTCGTCACCCGGTCCAGCGACGGCCAGTTGCTCTTCCTCGTCGACAGCTGTCGGAGTGAACCACAACGCACGCTGGGCAGCCGCATCGCCGATGTCCATAACGGTTCGACCCTTTTCACGGCGACGCGGGGCCAGGGCGAGAGTACCAACCAAATCGGCAGGTAATAAATCGGGTGTAAATTGTACACGGCTAAACTGTGCATCTACACATTTCGCTAACGTATTAATGGCTAATGTTTTTGCTAAGCCGGGCACACCTTCCAACAGAATATGCCCGTTACTTAATAAGCCAATCATCAGGCGTTCTACCATGTGCTTTTGCCCTACAATTACCTTGTCCATTTCGGCTGTAAGCAAGTCTACAAAAGCGCTTTCGCGTTGTATGCGTTCGTTTAGTTCTCTTATGTCTGTCATAGTTTCCATATTTTGCGTGTTAAAATTACTTAGTTTTCTATTTTACAAATTCTCGTTTAGTTTTTTTTAACATTTACACCAACTCAAAAAGGTCTCAAAATTTTCAAATTGAAACCTTTTATTCATAAAGTAATACTATCTATTTGGGTTGCGGAGCCGGGTTGGTTGCCGGTTGTTGCTGTTGCTGAGCAGGAGCTTGCTGTGCACCCGGTGCTTGTTGCGGTACATTAGCAGGTGCAGAAATCATACCTTCTGCTTTTTTACGGGTTACCGATTCTGTTCCTGTAGTGGCATCGGTAGCCACTTGTTTTTTAGGAGTTCCTAACAGGCAAAGTACAAATAAAGCAATGGCAAAACCCCAAGTTGTTTTTTCCAATACATCGGCAGTACGTCTAACACCCATTATCTGGTTATTTGAAGCAAACGAGCTTGATAACCCACCGCCTTTAGAGTTTTGTATTAATACAATTAGTGCAAGTAGTATGCACACGATGATAATTAGAACTGAAATAAGACCACTCATATTTGTTTTTAGTTATGCTGTTTTTAATTTAATTTCTTTAATAAGGGTGGCAAAGTAAGCACTTTTTTCGGGAAATTTCAAACTTAAAATTTCATAGGCTCTGATAGCTTTTCCGTGGTTACCTTGCAGTACATATATCTTTGCCAGCGTTTCGGTAACCAGATTCTCATCCTCCAACACACTACTGCGGGTTTTTTGGCTTGCTGCATAGAAGTTTTTATCTGCCTGAGGCTTGGAAATGCGCATTTCCTCTATCAATAATTTATCCAAAAAGACTTGTTTTTCGCTTTTTAGCTTAGGAGTCTGCTCTTTTGGTTTAGGAGCTTGCTCTTTTTTTGGAGCGTTTACTGATACCTGATGTTTGATACCTGATACCTGTTTCAACCAATCGGCAAAGGAACGGGGCTCATCTATACGTATTTCGGGCTCTTTTTCGGTTAGTTTTAAAATCTCTGTTTCAACATAAGCCTCCATGATGGGCTTTAATACAATCTCATCCAGCGTTTCGGTTTGCAACACAGGTTCAGGTTTTACTTCTTCTGTGGCTGGTGCTGCATTTTCTACTACCGGCAACTGTTCAGGGCTATTTATTACCTGTTCAATAGGCTTTTGCTCAACAACGGGATTAACAATGGTATAGGTTATATTAACCGGAGAAATTGTTTTTTCAGGCTTTTCAACTTCCTTAATAACAGGCTCTTGTTTTACCTGTTCTACTATTGGGGCAATAGGTGCAGCTACCACTTTATCAATGCTAGGCTGGTTTACAGGTGCATTAATCAATCGATATAGCACTGCACGGTTACCTGCAATTACGGCTGTTCTTTTTAAAGCCGAATGGTAATTGATATGCTTTACATTATTAAGCGTTTTGGCATACAGCAAATGTGCCGTTTGGAAGTAAGGATAATCGGCAATAATTCTTTCTATAGCAGGTATATGAGCTTCCTCCAACAGACTTGGATTATTCATTAAATCTATAAACTGCTCTACCTTCATTTTTTTCGGGAAGCCAAAAATAAGAATTTATAAGTTGTTGTCGGCAACAAACTTTTCGCAATAAGTTTTAATCATATCTCTTACGATACGGAATTGCTGCCTTATTTCTTCCTCCGTTCCGGTAGCCTTTGCCGGGTCAGGAAAGTTTTGATGAAACACCTTTGCTTTGGTAGGGAAATACGGGCAGCTTTCTTTAGCGTTATCGCACACGGTAATTACATTATCAAAATCAATGCCTCTGTATTCATCTATATTGTTGGATGTATGATTAGAAATATCAATTCCATCTTCTTGCATCACCGTAATAGCTTTGGGGTTTACGCCATGCGTTTCAATACCGGCACTATAAACTTCTGCTTTACCATTTGCAAAGTGCCGTAAATACCCTTCTGCTATTTGGCTGCGGCAACTATTGCCTGTGCAGAGAACTAAAATCCTTTTCATCAGTCTATTTTAGCTATGCTAATTAAAATCCAAAGCAGGTTGATGATGGTAAACCTTGCATCAAAACCATAATAATAATTAAGACATGCAATGCCCAAAATAATTATGCCGAAGCGCTTGTGCCTGCCTAAATAGGCGATGATGTTTTCTTTCATTGTTCCTTTTTCTTTTTGGTTAAATTAATATGCGATACCCACGTTACTTGTAAGTAATATTGGTTAAACCAAGTATCAACTCCAGTGTTCCATGTAATATATAAAAGACCTGTTTCTATTTTGTTCTTTTCGTTCAGTTTTATTCCAAGGGCTGCATAAGCCCAATTCTCTGCATAAATAGCCGTTGCACCTTTATATGTATTAAAAAACGCTTCTTCATAAGCCGTAAAATATAATTTGTCTTTTATAGGGATGCTCACTCCAATCAAATACCTTAAACGATTTGTGTATGGTGTTTTTCCTGTAATATCATTTTGAATAAAACGATTATCAAAACGCAAGCGGTGTTTAAAGGCTATTGATTTCACTTCATGCTTATAAGTAGCCTGAACATAAACACGGTTTTCATTTGTATAAGTACTGCTGATAACATTTCCCTTTGGTATACATAACTACCCGTAAATGATAATTTATTAGTTGCATTAAATAACAAGGCTTGCTCGGCATAAAAAAGTAAAAAGTTTGCGTCTTTTGAAATATCAGGTTGCTTTAGGTTAGCTAAAGGAAATGCAGCGAAGTAATAAAGACTATAATCAAGCTTTGGGTTTAATGTACCAGAATGGTCTATAGTAGGAAATAATCCGCCCACAAAAGTTGATTGAGCCTTTACAGAATAAATAAAGCTAAGCGTAATAATCAAAGAAAGAAAACGCTTCATTATTTAACAACACTTTGAATTATTAGAATTTGTTTTAGTAAAGAACTCGTTGAATATTTTCTCGAACTTCTCAAAGGTTTTATAGTTTATGCAATAGCATGATGTTACACCTTCAACTGTGCCTGTAATAAGCCCTGCTTTTAATAATTCTTTCAGATGTTGCGATACGGTTGATTGCGCAAGAGGCAATACTTCTACTACTTCGCCGCAAATGCAAGTTTCGCGCTTTGCAATTTCTTTAAGTATGGCAACCCGTGCAGGGTGACTAATGGCATTGGCAAAGTCAGCCAGCTCATTTTCCTTTTTACTAAACTCATCCTTTTTGTTCTGAGCCATCTTGTTTAATTATATATCGCAAATATACGATTAATCAATATACTTTTGCAATTATTTCTTTTTAATCAACTGATTATAAATAGTATAAAAAAAATCCCTCCACTTTCGTAGAGAGATTTTTACTTTCTTAAACCAAGGCAGTATGCAGATACACTAAACCGCCTGTTGTCAAAGAACGAACTTATATTTAGGTTTAAGAAGTTGCAGGTGTAGTGCCGCTAGTAGTTCCTCCGGTGGGTGTGGTAGGTGTTGCAGCCACTAAGGCAAAAGTATGTTCAATGGTTTTGGCGGCATTTTCGTTTACCACAAAGGTTTGGGTAACGTAACCGCTTAAACTAACCTCCACAGTATAGGTAGTATTTATTTTCAAACGGGTAAACTCAAACTTACCGGTAGTATCCGTAACGTGTTTATGGCGTTTAGTTAATTCCACAATACGTAAAACCGCGTTGGGCAAAAAGTTACTGTGCGCATCGGTTACAAATCCCTTAACAATAACTGTGTTCCGGTGGTGTGTAGTAGAGTTATGCCTTGCCGCATCATACTGTTGCATAAAAGCCACGTTGCTGCTGTATTGGGTTAGTAAAGGGTCTATACTGTTGTTCAGCAAATTTTTAATGTTGGTAATTTGTTGTGCAACCGTTAAAGAAGCAGTTCGTGCTACCACCCTTTGTGCCTGCGGCGTACCCACCAAACCGTGGTAATTATTAAGCGAGGTATTAAACGTAGCCATGCTGGTAGTAGTTGCTCCATATAATGTCATACTACTTATATAAGGCTGCACAGCGTTGTAGATGTTCCTGCAAAAAGGCTCTACATCCACTTCTTTCAATCGGGTAAAGGTGTGTGGCGTTACCTTGCATATCTGTTTCAAGGCAGGCAGGTTATTATTTGTGGCATAGGCCAAACCTGCCCGGGCATGTGCCAATGCAAAAGTTACCAGCGCACTTCGACCCAGGTTTTTTGTGGCCGTGGTGGGCTTGGTACCCGTTAGTTTCACCCCTTCTGCCAATAAAAGAGTATTTAAGTAGGCTGTAAAATTACTGATGGCAGCACTAACAACTGTGTTGGCACTCCATACGCTGCTAAAACTGTTTAATACCGCTACTATAGCATTAAACATCAGCAACTGAATTGACTGTTTTGCATTCATTTTATTTGTTTTTTTATTTTCTGCATTCCTTGCAGTCGGTTTTTTTATGTTTTATTAATTAATTGTTTTCTTTTCCTAATGATTTGCGCTCTTTACCTAAAGCTTTGCGGACTTGACCAAATGATTTGCGCTTCTTACCTAAAGCTTTGCGCGGTTAACCAAATGATTTGCACTCCTTACCTAAAGCTTTGCGCAGTTGACCAAATGATTTGCGCTCCTTACCTAAAGTTTTGCGCGGTTAACCAAATGGTTTGCGCTCTTTACCTAAAGCTTTGCGCGGTTAACCAATTGATTTGCGCCACTTACCTAAAGCTTTGCGGAGTTGACCAAATGGTTTGCGCTCTTGCACATCGCGTTTGCGTGGCTAACTAATACGTTTTTTAGGCTTTTTGTTTCAACTGCGGCACGGCAGTATTGGTTTGGGCTGTTGCTTTCGTCATAATTATATGGTTTAGCATAGCTTTCTACCCATGTTTAGTGTATCTATATGCTTTAACGCAAATTCTTTTAAAAAGTTTCATTTATTTTCAAAAAAACTTACTCATTTTACATAAATAACTGTAAATGAGCTTGATAAAATTCAGTTACTTCACCTGAGTTTTATCAGCAAACACGCTTGTTTTGCCATAAAACATAGGCAACAGTTTCTTTCGTAGTTTTTTAGCTCCCTTTTTGTGCACTCTTCCTGTGCTTACCATTTGGTAAATCACATAAATCATAAAAACAAGAATCAATAAGGATATTACAGTTAATTTAATCATGGCGTTTAAATTAGGTTTAGTAAAGTTAAGGAAAATATTAGGATTAGTCCTAAACCTACATACTGCTTTATCAACAGAACTAAGTTGATACCCTTATCAATCCTGTAAAGTAAAACAATTGCACTTTCCTATAATAATTTTTACTTATGCAAGTGTTTACCCAATCCTTAACAATTTGATAACATTGGAGCAATTTCTTAACGTAAACTTAACATTGGCAATAGCTTTTAACCTGCATATTTGCCGAAAATCTTAAAAAACCTAAAAAATCTCATGAAAAAAACAATCCAAAATCGATTAAAAACATTGCTGAGTGCCGCCGTTGTGGGGACCTTTATGGCGCAAGGTGCTTATGCCCAAGACGATCATCACGACCAACATGGCAGTGTTGCTGATACTACTAAAAAAGAAGTTAAGCCTGTCAATTCATCCGGGTTTAAAATAAATTTTAACGAAGATGGCAGTAATTATGCTCGTATTAACTTTACTGGTCAGTTATGGTTAATGGATAACCAAAATAACCCTGGTACCCAAATAAATGGTTTGACACAAAATAATTCGTATCAGGTAGCAATGAGACGTACTCGACTTACAGTTTCGGCCCAGGTAACTGATAAGGTATTTATTTTTGGTCAGATTGGTTCTGATGGTATTAGCAGTATGACGGGTGGCAGAAACGTACCTCTACAAATGTTGGATATGACTGTTGAATATAAATTATTAGGCAAATGGCTTACTATGGGTGGTGGTTTATCTGGTTGGGATGGTCTTTCAAGATACTCTAACCCTTCGGTACCTTCTATCTTAGGTTTAGATATGCCTTTATACCAACAGGCAACCTCACAAAATACAGATAATACCGTTCGTATGCCGGGTATATATGCCAAAGGCAAAATAGGTAAATTAGATTACCGTGTGGCAGTTAACATACCTTACCCTACTACCACAGGTACTGCCTGGAGTCCAACATTATCAGTAAGTAGTTATACAACCAGTGTAGCTCAAAACCCACAATTTAATGCTACAACTTCTAATTTTGCAACAAATAGAGTGGAACCACAAATACAAGGTTATTTTATGTACCAGTTTTTAGATCAGGAATCTAACCAAACTCCGGGTACAGTTGGTTCTTACTTAGGTCAGAAAAGAGTGTTTAACATAGGCGCAGGTTTCCGCTACCAACAAAGTGCTATGTGGACGGCTAATTATAACCCTATATCAAATGCTGCAGGTACCGTAACCAGTTATTCTATGGGTGCCGGAGATACGGCTAGGCACAGTATGTTATTATGGAACGTAGATGTGTTTTATGATGCGCCTATAAATAAAGATAAAGGAACCGCATTAACTGTATATGCAGCTTATTCTAACTTTGATTTTGGGAACAATTATATAAGATACAACAACCCGTTAAATACTGCAACCGGGGTTACTGCTAATCCGGTAGCTGGTGTTGGTACAAACACGGTAACAGGTGGTTTTAGACCGAATGCATCTACATTTATCCCTTATGGTGGGACTGCTGCTGCAAATGCCACTAATGGTACAGGTACCGCAGGTGCTGGCAACCAATACCCTATGATTGGTACCGGAAGCGTAGCTTATGTACAAGCAGGTTATTTGTTGCCTAAGTTTAAAAATGGTACGCAGTTCCAACCTTACGGGCAATTTATGTATGCCAATTATCAGGCTTTAAAAGACCCTATGATTCTTTGGGATTTGGGAGTTAATTACCTTATCAAAGGGCATAACTCTAAGTTTTCTTTCGATTACCAAAGCCGTCCTGTTTATAATATCAGCACTTCAGATTATCAAATTCACGAAGTTAAATCTGCCAGAAGAGGTATGATGGTATTACAATATCAAATATCGTTCTAATTTAAATAAATTTCAACAGTGGTTTAACTGATTAAGATTTCTGTTGAATACAATCCCTGCAAATTGTTTTGCAGGGATTTTTTTTGTTCATTTAATTCAAAAACTTAACAATTCCTTAACATTGAAATTACATTTTTAAATATCCTAATCGGTTACTTTGCCTAAAATATAAACCCATTATGAAAAAAATAGCTTTATTAACTTTATGCAGTGCAAGTGTAGCTTTGATGTTTACCTCTTGCGGAAACAAAACAGAAGAAAAAGCTGCAGATGCAGCTGGTGAAACAAAAGAACAAAAGCTTACAGGTGCTGTAAACATTGATGGTTCAAGTACTGTTTATCCTATTACAGAAGCAATTGCCGAAGAGTTTAAAACCGTTCAACCCGATATTAAAGTTACCGCAGGTACTTCGGGTACAGGTGGTGGTTTTAAAAAATTTGGAAGAGGTGAAACCGATATTAACGATGCTTCTCGTCCCATTAAAAAAGCAGAAGACAGTTTGGCAAAAGCAAACAACGTAAGTTATATTGATTTGATGATTGCTTATGATGGGCTTGCCGTTGTGGTTAATCCTAAAAACGATTGGTGCAAAGACATTACCGTAGCTGAACTAAAAAAAATGTGGGAACCAGCTGCACAAGGCAAGATTAAAAAATGGAATCAAATACGTGCATCATGGCCTAACGAAGAAATTCATTTATTTGGTGCAGGTGTTGAAAGCGGAACCTATGATTATTTTACTGAAGCTATTGTAGGTAAAAGCCATTCAAGCCGTGGCGATTATACAGCCAGCGAAGATGACAACGTACTGGTACAAGGTATTTCATCTGATAAAAATGCACTTGGCTTTTTTGGTTTAGCTTATTTTGAAGAGAATAAAGACAAACTAAAACTGGTTGGTGTAGATGATGAAAAAGATGAGAACGGTAAAGGCCCTATGACTCCTTCTATCGAATCGGTTAAAAATAAAACGTATGCTCCGTTAGCACGTCCTTTGTTTATATACGTAAACAGTGCTGCCGGAAAACGTAAAGAAGTACAGGAGTTTGTAAAGTTTTATTTGGAGAATACAGGCTCTCTTACCAAACAAGTTGGTTATATCCCTCTGTCTGATGATGAAACAGCCAAAGAAAAATCTAAGTGGGAAGGTTTTGTGAAGTCAGTTGTTGCTGACGTTAAATAAAATTGTCATTCTGAGCGAAGCGAAGAATCTAATAGGATAGATATTTCGCTTTGCTCAACATGATAGTTTGTAAAATTTCTTAAGTATCCATCCATGAGAAAGCGCGAGAAGTTTATAGAAGTAATATTGATGCTGTGTGCGGCTATCAGCGTACTTACTACCATTGGCATTCTTTGGGTTCTGTTATCAGAATCATCCAGTTTTTTCGCAAAAGTTTCTCTAAAAGATTTTTTAACCGATACACAATGGACTCCTCTTTTTGCTGAGAAACATTTTGGTATCCTTCCGCTTATTTCAGGAACACTGCTTACCACAGTTATTGCCATAGCTATTGCTTTACCCATAGGCTTATCTATTGCAGTTTATCTGAACGAATACGCACATCATAGATTCAGGAAAACCGTTAAACCTATGTTAGAAATTTTGGCAGCTATTCCAACCGTTGTGTATGGCTACTTTGCCTTAATGGTAGTAACTCCTTTCCTTCAAAAATTTATTCCCGATATGGCTGGATTTAATGCCTTATCTCCCGGCATCGTAATGGGTATTATGATTATACCTATCATTTCTTCTTTAAGCGAAGATGCTTTATACGCCGTTCCAAAATCCTTGCGTGAAGCATCTTATGGTATGGGTGCAACACGCTTGCAAACATCTTTTAAAGTACTGGTACCGGCAGCTACATCAGGTATAACGGTTTCTATTATCCTCGCTATTTCAAGGGCTATCGGCGAAACCATGATTGTTGCTATTGCAGCGGGTCAGCAACCCCGTCTTACAGCAAATCCTTTAGTGCCTATCGAAACAATTACTACGTACATTGTTCAGGTTAGTTTAGGAGATGTAGTACAGGGCTCGTTAGAGTATCAAACCATATTTGCGGCAGGTATTGCCCTTTTTGCATTCACATTCATATTGAATAACATCAGTTATTTTATTAAGAAGAAGTTTCAAGAGAAATACGAGTAGAAATGAAAGAGAAACTCGATATAAACAGATTAAAGGACAATGTATTTAAGTACTTCGGACTTGCCTGTACGTTTTTTGGTTTAATAATACTTTCTATTTTCCTTATTAATATTTTAATACAAGGCTTAGGTAGGTTAGATTGGCAGTTTTTAACTTCGCTTCCATCAAGAAAGCCTGAGAAAGCAGGTATTTTCATTTCCATATTTGGTTCTGTATGGATTATGGTACTTACCGCATTGATAGCAGTTCCAATTGGCATTGCATCGGGTATTTTTTTAGAAGAGTATGGTAAGAAGAATAGGTTTGCTTCCTTTATTGAAGTTAATATTTCTAATCTGGCAGGCGTACCATCTATTATATATGGCTTACTTGCCTTAGAAATTTTTGTTCATATATTAGGTTTAGGGAAAAGTTTACTGGCAGGCAGTTTAACACTATCACTTTTAATCTTACCTATTATTATAGTATCTACCCGCGAGGCCATCAAAGCTGTCCCAAGGTCTATCAGAGAAGCATCTTATGCACTTGGTGGTACAAAATGGCAAACAATCAAGCATCAGGTATTACCTGCCTCGGCCGGAGGATTAGTAACAGGTGTAATTTTAGCCGTATCAAGAGCCATAGGAGAATCGGCACCATTAATTGTAATAGGTGCTATGTTATATGTTACCAATGTTCCTACAAGCCCGATGAGCGATTTTACCGTAATGCCTATACAAATTTTTAATTGGTTGTCTCGCCCACAAAAAGGATTTATAATAGATGCTACTGCTGCTATTATTGTTCTTCTTATAATTACGTTTATGATGAATGGCATAGCAATATACCTGCGCAACAAATGGCAGAAAAAAGTTAAATGGTAAAGAAATAAGCTCATGGCAAAATTAAACGCAGAAAAAGTGAATGTTTACTATGGAGATCATCACATTATAAAGGATGTGAGTTTATCTATAGAGGCAAATACCGTTACCGCTTTTATAGGTCCGTCAGGTTGCGGCAAATCAACCTTTCTTCGCTTATTAAACAGAATGAACGATTATATTGAAACCTTTAGAAAAACAGGCAATGTTTTAATTGACGGTACTGATATTTATGACAAGAAAATAAGGGTAGAAGATTTAAGGAAAAGAGTAGGTATGGTTTTTCAAAAACCAAATCCTTTTCCAAAATCTATATACGAGAATGTTATTTATGGTTTAAGATTACAAGGAATTAAGGATAAATCTAAATTTGATAAGGTTGTAGAAGAGTCTTTAAAACAAGTTGCTCTTTGGGATGAGGTAAAGGATAAATTACAACAATCTGCATTAGCCCTTTCAGGTGGGCAACAACAGCGTTTATGCATTGCACGAACTTTGGCAGTTGAACCTACTATTATTCTTATGGATGAACCGGCATCTGCACTTGACCCTATCTCTTCAGCAAAGGTTGAAGATTTAATAGCTGAACTAAAACGAGAATACACTATTATTATCGTAACGCATAATATGCAGCAGGCAGGCAGAGTAAGCGATAAAACAGCTTTCTTTTATTTAGGTGAATTGGTTGAGTTTGGTGCTACCGACCAGATTTTTACTAAACCAGTTAAAGAACTTACACAAAACTATATTACTGGTAGGTTTGGTTGATTAACTTTATACCAACATAAAGCGCATAAACATAAAATTAAAACGTAACAATAATGACACTACTGGAAGTAGAACTACAAAAGGTAAAATCTGAAGTCATCTCCATGTGGGATTTGGTTATTTCTCAACTAAACAAAACGCAACAAGCTTTAATAAGTTTTGACAAAGACTTAGCAGAAGAAGTAATTGCCAACGAAAAACGTGTAAACGGTATGGAGTTGAAAATTGACAGAGACTGCGAAAGTATTATGGCCATGTTTAATCCCGTTGCTGTTGATTTACGATTTCTACTGGCTATACTTAAAATAAATTATAATCTCGAGCGTACAGGCGATATAGCAAAAGGCATTTGTAAATGTATTTTAAATAGCGATAAACCATTTGATAATGCCCTATTAGATGATAGCGAAATACTGGTAATGTTTGAAGAAGCTACCGATATGCTGGAAGATGTTTTAACTGCATTTAAAAATGAAGACATGCAAATAGCCAGAACAATTTTTAAGCGCGATAAATACTTAGATACTATAAATAAAAAACTAGACGTAGCGATTGCCGAATACATACATCATAATCCAAATAATATAGCGCAAAGCCTATACATACATTCTTCTGTTAGGAAAATTGAGCGTGCCGGCGATCAGGCAAAAAATATTGCCGAAGAGCTAATTTTTTATGTAGAAGCCAAAGTATTAAAGCATCAATCTAAAAAAAATATAGAAGAGAATAAAGGTTGAAAATTTAAGATAAGATAATACCTTCGCGCCTATAAACCCAAATTAAAATTAAATCTTATGGCTACCGGACTTCTTATTGCCTTAGTAGTTTGCCTTTTGTTGGCTTGCGCTTTTGAGTTTGTAAATGGTTTTCACGATACGGCAAATGCGGTTGCTACCGTAATTTATACCAATACATTAAAACCTACTACAGCTGTGGTTTGGAGCGGGCTTTGTAATTTCACGGGTGTAATGGTGGGTGGTATTGGGGTAGCAATGGGTATCGTAAACCTGTTGCCGGTTGATGCACTTGTAGATGCGAACATTGCACACGGTGTGGCTATGATAATGGCTTTATTGCTAACCGCCATCATTTGGAATTTAGGTACTTGGTATTTGGGCTTACCTGCCTCTTCTTCTCACACCTTAATTGGCTCCATATTAGGCGTTGGTTTAGCTTTTTATTTTATTAATGGGAAAGATGCCGTAAACTGGGGCAAAACGCAGGAAATTGGCATGGCACTTTTACTCTCTCCGCTGTTTGGTTTTGCTATGGCAGTATGTGTACTCTACATTTTTAAACGCATTATTAAAGATGATTTGATATATAAAGAACCAATTGCAGGTACTCCTCCACCCATGTGGATACGTGCCATACTTACCATAACTTGCTCTTTGGTAAGCTTTTTTCATGGCAGTAACGACGGCCAAAAAGGTATCGGTTTAATTATGCTGATAATGATTGTATTTATGCCAAAAGATTATGTGCTGAATCCCGCACAAGATATTAAAGCTACTTATACTGAAATGAGTATCGTAAAAGAATACTTAACTAAATCGAATGCGGCAAACTTAACTGCAAAAGAGGTAGAGGTTTATAATAAAACTAATGAAATACTTGATAAAGTTTTAGCCATTACCAAAGATAAGAACACCGTAAGTGATGTTGAACCCGAGCAACGTTTTGAAGTAAGAAAAGGAATCCTATTGGTTTCTAAAAATGTAGAAAAGTTGTTTAAGGGAAAAAACCTTTTAATTACCCTAAATGATATGGAAGTTATTAATACAAACATAAAGAAAAGTAAATCGGCTACAGATTATGCCCCTAATTGGGTTCCGGTTATCATATCCCTTTCATTAGGTTTGGGTACTATGATAGGTTGGAAACGTATTGTAAAAACCATTGGCGAAAAAATAGGTAAGCAACACATGAGCTATGCACAAGGTGCTTCTGCCGAAATTGTGGCCGCCAGCACCATTGGCCTTTCTACAGGCTTGGGTTTACCTGTTAGTACCACGCATGTATTATCATCGGCTATTGCAGGTACTATGGTTGCAAAAAAAGGATTAAAGAACCTGCAAAAGAAAACCATCCGCAACATTGCATTAGCATGGATACTTACCCTGCCTGTTACTATGTTACTTTCGGGCGCTTTATTTTTATTATTCCGTTGGCTGTTCTAAATAGTTATTAGGCGGGCTCCCTATTAACTATTCGCTATTAACCATTAACTTCGCAACATGTTTCTCAAAAACAGATCTACCATCATACTTATCGTTACCGTTTTATGTGTAATAGGTTTTATATTCCTGTTCACCAAAATTGTTCTGTATATGCTTATTGCTACTATCTTGTCGTTATTAGCAGAGCCTTTTTTAACCCTCTACTCTAAAATAAGATTTAAACAAAAACACTTACCCGATACCGTCATTGCACTGCTGTCGATGTTTAGTTTGTTGTTTGTGTTTTCATTCTTTCTTTTTTGCTTTTGTACCTTTAATTGTAGGTCAGGCTAAGTTTATTTCAACCCTTGATTTTAAAGATATTTTCACCAAAGCTTTAGACCATTTTCCTACTATAAAAGATGTACTTACTAACATGGGCGCGCTGGATGACGTGAGCAAAAAACTGAATAACCAACTGGCTACTTTTTTAAATGTAGGTAATGCCAGTTATTTATTAAACACCTTCTTTTCAGCATTTGGCAGTATTGCCGGAGGTGCTTTAGCTACTTGTTTTATTACCTTCTTTTTATTGAAAGACGACAAGTTGGTTGCCCGAAGCCTTTTATTAATAACTCCTGTGGCTTATGAGCATGAAATGAAGGATATACTTCGTACTACAAAATCATTATTAAGCAAATACTTTGTAGCCTTGTTTATTGATGTGGCTATGGTCATTATT
This sequence comes from uncultured Candidatus Saccharibacteria bacterium, assembly GCA_963763345.1. Taxonomy (GTDB): domain Bacteria; phylum Bacteroidota; class Bacteroidia; order B-17B0; family Aurantibacillaceae; genus PALSA-968. The sequence goes on from CAVXOV010000075.1 coordinate 16,110, forward strand.
TTAGTGGGTACTTCTCTAACCTTTTTGGGTGTAAGAAACGCTTGGTTTATAGGCATTTTTGCCGGCGTAATGAATATCATTCCTTACCTCGGCCCTTTTATAAGTTTTGCTTTTGCATGCTTTTTGGGCATTACCGGTTGTATGGAAGCTAACGAAACCTTTTTAATTGGTAATGTAATTGAAAAAATATTCTGGGTATCAATATGCGTAAACCTGTTTGATGCTTTTGTCATGCAGCCTTATCTTTTCAGCAAAAGTGTGAAGGCGCACCCGTTGGAGATTTTTATTGTAATACTGATGGCATCATCCTTGGCAGGTGTGGGTGGAATGATAGTTGCCATACCTACGTATACATTGATTAGAATTGTAGCCAAAGAGTTTTTAGCCAACTATAAATTCTTTAAAAAACTAACCGAAAATATACCAGAATAGCATGGAACAAACGCTTACCTTTTTAAAACAACTTAAAAAGAACAATAACAAAGAGTGGTTTGATAAAAACAAACACACCTATTTCAAAATCTAAAGAAGACTTAGAAGTATTATTAGCAAAGATTTTAACTCATACCGCTAAGTTTGATAAAGAGGTGGCAGGTATAGATCCTGCTAAAACCATTTTCCGCATTTATAAAGATGTGCGTTTCTCTAAAGATAAAACCCCTTATAAAACCAATATGGGTGCACACATTACCCCCGGTGGCAAAGGCAGTTCCATGCCAAGTTATTATATACATATAGAACCGGGCAATTGTTTTATGGGCGGTGGCTCTTATATGCCTATGCCTGATAAACTGGCTGCTATTCGTCAGGAGATTGATTACAACTACGCCGATTTTAAAAAGATACTTGCCAACAAAGATTTTAAGAAATACTATAACGGCTTAATGGAAGAGGATAAATTGGTGAACCCGCCCAAAGGCTACGATAAAGAAAACCCTGCCGTAGAAGTTTTAAAGAACAAACACTTTGCCGTAACCCATCACTTTGATGATAAAGAACTGCTAAAACCCGGCTTTGATAAATACGCCGCTTCTGCCTTTAAAGCCATGCACCCTTTCCTGCTCTTTTTAAGAGAGGCAATGAAGTAGGCTGTTACTACCTTCATTCCGAACTTATTTCTATATCTCAACAGCATTGGGGTAATGCTCAAAAAACACTTTTAAACAGTCTCTATTTGAAAAGATAAAAATTATTCGTAAATTTCTTGTAGTTTGTAGTGTAAAATTGTGTTGCTAAACTACATGAGCAGAAACGAATTTATACAGGCTTGCCTAAAAAACGATAAAACTGCGCGCCATCAACTTATTGAGCAGCATTACGGGCATTTAATGGGTATGTGCCGCCGCTATGCTAAAAGCAACGAACAGGCAGATACTTTTTCTCTCAGGCATTTATTGATATTTTTAAGCATCTTCCCGAATATGAAGACAATCAGGATTTGAATACTTGGATTAAAAAGACTTTCTTAAGCAGTTTAATTCATCAGCTAAAAAGCAATCGTACCGAATATTATGTAACGACTACAGCCCGTGTGGATGAAAAAGAAACCACATACAACAGATTTGTTTCATCAGGCAGAACAAGATGACCCCAATAACTTATTAGTAGAAGATTACATTAAAGCTTTGCAAAAAATGCCTTGTTCTTTCAGAGCCGTGTATAATCTGCGTGTGATAGAAAATATGGATTTAAAAGAGACCTGCGATTTTACTGGAGATTAATGAAGATTCGGCAAAAAACACCTTAGAGCGTGCCCGACATGAGTTTTCGAAGAACATTAAACTTAAAATGCAAGGCTACTAATGGAAGAGAAAAAGCCATTTAAAATTGATGAAAATGCTTTGCGGGAAAAGTTGCTAAGCTATCATGTTAGCTTTAATCCTTCTTCATTAGATTTTTTAGAAAATGAGATTGACCATGTTAAAACACGTCCTCCGTTAAAACTTCCTGAAACAAAAAAAGTATTACAGTTTGCTGCCATCCCTGCTATTGTAGTGGTGTTTGGTGTAGTAGCTTACTTTGGGTTTAATTATATAAAAGATATCTCTGATAATACAGCCGCTAAAAAGGATACTACTGCGGTTGTAAAGCCTGTAGTTCAACCAAAAGTAGAGCCAAAGCAAGAAAAGGTAAAGCCAACTGTTGTTACAACAGCTTCTGTAGCGCTAGAAACTAAAAAAGATAGTATAGTAGTATCTACTGCAACTATAGCTGCTGTTCCTAAACAAATAAAAGACAGCAATAAAAAACCTACTACAGAACAGGTTATTGCTCCTAAAAAAGAAGATACTACGCAAGCAATTAACGTAGTTAAAACAAAACCTGATACTATAAAGAAAACTGTTGCTGCTGATACTTCTTCCACAGCTGCTAAAAATAAAGATGCCGTAACTAAAAAAGAAAAAGAAGAAAAGGAAGAACTCAGATGTAACGGAAGATATAAGGCAATCTACACAACAGCCTAACAGTGCTGATGATGATGTGGTAGTTCCGAATAATTAATTAAAGCTATTATTTATATAGCCACTCTTCGGGGTTAAGTATCTTTTGCCCTTTCCAAATTTGGAAATTAATTACATTCCTGTTTTCATCTTCATTAAAGGCAATACTTCCTATATTTTGTTTAAGCGCTATTTTATCACCTGATTTAACCATCACTTCCTGCAGATTAGAATACACACTTAAATAATCACCATGACGAATAATAACAATCTTACCTATACCCGGAACAGTAGTAACTCCTGTAACTACACCCTCAAACACAGCACGGGCAGCTTGCCCTTTAGCAGCAGAAATTTCTACACCATTGTTGTTAATCATAAAACCTTTAATGTTGGATGTTCCTGCTCTCCAAAGCCAATAGTTATAACTCCTTTGGCAACAGGCCAGGGCAATTTACCTCTATTGGAGGCAAAATCAGATGAGAGTTGTTCTGCTTCTTTGGTTTCTGCAATCTCTAGCGGCTTCTGCTTTCGCATCTGCTTTAATCTCATCATCTATCTTTTTTGAGTTTGCTTTATTTTTTCTTTCTTTTGCTTTATTTGCTCTATCTTCTTTCTTTTTTGCAAGAGCCAATGCTTTTTGTTTCTCTTCCTCTTGTTGTCGTTTTACTTCTTCCTGAATTAATTTTTTAATAGCAGCGTTTAAGTTTTCAATTTCACTTTTCTTATTATTTAATTCATCCTTTCAATTGCTTTTCTGTTTGCTGAAGGTTAGCAAGTGTATTTTCCTGATCTTCTTTTTCTTTAGCCAAAGTTTACCTTTTCGCTGTCTTCTGAAGTAAGTAATTGCTTCTTTTCTTGTTTACGACTATTTAATTCCGCTATTTTTTGTGTTATATCTGCCTGGGTACTCGTAATCTCAACAGCTTTTTTTCGCGATACTCCGCAATTTGTTGTATGTATTTATATTGTTGATATGCCTGATTGAAACTATCTGCTGCAAATAAAAACATCAATTTACTATACGCATCACTATTACGATAATCAAAATAAACCATAGCGGCATAGTCTTTCTTTAGTTTATCTAATGTAGTATTCAGATTATTAATTGAAGTCTGGTTCTCACTAATTTGTTTATTAATAAGATGTATTTCATATTTAATGGTGCTTATTAATTCTTCCCTAACACTTATTTTCTTATTAAGAATTGCCACCTGATTCATAGACATTTTTTTACTGCTTTTTGTTTCATGCAATAAATCATTGATGGTGTTTATCTCTTCCTTCAGCTTTTTCTTTTTGTTCTCTAAATCCTTTTTGTTTCCCTTTTGAGCAAAGATTTGCGGTGTATATGCTATAAGCATTACAAAAGAGAAAAGCAGTATAATGAATTTATTGCTTCTTAAACTCAATGCGCTCATAGCTTGGCGGAATTTTAAAAGGGAAAGTTTGCGACTCATTTATATTTATGCGTCCGTAGCTTATGTTTGCTTTAATGTTTTTCTCGGCGGTAATGGTATATACTAATTTAAAAGGAGCAAGGTATTTGTCAACAGATTTAAAATTACTGTAAGATGAACTGAACTTACGTTTTGTCTGTATATCGGTAAATTCAAGTGTAGTTATTTTAAATGTTTCAGGGTCTAACCACATGGTTTGATATGATTCACTTGGTGTCTCACTTCCATTAGCAATTCTTCTAACATGCCTTCTTCTTATGGTACTTAAAAAATACTGACAGTTGTTTTTATCTCTGCCAGGCTTTAGTTTATCATCTTCATCCTGAAAATCGGCACTGTTACCAAACAATAAGGCTTGCAGCATATCATAATCCAAATCAGCATGCAGCATTTGATTGATGTATGAAAAGTCTCCTACAAAGTATTTTTTTTCTGTTAAGCCCATCGTAAACTTCACCGTATCTTTTGTAATTAATATCCGTGCTGCATCAATACCAAGCTTTGATATCGATAACCAAATTACGCTATCTTTTCTGCACCTTACGGATACACTGAATGAATGTTCTTCACTATCTAATGTTAATTCGCAACTAAATTTTGCAGAAGCATACCTGAAATTAAGCTCACTATCGTTCATTAGTTTGCTTAATGATTTACCTGTTTTAAAATCCATTTTGCATTTTTCAGAAGAAGTATCTACAACAGTAACTGCATTTTTTTTGCTAAGATTCTTTTTACTTTTACACGATATGGCAGTTATCGCAAATAATAAAAAAGGAAGTACTATCTTTAAGGGGAGTTGTTTGAGCACAGTTGTCATTATTCGTACAGCTTTTTATCTGCAATTTTTTTAATTAGTGTTTCAGAAGTATTGCCCAATTCTTTAGATCTTTTCCAATTCTCAACAGCTTTATCTACCTCATTTAATTTATATAACACATCCCCATAATGCTCAACAATAGCAGGGCGGTTATCCCCACCTCTTTCCATAGCTTTTTCTAAATATTTTTTTGCATCTTCGTATTTCTGTTCCTGATATAAAACCCACCCGTAAGTATCAATATACGAAACACTGTTTGGCACAAGTTCTAAGGTGCGTTTAGACATCTTCTCGGCCTTTTCTAAATATTCTTTGCGCAAAGAAAGATAATAGGCATAATTATTTAATACTCCTACATTGTTTGGGTCTAACTCCAATGCTTTATCAAACTCTTTATCTGATTTTTCGTATTCTTTTAAGTTATTATAAACCTCACCCAGATTAGTATAAAACCCCGATGCCAAAGGAATATCTTCAAACACAAATTGTTTACCATCTTTAAAAGGCTGTATAGCTTTTGTATATTGCTTTAATTGCATATAGGCAATACCATTGTAATAATAGGAATAAGGTTGTTCGGGAAATAAATCCATTGCCTCGGTACTATGCTTTGCTAAACTATCATACATATTTATATGAACTTCGCAATCTAACAGCTCATGCCAGACAGCGTATTTACCTTTATCACTCTGCAAAACCTTTTGCAGCTCTGTTATAGCATCTTTATATTTTTTATCGCGATACAAGAAGTCGGCATACATACTATGCGATTTAGGCTCGTCAGGATATTGAGTTATCAGTAAGGTACATAATTCATACGCTTGAGGCAAAAGTTTTGTGTTTTGTTCGGTGATATTATAATAGGAGAGTAATATTTTTATCTTATTATCAATATCCAAATCAGCACTGCTAAATGCTTTCTTCAGCTCTTTGTAAAACTCCTCGTCTTTTTTTTGCTGCCTGTAATAATCGGCCAAAGCAAGATGTATATATGGATTTAAGGAATCTGTTTTTAATATACTATTATAGGTTTCTAATGCTTTTTGCGGCCGATCTTCCTGCTGATATAAATCTGCCAAGAAAGTGTAGTAGCGGCTATCTTTGGGGTTAGCAGCAATTATCCTTTTTAACTCCTCTTCGGCCTCATTCCATTTTTTTTGTTGTGAGTATATCTTTACTTTTTGCATAGATATATCCTCATTCGGACCTGTTGCCTGTAACATGCGGTTATATGCCTGCAATGCTTTGTCAAGCTTGTTGGCATAAATATATTCTCCGGCAAGCCCCTGATAATAATCTTCGCGATAAGGATGACTTTTTAGCATGGTTTCATACCTATCAGCCGCATCTAAATACAAGCGTTTGTTGTGTAAGCACTCTATGTATAATATATTATACCATTCGTTTTTGGCGTCGGCTAAGGCAGCTACTTTAGCACAGGCAAGTGCCCCATCATATTTGCCGGTATATCTGTATATATTGGCAAGTTCATAGTTGGCCGGTGCATTCTTAGGATTTATTTTCAGGCATTCTATAAAAAGGTCTTTTGCAATATCGGTATTTCCTTTCCCTTTTTCTTTGCAGGCATCATAAAACAGGGTGTGCAATTTAAACTCATCATCTACTTGCTTTTGTGCAAGAGTGGTTTTATCTTTTGGGTTGGAAGAAGTAGAAACGGCACCTTTTTTAGAAGTACATGCCGATAGAACAAGAACACCAATCCCTGATACTAAAACTATGAGTTTTTGTTTGTACAAGTTCTATTTACTGATGGTGTGGTCTCCCAGATTTAAATCGGCTGCAATGCCATTAACCTCTACATGACTTCCTATCATAGAGTTTTCGAGGTTAGTATGATTTATTTTGCTGTTTTGCTGAACGATGGAGTTCTTTATAATAGTATCACTTATTTTGGTGTTGGCTCCCAAAGATACATACGGGCCAACTACCGAGTTTTTTAAAACTACGTTCTCTCCTATAAAACAAGGTTCTATAACTACCGAATTTTCAATCTTTGCAGAGGCAGCTCGCAGAGTTGGTTTTCCTTTATCATACTCTAACACACGCTGATTAGTAAATACGGTAGCTTCTTTATTGCCACAATCTAACCATTCGCTCACCTTACCCGGAACAAACTTGGTTCCTTTGTTTTTCATGTTCTCTAAAGCGTTGGTTAGCTGATACTCGCCCTTATCTTTAATATCATTATCCAACAGGTATTGAATTTCTTTCTTCAGATAATCTCCGTCTTTAAAATAATAGATACCGATGATGGCTAAATCAGAAACAAACTCTTGTGGTTTCTCCACAAAATCGGTAATAAAACCTTCTTTGCTTAGCTTTACCACCCCAAACTGACGGGGGTCATCTATCTTTTGAACCCAAATGGCACCATCGTTGTTGGTATCCATCACAAAATCGGCTTTAAAAAGCGTATCGGCAAAGGCAACCACCGTTTTGCCGGTAAGGGCAGGAGCAGCACACATAACGGCATGGGCAGTACCCAAAGCTACTTCCTGATAATAGATAACACCTTTTGCCCCTTGCGAAGCGGCAATTTCTATCAGATTTTTTTCAACCTCTTTGCCAAAAAGCGGAGAGATGATAAAGGCTATTTCGCTTATTTTTTCGCCGCAAACCTTGGTAATATCTTCTACCAAACGCTGCACAATAGGTTTTCCGCCAACGGGTATAAGGGGTTTGGGCACGGTAAGGGTGTGCGGGCGCAAACGTTTGCCCATACCTGCCATAGGGATAATAATGTTCATTTTTCCTTGTCTAAATTACAAGGAACGAAGATAATAATTACAACCGGATAATTTAAACCTAAGAGAACGTTACTGACATGTAATATGACACACAAGTTATGCTGCAAAAAGCTTACAAGCTAAGGTGCTATAACATATTTAGACCTCACCGCATAGGCGCTAAAAAAGCCCAAGGCATTATTGCTTAAATTGGTAGTAGGGTTGCCCGGCACGGTAGTTTGTATGCCGGTTTGTGCTTTGGTTACTTGCTTTAGTGTTCGGTAATATTCATACACATTAGCATCAATACTTTCTAATACCACTTTTACCGTATCGCCTGTATGTATGCTGGTATCTCGCCTAACCACGTTTTCGCTAATCTGAGAACCATCCTGCCCTTGGTCTGATATAATAGCAATAGTGCTATAATTAGGTACCCCATTTACATACTCTATCAGTCGGTAGTAATTAGCTACACCTTTGGGATCGGTAAACACAGCTCTCACTGTTACGCTTGGCACTGTGGGTGTTGTGCTTCCGCCACCATGCCCTCCAAAACCACCTCCCCCACCATGATGCGAGGTAGTATCTGTTATCACAGAGTCTAAGGGAACACCATAAGGCATAGTTGAAGTTGCTTTGTATATTTGCCCGTTATAGGCTATAGATAGATAATAGGTTCTGCCATCAACCCCCTGTAAGTTAGAAGTAACATAATTACCTGAACCTGGAACTGTTTCGGCAAGTATATTACTGTTTCCGGCATTATCGCTGATAACAACCATGGCTCCATTTACTGCAGGAAAGACATTATTATCACTAAAATTTACGGTTTGAGTAAGATTCACCGTATAAGAAGTCACACTATCTGTAACCTCGGCATCTACTACAATATTGGGGTTTGCCGAATTTAAATCTACATTAATTACTTTAGTACAAGCTGTAAACAAACAGCAAATAATAAGTACTACACTAAAAGCAATTTTGTTCATGGTTTAAAATCTAAAGTTATACGTTACGGAAGGTACCCATCTGAATAAATAAGTAAGCACAGCTTGTGTTTGTTGAGGATTATTAGGATTTACCTGAAACGTGATGCTATACGGGTTCTCTCTTCCATAGGCATTATAGCAGGAGAAATTCCAACTTGATTCAAACTTCTCTGTTTTTTTTGCTTGATATGTAAAGCCAATATCCAACCTGTTATAAGCCGGCATACGATAACCGTTGCGTTCGGTGTAATAAAACACAACCTGTCCATTTATTTCATACTTCCCACTGGGGAAGGTTACAGCATTACCCGTGTAATAAACAAAATTAGCTGATGCCGTCCATTTTTTATTTATCTCAAAAATACCAACTGCAGTAATGTAGTGCGTAATATCCTGTGTTGCCGGATACCAGCTATCATTGTTTATGCCGTTAATTTTTCTTTCGGTGCGAGATAAGGTATAACCTAACCATCCGTTAAACCTGCCGTATTTTTTCTTTATAAACAACTCCACACCATAGGCTCTTCCTATGCCATAAAGCAATTGCGACTCCACATTGGCATTCAGCGTTAACTGCGCGCCGTTTACATAATCAATTTGGTTTTGCATTTGTTTGTAGTAGGTTTCAATAGATGTTTCAAACATATTATCTAAAAAGTTTCTGAAATACCCTACCGATACTTGGTCACAAAGCTCAGGTTTTACATTATTACTGCTGGGTATCCATAAATCAGTCGGGTTGCCCGAAGTAGTATTTTGTAGTAAGTGCATATATTGTGTGTTACGTGCATAATTACCTTTAATAGAACTTTTAGGATTTATTATATAATTAAAAGCAGCACGCGGCTGAAGGTTTATATATGTCTTTACTATTTGCGATTGCGTATATTTTGCCGAATCGGTTATACTATCGGCTGCATTATAGTTATAAAAGGTACCCGGGCCAAATAAGCTGAATGAGGTAAGTCTAGCTCCATATTCAAAACTAAATTTAGTAGTTGCTTTTATTTCATGAGAAATATAAATAGCGTTTTCTAGTGCGTATTTATTAGGAACACCTCTTTTGCTAAGCGGAGAATTACTATCGGTGGTAATAGAGCCCGGGATTAATTTATGCCAGGTAGAACTAAAGCCAAACTTAATTTTGTTCTTAGCGTTTAAAAAATATTGAAAATCCTGTTTTAATCCATAATCCTGTATGCGCGAAATAATATCCAAATTATTTGCACCAAAGCTGGTGGTTATCTTGTAGTCGTAATTAGTAAATATCAACGAAGTATTTGAAAACAATTTATCACTAAACAAATGATTTAATCTGAATGTACCAGTGGCATTGCCATAGTTAAGTCCAAAATTACTCGATGTACCTAAATCATCTTTGCCAAAATAGCCGGATAAATAAACCCGATTCTTATCATTTAATCGGTAGCTGGCTTTTAGGTTTATATCATAAAAATACAAACTAATATGTTTTAACTGTGGGTTGGTAGTAATGGCTTTTAGAACTGCATCAGCGTATGTTCTTCTTGCTGCCAACAGAAAAGAACCTCTGCCTTTTTTAATTGGACCCTCTATAGCTAATCGCGAAGCAATAATACCAAGACCTCCGCTTACGTGAAACTTCTGGTCGTTACCATCTTTCATTTTAATATCCAATACAGACGATAAACGTCCGCCAAATTCGGCAGGATGTGTCCCCTTATAAAGTGTTACGTCTTTTATGGCATCCGAATTAAATACTGAAAAGAACCCTAGTAAGTGAGAAGCATTATACACGGTTGCTTCATCTAATAAAATAAGGTTTTGCGATGTATTACCCCCACGCACATAAAATCCGCTACTGCCATCTCCCGCAGACTTTACTCCGGGCAATAACTGTAATGTCTTTAGCACATCCTTCTCTCCAAAAATAACGGGTATGTTTTTTATCTGTTGTATATCCAACTTATCTACACCCATTTGGGTTTGGGTAATGTTCTGGTCTTTCTTCTCATCCGTAACAACAATTTCATTTAGTTCAGTCTCTGCATCGCTCAGGGCAAAATCAAGTTTTATGCTTTTGTTCAACTCAATTACTTCGGGTTTTGATTGATAGCCCGTAAACTGTGCAGATAATGTATACTTTCCTTCAGGAAGCGTTATCGAATAAAACCCGTAAGCATTAGCTGTTGTACCCGTAGCAGGCAATTCTTTAACCACCAGGGTAGCTCCAATTAATTGTTCGCCGCTTTTAACATCTTTCACATAACCGCTAATAGTGTATTTGTTTTGGGCTGAAAGATAAAATCCACTAATAGACAGAAGTAAAGTAAAGAATATTATTTTTTTAGGCATAAATGCAGCAAAGATTATTTGATTTGCAGCGCCGAATTTAGTTAAACTATTCACCCAAGCTTGTGTTTTAACCTTTTTTTAGTTTTTACCATCAATTATACTTTTGTTTCACAACATCTCAAAAATCTTCTCGTTATTTGCGCTCTTTAAAGCCATACTATGAAAAACATTAAAACTTTAATCATTGCCTTAACTGTGTACTGCTCATTGCTAACTGCAACCTGCTTTGCTTGGGGACCTGAAGGGCATCATTATGTAGCTGAAATAGCTAAATTATATTTAGATAAAGGTGTGGAAGAAAGAGTGCAGAAAGTTTTAGGCACTATGACCTTTGATGAAGCCGCCGTTTGGATGGACGAAATAAAGAAAGATCACGCTTATGATAATCTGAAACCTTGGCACTATATTGATTTTGATAAAGATAAAACTTACGTAAAAACAGATGAGGGAAATATTGTGAATGCCCTAGAAAAAAGTATAGCAGAACTCAACAACAAAAAAGCCTTAAAACAAGACGAGATTAGCACCGATGTAAAGTACGTTTTTCATTTGGTGGGCGATTTGCACATGCCCCTGCATACCGGCTATCCGCAAGATAAAGGCGGTAATGATATAAAGCTTGACTTTATGGGTAAGCTTAAGAACCTGCATTACATTTGGGATATGGGTATTATAGAATATAAGAAAATAACGGTAGATGATTGCATTAAAGCAGGTACTCAATTTTCTAAAGCTGAGATAAAGGAATTGCAAAAAATAGATGTAGTTAAATGGATGGAACAATCGCGCAGCTACTTGAAAGATGTGTATGATTTTAAGGATAATACGCTTACTGAAGAGTATATTACAAAAAGTGTTCCCATTATAGAGAAGCAAATCTTTATTGCCGGAGTTAGATTGGCAGCTGTTTTAAACCACACGTTCAAATAATAGGCTAATGCTGTTTCTTTCAGAGAGGCTATAATATAATTATTGAAAGTAGTTTACTTAAGCATACTTAAAATCTCTTTCTCAACTTCTTCGCTATCCCATTTTTGGTCAATGCCCGATTTAGCCATAATCATATCCATGATGGCTTGTTGTTTATGTCCTTCTTTTTGGGCTGTACTGTAGCGTATATGCGGACTATAAGTAACCATGCTGTATAAAGGAATCCATTTATCAGGGTGTTTCTCATGGAAGCGTGCTTCAATTTTCTTTTGTAGTAAAAAAACAGGGTCTGTGGTTTTATCGCGCATCTCTACAAAATTGGCAATAGCCAAATCGGCAATGGCATCTCCATCGGGCTTGCGCAGGGTTTGGTATTCAGGGAAGATAGCTTCCCAGTTTTCCTTGTGTTTGGTAATCAATTCATCCAGCACCACACAATCTTCAAAACCGCAATTCATGCCTTGTCCGTAGAAGGGAACTATGGCATGAGCAGCATCACCAATCAAAGCAACTTTATTATCAAAAGTCCATGGGAAACATTTTACGGTTACTAAAGACGATACCGGGTTATTCATGAAATCGTCCAACAGCGTAGGCATTAAAGGCACTGCACTGGGGAACTCTTCATCAAAGAATTTCTTAACGGCTTCTTTGGTTTTAAGTTTGGCAAAAGATTTCTCTCCTTCAAAAGGCAAAAATAGGGTACAGGTAAAATTACCATCGGGGTTAGGCAGGGCAATCATCATAAAACTTCCGCGAGGCCATATATGTAAGGCGTTCTTCTCTAACAAGAACTCTCCGTTCTCTCCCGGAGGAATAATCAATTCTTTATAACCTGCTTCAATATAATGCTGGTTGTATTCAAACCTATCACTGCTAAGCTGCATGTTTAACCGGCTTGCCGCAAAAGCACCATCGGCACCAAACAGCAAATCACTTTTAGTACTTAGTAGTTTGTTTTGTACTCTCGTTTTCAAAATGAGCTGTAAGACTTGCTCTATCTACATGGGTGCAACGCTCGTTAAAGTGAATCTTTACGTTGGGTTGCTGCTCGGCTAAATCCATCAACCTCATATTAATCTCGCCACGCGAAACAGAGTAAATAGCCTGATCTTTTTTTCCGTAAGGAAAAAATGCGTTTGAGCCATCGCGGTTATGAATAAACCTGCCATACATAGGGATGGCAATTTTCTTAATCTCATCGGCTATGCCAACACCTTGCAAACCTCTCCAACCCCTGTCGCTAAGGGCTAAGTTAATAGACTTACCAGCACTGATATTTGCCTTACGCATATCAGGTCGGCGTTCGTAAATGTTTATTTTATACCCGCGTTTTGCCAGGTAGATAGACAGCAAAGAACCTACCAACCCTGCGCCTACAATGTTTATTTGTTTACTCATACCCGCAAAGTAAATGAATTTTATTTAGTGGTTTACTGATATAAATCAATTAATTATTTTCGTTATCCTGAGCCTGTGTCGAAGGAGTGCGTTCCGGCGGTTACGCCGTCGGGCTTTACGTTGCAAGCTTTGCCGATTACGGACAAAGGCTTTCCACTGCAATCCCTAACGCAGCCAACTACGAGGTAAAAGAGGAAGTGTTGGTTTAGGTTTATTTTTAAATCTGTATTTCACCATTTAGTATTTTATAAACTGTTTCTCTCCCCATATGTACTTTAGGGTCAGTAATAAGTTCTAATTTGAATTCCTTGTCTCCATATTTTAATGCTACTTGTTTATCATTATCGGATATAATATGAGCTTCGCATCTATAAACCAATCTCCGGCACCTTACAAAACGCCAACATCCACCATAGAGCAATAAACAGAGGTTAGAAAGCCCTAAAATGGCACTATTTAACACTTATCAGCGTGTTTGTAACATTTTTCTGTCTTTTTCGGCATTTCATCGCCATAGATGATAACCTAATCGCCGGTAATTAGGACCTTATTACCGGTAACCGAACCTTCCTGCCGGTAATTAGAAACGTATAGCGGGTAATTGGAAACTTATCACCGGTAGTAAGAACCTTATTACGGGTAAGTAGAATCTTCCAGCCGGTAACGCTTATCGGGGGAGATAAGAGCATCATATAGGGCGTTTTTTGGTGTAACTATGTTGTTTTGCGTTATGGGATTGCAGTGGAAAGCCTTTTGGGTAAACCCAAAAGCTTGCAGCGGAACGCCCGTACTTTTATTCTTTAAAGCAGTGTTTTAATCTTGCTTGCATAGCGCTGCAACAATACCAATTGCCCTATAACCATTGCCAAGCTTAGCAATACAAAGGCAACACCAATGGGTTGCTCGGCAAGGATGGCTGCGCCTTCGGTGCCTGTAATTTCGGGTGTATAAAAATGAGTAGCCACAACCGCAAAGGCATTGTTACAAAAATGCGCGGTAATAGACACCCATAAATTTTGTGTGATGTAATAGAGATAGCCCAACACGATGCCCAGAAACATGCGCGGAATAAACCCAAAGAACTGCAAATGAAACGCGCTGAACAAAATAGCTGCTATTACAATAGCCACATGCGGGTTTATTTTGTTCTTAATAAATATTTGTTGCAGCAAGCCTCTAAAGAAAATCTCTTCGCTTAGTGCTGCCATAAAAGCCATCACTAAAATATTTATCACCAAGCCTCCGATGGATTTATCCTGAAAGAACATGTTGGTGATTTTCTCTGCTTCTTTTTCCTTACCACGCATCCATGCCTCTGTGCCTGACATAGAAGAAGGTAAATGCATAGCAGCGTTCCATGATTCTAATCCGCTAACGGCAGGTAAAGCAAATAAGACACAAGCAGCAGCCGTAAGTATAAAATACAGATTAGGAGTTTTGTTCATGTTTAAGAAAGCGGTTCGCTCATCACGCATAAAGCGGCAAAACAACGTAGCGGGCAGAATAAAAATAAGCGTAGTAAGAACTACCTGCATTATCTTGATGAAGTTAACTTCTTTAACCGTATCGGGTATTTGCTCGGCACTGCTGTTATCCAAAAGCATTAATCCAAACAAAAGAATAAAGTAAGTAAGTATGGTAAACAGACCTATACGGTCTTTAAAGGTGCTTGCGTTCATAAGTGATTTTGTATCTTTGCAAAGATAATTAAAAGCGCAAGTAGTGGTACGAATAGCAAATATAGATTTAGGTGAGTTCCCTCTTTTGCTTGCCCCTATGGAGGATGTGAGCGACCCTCCCTTTCGTTATGTTTGCAAACAGCATGGGGCAGATTTGATGTACACTGAGTTTATCTCTTCTGAAGGATTGATTCGCGATGCTATTAAGAGTAAAAAGAAACTTGATATTTTTGATTACGAACGTCCCATAGGCATACAAATTTTTGGCGGAGATGAAGATGCCATGGCCATGAGTGCTGAGATTGTAGATGCCACCAACCCCGATATTGTAGATATTAATTTTGGTTGCCCTGTAAAGAAGGTAGTTTGCAAAGGTGCCGGTGCAGGCGTGTTGAAGGATGTAGATTTAATGATACGTCTTACCAAAGCCGTTATAAAATCAACCAACAAACCGGTTACCGTTAAAACCCGTTTGGGTTGGGATGATAAATCCATTAACATTATGGAAGTTGCCGAACGTTTGCAGGATGTGGGTATACGGCACTTGGCGATACAACGGGCGCACGCGTGCACAAATGTATAAAGGCTCGGCGGACTGGACTATGATTGGCGCCGTGAAGAACAACCCGCGCATTAAGATTCCTATTTTTGGTAACGGAGATATAGAAACCCCCGAACAGGTGCTGGAAATGAAGAATCCCGTCACGGTCTGCCCGTCGATCTGCGTGACGGTTTCGATCGCAGGCGCCGGGGCGTCCGGCACCGCCGACTCGCGCACCTGCCGCGCTCGATGCATCGGATACCGGCGAGGGCTGCGCCGCCGAGCGAGCAGGGTGCACGGGAACGCAGCGGATACCGCGGGACGCGCCGGGTCGTTCGCGCGGCGCTGCGACGCGTGATCCAACGGGTCAACAGCTGCGCACACTCATCCAGCGTGTAGGGTTTGCTCAGCAGATCGTCCATGCCTGCCTCGAGGCAGGCATCGCGATGGCTGCTCGCCTCGTGCGCGGTCAGCGCCACGATGGGAATGCGCGGGCCGGACGCCGTCGCGTTCGCGAATCAGTCGAGTGGTCGCGAAGCCGTCCATCGCGGGCATGTTGAGATCCATCATGATCAGGTCGAATCGCTCGGTGGCGCTGCGCGCGATCGCCTCCGAACCGCTGTTCACCCATACGCAGGTGCAGCCGAGCTCGGTCAGGTAACCCTCGGCCACGGCCGCGTTCACCGGCTCGTCCTCGACGAGCAACACGTGGCCGCCCAAGCTCACGCGCGCCTCGAGCGGATGAGCCGCGGCGGCAGGGCGCCCCAGCCCCGCGGCCGCTCTCAAGGCCGAGTACAGAGCCGTCGCGATGCACCGGTTTGGCCGCGATGGTATCCGCGTCGATGAGCCGCTTGCAGTCGAGCGCGTCGAGTTGCGAGGCGGTTGCGACGATCACCAGCGCCGGGCGCGCGGCGCGCGGGCCGTTGAACAGCGATTCGACCAGGGCCTTGTGCGTGCTGAGATCGGCAATGACGAGCTCGGCGGGCGCGGTCGGATCCGGCCAGCGATCGCCCTCGTCGCGGATGACCTCGAGCCCGAACGCGGACACGTGCCGGGCCAGCGATTCAGCGAGCGCCGGGCGGCGGGTGAGGATGCGCACCGCGCGCTGCGGGAACGGTGCCGGCGCTCGTTGCGCGCTCTCGTCGCAGACCGGGAGTTGCAGGGACACTCGGAAGGTCGAACCGACGTTGGCCCGGCTTTCCGCGCTCACCTCTCCGCCCATCCGTTCGGCCAGCTCGCGGCAAATGGCCAGTCCGAGGCCGGTGCCTCCGAAACGCCGTGTCGTCGATTCGTCGGCCTGAGTGAAGGGCTCGAAGATCTTTTCGATGGTCGCGGGCTCCATGCCGACCCCGGTGTCGCTCACCGTTATCGATGCGTGCGCACGGCCGTGCTCGGCGGTCCGACGTCCGCCTTGACCAGAACCTCGCCCTGCAGCGTGAACTTGACGGCATTGCCCACCAAATTCAACACGATCTGGCGGATCCTCAAGGGATCTCCGCGCAATGTGGGCGCGCCCGGACATGGCGGACAGACGATCAGCTCGACTCCCTTCGCCTCCGCCGCGCCCGCGAACAGGCTCGTGCACTCGTCGAGTATGAGCGCCATGTCGAGGGGCAGCGACTCGAGCTCCACC
>CAVXOV010000076.1:0-8212 GCA_963763345.1 uncultured Candidatus Saccharibacteria bacterium
AGCAGTCTTAATAGCTGATAGCCCTTTAGCAAGTTCAGATTCTATCTCCTTATTGTTATTTGATTTTTGCGTTAACAATTTAATATTTGCCTGGCAGGTAAGCTTATTATCAGCCAGTAGCTTTGCTTCCGCTTGAAGGTCCTGAAGGATTTCCTCATAAATTACTTTAGAAATACGAGTATCTAAATCTTTTCTAATTAATTTTTTAAGTTTGGTGTTTAAGTTAGTTTCCTTTCTTTGTATTATAGCCAGTTCAGCTTGCAACTCCTCCAACCTTTTACTTATATCATCAGTATTATTTAATTGAATTGCCATTTTTTGTATAATCACCTTGTGGTAAAAGACAGATGATTTGAATGCGTTCCAAACTACATTATTTAGTTTGGTTATATTGATGCCTCTGCTGCTGCATGTTGATTTTGTCTTTCTTCTAGAGTTACACCTGTAGGTATATTCGCCTCGGTTTGGTTTTACTCTACCGTGAAACGGCTCCCCACAATTGCCACAACTAACAAGATCTTTAAGCAAATAAAAATACTTATCCTCCCGTTTCTTCATAATGCCATTTTGTACGCGCAGCATCTGAATCTTATCAAACGTTTCCTTATCTATTATGGGCTCACAATCTACATATTCAAAATTGTCATCAGAAATTTTAAACTTTCTTTTCCCGTAGTATAGCTCGTTTTTAAACATTGTATTGATGCTGCCAGGATTCCACTCGTTCTTAGAAACATGATGCGCAGTCCTTCTATTGGATACACCAGCTTTTAAAGTGTATCCAGTCTTAAACAACTTTGATGTTTTAGTAGCTATTGTGTTTTCGTTTAAATAATTGGCAATTTGGTTTGTACCGTAGCCTTTATTTAAGTATAAATCTACCATGATTAAGAAGACTGCCTTTTCTTCCTCATCAATAATTAAAAAACCAGCATCATCTTTTTTGTACCCATAAGGAGGAATGCCTTTTAAATAACGCCCCTTTTTGTTTGCGCTGACGTATCCAAGTTTAAACCTAGCTTTTCTTAATTCGGACTCGTAAGACTCAATGGCTTCAAGTATCTTAAAAGTTAGGGCGTCCTCACTCTTATCAAAATCAAATCTTTTAGAATGGGTATATAAATGTACCTTCTGCTTCTTCAGCGATTCAGATATGACAGCTTTTGTGATGTTATTTCTTGAAAGTCTTGTCTGGTCGAATACATATAAGTGTTGAATAATCCCCTCCTTCACAAGTCTCAGAATCTCAAAAAGCTGTGGTCTGTTATCAAAGTTTTCTCGTGATGCACTTTCTCCGGCTTCAGCGTAAACTTTATACGACATCCCAAGCTCCTCAGCAACCTGTATACCGAGCTCCTTTTGTCTGGGCATTGAAAGGTCTTTTTCAGCCTGCTCAGAGGTAGAAACCCTTATGTATATGTACAACACCTCTTTGGATTGCATTTTTGCTACGGAATAATTATTTAAAAGTGATGGCTAAATTGATGGTTTATTAAAATGGGTTCATGTTTTTTTTAAGTATTGTTATCGGTTGCAACTGCTGGGTTTATAACTTTTACTCACCTATATTCAATTTTTATAATTCTCGATAACCTGCTCCATAAACCACTTCTTACTATCTTCATCAAGCTGTATTATCGCATCTTCCATATAACCCCTACCCGAAAAGTATCGTGTAAAGTCAGTTATTTCTTCAATAGGTAATTTATTAACTATCCGTCTAAAAGCCTGCTCCAGCTTTTCGTATTCCTGATCAACCGTAAACGGTGATAATGTTGGATTGGTTTTCATCTTTATATTAGTCTAAGAGGGGCTATAAAATTTAGCTGTTATCATTCCTGTCACGGTAGTCTGCAGTTAATTCAGCTTTATAGTCAGGGTAATCATTCTGAACTAACAAAAGGAATAAAAAATCCGCCCAGATACCAAGCCAGTAATTATCTTCTATAATAAAGTCATACTTGGAAAACGGATGATCAATATCCAGCCATTCTTCAGGATCATAACTATAATAGTCTGAGATGAGTTAAGATTATGTTTCACCTCTGCTTCAAAAGCTGCTATTTGTTTAATAATACCCTCATTAAACATGTGTCCTGTTTTTTCTTCTATTGAATTCATAGTTTTTATTTTTTATTAAACGGTTTTTACATTATTATTTTAATAAGTATACCCCCCTACTGTATAGCACGGGGGGTATACTAGTTACTCCTGTTCAAGCTATATAATCCGCCGCGTTAAAGACACCAGGCTTAACCTTGATCCGACTTTTCTTCAATACACCATTTATGAATGATTGCTGCTGCTGCGCATACCCATCATATTTAATAAAATGAGTAACTGTTAACCCTTCCCATTGAAGTACAAAACTCGATACAAAAGCAAAAATCTCTTCATAATTAGGATAAGAAAAAGTAAAATACAAATCTGTAGCGGTGGCATTTACAAGTTTTAAGTATGGGACTTTATTAGAGTACTTAGGTGGGCAATTAGGATCAAAACCATTTACATTACCTATAGTATTAAGAATCCTTTCTATATACTTTTTACGACCTTTTACATGTAGTATACAGTTATAAGTAGCAACACCATTTGTTGCAGGTTTAGAATTAAGATGTTTATTTAAAACATCAATTACTTTTTGTGGTGATAAGGCTAGCACTACGTTTTGTTATACTGTACCATTAGGTGCTAACGGTAAATTGTTTTGCTTACTATTTTCTGATTTTTTCATTTTGCTTTTATTTTATGGTTAGATTGTTTTTTTTATTAAGTATACCCCCCCCTGCTGTATAGCAGGGGGGGGTGACTATGGCTGCTGCTACTACTCAAGCTGAAAATTCAGCGTTGGATGATCTGATGGTACGGAGTTGGCAAAATCCATTATGAACTCTGTTACATTGCTTGGATCCTGATCATAGTTGAAATCTAAATGACCATCAACAACAAAAGGCGCCAGTAGCACATTAGAATCCGAAATGTGTACATATACCGATTCATTATCGCATAGTGTTTGGAAATTTCTAATGCCCTCCATCAGGTCAGTCAGGTCTCCAATAGGTGCAGCAGCGTAAAAGGTACGATCACCCCAGCTCCATCCGATATGTGGATTACCAAACGTTGCTAGGAACATACTTCCAATTCCTTTACGTTGATCAGTTGTAGAAAAAGGGTGTAAAAGTAACCCTACTCGTATTAATAAGCCCGCCATGTTTAGAATTTACATTTTCTATCTGCATGTTAATTGGTTTTTAAGTGGTTTAGAGTTGGGTCATTTCAGGGCAACTGCTCCAGAATTCGGCTACTAGCTCTAGGTAGTTGTTCTCTATTGGAAATAAGTAAAAACGATAGTCTTCCACAGTAGCATCAAACCACGTGTTGCTCTTGGGCAAATAAATCTGAATTTTATAAGCCAAGTTATCCCCTCGTGTGAGATTACAAAAAGCTTCTATTTTATGGTATAGCTCTTTAAGGCTACCAGCTGGCCAAGCTGCGTAACATTTGGACTGTTTATTCACCCATCCTACATTATGCGGCAAAGGCAATTGGAAACCCCTTAACCCCGTTTCATCACCACCTTCCTTAAACCCAGTAAGAGTTACTAAGATTAGGTCATCTTTTTTTACAGGTTGGTTAACCTCTTCTACACATTTGCTTGCGCTTAATGCAGGTATACTGTTTATGTCTTCTGTTTGCATTTTCGTTAGTTTTTTGGCATAGTTATCCCAGCCCTGTTATAGGAGGTTTTTTTTTAACTACACCTGTTTATAATTTTAGAGAACTGGTTAACGGTTTATCTGAGCTAAGCGGCTCTCTATTACAAGAGGGCTCAGAATAAAACTTTTTTTGGGATGCACCGTGTACCGTTCAACACATTGCCATTCAAATTAAGTTTCCCGTTTTTATTGGAACCGTTTTGCCTGCTTACGTTATCAACCTTTTAGCCTATTATGTATTCCGGGGTACATATAAGGAGAGAACTGATGTTCAGCAAACACTATCAAAGAACCGGAAACAAAATTACAACAGTTGCTTCCGATAACGATTAATGGTAAGTTAATAGGTATTGTTTGTATCCGGTATACACACAGTACTAACTGACTATCATTAACTAAATTCAAAGAACGTTTTTTCAATACTGCTAAATTACTGCTATTAATACCGATGGGACTTAATGTTGTGTTAAGCAATTGCATTTGCTACCCTCTGCTTCTCCTTTATAACAAGATAGCGAGCGTGAATTTCATCGGCTAATTTTGATTCAATCAAATTCGTTTGTGGCAACTCCTGCGTCCTTACAACCCTTATTTGATTATCTTTAAAATCCATTCCTTTGTTATTAATAAAATTAGCTGCTATAACTTGAGCATAATTCCGCAGATAAATAACTTTAAGGTAATCAAGCTTTAACAGAAGCGCTATTAACTCACTCTCTTTCTTTAACCAGTTTATTTTAACGGAATCCAACCTCTCAAAAATAAAATGGTTTCTAAATACCTCATAGGTACAGGCTATATAATTTTCTTTTAACATACCGTATAAATACTCAACGAACTCACGAAGAAATTTTTCATTCAGCAATCTCACTTCCAATTTATTTGCGCCAAATAAAATTAACATCGCTGCGTATGCATGGTCATAACCAACCTGAATCTCTAC
Source organism: uncultured Candidatus Saccharibacteria bacterium (assembly GCA_963763345.1). Classification (GTDB taxonomy): domain Bacteria; phylum Bacteroidota; class Bacteroidia; order B-17B0; family Aurantibacillaceae; genus PALSA-968. The sequence goes on from CAVXOV010000076.1 coordinate 4,660, forward strand.
AAGATAATCCCATAGTACATATGTTTTTGCCAACTCATCAATAGTGTTTGGGTCGTTAATCGTAAATATGCTTGTATTGTTATTTAACAGGTGAGCGTATACCTTCTGTATTTCACGTGTTTTAAAAGAAAATTCATCTTCGCTACTAATGTAGTTTTCTTTTAACGGAACATCCTGCCCACTGAATAGGTAAGATAAATAATTAAAGTGTTCTTGCAGCAGATTAATATGATAAAGATTGTTTTTCATCTTAGCAAGGGTTGCTTCAAATAACTGTAATCTATACCTATTATATAAGGCGTTAAATTCAGTTAGAGATTGTTCATCCAAATAGGTAGGTTTAGGTAAGGGCAGGAAATCCCACTTATCGTTTACCATATACCCCTGTTGAGTAGCCTGAGCAGCTTCTGCTTCTTTTAGTGTTTCTTTTTTCATTTGGCTTTACGTTGTAAAATTTCAAGGAAATGTAATGCATCAGTAAGCTAAAAGCAAATAAAATCTTTACTTGTTTTATAAAGTTCAACAATATCAATGGTATCAAGAGCAATTATTTTTTGATGTTAAACGCAATTTTAATTTTATTTAAGTAAGCTGATTTGATAATAACCCGATTTTTGTGCTGATTTCTTCTGTATTGGTATAATTACGGGGCATTCAAGTGGTATCCGTTGCAGTTATAGTTGGTGTACCTACACTACCTATAGTGGATGTTGCAGTTACTTCAAATTTAAGAATCACCACTCTTTCTATACAATTAATTTCCTTAACTAAACGTTAAGTCTAAGGGCTATTTCATGGGTTATTTTTGTTGTTAAAAAAAAAGAAAATGAGTTAAAGGTACATCGCATGGTATACCACTCTTTAAAAGCAACATGACTAATAAGCAATCTCAAATATCAATCAGACAATTGGAAGGTACCAATGCGGTTTTAATATTACAGTCGCAGCAGGTTGCCATAAAAGAAAGGCTGAAAGCTATTCGCCTGTTATTAAGGAAAGGTGGGTACTGCCAGCACTTTAAAACAGCGGATGAAATTATTTTAGGCATTAGTAAGTTATTATCCCAAACGCAGCATTTAAGTTATGGCTATTATATAGCCAATTGGTACTGGGCAACCGTATTTAAAACAGGCAACATGTACAGCATGGAGTTAATCCACGCCTTTAGTTTGTTAATAGCTGATATAGTACAGAAAGAAAACCCTTTAGAGAGCTACTATTTCTGCGAGGAGTTAGATGGTAAGTATAACGTAGTAATAAGGTACTTTGATACAAAGGTGGAAATTGAGCGTGAACTCGAGTACTACCTTAATACCACAGAGCGGTTTCCAACCAACTTTCAGGAGTTCAGCTCAAACCTGCATGTTTATAGCAAAACTTTTATAAACCCACCTTCAGATGTTGTTTAGCCAGAACGTTAGTAATACCTGTTGTGAAACTGCGGGAGTGGTTCTTAAAAGACATAGCAAAACCAAGGTATACAAGCCTCAGCGTAAAATTACGGTAATTATAAGGCAACCACTTCTCCCGAACTTAGCAGCCGTTAACAAAGTAAAAGAGCGTATGTATTTCTTTTTAAATAATAATAGTAATAAACCCAAGAGGAAAGGAGGTAATATAAGTAAGCAGGAAACACACCTGCAAATTTTATGAATTTAAAAAACACAGCACAGCCACAAAGGAGGTGCTTAAAAACAATTTAAAAAAAAATCATGGGAACCAAAAACATCACAAATAAAATAACCCTTTTACACATGCTTAGAATTTATGGGACAGATGAAGAATTGAAAGCGTTTGATAATGGCAATCATCTTACCGAGGAAAATGGAGAGAAAATATTTCATCCAACCATCAGTGAGGAAAATAAGCAAACACTTGAAAGGAGCGTGAACGGTAGGTATTACAAATGGCTGAATAATTTTGCAAAAGATTATTTTAGAGGTTTAAAAGAAATTGGAAAATTTTCCAATGACACACTAACTGACTTCGAATCTAAGGAAGATTATCAGGCTTTTAAAGAGGTAAAGCAACACTGCATTCATTACCTTTCTCCTAAAGCAGTAGTACCCCTTGGAAGAATCATAACAAGCACTGTATCAGATACGGCTACCAGTAAACGGAAGTCATGGCAGCTAATATTTATGTTAGAGGGCGATTCCATAACAGATTTTAGCACAGGAATTTTAAACATTGCAAACAATTGGAATAGCTTAAAGGTAGTACATGGTATTTGCCTGCCAGATGGCAGAATACTGGAGTTTGTTTACCAAAACACACGAACAAAACGCTTTCTACTAACCTATCTGCCAAACAATACTTATTCAGAAGTAAGGATGAAGCCTTAACCACAAAGGGGCTGAAGGGTGCGCCATACGGCGCACCTTACATTATTAAAATAAAAAAGAAAGGAGACAAAAAAGATTAGTGGCAACAAACCGCTACAATTATATGAGGTTAAAAAACAGCACAGCCAAAAAAGACGTGGCTTTAAAAGCAAAAAAATGAAAGAGACAAACTTAACAAACGAACAAAAACAAATGGAAGTAGCACTTCTGCGTTTAGAAATCTGCGAAGGAACCGAAAGCCTAACAGAATTGGGGTATGAATTCCTTGATGAGTTATCAGAGTATAATAAGGGGTGGGTAGATAAAGATGAATATAAGTTTTATACCCCAATTCCTATAAATAAGCTTAAGGACGTTCTGGAATATGTAGAAGAATGGCAAAGGTATTTCGATAATCATGAGTACATAATACTATGTTTACCGAAATCAAAAATGATGTGGGACGTTTATAGTTATAATAACGAACTAACTATGACTACCATTTTTCCAGATGAAAAATTCCTTCAAGAATTCGTTACAGATTTTTGGTCAACCTGCCCGAAAGATTATGTATTTACACAAGCTGATGAAGCAGTAGCTAATGAAATGCAAGGCGAAGTGCAAAACAACAACTCAGCAGAGTAAAATACATTGGTGCGCCGTATGGCGCACCCTTCTTTAAACTAAATATCATAAACACTAAAATCAAACACCATGAGCAAAACAGAACCAAAATGTATTAAAGATATAGAAGGCGAAAACGCAGTCTGTATACCAATAACACACCGCGAATCAATACAAGCAAGGTATGTCTTTATTTGCGAATTCTTAAAAAGGAAAGGATATATCGGTAATAACAGAAGCTCTAAAAACATTATCAGAGCCATTAAAATATTCCTAACCGCCAGTAAAAAAAGGCTACGCCTAATTTATATCGTAGGAGAAGTTTATTATAACAAATTTAAAGACGACGATATGAATAATGGATGGATTCTCAATGGTATAAGCTTAATAATAGGGATAAGGCTTTTGGCAGAATATCCAAATGACGTTAAAGTCTTCTATGAGGTTGTAGATGAAGAATATACAGTTGTGATAAGATATTTCGGCGAGAAAATATACGTGCAACAGGAGCTTAGGCACTACTTACGAGATTGCACAGGAGAGGTTTCGTTTTTGCCTAAGCTTACGCAGCAAGTAAAATCAGACAGAGCAGAGGTTAGTGTTAA
>CAVXOV010000077.1:0-3901 GCA_963763345.1 uncultured Candidatus Saccharibacteria bacterium
AATTAGTTTCAGGTCTTATTCAATATAAAGAAGATGCCAATAAAGGCAAATCTCGTCCGAAAAATAATTACCGCAGAGATCATGATGGTAACCATGGCAATAGCAATACCCCCCCTGATAATTTTGGAAACACCATAGATTACGCAAGCTCACCGGTTTCTAATTTCTAATTAATGCTATCTGTAAAAAATTTAAAAGCTGAGATTGACGGAAAAGAAATTCTGAAAGGAATTAACCTTGAAGTAAAAGCCGGCGAAGTGCATGCCATTATGGGACCTAACGGTTCCGGCAAAAGTACTTTGTCGGCTGTACTTGCCGGACGCGAAGATTATCGGGTAACAGAAGGTAATGTTTTTTTTAACGGAAAAGACTTACTGGAACTATCTGCTGAAGATCGTGCCCGCGAAGGTGTATTTCTTGCTTTTCAATATCCCGTAGAAATTCCGGGGGTAAGCAATATAAATTTTTTACGCACAGCCATTAATGAAATCCGCAAATACAAAGGCTTACCCGATATGGAAGCCAAAGATTTTTGGCGCTAATAAAAGAAAAACAAAAATTAGTTGAGTTAGATGCTAAGCTTACCGGACGTAGCGTTAACGAAGGCTTTAGTGGAGGAGAAAAAAAACGTAACGAGATATTTCAAATGGCAGTACTTGAACCTAAGCTTGCCAAATTAGATGAAACCGATAGTGGTTTGGATATTGATGCTTTACGTATTGTAGCAACAGGTGTTAATAAACTAAAGAGCAAAGACAATGCAACTATAGTTATTACACACTACCAGCGCCTGTTAGATTATATCGTACCCGATTTTGTACACATACTTTACAATGGAAAAATTGTAAAGAGCGGTGGTAAAGAACTTGCGCTTGAAATGGAAGAAAAAGGTTACGACGAGATAAAAAAAGAATATGATACTGCTCACGTATAGAGCAACATAATGATTACCGATAAACTTACAGCAACTCACCAATTTATTGAAGAATTATCTAAACATGCAGGGAAAGTTGACTTTATGCCCGCTTCGGAAATAGGTTTGGCACTACAATATCTGGAAGAAAACGGAATTCCCAATAACAAACACGAAGATTACAAGTATTGCAATATTGAAGCGATAATTCGTAAAGAGTTTAAGACTATTTTAGGAAAAGAAAATGACATTACTATTCCAGATTTGAAACAAAATTATGTTATTAGTAATGCTTATAATATTTATGTCTTTAATGGTAAATTGCATTCAGATCCATTTGATTTTCCTGAGGGAGTATCAATTTCACCAATAAACAATGCTTCTACAGAATATCTACATAATCACCTTACAAAATATGCCCCTTCAAATAGCGATGCACTAATTGCGTTAAATACTGCTTATGCTGACAGGGGGATGTTTTTACATATAACCAAATCGTTTAATAAACCAATTGTTATACATCATATAAATTCATTAGAAGGGAATTTATTTTTTAATGTTAGGAATTTATTTGTGATAGAAAAAAATGCTGAAGCACAAGTAACTGAATTTTTTCATGCATCAAATAATAAATACTTTACAAATAACCTTACTGAGATTTCTGTGGCAGAAAATGCACACTTAAATCATACGGTTATTCAAAATGCAGGTGCAGCAAGCTATACAGTAAACAACACAAAAACGCATCAGCAAAAACAAAGTAATTACACCAATAGCTGTTTTACATTTAGTGGAGCTTTAGTACGTAATAATTTAAGTACGGCTATTGATGGTGAATATGCCGAATCACATTTATTCGGTTTATTTGTTACCAAAGGAAATCAATTAGTAGATAACCATACGTTGGTTGATCATTTAAAACCAAATTGCCAGAGCAATGAATTGTATAAAGGTATTGTGGGTGGGAAATCTACAGCCGTGTTTAACGGGCAAATTTTTGTAGAGAAAGATGCACAAAAAACCAATGCCTACCAAAGCAGTAAAAATATTTTGTTGAGCGATGATGCTACGGTTAATGCCAAACCCGAGTTAGAGATTTATGCTAATGATGTAAAATGCAGTCATGGTACATCCACTGGTAAAGTAGATGAAAACGCTTTGTTTTATCTGAAAGCACGAGGCATTGGCGAAGAAAGTGCACGCAAACTTTTATTACAAGCCTTTGCACACGAAGTAATAGACCAGCTTAAAAGCGAAACTATAAAAGAAAAAGTTATAGAGTTGTTTGAACAATCTTTACAAGATTAATCTTTCCTGATGCAAAACATACTCCAGCATACTGCTTTCAATATTGAAAAAGTAAGAGAAGACTTCCCAATTTTAAAAACCAAAGTAAATAATAAACCGCTTATTTATTTTGATAACGGGGCCACTGCACAAAAACCAAAGCAGGTAATTGAAGCTATTAAAAAATACTATTACGAAGAAAACAGCAATATTCATAGAGGAGTTCACACACTTAGTCAAAAGGCTACTGCCCATTATGAACTTGCCAGAGAAACAGCACAAAAACATATCAATGCTTCGTCTATAAACGAGATAATCTTTACCCGAGGAACTACAGAAAGTGTAAACCTAGTAGCACATTGTTTTGGTAATTTATTTATTCATAAAGGAGATGAAATTATCCTCTCCTTAATGGAGCACCACTCTAATATTCTCCCTTGGCAAATTTTATGCGAAGAAAAAGATGCTGTTTTAAAAATAATTCCTATAAATGAAAATGGAGAATTAAATTTAAATGAGTACAAAAAACTACTTTCAGCTAAAACTAAATTAGTGGCCATTAGCCACGTATCTAATACGCTTGGTGTAATTAATAATGTGAAAGAAGTTTGTGTCCTTGCTAAACAAAAGAATATCCCTGTTTTTATTGATGGTGCCCAAGCCATACCCCACATGGCTGTTGATGTACAAGATATAGATTGTGATTTTTATTGTTTTAGCGGACATAAAGTATATGCCCCAACTGGTATAGGGGCTTTATATGCAAAAGAAAAATGGATAGAAATATTTAAGCCTTATCAGGTAGGCGGAGGAACCATTAAAACAGTTTCTTTTAAAAAAACAGAATATGTGGATGGACCTTTAAAGTTTGAAGCGGGCACACCTAATATGAAGGAGCTATTGGCTTGGCTACTGCATTGAATTATATAAATGAAATTGGATTGGAAACCATCTCAGCGTATGAGTATGAGCTAACACAATATGCCACACAAAAGTTGAAACAGTTAAGTAACATAGTTGTATATGGGGATGTCGCCGATAAAGCTTCTGTAATTTCTTTCAATGTAAAAAATATACATCCTTTTGATGTGGGTAATTTATTAGACAAACAAGGTATCGCAGTGTGCACGGGGCATCATTGCACACAACCTCTAATGCAGCATTTTGGCATACCGGGTACTATACGGGCTTCTTTTGCTTTTTATAATACCAAAGAAGAGATTGATGTTTTTATTTTGGCATTGGAGAAGATCCATTAAGATGTTATCATGAGCATAGCTGAAATTGAACAGGAAATTACTGAAGAGTTTAGACTGTTTGCAGATCATTGGGAATTAAAATACGAACATCTTATTGAATTGGGAAAATCATTGCCTTTGATAAATGAGAAATATAAAACAGAGGAGTATATCATTAAGGGTTGTCAGAGCAAGGTGTGGCTTCATTCCGAATTGGAAAATGGCAAAGTACTATATACCGCAGATAGTGATGCTATTATTACCAAAGGCATGGTTGCTTTAATGATACGTGTTTTATCCAATCAAAAGCCGGATGATATTTTGCAGGCCGATATGACTTTTATAGATAAAATAGGTTTAAAAGAACATCTATCGCCAACTCGTGCCAATGGCTTGCTTAGCGTGATAAAACAAATGAAATTAGATGCCTTGGCTTTAAAAAACAAACTATAATTGTAACAGG
>CAVXOV010000078.1:0-12003 GCA_963763345.1 uncultured Candidatus Saccharibacteria bacterium
TTATCGGTATGGTCAACTAGAGGTTGTATTTCGGCACTTTGTTCGTGTGAAATAGCACCTAAATCAACACCAATTGCCATCGCTGTTTTAAATTCAAAAACATATTCGCGTGCTTCGTATAAATTCTCTAAAGACTTTACGCGTTGTTTAACACCGTAGCTACGTGCCACAGCGTAAGAAACTTCTAAAGCTGCGTATATTAATTTATCTTTAATTAATGCATCTAAATTGATGCTGTTAGCCAATTTGTATGCAGTTACGGCTAATTCTTTAGCTTTTTGCCAAGCAACTAAATCTTCAATGTTGCCTTTTCTTTCTGTGGGAGTGTTCGTGTTTTCCATTGTTTTTAGGTTTATGTGGGTATTAATTTGAATGCAAATCTATATGTAATTTTTTGTTTTAACCTATTGTTTCATCATTTTTAGAATTGTTTAACCTACACTTCCTTCAAGGCTTACGGCTAAAAGTTTCTGAGCTTCAACGGCAAATTCCATCGGTAATTTATTTAACACATCTTTGCAATATCCATTCACAATTAAGCCTATTGCTTTTTCGGTTTCGATGCCACGTTGCTTACAATAGAATAATTGATCTTCGCCTATTTTCGAGGTAGTGGCTTCATGCTCTACTACAGCTGTTTTATCCTTTATTTCGATATACGGAAAGGTATGTGCACCACATTTATCACCCATTAGGAGGCTGTCGCATTGAGAGAAGTTACGTGCACCGGTTGCCCCTTTTTGGATACGAACTAAACCACGATAACTATTATTACTAAAACCTGCTGAAATACCCTTCGAAATTATAGTTGATTTGGTATTCCTGCCAATGTGAATCATTTTGGTTCCCGTATCGGCTTGCTGGTAATTGTTTGTGAGGGCAACGGAATAAAACTCTCCGACTGAGTTATTTCCTTTTAGAATTACGGATGGATATTTCCAGGTAACGGCAGAACCTGTTTCTACCTGAGTCCAGGATATTTTGGAATTATCTTCCAAACAAATTCCCCGTTTGGTAACAAAGTTAAAGATGCCGCCTAAACCGTTCTTATCTCCGGGATACCAGTTTTGTACGGTGCTGTATTTTACTTCAGCATTTTTGTGTGCAATAATCTCTACAATGGCAGCATGTAGTTGATTTTCATCGCGCTGAGGGGCTGTACAACCCTCCAAGTAAGAAACATAAGAATCCTCCTCAGCAACAATTAAAGTCCTTTCAAATTGACCAGTACCACTGGCATTGATACGGAAATAGGTTGAAAGTTCCATTGGACAACGAACGCCTTTGGGGATATAACAGAAAGAGCCATCCGTAAAAACAGCACTGTTTAAAGCACCGTAAAAGTTATCGGTATAAGGCACCACCATGCCCATATATTTTTTAACCAAATCAGGATGCTCCTGAACAGCCTCACTAAACGAACAAAATATAATTCCTTTTTCAGCAAGCGTTTCTTTGAAAGTTGTTTTAACGGAAACACTATCTATCACGGCGTCAACAGCTATTCTGCTTTCTACACCACTTAAACGTTTTTGTTCTTCTAAGGATATACCAAGTTTTTCGAAGGTTTTTAAAAGCTCAGGGTCAACCTCATCTAAACTGTTTAATGTCTTTTTTTGTTTGGGAGCCGAGTAGTAAATAATATTATTGAAATCAGGTTTCTCGTATTTAACATGTGCCCATTTTGGCTCTTCCAAGGTTAGCCAATAACGATAAGCTTTTAAACGAAACTCCAATAACCATTCGGGTTCATTCTTTTTGTGAGAAATAAAACGAATAATATCTTCGTTTAAGCCAACAGGGGCACTATCAGATTCAATATCTGTAACAAAACCATACTTATACTCATTGCTTATGTGTTCCTGAAGGACTTCGTTTGCCATTACTATTTATACAGAAAAACTTTCTCCGCAACCACAGGTGCGAGACGCATTAGGGTTTTTAAATACAAAGCCTTTGCCATTAAGCCCGCCAGAATAATCTAATTCGGTACCCACAAGGTATAGAAAACTTTTGCGGTCAACTACTATTTTAACGCCATTATCTTCAAATACCTGATCGCCCTGTTTTAACTCATTATCAAAAATAAGGTTATACATAAGTCCTGAACAACCTCCTCCATCTACACCAACGCGTATGAAAGTATCAGCCGGTTTATTTTCTTCTTTTATTAGTTGTACAGCATGTTCTTTTGCTGCGTTTGAAACTGTAATCATCTTTATTTAGATTAATTCTAAAGTTCTCTGCAAATGTACCACTTTTATGGTAGAGATTATAAGCGAATAGCTAAAATATATTTTATCGTTCAAAACTATAAGTATGTCTAAAAAGCAGAGAAATGTTAAAATGTGATAAAAAATAAATATACCTTGGTACTTGCAATTGTATGAACACAAAAGAAACTACAAATAACAACCAACAAGCAAGAAAAGCAGACACTTTATTCCTGATAGGATTAGTATTTTCACTAGTGGGTTTTACTATTTCAATTATAAAATTACTAAAATTGTAAAGCCAAATGCTCCTTTTTGTTTATGCGTAAATCGTTCCTTTTCTGTACTTGTCTTGTTTTACTTACCATGCTGGCTTATTCGCAAGCCAAAAGAAGCAAAACATATCGATACGAGTTTGTTGGAGGTGTCGGACCCTCTGGTTTTTTGGGAGATTTGGGCGGGTCTTACGGCACAGGTAATCACTTTGTAAAAGATTATAATCTTTTTTCTTCTCGATATTGCTTAGATGGTGGTGTTCGTTACAAAACTAATGCAAGGTTTGCGGTTAAATCTATGTTAAGTCTTGCTATGGTGTCAGGTAGTGATGCGCTTTCGAAAGATGCTATCAGGGAAAACAGAAATTTAAACTTCCGTTCGCCCATTATTGAATTATCCATACAGGCAGAATATTACTTTATTTCTGAAGTGGCTAAAAACCTATACTCTATTGGCGGATTAAGCTCAAGGAAAAAAAGAAGGAAACTATCTCTTTATGCATTTGGCGGAATTGGTACGTTCTACTATAATCCAAAAGAACAATTAAATGGAACTTGGTATAGCGTAAGAAAATACCATGTAGAAGGACAAGGATTGCCGGGTGGAGCTAAGCAATTTTCTAATTTTAGTGTAGCTATACCGGTTGGTTTGGGTTTTAAAGAACAAGTAAATAAACGTTGGAGTGTAGGGTGTGAGTTTGGACTACGAAAAACATTTACCGATTATATTGATGGGGTAAGTACCACGTATTATAACCCTGCCTTATTGCTAAAATACGAAGGTCCAATAGCCGTAAAATTAGCAGACCCCAATTTGGGTAAAATAGATGGGGCAACCTTGACAGGGCAACAAAGGGGTAATTCGAAATACAAAGACTCTTATATGTTCTTAACCTTTAATGTAGGTTATAAGTTTGGTAAAAAATCGCACCGTACACGGGCTAAGTTTTAGAATTACTTCACAATAAGCTTAGAGTTATATATCTTATCGTTAGACGATGCCGTTACTATATATATGCCAGGAGCTAAAGATTGCATCTCATCAATTATAAAAACCTGATTATTTTCTACCGATACTAATACTTTAGATAAAAACTCTCTGCCTTGTGCATCTCTTAAAACTACTACCACTTCTTGGTTTTGAAAACCGAACACTTGAACATTTAAACTTGTTTTGTTATCAATAGGGTTTGGATACACAGTAATATTTTTCTGCGCATTAAAGTTAACCAGAACTATAGATGAATAAGTAAATACGCCATTCTTATCGGTTTGTTTTAAGCGGTAATAAGATGTTCCTATATAAGGTTGGTAATCTGTTTCGGCATAATTTCTAAGAGTTGTGCTATTACCGGCACCCCGCACATCAATTACTTTAGTAAAGTTTGTACCATCTTTACTTTTCTCAACCGTAAAATAATCATTATTTACTTCGGTAACTGTTTCCCATGCCACATCCACTTTCTCTCCATCAGGTACAGCTGTAAAATTAAGAAGCTTTATAGGCAAAGGATTCCAGCCTGTATTATCGCTTCCGAGAGTAAATGTAGAAAAAGAATTAAATGCAGACGGAGAAGAAGTAGATGTTACATTCCCTGCTTGCCCTGAACTAAAATTGCCTAAAGCACTCGTTCCTCCTATATCAATCCAAGCAGCTGGTGAAGCAGAGGTGTTTTTTACTATAGTGAGGTTGCTACCTTGATAAACCTGATCATTTACTCCAAAGAAAAGCTCTATAGTCTGATTACCGTTCAAATTAGTACTTGAAATAGTAGCCCCTGTGCTATCTGTTCTATTAATAGTCCAATAATGTACTCCCGAGATAGTGTCAACTGTAGAAGGCATATTGGTTGGTATATAAGGAGAGCCACTATTAAAAGCTACCCATGCATTGCCAATAAAAAGTTGAGCTGTATAATTGTAATTTCTAAAAGTAGTATGTTGTACTAAAAGTTTACTAGGTCTACAATCAGGGCTTGAGCCTACAGGAAACCATAAATTGGTTTTAGTTATTGATGCCAACTGGTACATCATAGGCCCATTGATATAGCTGGTAGATGCTGATGAAAATGTAGCAGGAGAAAAAGTAGAAGCATTTTGCATAGTTAAAATATTTACCCCCGCAAGATCAGTATTAAGAAGACCAGAAGTTAATGTACATATCGTACTTACATTAATTGGTGCAGACAAAGTTACGCCTGTAGCATTATTTAATGTAAAATTATGAAAAGTTGTTGTAGAAGTTCCACTAATAGTTTGCGCAACTGTACCGTTAAAGTCAGCTGTACTGGTATTAGCTGTAAAAGTTCCGTTATTAATGAAGTTACCTTTAAAATTATGTGTAAACGTTGAAGCTGCAAAAGTAGCTGGTGAGTTTATAGTAAAAATACCGTCTATAGTAAGAGTACCCCCTGCAGTTTTAGTACCTGATGTTGTATTAGTAAGGTTTCCATAAGTAGGAATATTGTATATAGTTTGTGTGGCACCATAATATTCTACTGTGCTGGTAGCATTTAAAGTCATGGTAGCAAAGTTATTTGGAAAGTTATTATTCGCACTTGCTCCGCTGGTAGTTCCTGATAAGCGTAAAGTGCCATTTGCTGCAACAGAAAGTGTACCTCCTCCTCCTGTACGGTTTGCATAATACGTTGTCATATCAAAAGTAGCATAGCTGCTTATAGTTAAGTTGCCTGCTATATAAATATTTCCTGCTGCCGTTTTAGTAGTGGCGCCAGAACCTGTTGAATTACTAATTATTAAGTTACCATAAGTTACTGCCTGAACTGTTTGAGCAACACCATTGCCAGAGTTATAGTTAACCGTACTACCCGAATTTAAAACAGATAAAGTTGGAAGTGTTGCATTTTGTGCCGTTAATGTAGCATTGTTAGATATATTCATACTACCCGTGCAGCTGTATGCAGCCGGCACAGTAAGATTACAAGCATTAGTACCATCACCCAAAACGATGTTAGACCCCGTACCGCTTACTACCCAGTTTGTAACACCCAAGGTTGGCGCAGCGTTGTTTCTAATATTATAGGTACATTGGTTTGAAGTAAAGTTTAGGGGACTTGTACCGCTACCATCTGTATTGGTACCCCAGGTTGCCAGCACATCCAAACTACCTGAAGATTTAGAATAATATTCTGTATGCTCCTCATCAGCACCAATAGAAGGTGGATTGTTTCGTAAATTATTATCAAAATCGACTGTAATGCCGGTGCCATTTAAACCTGCTGCAATTACAGGACTTCCTGCGTTTATATGTAAATTAGCAGTAGCAGCTGTAGGAGCTACAAACGAAGGGTTAGAACTGATACTATTAGCATCTCCTGCAGGAGCAGCAGCTTGCCAATTAGCTAAAGTTAAGGCGGCACCTCCTCCATTAACCGAACCAAGATTTGCCGCAACTGAGGTTAATAAGTCATTATAATTTGAAGTTACTCCTGCTTTAGTTTGTACATCTATCGCATAATGATTACCCGCTCCAGCCGATTGGGTACGCGCATTATAAAATATATTATTTTCTATTGTATGAGTGGCTGTCTTGCTAAAAAAAGCATTTGTATTTGAACCTGCCGCCGCTGCCGCACCACCAATATAAATGCTATTGAAATAATAATTATTAGCCGCTGTTGCAGAGTTCTGATAAATACCATTTATAGCGTACCCTATAGTAACACTATTACCCAAGGTTATCATATTATTACTGGTAGTAGCAAGCCCACTCGCAACATATAAGCCATAGATATTTGAACCTGTGTTCGTACTATTAAGAGTTAAGTTATAAATAGCATTTGCAGAAATTGTATTTGCACCCGTAGTAGGACCTGCATAGTATATGCCATCTATATCTGTAGCGGTAGCCCCTGCATAAGTATTTGATAAATCGTGGATATAATTGTTTGCTATGGTTTGCCCAGCAGTAGTATTTGCAAAATAAATACCCATCATATCCTGTGTAGTTCCTACTGCTGTTGTTATATTAGCAATGGTATTAGTAGTGATAGAACCTAAAGATGTACTTAAGTCATAAATTCCAACTATTCCACCAACAACACCGGGGTTTGCTGTTCCGGTATTGGCAATATTTTGCACAGTGTTATTAAAAACATTTGTATAATAGGTTGCACCCGTGGTGCTTAAAAACATACCGTCAAAAGCTACCTCGTTAGCTGTACCACCTGTATATTGAATACTGTTAGCTGTTGTGGTGCTACCTATTAAATTATTACTTACACTAAAATCTGATACCAAAGCTCCTTCACAATCAAGCCCCCTCATACTGGTAAGTTTATTTGTTTTGCCCCCCGAAACAGTTATAGAACCCACATTATTATTCTCTACCGCACCCTGAGTACCTGTTACAAATATGCCTTCAAAATTATAAGCTTGGGTAGAATTGGCAGAAAGCGAAACAGCAATAGATCCATTGCCCGTTGCGCTGCCTAACGTATTATTGGTAACACTTACATAACCACCAGCAACAAGTATGCCTGCAAATTCAATTGTATTTGCGGCTGCGGCCTGGCATTTAGAGCCAAAAGCAATATTAGCAACCGTATTATTTTGTACATAGCTGGCTGTACCACCTCCTACACTTAATATAATACCATAAAAATAATTATCCTGCGTTTGCCCTGCGTAATCAAAAGTAAGCGCAGTACCCCCACAATTCGCTGCTGTTCCGCCTATGTAATTGCCTGTTACCACATAATCAGTTCCGGTATTGTTTTCAATAAGTATAGGATAAAGCCCCGAAGAGCCTGTTGGAGTGCGGGTAACAGTTTGATAAAAACTATTACCAGTTATAGTCCACGCTGTATTTCCACCTTCCAAATCAATACCACAAGGGCCGTTACCAACTGCCATATAAAAATCATATATATTACAATTAGAAACTGTATTGTTTGCATTTGGAAAGGCAGCTGTACCATTTAAAAAATACAACCCGTAGGTGTAGAAGCACCGGCATGCACATTACAGTTTGTAATGGTATTATAGCTATTTCCTGTTGAAGCCGCAGTACTAAAATAAATTACGCCCGAAGCTGGAATGGCCAACCCACCATTAAACTGAGTTTCTATTCCCTGCACATCGCAATATTGTATCTTGTTATAAGTAGCATCATTAATAAACTCTATGGCAGCACCATTTACATTTGTGTTTGCAATAATAAGATTTGTAGCACCCGCTTGATTAACTCTTCCATCAAATATATAGTTGTTGCTGCCGCTAAAATTTATAGTTGCTACGGCATTGGCCGAAGTAATAGATAAACCAGCAACGGCTCCATAAATAGTTACTGAATAAGACCCTGAAATAGCAGGAGGTGCAAGTGGAAATGTTTCTACCGTTTACATAACCTGATTGCAAAACCAAACTTACATTTACCCGAAAGTCCTCCACAAGCTATAGAAGCAAATGCCTGAGAAAACGAAGAAAAATTAGGAGAACCGCCACCACCTATTGTATATACGCCAGAAAGAGAAGGGCAAACATTGGTTAATGTAACATATCCACCTGCGCCAACGCCACCAGTTTTACTGGGTCCGCCATTTCTATATCCACCACTGGCACCACCACCATAATTATTTCCATTAGTACCAATACCAGCAACAGTAGGTCCTGTTGCGCCTGCGCCGCCCATTATTAGTTCCGGCTGCACCTGCGGTAGAGTTTGAAGCATTATCCGTAGCATTATTAGTTCCATCTGCACCACCACCACCTGCACCACCATAGGATGATGTAACTCCTGCTGCACCACTACCACCCACTTGTATGGTAGTGCGAATATTTCCTGTTGCCACCAGCCCCACCTGTTGCCACCGGCTCCACTACCATTTCCACCTGTTCCACCACCTGCATATTGTACATTACCAGCTGTATTAAACCAAGAAAAGCCCCCATTGCCGCCATTTCCACCGGCATTGCTACCTGCAGTACCTCCTGTACCAACAGTTACATTATAAGTGGTTCCAGCTGTAACGGCTATTACGCTAGTTGCATAACCACCACCACCACCGCCGCCGCCGAAGAGGTTGCTACCGTTAGTGCCACCGCCGCCGCCGCCTGCACCCAGCATTGCACCGTAACAGAGGTTACACCCAAAGGGCATACCCATGTACAGGTAGATGTGTATGGGGTTGTAATTTGTGCATAAT
The DNA here is from genome assembly GCA_963763345.1 of uncultured Candidatus Saccharibacteria bacterium. Classification (GTDB taxonomy): domain Bacteria; phylum Bacteroidota; class Bacteroidia; order B-17B0; family Aurantibacillaceae; genus PALSA-968. The sequence goes on from CAVXOV010000078.1 coordinate 8,656, forward strand.
TACTATACGATGCAAAAAATAAAACGATAAATAGTGCTAAAACTGTTTTGAAACTCATTACAAGAGAATACTTTTTTTCCATAACTCATTAGTTTACGTACATCCAAACTTACTAACAAAATTTAACACACGCAAGATTTGTATGTTAAGTTTTAAAGTTTAGACTAAGTTACACTTTTGTTCGATTGAAGGCATATTTAAAAAATCTGACCGTTTAATTGTTAAAATCGACCGTTAAAAAAGTTCTGGAAAGAAAAACGGGATTTTTTGCAACTTTTTTTCACAATCTACGTATAAACTATAATAGTGGTGATTGAAATGATGCTGAAAGTATAACAATCGTTGCAATCGGGTTACACATCATCACGATAGGCTTGCCGATAATGATGATAAGGATACACATCGTTGCAATCGGGTTACACATCGTCATGATATGCTTACCGTTAATGACGATAAGGATACCCATCGTTGCAATCTGGTTACATATCATTACGATATGCTTACCGTTAATGATGATATGGATACACATCGTTGCAATCGGGTTACACATCATAACGATATGCTTACCGTTAATGACGATAAGGATACCCATCGTTGCAATCGGGTTACACATCATAACGATATGCTTACCCATAGTGATGATTGGAATACTTACAGTAAAGATATGTTTAACTAAACAAATGAAATTTATATAGACTGGAGTTTTTGTTTAATCGTTCATCCTGATAGAAGTGTAAAAAGTTTACACGCTCCAATCGGTAGGGGTGGGCACAACACATAACGCTATGAGTACGAAAGTTGTAGTAGTGCTTAATGTAGAAAAGTTATCGGCAGAGCAAAAGGTAACGTTTGCCATACATGTGCAAAGTAGTATGACCTCAAACGCCAACTTTACTTCGCCGTTTCCTGCATTAAGTGTGTTGGGTACGGCAATATCGGCTGCTAATACAGCCATTGCAGCACAAGTACCCGGCAACAAAAGCAGTACCAAAAATGTGAAGGACAAGGTGTATCAGCTTGTGCGTGTATTAAAAGCTATGGCGGCTTACGTTGAATTTACCAGCAATGATAATGCCATGGTTGCTTTAACGAGTGGTTTTCCGGTAAAAAACCATAGTACATCAACAAAAGGACCACTTACTGCCCGACACGGAGTGAACAGCGGCGAGATGGATTTGGTTGCTAAAGCAGAGGCAGGCGCAAGCTATATCTGGCAATATACAGCAACACCCACCATTCTTTCAAGCTGGGTAACTGCGGCTATTACAAAGCAGGCAAAACATAGCATTACGGGGTTAACGCCCGCTACCAACTACTCTTTCAGAGTAGCTTTGGTTACCAAAAGCGGACAACAACCTTTTAGTAATGCTGTTGTTTTGTTGGCTTTGTAAGTCAATATCTGAAAGTCCTGCCCTGACGAGGGTGGGATTTTTTTTGTTCTTTACCTACATAAAGGATGTTTTAGCCTAAAAAGCTAAAAACTTAACATTTACTTAATTCATATATTATTTGGATGTTAAAAATTGTTTATTAAATTTGGAGGCATGAAACATTTTTAATAAATGCGCATGATGAAAAAACTATCTTTTCTTTTTCTTGTCTTAGTATTATGTAATGGGCTTCGCGCAGCCACAATTTCATGTAAGCCCGCAGGTGGTGCTTATGGTGTGGTTGGCACTTGGGTGGGCGGTGTTGTGCCCGGCAAAGCAGATAGTGTTATTATTGTAACGGGTGCTACTGTTACGGCAACCGTAAATGATACCTGCGCTTACCTTAATTTAATGGGAACGCTTAATTTTAATACGGCAAATATTACATTGGTTGTATTACATAACTTTTATTTTAACGGAGGATCTACTACTACCAATAATGCAAACAGAGGTTTGACAGTATTAGGTAATATGACTGTTTTGGCGGCATCTTCTTTATCGGGGATAGTATTTTCAGTTGCAGGTACAAGCACAATTAGTAACCAACTTACTTTTGCAAATAATACGGGCAACAAGCTTTAACAGGTAATGTAACTATAAACAATGGAGGTGCTTTTTATTTTACAGCTGCTGTAACGGTTGGCTTGTCTGCCAATCTTACAATGAACGGTACATCCAGCATGGATGGAACGGCTACAGGGGTAGTAAATGTTGGAGGAACTTTAACGGCTGCTGCAGGTGCGGTAGCCACTATTGGCAGGGTAACCATAACTGTTACAGGAATAAGTACAATCAATGGTCAGCTATTATTCTCCAGCGTAACCGGCATAAAAACACTTACCGGTGATGTAACCATAAATAATGGAGGTTCTGTTTACTTTTCAGCGGCACCTACCGTAACTCTGTCTGGCAATTTATTTATGAACGGGACTTCCAGTATAGATGGACACTACAGCAGTGTAAACGTGGGCTTAGCTTTTAATGTAAACTCGGGAGCCTCTGCTACATTAGGCAATGTAACTTTTGCAGTTAGTGGCGCAAGTACTGTTACCGGTACGCTTATAATTAGTAATGCCGCCGGAACCTATAATTTAAACGGTGGTGCAACTCTTGCCAACTCAGGTAACATTACTTTTTCTGCGGCAGCCACTCTAACTATAGGCACTTCGTTAGCCTGCAATGGTACTAACAGTATTACCTACAGTGCGGCAGGACGACAGCTTCATGCCGTCGTGCTTGTCCCGCACGTTCCACCACTCATCTGTGGCGACGCCCAGCGCGGTGCTCACAGCTTCCAGCGTGGTCTCACACCAAGAGCTCTGTAACGCTGTGGCACGTGCAACCAAAGCGACCTCCGCTGTGGGATCGGGAACTGGGGGCGCGGGCACGTCAGCAACACAAGCCGCCGCAGGTTCGACGTCGTCTCCGTGGTCCTCTTCCTCGGTGCTGCTCTCCCGGTCGGACTCCACCTGGTCAGCGGCGCTGGCATGCAGATCGGCCACTTCCATGCTCATGTCGCACTCGGACAAGTGATCGGCGTCCGACGTACCATCGCTGTCAAGAGCGCTGGCGTTCACCCGGTCGGACTCCAGCAAAAGAGCCTGGACATTCTGAAAGGCGTTCCTCTGGGGCTCGTTCATGACAGCTTCCAACAACACGGCCAGCTCCTCCACTGCATTTTGTCTCCGTGCGGGCTGCCTTGGCCTGTGGCTCAGTGGCCAAGAAGCCGCCCAAACCGCCGTGCTCGGTCAACGTTTTCTGCAAAGCCTCGACATTCACTTGTTGCATGGACTGTCCGTCCACCTCTTGGTGTGAAGTCCAAATGCAATCCCAACCGATGTCGCCGAACTCCAGCAAGGAGAGCTCGAACCGCGCAGTGGACACAGCGTGCTCGCCGAAGTCTTCTTAAATTTAAAGC
>CAVXOV010000079.1:0-14059 GCA_963763345.1 uncultured Candidatus Saccharibacteria bacterium
TAACATTAGTTGTAGTTGCCGTTAAAGTTAGTACAGGCGGCTCTGTAATATTTACGGTTGCTGTTGCCGTACACAAATTAAAATCGGTTACTGTTGCCGTATATATTTGCGGCGTTAAATTACTTGCCGTTGCAGCTGCTCCACCAGCCGGAGTCCAGCTATACGCATAAGGTGTTGTTCCGCCTGCGGGTGTAACGGTTGCACTACCATTGCCCAAGCTATTGCAGGTAACATTAGTAGAAGCAGCCAGTGCCGTTAAAGGAAGCGCAGGTTGCGTAATATCTAAAGTGGATGTACTAACCGTACAAGTATTAGTATCTGTAACCAACACCGTATAGGTTTGTGCAGGTAAATTACTTGCAGTAGCTCCTCCTCCTCCTGCGGAACCAGTTATATATATATCCACCTGCTCCACCTGCCCCGATAGCAATAGCAATACCCGTTGTTCCGCCAAAACAAGCTACATTGGTTTGCGTAGTAGTTACTGTTAAGGCAATAGGTTTCAGCTATCGTTATAGGAAACGTAATGATACAACCTGCACCATCTTGTGCGCCTACAGTATAATTATCGGCTGCAAGGTTATTCATAACTTCAGTTCCAGTAGTTATACCTCCTTGCGGTGGGGCTATAATCCCTACTGTATAAGTAGGGCCTGTTCCGCCACTTTACGGTTGCAGTAGCACTTCCATTACTCAACCCATTGCAGGTAACACTGCTTGTAAGTGCACTTAAAGTTAAAGCACCGGGTAGTGCAATGGTCAGTATTGGCTGTTCCGGTACAACCATCCGCATGGTCATCTTTCCCATTATGTTCCGTTTGTCAAATTAGTAGATGCTGCAGCATTTCCTCCTATCGGAGACCACGTATAAGTTTATCCTGGCGTTCCGCCGGTGGGTGTAACCGTTGCTGTTGAAACCCCACATGCACCAGGACTACTAGCAAAAGTACCCGAAAAGGGAGGAGGTAAAGTATAACTTATTACCAATACACCATCAATTTCCAGGGCACACCCTGCCCTCCAGCAGGGGCCTGGGCACCAGTTCCACCAGAGGAACATGTGCCACATATTCCTGCAAGTGTACCACTATTGCCCGGAGTTGTTCCGGCACCATCATTAATTGTAGTTCCTAAACTTGATCCGCCGCCGCCGCCGGAACCCCAACGTCATTTCCTGGAGGAAAACCACCATTTCCCCCTCCTTCTCAACCTCCGCCGCCTCCGCCGCCTCCGCCGCCATCCCCTGGTGTCTGTGTCCCATTTAATCCAATTGTACTGCCAGACGTACCTGTTAGACCACCATTTGCACTAGTATTCGTTACTCCATCTACTCCACCACCACCACCCGCAGTACCACCACCATCGTTTCCACCACCTCCTGCACCACCACCACCAGCTGCTACCAATAATATAGTACCCCCATTCATAATTCCTGTACCGCCACCACCGGCAGCGGCCGGCACCAGAACATCCATTCGGCCCTGCATTTCCACCATTTCCACCATTTCCTAATCCAAAACCACCCACACCACCGGCTGCATTTCCTGCCACAACCCGCACCTTTTCCACCACCACCACCAACAATTATAGTTAATGATGTTCCGGGAGTTACCGCAATTGTGCTCGAAGAATAAGCACCACCTCCACCATCACCACCTCCATATGTATCAGTACCACCGCCACCGCCACCACCGCCCCAAGCCTGAACAGTTATGGAGCTAATGCAAGTAGGAACAACAAATGTTTGGTTCCCTCCCGTATAATTAAATGTTTGTGTAGTAGTCTGGGCAATAGCCTCAGTACCCCTTTTATTTAAAATAGAGCTTATAAATAGAACAAAAAATAACCTTAAAGTAACTTTACCCATTAACAAATATTAACCCTAATGAATAACAAATATATATAAAATATCTTTATAAGAACCACAAATATATTTCAATATTTTCCATAAACCCTATAAACAAACACTTGTGTAGCTAATTAAAACCAACCAGCGAGTGAACAAAAGCAGACAGCAAGTGTGCAAAAGCAACCGGTGAGTGTGCAAAAGCAGACAGCGAATGTGCAAAAGCAACCAGCAAGTGTGCAAAAGCAGACAGCGAGTGTGCAAAAGCAGATAGCGAGTGTGCAAAAGCAGACAGCTAGTGTGCAAAAACAGCCAGCAAGTGTGCAAAAGCAACCAGCAAGTGTGCAAAAGCAGACCTCCGATTGATAAAAACAGCCCAAAACGAATGTGCTAAAAACCTGGTCAAAACAAATCTGCAATAAAAAAGTTATTTTTACCCCATTATGGAAAACAACATCACCCTTTTTGTAGAGAATCCCGATGGTACAAGCACCCCTTAGAGGCTCCCACCGACATGAACCTTAGTTTGATGGAGTTTTTGAAGGGTAACGACTACGATATTTTGGCTACCTGCGGCGGTATGGCATTGTGCGCTACCTGTCACGTATCAGTTACTAAAGGTTTTGAAACGCTTAACCCCATTAGTGATGATGAGTATGCCATGCTCGATACCCTCCCCAACATACGGATACATCCCGCCTGTCTTGCCAAATAAAACTGAACAATAAGATGGAAGGATTAACCATAAAAATAATGGGACATGGAAATTAAAACCTTCTTAAAAGCACTTATAATTTATAGCTTATTACTTATAGCTTTATCCTCCTGCTCTTTACAAAAAAGATTATACAACAAAGGCTTTTACATAAGCAAACATCACGCCCCTAAAAAGACCGAGCAAAAAGCAGATAAAGATACTTCAACGACTTTATTAAATGCTTTAAAGTCTGCTGATATAAAAGAACAAAATAAAAATTCAACCGTAGTAGCTGTTAATGATAACAAACCAAATGCAGCATTTTTACTTCCAAATACTAAACTAATCGCCGATTGCGATACCCTTATGTTAAGAAACGGAACTAAAATACTTGTCAAAGTAAGTGAGGTAAACCCCAATCAAATTAAATTCAGATTCTGTAATGCCCCCGACGAACCCCTTAGAGTTCTTAATAAAAAAGACATCAATTATATAATTTATGCCAATGGCAGCAAAGAGATGATTGAACAAAAACCAAACGAAATTCATTCATACTCCCTACAACCCGAAAAATTAAAATCCAATAGTTATTCTATTGCAGGTCTTGTTCTTAGTATAGTTAATTTCCCTTTAGCTCTGATATTTTTTGTCGTAGCAGCTTTATCTTCAACAGCTTTAGTTATTGTTCCTATCGTATTAACATTATTGGCAATTGCATTGTGCATCATCGGCATCGTTCAAATTTATAATGATATGAGCAGACAAGATGGTATTGCACTTTCTGTGGGATTAGTGCTCTCAGTAATTTTACTTTTTGCTCTAATTCTTATTACAGCTTCGTTACTAGCATAAATGGCATGTCCTTCAAATATTTTACCATTCTTTGTGTGTGCTATCTAATTTACATGCTGTTCCAAAAAGATAATACAGCAAAGGTCTTACCATCAGCAAAACATCATGCCCTTAAAAATACCGAGCAGAAACCGGATGCAGATACTTTACCATCTGTATTAAGCAGCATAAAACAAATTAAAACAAAAGAAGTTCCTGCAACCTTATCAGCAAAGGCTTCTTATAAAGCAATAGAAATAGTACATCCTAAAGTTAAACCTACTTTACTAACAGATGGTTGCGATACACTCATCTTAAGAAATGGCACAGTAATACTTGCTAAAGTATTAGAAATAACACCCGAACAAATTAAATTCAGATACTGCGATGCTCCTAACGAAGTTCTTAGAAGTATTAATAAAAGTGATGCTAATTATATCATTTATGCTACTGGTCTTAAAGAGGTTTTTGGATATAACCCCGATGCCCCCTACTATTATTCGCTACCAAGAAAAACAAATAAATTTGTTGTTGCAGGATTTGTTTTAGGTATGCTCAGTGTACCTTTATCACTAATACTTGCTTCAATAACAGGTCTTTCTTCAAGTGTGAATATGGGAATTTATCTCGTTTATTTTATTCCATTCATCATACCATTGTTGGCAATCACACTTTGCATCGCAGGAAGTCTACAAATTTATAAAAACAAGGGAAAACGGCGAGGTTTAGGTCCTGCAATTATAGGGTTAGTAATAGCATTAATTGTGCTCGCAATACTAGTTGTTCTTTTAATGGAAGTTATGTAATAAAATGAACTCATGCAAACACCTCAAGAAATAGCATTTACACGTCTATTAAAAATAATGGATGAATTGCGCGAGCAATGTCCATGGGATAAAAAACAAACCATAGATAGTTTAAGACACCTAACCATAGAAGAAACCTATGAGCTTAGCGATGCCATAATAGAAAACAATATGCTCGACCTAAGAAGGAGTTAGGCGATATATTGTTGCACATTGTTTTCTATGCTAAGATTGCCGACGAGCAAAAGCAGTTCAATATTACCGATGTAATCAATTCTCTTTGCGATAAAATGGTTATGCGCCACCCTCATATTTATGGAGATGTGAAGGTTGATAATGCAGAGCAGGTAAAACAAAACTGGGAAAAGATTAAGCTTAATCAGGAAGGTAACAAAACCGTTTTAGGCGGTGTACCTAAAGGTTTGCCTGCCATGATAAAAGCAGAACGCATACAGGAAAAAGTACGCGGCGTTGGTTTCAATTGGGAGAATGCGGAACAGGTTTGGCAAAAGGTGCAGGAAGAAATGAATGAGCTGAATGCAGAAATCACCTCCAAACAATCTGCCGAGAAAACAGAAGAAGAGTTTGGCGATTTGCTATTTGCATTAATCAACTACGCACGTTTTATTAATATAAGTCCCGAGACTGCTTTAGAAAGAGCCAATAAGAAATTCATCCGCAGGTTTAACTTTATTGAAGATAAGATTAAAGAACAAGGCAAAAGCATTACTGATAGCAACCTTACCGAAATGGATGCCTTTTGGAACGAAGCTAAGAAGCAAGGATTGTAACTTGCACCCCGTGAATCTAAAAGTTTAGATTAATCTTTAATTAAAACAGCGGGCAGCCTGACCAAACGCGGAGCAGTTTAGCCTGTGTGGGGCAGATCGTTTGGTCTTGACTTTTTGTCTCTTTTTCGTCAAGGAAAAAGAAAGTAATTAAATGCCTTTAGTATTAAAGCAGGTTATCGCGTTGGTTCTTTTTATATATTTGAATAAAAAAACATGAAATTGGTATACGATGGTTTTGTTTTCTTGTTTATGCTGTATAACATGATTCTGGTCATTTTGTAATATATATACGATGGTTCATGGATACGGTTAGATTGCGTACATAGGATCGAAAGTGTTTATATGATGGCTTTTTCAAAAGTTTAAAGCAAATTGGCAGAAGTGGATTGGTGACTATGTTCATTCCGGATTCCGGCACTCAGGTAGGAAGAAAATGGTAATTACCTGTATGATGGTTCAGGCAGGCAAATAGGAAGGAAGAAGGCAACTAAAGCTGTGACGGTTCGGGCAGGCAGATAGGCAGAATAGATGGGAATTATCTGTACGATGGTTCAGGCAGACAGATAGGTCGTGGCGATGGTATTACCAAACTGCAAATGACTTTGTTCTTTATTACTTATTAATAAGGCTCTATAGCTTAAACAAAAGCTTTTCCCCTTTTTTATACTTCATTAAAAATCCCCTTATCATGAACTTATTACCGTTTACAAAGGTTGTGATGATGGGAAGATTTAAAGGTATGTCCTTCAAAAGGACTCCATTTTGCATTTATATAAAATGTTTTCTTTAGTTACGGTTTGTGGTTATGTGTTAAATAGACCAACACTAAATCAGCATGAAAGCTTCACGATATAACCCCACTTTCAATAGCAAAAATATCGGCTACATTATGACTTGCCTTACGGGCTATTTGTTCAAGCGTAATCTTTTAGCGTGATAAAAATCAAGCAAAGCCTGTAGGCTATGCTGCACCAAAGGCCCACCCGAAGGAGCTTTTAAATAAGGGTTGCTGTTTTTCTTCCAAGGTATGTGGCGCATGGTCGGTAGCAATTACATCTATTCTTCCGTCTAACACCGCTTCAAAAAATCTTATCTCTGTCGTACATGGTTTTTACGGCAGGGTTCCATTTAATAAAGTTGCCTTTTGTTTTATAATCATCATCGCAAAACCAAAGGTGGTGTATGCAGGCCTCTGCCGTAATACGCTTTTTCTTTAGGAGCGTTTTGTTTTCAAACAACTCAAGCTCTTTAGCCGTAGATATATGCAGAATGTGTAAACGCGCATTATACTTTTTAGCCAGTTCAACTGCCATGGATGAAGATGCAAAGCAAGCCTCCTCGTTTCTTATAATGGGATGAAAATACGCAGGCAAATCCTCGCCGTATTCTTCTATAATTCGTTTTTGGTTTTGTTTAATCAACTCATCATCTTCGCAATGCGTAGCAATCAGGGTCTTTACCGACGAGAAAATCTTTTCCAGCGTTTCTTTTTTATCTACTAGCATATTGCCGGTTGATGAACCCATAAATATTTTAACCCCGCAAACCTTTGTGTAATCTACCTTTGCAAGCTCTGCTACATTATCATTGGTAGCCCCCATAAAAAAAGAATAGTTGGCAAGCGATACTTCTGCGGCGCGACTATACTTTTTCTCTAACTCTTCATTTGTAACAGCCTGCGGGTTGGTGTTGGGCATTTCCATATAGGATGTAACGCCTCCTGCCACAGCCGCTTTGGCTTCGGTATATATTTCTCCTTTATGGGTTAAACCCGGCTCGCGAAAATGCACCTGGTCATCAATCAATCCCGGAAACAGGTGTAAACCTTTCGCATCAATAACTTCCGCACCTTGCACATCCTCAATATCTCTTTCTATTCTTTGTATAATGCCATTCTCAATTAATATATCCGAAACAAAAATTTCGTCTTCGTTTACTATAGTGGCATTTTTTATGAGGGTTGTTTTCATCAGTTAGTTTTTTACAATTTCATACCAGGCTTCGGGATTACCTTCATATAAAAACTCATTTACAAAGGTAAGCCCAACTTTTTCCAATACTCTTCTAGATGCTAAATTATGAATAGATGCGGTGGCACAAATTTTAGTAAGTTTCATTTCATTAAAACCATAGGTAACAGAAGCTTTTGCAGTTTCGGTAGCATATCCTTTACCCCAATAACGTGGTATTAGTCTATAACCCACATCATAATAATTAGTTTGATTATTAAGCACCATAGTAACTAGTTTTAAGCCTGCCCAACCAACAAAATCTCCGCTATGTTTTTCTATAACAGCCCAACGTCCGATACCATTATCAGCATATTGCTTTCTAATAAAGATAATAACATCTCTGCTTTGCTGTATGTTTGTTTGCAACTCAGTATATAAGTATTTTAAAACCTCAGGGTTAGAGTCTAACTCAAACATTCCTTTATCATCTGTATCTACCAGTTCGCGTAATATAAGATTAGGGGTTTCTGCAAATACTTTCATTTATAATTTAATCCCAAACATACATAAAAAATCCCTTGTCATTATGGCACAAATAGTAGCTAATCTGCCACAAACCTTTGTGCTTTTTGAAAAACAACGGTGTTTCTATTTCAAACAATGCCAATTAGAATAGAATTGAAGTTAAACTAAACAGCGTTGAAGGCAGACCAACCACAATAAAACCTCAATTATTTCGTTAATCTTACCTGTGAAATGGGCTTTTGTCTTAATTTATTGTCGCTGCGCCTTTTTTACTAAATTCGCACAATCTTTAAAATAAAATATGACTGATTATAGAAAATTAAACAATATTGTAGGCTGGTTAATTTGTATTGTTGCTTCTTATACGTATTGTTCTACTATCGAACCTACCGCTAGTTTCTGGGATTGTGGCGAGTACATTGCCTGTTCGTATAAACTGGAGGTTGGTCACCCGCCGGGAGCGCCTTTCTTTTTATTAATTGCACGCTTCTTCTCGCTATTTGCCTTTGGTGATGTTAGCAAAGCTGCTATGATGATTAACGTGATGAGTGCTTTAAGCAGTGCGTTTACTATCCTGTTCTTATTTTGGACAATTACCCGTTTAGCTAAAAAAATGTTGGTTCCTGCAGGTACCGAAATGGATAAAGGTAAAATGTGGGCTATTTTAGGAAGTGGTGTTATTGGGGCTTTAGCTTATACCTTCTCCGATTCTTTTTGGTTCTCTGCTGTAGAGGGCGAGGTGTATGCCATGAGCAGTTTGTTTACTGCCGCTGTGTTTTGGGCCATCTTAAAGTGGGAAGAAGAAGCCGACGAACCATCGTCTATGCGCTGGTTGGTACTAATCTCTTATCTGATGGGCTTATCAGTAGGTGTCCATTTACTTAACTTGTTGGTTATTCCTTCTATCTGCTTTATCTATTACTTTAAAAAATACACCTTCTCTTGGAAAGGGTTTATCATTGCCGGACTTATCTCGGTTGTTTTGCTGGGCGGCATACAAGGCGGTATTATTCCAGGTATTGTAAAACTATCTGCCGATTATGAACTGTTCTTTATCAATAAACTAAGCATGCCGTTTAACACAGGTACGGCCTTATACTTTATCATTCTTATTAGTTTAGTTACCTCTGCCATTCTTTACTCACTCAACAAAAAAGAAACGTATTACAAACTAACCTTTGGTTTGGCTATTGCATTTGCTTTATTAGCAGTTGCTTCGGCACAATCGGGTAGCGGTATGTTTATGCGCTTGGTTGTTTTAGGTGGAATGGTTTATGCGGTTCATTACCTTAAAAACAAGCCTTCTATCATGAATGTTATTGCCATGAGTTTTGCGGTAATGATGCTTGGTTATTCTACCTTCTTTGTATTGATAATACGTTCTCAGGCTAATACCCCAATGGACGAGAATAATCCTGAGAATGCGCTTAACATGCTTTCTTATTTGAATCGTGAGCAATATGGAGATTGGCCTATTGGTTATGGACAATATTATAACGCACCTGCAAAACCACGCAGCGAGTTTAAAGACGGTACGCCTATTTATGGTAAAGATTTAAAGACGAAGAAGTATGTTGTTTTAGACGACCGTAAGCATTCGGTTGCTGTTTACGAAGATGATTTTTGTACGGTGTTTCCTCGTATGTGGAGTCAGCAAAGTCAGCACGAAGCAGCTTATAAATATTGGGGTAATGTAAAGGGAAAACCTAAGCAAATTACTGATAATAACGGGGAGCAGAAAACAGTTTATGTGCCTACTTTTGGCGAAAATCTTACGTATTTCAGAAGGTATCAAATAGGCTACATGTACTTGCGTTATTTTGCTTGGAACTTTATTGGTAAACAAAACGATGTGCAGGGTTTAAACAATAACCCAACCGAAGGAAACTGGATTACAGGTATTCCTGCATTTGATAATGCCCGTTTGGATGCTGACTTAACAACCATGCCGAGTAATACGCAAAACAATAAAGCCACTAACAAGTTCTATGGCATTCCTTTTATATTGGGCTTGTTGGGTTTATGGTTTCATTACAAAAAAGGCTTGAAAGATGCATTTGTGGTGTTCTGTATATTTTTCTTTACGGGTTTAGCTATTACCATTTATCTGAATCAATATCCTTATCAACCGCGTGAACGTGATTATGCTTATGCGGCATCTTTTTATGCGTATTCTATTTGGATAGGCTTGGGTGTATTGTTTATTTATGACTTTCTTGCTAAGAGAATGAATGCTAAGAATGCAGCTATTGCTGCAACCGCAGTTAGTTTAGTTGCTCCTGTTTTAATGGGTGCTGAAGGTTGGGATGATCATAATCGTTTTCACAAAACCATGGCAAGAGATTTTGCCATTAATTATCTTAACTCCTGTGCGCCTAATGCGGTGCTATTTACCAACGGAGATAACGATACCTTCCCGCTTTGGTACGCACAAGAAGTAGAAGGTATTCGTACGGATGTGCGTGTGGTTAACTTAAGTCTGTTCCAAACAGATTGGTATATTAATCAATGTCGCCGTGCTGCTTACGATTCTAAGCCATTGCCATTTACCATGAGTGAAGATAAATATGAAGCGAGCAAACGCGATATTGTTTATTTCATGGATAAGAATATCGGTTATGTAAACATTAAAGAATTGATGGATTATGTTGCCAGTGATAATCCTGAAAACAAATACCCTACAGGTGGAGGAGATTATATTGATGTGTTGCCAAGTAATAAATTCAGTATTCCGGTAGATTCTGCTAAAGTGGTACAAAATGGTACTGTTCCAAAAGGTTTGGAAAGCCGTATGGTAAAAAGTGTTGACTGGCAATTAAAACGTGGATATGTTACTAAAAATGATTTGATGGTACTTGATTTATTAGCGGGCTTTAAGTGGGACAGACCAATTTACTTTGCTGTTACCACCGGAAGAGAAGCTTATCTTGGATTAGAAGATTATTTGCAGTTAGAAGGATTGGCATATCGTTTAGTTCCGATTAAATCAACTAAGGAAGAAATGCAAAATGGTGCTCGCATAGCTTCAGATATTATGTATAATAATATCATGACTAAGTTTCAGTGGGGCGGTATGAGTCATCCAAAAATTTATCTGGATGAAAATAACATGCGTTTTGCCTCTAATATGCGCATACAAATTGGTGGATTGGCAGCTCAATTAATTCAGGAGGGCAAAAAAGATAAAGCCATTAAAATACTTGATAAAGCACAACAGGAAATGCCTGAGGCAACCATTCCGTATGATGCAACCATGTATTCTATTTGTTTGGCATACTTCCAGGCTGGTGAGAATAAAAAAGCTAAAGACATAGCAGAAAAGTTATTTACCATGTTTGAAGGAGACTTGCGCTTTTATAACAAGCTTCCTGCTATTCATAAAGCAGCTTACGGTTCAGAAATCGGTCGTGCACGCCAGTTGATGATGGCATTGGTAAGTGTATGTTATAACTTTAAAGAAGAGGCGTTAGGAAAGAGTTTTGAGCAACGCTTACCCGCAGTTATTCCGCAGGAAGAAATGCCCGGATACGGAAAACAACCTGTGCAGAAGTAAACATGCGTTTGCCGGCTTCACCGCCTAAATTGCTGCGCAAATTGTTGCCGCAGTGCTATTGGAGTTTGCCCAACAAGCAGAACAAAATTTACTTAACCTTTGATGACGGGCCAACACCTGAAGTGTTGCCATTTATATTAAAGACCTTGGATCAATACAAAGTACCCGCCACATTTTTTTGCGTAGGAGAAAATATGAACAAGTATCCTGATTTGGTTAAAGAGATGCTTGAAAGAAATCACGCAATTGGAAATCATACGCATAATCATGTAAGTGGGTGGCGCACTAAAAACGAAACGTATTTTGAAAATATAGAGGCATGTAATAAGGTTTATAAAAGCAAACTGTTCCGCCCGCCTTACGGACGGTTAAGAGCATCGCAAGCAAATTACCTTCGTAAAAAGTACAAAGTAATTATGTGGGATGTACTGAGTTATGATTACGATAAAAACATAAAACCGGAAGTTTGTTATAGAAACGTAATTGATGCCACTAAAAGTGGCTCTGTCATCGTATTTCACGATAACCTGAAAGCATATCAAAACCTGCAATACGCTTTACCGCATAGCATAGCTTTTCTGTTAAATAAAGGTTTTGTGTTTGATGTAATTAAATAACGATTAGAGAATTTCTATTTTTTGGTCTTATTCTCTTTATAGCGCATATCAGGTGTGCCGTCTTTTTTGGTTGGCCCTGTTTTTTTAGCCGCCTCTTTATTTTCTTTATATCTCATATCAGGCGTGCCATCCTTTTTTAATTTAGGTCCACTTTCTTCTTTCTTGGCAGGAGTTTCTTGTTTGGTTTCTGTTTTCTTTGAAGTAGTTTTTTTATCAGTTTGAGCAGATACAACTACCGAACTAAATGCAAATACCAAAAGACTAAAAAGTGTGATTATTTTTTTCATAGATTTAATTAATTTGATTGCTGCAAAAGTAAATATTAGTCTGTAAATAAAAATTACTTTTTAAGAACAACTATAATCTTCTCTGCTAAAAACTCTGCCAGCTTAATATTCGATTCCTTTGTCCAACCTGCAATATGGGGAGTAAGAATTACTTTATCAGATTTCATTAAATATTGCATAGGCTGAGGTATCTCTTTAAAATCTATGCCTTCAAAAGATACGGCTTCATATTCTAACACATCTAAGCAAGCACCCAACACTTTTTTGCTTTCTATATTCTTAATTAAATCAGTTGTGTTTAAACATTTTCCACGGGCGGTATTAATAACGTATATCGCTTTTTTGAAGCTATTTATAAAAGCATCATTAATTAAATAGTGGGTTTCTTCTGTCAAAGGTGTATGCAAGCTCAATATATCTGTCTGCTCAAAAATTTCCTGTAAAGAACATTCCTTTACAAATTCAGTTCCAAAATTGCTCTTGTATTTATCATATGCCAAGACCTTAACATTAAAACCTTGTAAGCGCTTTGCAAAAGCAGCACCCATATTTCCATAACCAATAATGCCGACTGTTTTACCATATAATTCAATTCCTCTGTTCTCTTCGCGCAACCATTTACCGCTTTTCACTTCTGCATTTGCTTTTGTAATATTATTAAACAAACACAACAGCATACCTATCCCATGTTCGGCAACAGCATCCCTATTTCCTTCAGGAGAATTTACACAGGTTATTCCCTTTTTTGTAGCATAGGCTACATCAATGTTTTCCATGCCGGCTCCCACACGGGCAATGCATTTTAAATTAGGTGCGCTGTCAATAACTTCTTGTGTGATTTTAAATTTGCTGCGCAGTACAATTCCGTCATATTGAGGGATTAATTTCTTTAATTCATCCGCAGATTTATCATAAAACAAATCGCATTGAAAGCCTTTCTCTATAAGCATTTCATGCAGGCGCGGGTGATTGGAATCTATGAAAAGAATTTTCTTTTGCATTAACCTCCTATCGAAGAATTTTTTCTACTGAACTGAAACAACAGGAATAAAAAAGCAGCTACTAAAAGAAAAGCAACCGTTTGGTGCAGCACACCCAGTAATACAGGTACGGTATATAACAAGGTAAATATTCCGAGAATGATTTGAATAGTGGTTAAATAAATCAACCAACTAACTCCTTTATATTGAGGCGCATTTAGTTTTAATTTATTAGAGCGAACCCAAAGCGTTGCAATTAAAACAACGAACCACGATTATGATAATTATAATACCTGCAGTTCCTACAAACTATGGGAACTTACTACAAAATAGAGAATATATCCGGCATGTTACCACGACTTCCCTAGGCAGCAGGGTCACCCTGGTGGTTGATGTGGATGAAAAATTAATAAATGGGTAGAGTATATTCCCAAATTTTTAAAGAAGAATATGAACACAGGTACAATTACTATTATTGAAGCTACAATTCCTAAAATAAAATTTTTATATTTCATAATAAATATAAAAATTTTATTTTAGGAATTGTAGCTTCAATAATAGTAATTGTACCTGTGTTCATATTCTTCTTTGAAAAATTTGGGAATATACTCTACCCGTTCATTAATTTTTCATCCACATCAACCACAGTAGCTGTCGCTGCCTCGGGAAGTGCATCATATAATCCGGATATATTCTATTTTGTAGATAGGTTCCCATCGTTTGTAGGAACTCCGGGTATTATAATTATGATAATCGTGGTTTTAGGTCTTGTTTTATATTTGTTTCTAAGAATTTTTAGAGATAAAAATAGTTATAAGCTATTTGAAGGTATGAGTCTTAAAAATAATATAATTAAAATTAAATGGATAGTTTTTGTTGTTTTGGGAATTGTCTTTTAGGAAGTTTTGATAAAACTGTTCTCAGAATATTATAAGCGAACTATTATTCCTACCTTTAGCATATTTATTTTCTATGCTATATATCAAAAAAACAGAATAAAAGATGTAGATTTACATGTAATGGTTTCACGGTAGTTTATGGTATTTTTCATTTTTAGCAGCATTTTTGTTTATAAAAGATAGTAGATACTTTTTGCTTATGGCCCCGCCAGTGGCTTATATTATGATTTTGGGATTGAGTGAGATTTCTAAAGCATTGAATTTCAAGATAAAGAT
>CAVXOV010000080.1:0-15777 GCA_963763345.1 uncultured Candidatus Saccharibacteria bacterium
TTGTAGTAACAGTAGGTGAAACAGTAATAGTAGCACCTGTTGCACTTGTGTTCCATGTATAAGTAGTAGCACCGTTTGCTGTTAAAGTTGCTGTGCTGCCTGCGCAAACTGTTGCCGAGTTTACAGTTACAGTTGGCAAAGCGTTTACAATTACTCCTACAGTTGCCGAATTAACACAATTATTGCCATTAGTACCGGTTACCTGATAATTAGTATTTACTGTTGGGCTTACTGAAATAGCAGTACTTGTTGAACTTGTATTCCATGTATACGTATTGGCTCCACTGGCAGTTAATAAATCACTACTACCAATACATATAGCCGTCATTCCATTTATTTGCACATTGGGTAAAGGGTTTAAAACAGTAGTACATGTTGCAGAATTTTTACAACCGTTAAAATCGGTAACGTTAACAGTATAATTGGTAGTTACCGAAGGCGTTGAAATACTTTGGCTTGTTGCACCTGTGCTCCAGGTATATGTATATGGACCAGAAGTGCCTGAAGCAAAGGCCGTAACTACAGATGAAGTTCCAACACAAAGTGTAGGGCTGTTAATTGAAACGGTAGGTAAAGAATATATCGTAACCAAAAGCGCAGGTGAAGTTCCTGATAAACATGCAGCATTAGCAGCAGAAGCATATACATTTCCATTGGAGGCACCCGCAGAAAAATTAACTGTAATAGCATTGGTACCATTACCACTAGCTATTGTTCCGCCTGTAGGCAAAGTCCATACATAGGAAGTAGCATGGGTAACATGGGCAATACTGTATGATACTCCGGTTTGTCCCGGGCAAACACTACCAACACCTGTTATAACACCCGGGTTGGCCGGCATAGTATCTATAACAACCGTAGTTGTGGTAAAGTTACCTGTGCCGCAGGTATTTGTAGCAGCAACCGAAATAGTGCCACCTACCATACCAAAGTTAGCTGTAATAGCATTTGTATTAGTGCCCGATGTGATACTGCCACCCGTAGGCAAAGTCCAGGTATAAGAAGTGGCTGTAGCAACAGGTGCAACAGAATAGCTTATTCCAGTATTGGCATTAGAACATAATAAGGTAGAACCAATAATAGCCACCGGTGCAACAGGAAAATCATTAACCGTTACACTAAGCGTAGTATTGGCACTTGAACCACAGGCATTAGTGGCCATTACCATAACATTACCCGATGTAGCCCCAAACTGCTGGGTGCTGGTTACCGAAGTACTAGAAACTGCCGAGCAACCTGTAGGAAAAGTCCAAACATAATTAGTATTACTTGCTTCAGGGGCAACGCTATAGGTGTTTGTGCTGTTTTGACAAACCGAAACATTACCACTAATAGAACCCGGAGTTAATGCGGCTGATGTAATGATAGTTTTTGTTGCAACAGAATTTAGTCCGGTACAACCATTCTCACGATTATTAATAAACTTTATTACAGCCGCTCCTTCATTAACGCCCGGTGTGTATGATGCAGTCATATTACCATTATCTAACAAGGTTCCTGTACCTGATACTAAAAAAAAATTTCCGGTATTGCCACTGGTGCCTGTCCCA
Source organism: uncultured Candidatus Saccharibacteria bacterium (assembly GCA_963763345.1). GTDB lineage: Bacteria > Bacteroidota > Bacteroidia > B-17B0 > Aurantibacillaceae > PALSA-968. The sequence continues at coordinate 1,551 of CAVXOV010000080.1, forward strand.
CCACTAAGTGTAAACGTAGCTCCGCAAGAAACAGCCGGTGCGCTTATAGTGGTTCCACATAAAAGTGGTGCTGTATATGAAGAAACTGTTTTCAATGCCATCACATTAAAACTGCATACTAAAAGTAAACTAACAAGGATAGGAAATGTTTTTTTCATGATGATTAATTTTGAGTAACCAAAAGTATAACTTTTAATGTTACTACAAAATTAATTTTCTGAAATATTAATAGCTATCTTACAATAACCAACCGCTTATTTACTACACCCTCATTGCTTTGCAGGCTTATGTTATAAACACCTTCGTTTAAAGAGCTTGCATCTATATTGTTTTTACCGGTTAGCGTTTGACTTAATACCATCCTTCCATTCACATCATACATCTGCATGGTTTGTTTTGTTGTTGTATTTGTTTCTATAACAAAACTACCATGGTTGGGGTTGGGGTAGATGTTTGGTTCATTGCAGCATGAAACTTGATTTATGTTTGTTATTTCTGTATGTGCTATCATACGGATACGGTTATTCCAAGCATCGGCAATGTACAAATTACCTTCAGCATCAAAAGCTACGCAATTTGGAATTTGTAATTCTGCTGCGGTAGCTTGTCCCCCATCTCCACTATATGCAGCCGTTCCATTTCCGGCTATAGTAGTTATGATGCCCGCAGTATTAATTACACGTATTCTATTATTGTCTTCGTCGGCAATGTATAAATTGCCAGCAAGATCAAAAGTTAATACGGCCGGATAATTTAATTCTGCGTTAGTTGCCTGACCACCATCTCCGCTATAACCAACACCCACCCCCCCGGCTATTGTTGTTATAATGCCTAATGTATTTACTTTTCGGATGCGTTGATTTGCAGCATCACTTATATATAAATTACCCAAAGCGTCAAATGTAACACCATCAGGTATGTTCAATTCTGCAACACTTGCTTGTCCCCCATCTCCGATAGAACCAGATGTTCCATTTCCCACGATGGTGGAAATTATACCCAAAGTATTTATCATCCGTATACAGTTATTGAACATATCAGCTATATACAAATTACCTTCAAAATCAAAACATATCCCTCCTGGATTTCTAAATTGTGCAGCAGTAGCTTGCCCGCCATCTCCACTATAACCACTCGTACCATTACCTGCGATAGTATTTATAATACCTGAGGTACTTATTTTTCGTATGCAATTATTGCCTTGGTCAGCTACAAATAAATTGCCTGACAAATCAAATGCAATACCTCCTGCACCGTGTATTTCTGCTGCAGTAGCTTGCCCTCCATCTCCAGTATAACCTACCGTATCGTTCCCTGCTATTGTGCTAATTATACCTGAGGTTGTTACTTTACGAACACTATATAATTCAGTTATATACAAATTACCTATTGCATCAAAAGTTATGTTCCCTGGATTAGCTAATTCTGCGGCGGTTGCTTGTCCTCCATCTCCGGCATACCCAGATGTTCCGTTACCTGCTACCGTTGTAATAATTTGTGCCTTCCCATCCAAGCAAAACGCAAGGACGAAAAGAGTAATTATTTTCTTCATATATATATATATTTACCTCACTATAACCAACCTCTTGTTTACCACACCCTCATTACTGATAATGTTGATGTTATAAACACCTTCGTTTAAAGAGCTTGCATCTATATTGGTTTTACCGGTTAGCGTTTGACTCAATACCATCCTTCCATTCACATCATAAACCTGCATGGTTTGTTTTGTTGTTGTATTTGTTTCTATAACAAAACTGCCATTGTTGGGGTTGGGGTAGATGTTTATATTCTCTTTATTGCTAATAAATTGCTCTATAGCCGTGCAATTATTCACGTATACGGTTAAAGCATTTGTTTGGATACAATTATGGGCATCTGTAATGGTTATAGTATAGTTGGTAGTACTAATAGGGCTGCTTATTGCACTATCTATACCTGTAGATATACTGCTACTATTATTTATACCTAATGAAGGAGTCCAAATAACAGAGTAAGGTTGTGTCCCTCCAATTATGGTTTCGTATATGGTATCTTTACCACCATTGCATAGTAAACTATCCCGAGAATTAATGAAAGTTTGAATGGCAGTAGGTGGATTAACGTTGGCATTTGCCGAACCTACAAAAGCAGAACTTGCATCAGTTACAACAATAGTGTAAGCAGAGCCACAACCACATACATTACTAACTGTATAAGACGTAGCTGATGATGTAAATGTGGTAGGAGACGTGCAACCTGATCCGTTCGAAAACTGTATAGTATAAGGAGTTACCCCGCCCGATACCTGAAAAATAATTACTCCATCGCAACTCCCCGAACAAGAAGGGTTTATCACTGAAGTAACAGTCACTCCTGCTTGCAATGCAAAAAATGAAAACGATAATAAGATTAAATAGATTTTCTTCATGGTTTTTGTTTTAGAGTATCAAATATAACCAAAATTATTTACACGCTATTTGCTGCCACCTCCATCACAAAAGCAGGCTTAATGTTTGCGGCGCAAGTGTACTTATAATTTGTGTTTGCGTAGTGTAGTTTGGTAAGAATATGGTAATGGTAAACGTATCGGGTTTCAATCGTTCAAAATGTTGTGTGCCGTTTTGCTTGCTAAACTTGTGCCGTTTAGCACCTTTAGTACTTGTTAAAGTTATCTCGGCATTTTGCAGAGGGTTATTATTTACATCTTCTACCTGCACTTTAATGTCAACTGTTTTGCGGCGGGTACTGCTGTGTGTGCTATGTCGCAAGCCCATATACTCATTATAAAAATCGGGCGCGGTAGTTTTGTATTGCAACATCAGCAAATCCAATTGTTCTTTCACCAAAGTTTTCATCGCAGCTAGTTGTGTTTTTACATTGGTGGTAGCTACTCGTTTATAAGCAATAGCCACTTTGGGTTGCACACCAATGGGTATATAATTAGTAATCGCATTCTGAAACGAGCTTAATGTGGTTGCATCTGCACCAAAGTCGCTAAGGCTTGCTGCGTATGGGTTTACCCAATTGTACAAATTCTGACACATATCAACCAGTTCTACATCTTTGGCCCTGTTTAAAGTGCTGTACAAAACCTTACTGCTTATTTTTAGTTCCGTATTATCTGTACTTGCCGCATACGCCATACCTGCTGCCGAGTGCTGCAAGGCAAGCTGTATCAACGTTGCACGGTTTTGCATTTTGCTTTGCGTAATGCCTTTGGTGTTTGCTATTTGTGTAGTGCCTGCATCCGTTAAAAGCTGCATATAGTTTATAAGGCTGGCTACTACGGCACTCATGGCGCTATTGCCATTCCAAATGCTGTTGTTGTCATCCATCTCATTTAGTATGGACTGAAACATATTCTGTGCGTTTATCTGCCGCTTCATCATGGCTCTAAACTTTAAGCTTCCTGCAAGGCAGCCTGCATACACGTTGTTTCCCTGCAATCAGCGTTTGTTATGTTGTATGCAAACTGTAGCGTAAAAGTTTATAGCATGATGTTATGTTATACCTATATATAGTTTATACGTAATTTTTAAAAAAAGGTTACAAAAATTTTAAAGATTTAACGCTCTTTAACAAAAACTTGCTGTAAAAGGTGTTTTTTTCCCTGTTAATGGTACTTGCAGCTTTGTAAACAATATTTGCATACACGTGAAATGAACTTGTAAGTAAGTAAAAGCAATTTGTATAAACGTAAGAAGTATTTGTATTTAAGTTAATTGCATTTGTATTTATGTAAGTTTTATTTGCAAAAATGTAAAAGCCATTTGTACTTGCGTAAGACTCGTTTGCATAAGTGTTCATAAGCTTTGCGTTAGGGATTGAAGTGGAAATCCTTTTGTGAGGAACGAGCAAAAGATTGCAGCGTAAAGCCCGACCTTTGTAATCGAAGGGAACGCCCATACATTCGACTACGCTCAGTATGACGGCATGCGTATTTTATTTTATATTTGCTTCACAATCTGGTAAGTATATGAGTATAGAAAATAAGAGTATAGATTCGGGCAAAGCCCCTGAACCTGTTGGTTTATACCCACATGCCAAGAGAGTGGGCAATTTATTGTTTTTAAGCGGCGTTGGACCGCGCGAGCGTGGCACGAAAAAAATACCCGGCGTGGAGCTGGATGCTAACGGAAAGATTGTTTCCTACGATATTGAGGCGCAATGCCACAGTGTGTTCAGGAATATTAAATACATACTGGAAGATGCGGGCAGCAGTTGGAATAAGATTGTTGATGTAACTGTTTTCCTGACAAACATGAAAGATGATTTCCCGAAATACAATAAACTGTGGGCAGAATACTTTAAGGAAAACCCTCCGTGCAGAACTACTATAGAGATTAACTGCCTGCCAACACCTATTGCTATTGAACTAAAAGTAATGGCGACTATCGATTGATTTAATTTTGTCCGTCATTGCGAACGAAGCAAAGCATAGTGCGGCAATCTTCCCTTTAAGAAATTATAGAGATTGCTTCATCGTAAATATTCACAATAAAGTTATTTTTTAGTTACAGGTACTTGCCTTCGGCGAGGTAATGCTTTACGTAGTCTTCTACGCCTTCTTCTAAAGTACTGAAAGGTTTTGTGTAGCCTGCCTTTTGAAGTTTGCTCATTTTGGCTTCGGTAAAGTATTGGTACTTGTCGCGTATATCAAGGGGGGTATCAATAAACTCAATTTGCTCGGCAACACCCATTGCTTTAAAGGTGTTTTTGGCAAGGTCGGCAAAGGTGCGGGCTTTACCGGTTCCTAAATTATAAATGCCGCTGGTTACTTTATTCTTAAATAAAAACAGGATTACGCTGCACAAATCTTTTACATAAATAAAATCGCGAAGCTGTCCGCCGTCTTTATAATTGGGGTTATGCGAGCGGAACAATTTTACTTTTCCGTTTTGTTTAATTTGGTTAAAAGCATGAAATATAACCGATGCCATACGTCCTTTATGATATTCGTTAGGGCCATACACGTTAAAGAATTTTAAACCTACCCAATACGGTGGTTTGCGGGTTTGCTGCAAAGCCCATTTATCAAAATCGTTTTTACTATCGCCGTAAGGGTTTAGTGGTTTTAGTTTGCCAATAATACTTTCGTCTTCATCGTCATACCCGAACTCGCCCAAACCATACGTGGCTGCAGATGATGCGTATATGAAAGGAATGTTGTGCTTGGCGCAGAGGTTCCAAAGTTCTTGTGTGTAATGTAAGTTTAGTTTATTAAATGTTTCTACATCAAATAAAGTAGTGTCGGTACGGGCTCCTATATGGAAAATAAAATCAACCTTGTTTGCATTAGCTTCTATCCACTGTGCTAAATCATTGCGGTTAATTTTTTGCGTGTATTTTTTTGTGCCGGCAAGGTTTTTATTTTTCTCTTCGTCTGAAAAATCATCCGACAGGATAATATCTTCTCTACCTGCATGGTTTAATTCGCTCACCAAACAACTTCCTATAAAACCGGCAGCACCCGTAACAATCAACATGTGGTATGTATTAAAATTCCAGTTCAAAATTGGGTATTTAATTGCAGATAAAAAAGCAGATTGGTTTTCTTTTATTAAGGCTTAGCTATTGTTATTCATCAAAATAAATAAGTTGAAAGAAAAATGAGTACTATTGTTTAAGAAATATTTATGCAGGCAAACAAACTATACAAAGCAATTTCAGCAATAGCAATTCTGTTTATTGCCTTTTCATTTTCTGCCGATGATGGCTTTAAACCGCTGTTTACCATAAAAGCCAAAGCAGATTCTTTTACTACCGATAATTTGGGAAACACCTACCTGATAAAAGGAGATGAAATAAAAAAGTATAGTCAAACAGGCGATTTACTTAAAATATTTAGCAACAATACCACAGGCAAAATAGCTATGTTGGATGCTACCAATCCTTTACGCATATTGTTGTTCTATAAAGATTTTGCTACCATTATTATTTTAGATGATTTGCTTTCTCAGAATGGAGACCCCATGAATTTATTGGATTACGGCTTAGAACAAAGTGATTTGATTTGCAATTCGTTTAACAACGGTATTTGGTTCTTTAACCGACAGAACATGGAGCTTATCCGCTTGGATGAAACCTTTAAACCGGTTGTAAACACAGGTAATTTAAACCGCCTGCTGCGTACGGATTTAAAGCCTAATTTTATGATAGAGCATAATGGTTTTATTTATTTAAACAATCCCGATGAAGGCATTTTGGCTTTTGATATTTATGGCACCTACTTTAAAACCATTCCGGTTAAAGGCTTGCAGCACTTTCAGGTAAAAGATAATATCCTGATATACTATAGTGATGGAGTTTTAAAATCGTACAACATGAAGGATTTAAGTCAGAAAGAACTTGCCTTTAAAGGTGTGGCAGATGTGCGTATAGAAAAAGAAAACTACTTTCTGCTCTATCCCGATTCGGTAGTGGTTAAGACAGTAAATAACTAAAGTTAATTTATTACAATAACCTTACCGCTTACCGCCTGCTTAGCATCAGTAGTGTTTACGGTGTAATAATAACAGCCTTTAGCCAAGCCTTGCGTAGATACTTTAGTAACAATACCACTTGCCTTATAGCTTGCTACCATTATTCCGTTTACATCAAATAGATTTATGGTAGATACATCGGGACTTTTTGTGCAAATAAACAAATCGCCATTAGTAGGGTTGGGATAAACACTTACCTGATTACTTAAATCAGCCACCGGTTTTATTCCGGCAAAACTTCTTACAAGCCCGTCGCGATAGAAGGCTTTATTAGGAGCAAAGTTTCCTCCCGTATAGGTTCCGTCAACTTCCAGCATAGGTATTTTCTCGTAAATAGATACCCACTTATAACTGCGCTGCACATCCGGAATGGCAAATCCAATCCCCTCATAATTAATGCTGTCTTTACCATAAGTGGTAGAAACTATACGTAAACAAGCTGTGCTGTCGTAAGGAGTTTTTATTACACCCCAGCCATCCACATCAGTAATACGGTAACCAAACTCAGAATACGAAAACGAAAGGGTTGCTGTTGTAATGGAAGCCGTAACTTTATAGGGAGTGCTGTCGTGGTCTAAATAGTTTAACGGAAAAACATAAATCTTATCTACAGGATTATAGGTAGCCGCTAAAGGAAACCCACTATACTCAAAGCCTATTCCTTTAGTCTCAAAAGCACCTGTAGTGTTTTTATAAAAATCATAAATATTTTTAAGTTTAAAAGTAGCTACACCAATAGAATCAGATACTTTAAGTCCGTAATCTCCACCAAGAAAATAAAAGAAATAAGGTGTTGATGCCGCTGGTGTATAATCAAATATACCCTGACCTTGAGGTACTAAGGTATCGTAATCCCAAAAATATATTGGCACCCGTAGAGCTATAATTTATAGAAGATGGTCTGCAATTTGAATACCTAATAGTATCACCCGAAGCAGGCATATTGGCATTGGTAACGGTTATTTGTGCATTTGTTTTATAAACTGAAAACAAAGCAATTAAGACAGATAATTGTACTAATTTTTTCATGCAGGTAAAATTTGGAAGATAAAGGTAGAACTATTTTCTAAATAGTAAAACTCATTTATAATATACCTCTTTTTAGTACCTTTGCCCCATGCTTGTAAAACCTTATTGCAACAGCCTTACAGCCTACAATCGTTTTATAACCCGCGAAGTAAAAGTAGGAGCTTTAGGGATTGGTGGTACTAATCCCATTCGTTTGCAATCTATGACTACTACCGATACCATGAATACCGAAGCAACTGTTTTGCAAAGCATACGAATGATAGAAGCCGGTTGCGAATTGGTTCGTATTACAGCACCGAGCATAAACGAAGCCAAGAATTTAGAAGAGATAAAAAAGCAATTGGTTGCAAGGGGTTATCATACTCCCATTTGTGCCGATATACATTTTACACCCAATGCCGCCGAGTTTGCAGCGCGAGTTATTGAAAAGGTTCGCGTAAACCCCGGTAATTATGCCGATAAAAAGAAGTTCGAAGAAATTGATTATACCGATAGTGCTTATGAAGCCGAACTGGAACGCATTCGCAAACGCTTTACACCACTTGTGAAAATTTGTAAAGAGTATGGTACTGCCATGCGCATTGGTACTAATCATGGTTCATTAAGCGATAGGATATTATCCCGCTACGGAGATACACCATTAGGCATGGTTGAAAGTGCTTTAGAGTTTCTGCGTATTTGCGAAGAGAATAACTACCATGATATTATCCTGAGCATGAAAGCCAGTAATACACAGGTAATGGTGCAGGCATACAGATTGTTGGTTCAAAAAATGATTGAAACCAACCGTAAATACCCATTGCATTTAGGTGTTACCGAAGCAGGTGATGGGGAAGACGGACGCATTAAATCTGCAGTGGGTATTGGTACTTTATTGGAAGACGGCTTGGGCGATACCATTCGTGTTTCCTTAACCGAAGAGCCTGAGTTTGAAATTCCGGTGGCAAAATCTTTAGCGGACAGATACAACAACATCCCATCTTTAATATTCAACCCTCATGATATTGAATTACCCTACAACCCTTATGAATACAAACGCCGACATACTCATGAAGTATTAAACATTGGTGCTAAAAATGTTCCGCGCGTTATTGCAGATTTTAGTGCTAAAGAAAAAATTACTGCAGCAAGTCTGTTTGCCTGTGGCTATAATTACTCCGTTCCACTTGATAAATGGAACCTGACGGAACAGGCTGCTGATTTTATTTATACCGGAAACAATGTGATTGATTTTGAACTACCTGGTACACTGGGAGTTATTTATAGTGCAGAAATATGGGTAAAGCACTCAAACAGAAACCAATGTTACCCTTTGTTTAGTGCCGAAGAATATCTTAAAGCCCAAAAGATATCTGATGTATTAAATTTTATTGTTGTTGATAGTCATAGTTTAACTCAGCAAGTAATACAGCATATAAATAAAACTGTTGTCCTAGTTTTTGATAGTATAAAAGAGCTTGCTATGAGTGAGCTTCGTAGCATGTTTGTTTACTTGCAGGAAAATAAATGTAATATCCCGGTTATTATTAAACGAAACTTTAAAGACATTCCCGAACAAGACTTTCAACTTTTTTCTTCAACTGATATAGGTGCTTTATTGATAGATGGTTTTGGCGATGGTGTTTGGATTAAGCAACAAAACTGTGCATCTCCACAAGTGTGTAACTCAACTGGTTTCGGTGTTTTGCAGGCAGCACGTACACGCATTTCTAAAACCGAATATATCTCCTGTCCAAGTTGCGGGCGTACCTTGTTTGATTTACAGGAAACGACAGCAAAAATCCGCACGGTTACAGATCATCTTAAAGGAGTAAAAATTGGCATTATGGGCTGCATCGTTAATGGTCCGGGCGAGATGGCAGATGCCGATTATGGCTATGTGGGAACAGGTGTAGGTAAAATATCTTTATACAAAGGCAAAGAGGTTATTAAGAAGAATGTGCCCTCCGAAAACGCTGTGCAGGAATTAGTAAGCCTCATTAAAGAAGGAGGAGATTGGGTGGAACGGACATAAAAACGCCGCGACACGCTTTAAACAAACTTCTGTTTTTAGTTAATCTACTCATTTTTAGCTATTTAAAATTTTCAAATAATTATCGAAACGATGATTTTTTTTATTGCTTTGCAGCAAAATTAGAGTGTTTATATTTGCTTTAATTTAATTGAAATTTAAATTAGTTATTTAGTAAAGATATAATATGTATTGGACACTTGAATTAGCCTCATGGCTTGAAGATGCACCTTGGCCGGCGACAAAAGATGAATTGATTGATTTTGCTATGCGTTCGGGTGCACCTATGGAGGTTATTGAGAATCTACAGGAGATTGAAGACGAAGGGGAGTCCTACGAAACCATTGAAGAAATTTGGCCTGATTATCCCTCTAAAGATGATTTCTTCTTTAATGAGGATGAGTTTTAATAAAACAAGAATTCCCAATTGTCTTACCAAACAGCGTCTACAAAATTTGTAGGCGCTTTTGTTTTATACCTTACCAAGCCACAACCTCTATATAATACTGTCTAACTAATTCGTACCTTTGGCTTTACATGCTTTTAATACAAGATATCATCAACAGCATAGAGGCTTTTGCCCCGCCCGCCCTGCAAGAGGGTTACGATAATGCAGGCTTGCAATGCGGCAATAGTAAGCTGGAGGCAACAGGCGCTTTACTTTGTCTGGATATTACCCACGCTGTTATAGAAGAAGCTATCAGCAAGAAATGTAACCTTATTATAGCGCATCACCCACTTATATTTTCTCCTTTAAAAAAGCTTACAGGCAGCAATTATGTAGAGCAATTATTGATTACCGCCATTAAACATGATATTGCCCTATATGCCTGCCATACCAATGCCGATAATGTCTTGCAGGGTGTTAACACCAAAATAGCGCAAAAGTTAGGTTTGATAAAGACAAGGGTGCTTCAGCCCAAAAGAGGTTTGCTAAAGAAACTGGTAACTTTTGTTCCCGATAAACAGGTTGAAGTTGTTAGAGAAGCTTTATTTAATGCCGGTTGCGGACAAATTGGTAATTATGATAGTTGCAGTTTTAATACCCAAGGCACGGGTACTTTTAAAGGAAATGATAGTGCCAAGCCTTTTGTGGGAGAAAAGAATAAACTGCACAACGAGCCTGAAACCCGCGTAGAAACTATATTTGAATCCTATAAAGAAAAGCAGGTTATAGATGCGCTTTTAAAAGCACATCCGTATGAAGAGGTGGCTTATGATATTTATACCTTAGATAATAAACATCCACAAATTGGTTCAGGTTTAGTAGGGGAATTCCCCCATCCTATTGATGAAAAGGAGTTTTTGCAATCTCTTAAGGATACTTTTAAAGCAAATGGAATTAGACACACGATCTTTTTACAGAAAAAGGTTAAAAAAGTAGCTCTTTGTGGGGGTTCAGGTAGTTTTTTGTTAAAAGATGCCATTTCTGCCCAAGCAGATGTATTTATTACCGGAGATTTTAAGTACCATCAGTTCTTTGATGCTGAAAATAAGCTACTTATAGCCGATATCGGACACTATGAAACCGAGCAATTTACCCCCGAAATATTTTATGAAGTAATAACCAAAAAAATGCCTACATTTGCCGCCTATTTGTCGAACCTAAATACAAATCCGATAAACTATTTGTAAATTATTTAAGCTATGAATAAAGCCACTATTAAAGAAAAAATTGATGCCTCTGTAGAGGGTAAACTGCGTTCTTTATACGAACTACAATTAATTGACAGCAAAGTTGACAGGCTTCGTATTATTCGCGGGGAACTTCCGTTAGAAGTGCAAGACTTAGAAGATACCGTTGCTCAATTAGAAACCCGTTTTGAAAACTACAGCAAAGAAAGTGCTGATTTAGAACATCAGGTTGCCGAAAAAACACAGGCTATTAAAGATCATAAAGCCAATATTAAGAAATACGAAACTCAACTTGGGAAGGTAAAAAACAACCGTGAATATGATGCCATTACTAAAGAGGTAGAGTTTCAAAACCTTGAAATACAATTGTGCGAAAAACGTGTGAAAGAATACAAAGCACTTATTGCACAAAAAGAAGAGTTTTTAGTAAGCGCTGAAAAAGACTTAAAAGACAAAAAGAAAGATTTAAAAGCTAAGAAAGCTGAGTTAGAAGAGATTATTGAAGAAACAGAAAAAGAAGAGCAAGACTTAATTAAAAAGTCTGCTAAAAAAGCTAAGGAAACAGAACCACGTTTGCTTAATGCCTATACTCGTGTGCGTGGCAATATGATTAACGGTTTAGCGGTTGTGCCTGTAGAACGTGATGCTTGTGGAGGATGCTTTAGCAAAATACCACCACAACGCCAATTAGATATTAAAACACACAAAAAAGTTATTGTGTGCGAACATTGTGGCAGGATTTTGGTTGACCCGGATTTAGTAGCTTCAGAAAACTAAAAAATAAAAGTCCCGCCACAAACGGGACTTTTTATTTAAAGTAAATTATTGCGATTTTATTATTTTTATTATTAATAATAATTAGCATATTTAATCACTTTAAGAATAAGATTATTATGGCAATATCATTGGTTACAGGCGGTGCTGGTTTTATTGGGGCTCATGTCACAAACGAACTTATAAAACAAGGGCACGAAGTAATTGTGTTTGATGATTTAAGTGGTGGCTTTATAGAAAACATAAACTCTAAAGCTATTTTTATTGAAGGATCTATACTCGATCATAAATTACTGGAAGATATTTTTAATAAATATAAGTTCGATTATGTCTATCATTTAGCAGCATATGCGGCTGAGGGGTTAAGTCATTTTATAAAGCGGTTTAACTACAATAATAATTTAATAGGTAGCGTTAATCTTATTAATGAGAGCGTAAAACATAAGATAAAGTGTTTTGTATTTACCTCTTCAATTGCAGTTTATGGCAATATTAAACCACCTATGAGTGAAGATATGCTACCCGAACCTGAAGATTCCTATGGTATAGCTAAATTGGCTGTTGAACAGGAGCTAAAAGTGACATATCACATGTTTGGTTTAAACTATATCATCTTTAGACCGCACAATGTATATGGAGAGTTTCAAAATCTGGGTGATCGTTATCGTAATGTCGTTGGAATTTTTATGAACCAGTTAATGCAAGATAAACCATTGACTATTTTTGGTGATGGATTACCAAACTCGTGCTTTTAGTTACATTGGCAATGTGGCTCCTTATATAGCCAATTCAGTAAATCTAGCTGATGCATACAATCAAGTTTTTAATATAGGTGCTGATAAAGAATATACTGTAAACGAATTGGCTGAAAGTGTAATGAAATCTATGCAAATAAAAGGAGCTTTGAGATATGTGGAAGCACGTAATGAAGCTGTTCATGTATATGCATCTCATCAAAAAGCAAAAAGAACATTTAATCTTACTAATTTCACTTCTCTTAATGAAGGGCTTGAAAAAATGGCGGAATGGGCAAAAAAAACCGGCATTAAAAAGAGTAAAAAATTTGAAGGAATAGAAATTACTGAGAAGTTACCTCCGCTTTGGTTAGAAAACATTGAGTAAATGCCAAGTATTTTATTTATAGCTTCTCATCGCCCTAATCGCTCACCAAGCCAGCGTTTTAGGTTTGAGCAATATCTTAATTATTTAAAAGAACAAGGATATAGTTATCGCTTTTCTTACTCTATTACTGCTGCAGATGATAAAGTATTATACAGTAAGAAATCATATTTTAAAAAATTTCTAATATTATTAAAAACGCTTCGTATACGAATTAAAGACTGGCTTTCTTATAATAAGTATGATATAGTTTTTGTACAAAGAGAAGCTTTAATGTTAGGTTCTACTTTTTTTGAAAGACATATAAAAAAAAGTAGGGCAAAATTCATTTTTGATTTTGACGATTCCATTTGGCTGATGGATACCTCCGAAGGTAATAAACGTTTTGAATGGTTAAAAAACCCTGAAAAAACGGCACGTAACATACGATATGCTGATATGGTATTTGCAGGCAATACATACTTGGCTGATTACGCAAAACACTATAATAAAAACATTAAAATAATTCCAACTACTATTGACACTGAATTCTATAAACCAATGCTTAAACCTAATCCGGGTAAAAAAGTAATTGTTGGTTGGAGTGGAAGTATTACAACCATTAAACACTTTGAATTTGCTTTAAATTTTTTAAAAGTAATTAAAAATAGATTCAGAGATAATGTGCATATTACTGTTATTGGAGATGGCACATACATAAATAAAGAACTTGATATAAAAGGGTTACCATGGGTGGCAGAAAAAGAAGTTGAAGAGCTAAACTCATTTGATATTGGTATAATGCCCCTCCCAGATGATGAATGGGCAAAAGGAAAATGCGGTTTAAAAGGCTTGCAATATATGGCACTTGAAATACCTACTATTATGTCGCCGGTGGGAGTAAATACGGAAATAATACAGCATGGGAAAAATGGCTTTCTTGCATCAACTACTGATGAGTGGATTGACTGTTTATCCCAATTAATTGAAAGTCCTGCGTTGAGAGAAAGAATTGGCAGAGCAGGCAGACAGACTGTTTTAGAAAAATACGCTATACTTTCGCAACAACAAAATTATCTGAACGCATTTAAAGAAGTTTTAGAACAAAAATGAAAGTAAATTTTATTGAGGAATTACGCTGGCGTGGCCTATTACATGACAGCATGCCTGGTACAGAAGAGCAATTAAATAAAGAACTTACTAGTGCTTATATTGG